>JAQXVT010000028.1 GCA_029225065.1 Lachnospiraceae bacterium | reverse complement strand
ATATTCAGCAGTTCCCGGTACGGGGCCAGGTTTCGAATAGATTCCTCCCGGAAGAGAAGTTCGCTGACAAAACCTCTTTCGATGAGCGGAATGGCGGTCTGGAGTTTTTCTTTATTGTTTTTTTGCCGGAGCTTCTGTTCCTGTTCCTGAGTGATCCGAAGGAAGGCGGCCTCCAGGGTCTTCAGGGTCTGTTCTTTATGCAGGGGCTTCTTTAAATAGTCTACGATGCCCATGTAGACGCCTTCCCGCTGATAGTTGGTCTTCCGGGTATGGGACATGACAATGTAGATACAGTCTTTGTGCATGGCATGGAGCTTGCGGATGGTGTAGATTCCGTGCACTCCGTTCATCTGTACATTGAGAAACATGATGTCCGGCTGAAATTTCTCGAATATGTCAAACAGATGGCGGGCACTCTGGGTGCTGCGGATGTCACAGGTGTTTCCGAATTGCTGAAAAATCACATATTTCAGAGATTCGATGGCAATTCCCTCGTCATCTGCCAGTAAGATTTTATACATCGGTATCCTCCACATTGAGATAGACTTCACTTCTTAAATGAAAACGGGAATCTATGATTTCACGGTCGATGTTTTCCATGGTAACGGCTACCGGTTCCAGCTTCAGGAAGGGAACGTCCCAGGTGCCGTCAAAGAAGGTATCGGTCAGCTCCAGGGGTTCGTCTCTGGCCAGTTTTACCGCATACTGAGCGGTCTGTTTTGCCAGCTGCTCAATGGATTTGTATACGGTCATATACTGGGTCCCTTCCACGATTCTCTGGCAGGCATCGATATCCGCATCCTGCCCCACCAGGCAGACGTGATCCAGCATCCGGTGTTCGGAAAGGGCTTTAAATGCCATGGCAGCCAGTCCATCATTTCCGCAGATCACGGCATCCACATCCCCGTACTCATCCAGATACTGGTTCATCTGATCGTAGGCATATTCCGCCTTCCAGTTATCCGCATAGTTTTTGTAGACAAGGGACTGGCCGGCACTCTCCAGAACCTCCTGAATGCCTTCTTCCACCAGCACCACATTGTTGTCGGCGGGAGAGCCCAGGAGTGCAGCGATTTTACCGTTTTCGGGAATCTGGGAGAGAACCGCTTCCGCCATGAGAGTTCCCACTTTTTTATTGTCAAAGGACACATGAAGATCGGCATTGGCGTTTTTGATGCTGCGGTCATAGGCGATAACCTTGATGTTTTTATCCTGAGCCTTGCGGATGGCGGACATGAGCTGTTCATTTTCTCCGTCTACCGCTACGATCACCAGGACATCAATATCCTTTTCAATCAGATATTCCACCTGGGCTGCCTGTTCATCTGCGTCGCCGTTTGCGTTCTGAACATTGACTTCCGCACCCAGTTCTGAGGCGGTGGATACAAAAATATCCCGGTCCCGGATCCAGCGTTCCAGCACAAAGGTGTCAAAGGACATCCCAATCCGGATGGCATCGGAAGAATCGGCGGATTCCGTAACGGATTCCGTGACGGCAGTGCTGCATCCTGTCAGGAACAATGCGGCGGTAAGCGCAAGTAATAATGCTTTTCTTTTCATAACGGCCTTCTTTCTTATTTCCCTTCTCTGTATTCCGTGGGCGTCATGCCGGTTACTTTTTTGAAAATACGGCTGAAATAATTGGGATCACTGTAACCCACTTCAAGACAGACCTCTTTGATGCTGAAAGCGGGATTGCGCAGCATCTCCCGGGCACGCTGGATGCGAAGCTCGGTCAGGTATTCCACAAAGGTCTGCCCGGTCTCTTCCTTGAACAGCTTGCTGAAATAATAGGGGCTGATATCCACATAACGGGAAACATCCTCCAGGGAAAGCTCCCTGTTGAAATTCTGCTCTATGTACTGTTTTGCTTTTCCCACGGTGGTGGTTTCTTTCTCTTCTTTTACATTGTTCATATTGCGGCAGGCATCGCACATTTTTCCGATAAACCAGCGGCGGAGTTCTTCATAAGCGGAGCAGGCCAGAATGGTATCCAGATAATCTTTTCGATACAGAAAACCATAGGGTATTCCGCCTTTTAGGAAGACTTCCCGTTCTGCCCACATGACAAATTCCAGAGCCTTGGTACGGATCGACTGGGGATAATCGGAATAATTCTCCGTCATCCAGTCAAAAAACAGATTCGCCGTGCGGATCACTTCGGCTTTATCCCCTTTCATCACATAGGCGAAGAGCTGACGCTCCAGTTCATCGGGATAGTCGGGAGCGTATTCCAGTTCCATCTTGATATCTTTTAGATGAACTACGCTGCTTTTATCCACACGAAGGGATTTGTTGGCCTCATCGTAGGACTTGTTCTGCTCGGTCAACGGCCAGATATTTCCGATTCCGGCACGGAATTTCAGATCCAGCTGCTTTTTCAGCTTACGAACCATGTTTCTTGCAGATTCAATGGCGTGGATACGATCCTCATAGGTGATCTCCGGTGATTCATGAGGAATAAACACCGGAACCCGGCTTGCCATAACGGAACCGATGACGGCAGCGGGGAAGAATTCCTTAATGATCTCCCGGAATGCCAGATGATATTTCTGAAGGTGGACAGAGGAACCTACCGGGTTTTCCAGTGTGCCGTCATCGGCAGCCTCCCCGTATTCCAGTGTCATGATCCAGCCATAATCGGTGCGGATATTCAGAAGGTCCCGATACCGGTCCAGATAGGGTGCGGCGTCCTCCTGAAAGAGCATCAGGTTGATAAATCCGTTTTCGATCAGAGGAACCACGGCCTCCAGCTTTTCACGGATCATCAGATCCTGGCTGCGCCGGCTGCGGTCCTGATCAATGACCTGCATGGCTTTTTCCAGCGCCGCTACGATCTTTTCCCGGCTGGCAGGTTTGGTCAGGTATTCAATGACGCCCAGATTAATGGCTTCCTGGGCAAAGGTGAATTTATCATAGGCAGACATGATAATGAACTGGCATTTTTTATTAAAGGTGCGTACCTCACGGATGGCCTCGATCCCTTTGATCCCGGGCATCTGGATATCCACAAAGGCAATATCCGGCACAAATTCCTGGGAAATTTCGATGACCTGACGACCGGTTTTGGCGGTACGGATGTCACAGGACTCCCCGAAATTTTTATTGATGATAAATTTGAGGGAATCCAGGACAATGCCTTCATCATCTGCAAGTAATATTTTATACATACGAACCTCCCGTTAATTCAGAGGAACACGAATGGTGACTGTGGTTCCTTTATTCTCTCCTTCACTCTCGATGGAGAACAGATCTTCTCTATTATAATACAATTTCAGTCGTTCCTGAACATTTCCAAGACCGATTCCGTTGGAATTTTTTTCGGATGAGGCGCTGACCACGCTTCCGTTTCGGATCTGTATCAGTCGGTCTTCGGAAATACCGCAGCCGTTGTCAATGATACGGATTCGGATGCAGGTATCGGTCTCTTCGATTTCCAGCCGCAGCAGAGCCGGCCAGCTGATATTGCGGAGGCCGTACTGGATGGCATTTTCCACTGCAGGCTGCAGGATCATGCAGGGCACCTGGATTCCGGAAATATCACAGGTAATGGTTTTTTCAAAATGGATCTCTCCGGAAAAACGGACATTCATGATGGCCAGATAGTTCTCCACCAGTTCCACTTCCTGAGACAGATAGACATCGGTCCGGAGAGATTTCATGCTGTACCGGAAAAAGTCCGCCATATTCTGAATAAAGGAATAGGTCTTTTCCGCATCCTCCATCATGGCCATCTGTGCTCCCGCATTCAGGGAGTTGAAAAGAAAATGTGGATTGATCTGGGCCTGATAGTATTTCAGCTGGGCATCCTTTAAGTGGGTTTCCATCAGAAGTTCCCGCTCCTGCGCTTTCTTTTCCGCTTCCATACTGCTTTTCAGCCTGTCGATGTAGTCCCGGATACTGGTGATCATCTGATTAAAGGCCAGGGTCACAGCGCCGATCTCGTCGGAGGAGGTGACCTGGGGCAGCTCTACGTCAAAGTGTCCGGCGGCCACCTGATCGGAGGCTTCTGCCAGTTTGATGATGGGCTTGGTGATCTGACGCACCAGGATAATGATCAGAAAGATATTAAACAGGGCCATGGCAATGGTCATAAGAAAATTGATCCGCTCCAGAAGGATCAGGGAAGCAGCCAGAGAATGGTAGCTTGCGGAGTTGCTGACAAACTGGCGGTTGTTCAAACTGAAAATGTAGGAAGTCAGAAACTGATAGTACCTGGAGGTCTCCTGGAACATGGTCCGGTACCGTCCGGTATTTCTGGCACGCTTTGCCTCGATGGCCAGATCTGCGGCATCCAGATAGCTCTGGGAAATATTGTAGATATTCTTCTCCATGGAGCCGGAATTGTTGTCCATGGTTTCTGTATTCAGCCAGGACAGGAGATCTTTATACTGCTGCTCGTATTGATAATACTCATTCAGAGAATCGGTGCTTTTGGTCTCCAGATATTCCTGGATGCTGGCCTGAAGAGAAGCCAGTGAGGAGGACATTTTATTCAGGGCATCGTTGCTGGTGTAGATACTGTTGATCGTCTCCAGGGAACGGTTGATGTTCTGATTCAAAAACAGAGACATACAGAGAGACAACACAGAGGTCAGGAAAAAAATACTGATCAGCCTGAACTGAAAAGGCAGGCTGGAAAAAAAGGAATGTCTAGGTTTCATCTGCGCTGCCTCCTGTTCCGGGGTTATCCATGGCGGCAAGACGCTGAATGGCATTCTGCCTGCCGATGGTGGTGGTGCTCACTGAGGTGTAGTCACTGGAATGCCCGAAAGTCAGATATTCCTGAAGGCTGATCACGGCGCTTTTCCCCATCTGGCTGGTATCTACCACAATGTTGGCGGAAATGACACCGTTTTTTAATGCTTCCAGGACGGAATAGCTTTCATAGGAGCCGATAATGGTAAAGTCCCCTACAAAGTTCAGGTCAATGGCGGTCTGGCTGACAGACTGAGTCTGCACCAGGTCTGTACAGATAATGGTATCTGTGATGCCGTGGGAGTTTTTCATGAAATTCCGCACCTGTTCCTCCACATCAAAGGTGCTGTTGCTGTCAAGAATCATGGTTTCTATGGTAATATCCCTGTTCTTTTCCTGGATGGCACGTCCGATGCCGGAGATTAAAAGGCGCTGCTCGGCGGAGGATTCTTCCTTGTCAAGGAGAACCATAATGGAATCGGCATCGGAGGGGGAATATTTTAATGCCAGTTCCCCGTATTCGTAGCCCATCCGGAAATTATTGACTCCGGTAAAACTGTACCGGCTGCTGTTCATATCATCTTTATAGATGGTGCTGACGGCGATTCCTTTTTCCGTGGCTTCGTCGATGAGAGAAGTGATGGAGCCTTCCGGTTCCACAATAATGGCATCCACGTTGGCGGAAATGGCCATTTCCATAAGCTCTTCCGTGGTATAGGTCAGGTAGAGATCTTTGCCGAAGTTTTCCACATAGATCCCGCATTCGGCACCCTGGCTGCGGGCCCCTTCGTAGACGGAATCCCAGAAAGCATCTTCGTAATTATCCGTGATAAAAGCGCAGTGATGCTGATAAGAGGTTCCGGACAGGGCGGGAGCGTACTGCTTCTGAAGGTTCAGCAGATCATAGTATTCAAAAGAAATAAAGATCATCAGGCAGACCAGGACGATGAGGATCAGTCCTGACAGTGCAGTGATAAAGGAAATATGTTTCTTCTTATTATGAGTGTTCATCGTATCAGAGGATCCCTTTCTGAAAATTATAGCTGATTCGGGTAGAGAAACTGGTTGTGGATCAGCCAGACGCCGCCCAGAAGGACTGCGGTATCCTGCAGAGTGGAGGGTACCAGATGGCAGTACTTTTTCATGGTGTTGTGCAGATGTCCGGTAATATCCTCACACAGTGCGGGATGATACATATTCAGGACACTGTTTAATACGATGATATCAGGATTAAAGGTGTTCAGCAGATTATTGATTCCGATAGAAATATAGCGGATGAACCGGTCCATTAACGCAAGGGCATCGGGATCCTTTTTCTGATACAGGGATCCGAATACTTCAGGGGTAACGGGATAGCCCTTGATGGCGGCAAGATCCGCAAACAGAGCCCGCTCGGAAGCGTACTGTTCCAGACAGCCCCGATTGCCGCAGGGGCAGGGGCGGCCGTCGATCTCAATGATGGAATGACCGAATTCACCGGCGTATCCGTTTTTGCCCTTAACCAGCTGATTTCGCATGATGATCCCCACACCGATTCCGGAATGGATACTGATATAGAGCATTTCATTTGTGTTGTGGCAGTGGGCCCATTCTCCCAGTACGGAAAGATTTGCTTCGTTTTCCATCAGGACAGGCACATGAAAATGCTCCTGCAATGGGGTGACCAGGTCGGTGTCTTCATAAGAAGAATAGGGAAGAAAAATGATCCGGTTGTGATGAACCACGCCGTGAATTCCCAGGGCGATTCCCAGAAGACCGTAGGTACTCTCGGGAAGCTGATCAGCCGCTTCCTGAATACGGGCAATCAGAAAATCCGTGATGGAACCCGGGTCTTTCGGTGCGGAAAATTGTCGGATGGAACAGTTTTCTCCCATTAAATTGGCGGTCATGAGGGTAACGGTCTCCGTGGAAAGATCAAGAGAAATCACGTAGCCGCAGTCCTTGCAGCATTGAAGAAGAATGGGTTTTCGTCCCTTTTTGGTGTCATCGCTTCCGATCTCACGGATCAGGTGACGCTCCAGGAGAACCTGAACAATGGCGGACACCGTGGCCTTGGTAAGGCCCAGACGGGTAGAGACGGCGGCACGGGAAATAGGACCATGTTCGATGATGGTCCGGATGACTGACTGGGTATTGATGTCGCGGATAAGCTCCTGATTTCCTGTTAACATTGAGTTCGCCATAAAATATAAAATCCTCTTGCAATTTTCCGTTATAGGGTTTATGATAAGTATATCACAATTAGTTTAGCGAGTAAACTAATGAATGAAAAAATTTTCAGAAAGGAGTTTTACCTATGCAGATTAAAAGTGTGACAGACAGTGCTTTTCGTAAATACGGAAGAGTTCTGGACCTGGAAGTGCCGGATCTGCTGAAGCGTCTGGCAGAGACACCGCTTCCCCAGGATGTGATCTATGTAGCATCTTCACCGGAGCTGGAAGCCTGTGCGGAATATGAGACGATTCGTGACAGTGTGTTCGGAGGAATGCCGATTCAGATCGGATACTGCAATGGCAACAATCATAAGCTGAATGCGGTGGAATATCATCGTGATTCTGAGATCAACATCCCGCTGGAAGGAGCTGTATTTCTTCTCGGTTCCGAGCAGGATGTGGAAGATGATTTTACATACGATACAGCCAAGATGGAAGCGTTTGAGGCACCGGCAGGTACGGTTGTGGAATTCTACGGCACAACACTTCATTATGCTCCCTGCAATGCAGTGGAAAAAGGATTTCAGGTAGTGGTGGTACTGCCGAAGGGAACCAACACAGAGCCGCCGGTTCTGTCCGGAAAATTCCCGGAGGACAAGCTGATGACCGCCCGGAACAAATGGCTCATCGCCCATGAAGAAGCCGGCATAGAAGGCGCATTCGTGGGATTAAAGGGTGAAAATTTAACCGTATAAGAAAATAATCAGGAGGATAACTATCATGAACAACATGCCCAAAGTAAAAATCGGAATCGTTGCAGTCAGCCGTGACTGTTTCCCGGAATCTCTGTCCGTTAACAGAAGAAAAGCTCTGGTAGAAGCTTACAAGGCAAAATATGATGCAGCAGACATTTACGAATGTCCGATCTGTATCGTAGAGAGCGAGATCCACATGGTTCAGGCACTGGAAGATATCAATGCAGCAGGCTGTAATGCACTGGTTGTATATCTTGGCAACTTTGGTCCGGAAATTTCCGAATCTCTGCTGGCAAAACACTTCAACGGACCGAAGATGATCGTTGCTGCAGAAGAAGAATCACAGAATGACCTGGTATGCGGACGCGGAGATGCTTACTGCGGTATGCTCAACGCAAGCTACAACCTGAAGCTGAGAAACGTAGAAGGTTATTATATTCCGGAATATCCGGTAGGTGACGCAGAGGACTGCGCAGATATGATCCATGAATTCCTTCCCATCGCACGTGCATACGTGGCTGTGAAGGATCTGAAGATCATCAGCTTCGGTCCCCGTCCTCTGAACTTCCTTGCTTGTAATGCACCGATCAAACAGCTTTACAATCTGGGAATTGAGATCGAAGAGAACTCAGAGCTTGACCTGTTTGAAGCATTTAAGAAACATGACAATGACCCGCGTATCCCGGATGTAGTGAAGGATATGGAAGCAGAGCTGGGCGAAGGCAACATGAAACCGGAAGTTCTTCCGAAGCTTGCTCAGTACGAACTGACTCTTCTTGACTGGATCGAAGCGCACAAAGGATACCGCAAATATGTGGCAATCGCAGGAAAATGCTGGCCGGCATTCCAGACACAGTTCGGATTCGTTCCCTGCTATGTAAACAGCCGTCTGACAGGACGCGGAATCCCCGTATCCTGCGAGGTAGATATCTACGGCGCACTGTCCGAGTTCATCGGTACCGCAGTAAGTGATGACATCGTTACTCTGCTGGATATCAACAACTCTGTTCCGAAGGATATGTACAAAGAGTCCATCGAAGGAAAATACAACTATACACATAAAGATACTTTCATGGGATTCCACTGCGGAAATACCAACTCCAAGAAGCTGTCTTCCTGCAGCATGAAGTATCAGATGATCATGGCAAGAAATCTTCCGGAAGAAGTTACTCAGGGTACTCTGGAAGGTGACATCCAGCCGGGCGAGATCACATTCTACCGTCTGCAGAGCACAGCTGACAACAAGCTTCGCGCTTACATCGCAGAAGGAGAAGTTCTTCCGGTAGCAACACGTTCCTTCGGAGGAATCGGTGTATTCGCTATTCCGGAAATGGGAAGATTCTACCGTCACGTACTGATCGAGGGCGGATATCCCCATCACGGTGCAGTAGCATTCGGACATCACGGAAAAGCTCTCTACGAAGTATTCAAGCTTCTGGGAGTAGATGTAAATGAGATCGGATACAACCAGCCGGCAGGCGTTCGTTACCCGACAGAAAATCCGTTTGCATAAGAAAGATAACGGTTCATAAGAAAAAGGGCGGATACAGGGCGCATCCTGCGTCCGCCTGTTTTAATGGAGGAAGGAATTATGTTATATATCGGCGTTGACCTTGGTACCTCAGCAGTGAAACTGCTTCTGATGGACGGGGAAGGCAGGATCCACAATATCGTATCAAAAGAATACCCGCTGTATTTTCCGCATCCCGGCTGGTCCGAGCAGAAGCCGGAAGACTGGTGGAACGGCGTAATGGAAGGGTTAAAAGAGCTGACTGCAGACTGCGACAAGAGCCAGATCGCAGGGATCAGCTTCGGCGGACAGATGCACGGAATGGTAGCCCTGGATGAGAATGATGAAGTCATCCGTCCGGCCATTCTGTGGAACGATGGACGTACACAGAAACAGACCGATTATCTGAATCAGGTGATCGGAAAAGACAAGCTGTCCGAGTATACCGCAAACATCGCATTTGCAGGCTTTACCGCACCGAAGATCCTCTGGATGAAGGAAGAGGAGCCGGAAAACTTTGCAAGAACAAAAATGATCATGCTGCCGAAGGATTACATCGCATTTAAACTGTCCGGTGTATACTGCACCGACGTGTCCGATGCATCCGGAATGCTGATCTTTGATGTAAAGAATAAATGCTGGTCCAAAGAAATGCTGGAGATCTGCGGCATCACAGAAGAACAGGTTCCGAAGATCTTCGAAAGCTACGAAGCAGTGGGAACCATCCTTCCGGAAGTGGCGAAAGAACTGGGCTTCCCGGAGACTGTCAAGATCGTAGCAGGTGCAGGAGACAATGCGGCTGCAGCAGTGGGAACCGGAACCGTAGGTGATGGCATGTGCAACATCTCCCTTGGAACCAGCGGGACCATTTTCGTATCCAGCAAAAACTTCGGAGTGGATAAGAACAATGCCCTTCATGCATTTGCTCATGCAGACGGTCACTATCATCTCATGGGCTGTATGCTTTCCGCAGCCTCCTGCAACAAATGGTGGATGGATGAAATCATCGGAACAAAAGAATATGCGGCAGAGCAGGCAAAGATCGAAAAACTGGGTGAAAACCATGTATTCTTCCTGCCCTATCTGATGGGAGAGAGATCTCCTCACAATAACCCCAATGCAAGAGGAACCTTTATCGGTATGACCATGGATACCACAAGAGCAGACATGACCCAGGCAGTTCTGGAAGGCGTGGCATTTGCTATCCGTGATTCCTTCGAGATCGCAAAATCTCTTGGTATTAACATTGAGCGCACCAAGATCTGCGGCGGCGGAGCAAAGAGTCCGCTGTGGAAAAAGATCATCGCCAATGTTCTCGGTATTAAGGTAGATGTGATCGAAAGCGAAGAAGGACCGGGTTACGGCGGAGCCATGCTGGCAGCAGTAGCATGCGGAGAATTTGCATCCGTGGAAGAAGCAGCTGCAAAACTGGTGAAAGTGGTAGATACCGTGGAACCGGATCCGGAGCTGGTAGAGAAGTACAATGACAGGTATGCGAAATTTGCAAAGATCTATCCGACGGTTAAGGGACTGTTTGATGAAGTGACGATTTAGTCTAAAAAACGGAAATAAGGAAATGATGCGGCGGCCTGCTTGCGGGCCGCTGCTTGCTGTTTAAATAGCACAATTCTATAGCAAAATAATGCTATTGCATGGTGAAAGTGCTGAGCAATTCTTAAAAATTTGAAGATATTGACAAGTTTATCCAGTTCCGTCTGTGTTATATTGATATCACCGAGAACGGAAAAAATATTTTTATGGAGGAAACAAAAATGAAAAAAAGATTAGTTGTTTTAACAGCAGCTCTTGCAGTAGCAGCTCTTGGTACCGTTGCTAATGCAGAAGAATCCAAAGGCCTGATCGGCGTTGCAATGCCTACACAGGATCTTCAGAGATGGAATCAGGACGGCGAGAACATGAAGGCTCAGCTGGAAGAAAAAGGATATACCGTAGACCTTCAGTTCGCAGGCAACGACGTTGCTACTCAGGTTTCTCAGATCGAGAACATGATCGCTAACGGCGACCAGCTGCTGGTTATCGCATCTATCGAAGGTGACTCCCTTGGAACAGTTCTTGCCCAGGCTAAGGAAGCAAACATTCCGGTTATCTCTTATGACCGTCTGATCATGAACACAGATGCTGTTTCTTACTACGCAACATTTGATAACTATCTGGTAGGCAAGACTCAGGGCCAGTACATCGTAGACGCTCTGGATCTGGAAAACCAGGATGGACCGTTCAATCTGGAAATGGTAACCGGTGACCCGGGTGACAACAACGTAAACTTCTTCTTCGGCGGTGCTATGGACGTTCTTCAGCCGTACATCGATGCAGGCAAACTGGTTGTTCCTTCCGGACAGATGACAAAAGACGAAGTTGCTACCGCTAACTGGGCTACAGACGCTGCACAGGCAAGATTTGAGAACATCCTTTCTTCCAACTATGCAGACGGAACAAACCTTGACGCTGTTCTGGCATCCAACGACTCTACAGCACTTGGTGTTGTAAACGCTCTGGCAGCTAACTACACAGGCGAATACCCGATCATCACCGGTCAGGACTGCGATATCGCTAACGTTCCTCACATCGTAGACGGAACACAGGCTATGTCCGTATTCAAAGATACACGTACACTGGCATCCAAGGTTGTTGAAATGGTTGACGCTATCATGACAGGCGCAGAAGCTCCGGTTAACGATACAGAAACATATGACAACGGAACAGGTGTCATCCCGTCTTACCTTTGCGAGCCGGTAGCTGTTACAATCGACAACTACAAAGAAATCCTGATCGATTCCGGTTACTACACAGAGGATCAGATCCAGTAAGATTGGATATTATCTGAGTAATCATACGAAACCTTATACAGGCGGGCCTAATCGCCCGCCTGTTGTATGTAGGACTTTTATTTTTTGAGTTTGGAGGGAGCAATTTTGGCAAAGATACTGTTGGAAATGAAAAATATCACCAAAACATTCCCCGGTGTGAAAGCACTTGACAATGTAAATCTTCAGGTGGAGGAAGGCGAAATTCATGCTCTGGTAGGAGAGAACGGAGCTGGTAAATCTACTCTGATGAATGTACTTTCCGGTGTATATCCCTACGGCAGTTATGAAGGTGATATTATCTATGACGGCGAAGTATGCAAGTTCCATCATATTAAGGAAAGCGAAGCAAAAGGGATTGTTATTATCCATCAGGAACTGGCTCTGATTCCCTATATGTCCATCGGGGAGAATATGTTCCTGGGAAATGAACGTGGAAAGAAGGTTGCCATCAACTGGGATGAGACCTATGGTATGGCAGATCAATATACGAAACAGGTAGGACTGTCCGAGTCCTCCCGTACACTGATCAAGGATATCGGTGTAGGTAAGCAGCAGCTGGTAGAGATCGCAAAGGCTCTGGCAAAAAATGCCAAGCTTCTGATCCTGGATGAGCCCACCTCATCTCTGAATGAATCAGATTCCAAGGCGCTTCTGGATCTGCTTTTGAAATTTAAAAAAGAAGGAATGACCTGTATCATTATCACCCACAAGCTGAATGAAGTTTCTTATGTGGCAGATAAGATTACCGTTATTCGTGATGGATCGACGATCGAGACTCTGGTGAAGGGTGTGGATGAATTTACGGAAGATCGTATTATCAAAGGCATGGTTGGCCGTGAGATCGCAGACCGTTTCCCGAAACGTCATGATGTGAAGATCGGTGATGTGAATATGGAAGTGTCAGACTGGACGGTTTATCATCCGATCTACAGTGAACGTAAGGTGGTAGATAATGTATCACTGAAGGTTCGCAAGGGAGAAGTCGTTGGTATCTCCGGACTGATGGGTGCCGGACGTACCGAGCTTGCCAAGAGCATTTTCGGTAAGAGTTACGGAACCAATATCAGCGGTACTTTAAAACTGAACGGAAAGGAAGTTCATTTAAAGAGCGCAAAGGATGCCATCGAGCACAAGCTGGCCTATGTAACAGAGGACCGGAAAGGCGACGGCCTGATCCTCAGCAATGCCATCAAGATCAATACCACGCTGGCAAACCTGGAAGGCGTCAGTGACGGAATTGTGATCGATAAGGATAAGGAATATGCAGTTGCGGTAGAATACAAGGAAAAACTGAGAACGAAATGTCCGACCGTAGAGCAGAATGTCGGAAACTTAAGCGGCGGCAATCAGCAGAAGGTGCTTCTTGCAAAGTGGATGTTTGCAGATCCGGATGTGCTGATTCTGGACGAACCGACGAGAGGTATCGATGTCGGTGCAAAGTATGAGATCTACTGTATCATCAATGATCTGGTGGCAGCGGGCAAATCCGTCATTATGATTTCCTCCGAGCTTCCGGAAGTACTCGGAATGTCGGACCGCATCTACGTGATGAACGAGGGAAGAATCGCCGGAGAATTAAGTGCGCAGGAGGCATCACAGGAGAAGATTATGTCCTGTATCCTGCGGTCGTCAGACCGAAAATAAGCTGCGGATCAGCTGGCAAAGCGGACCTGGAATATCCGCTTGTTCATAAATAAGGAGCAAAAGCGGGGACTGGACATCCGCTTTACCCTGGAAAAGGAGAGCAAAATGGATAAGGTAAAATTAAAAGAAGGAATTCAGAAATATACGATGATCATCGTACTGCTTCTCGTAACACTGTTTTTCACCTGGGGCACGCAGGGCAAGATCCTTCTGCCACAGAATATTACGAACCTCATTTCACAGAACGCATACGTATTTGTGCTGGCAACCGGTATGCTGCTGTGCATCCTGACAGGAGGAAACATTGACCTGTCGGTCGGCTCTGTTGTATGTTTTGTTGGTGCAGTCGGCGGTGTCATGATGGAAAAAATGCATCTGCCGGTCGGCAGTGCAGTCATACTGATGCTTGTGCTTGGCGCAATTATCGGCGCATGGCAGGCATTCTGGATCGCATTTCTGCGCATCCCGCCATTCATCGTTACCCTGTCGGGCATGCTGGTATTCCGCGGACTTTCCAACGTGGTACTCGGCGGTCAGACACTTCCGATCAAGTCGGAAGCATTCATCAAGCTGTTCGGCGGCGGTGCAAACTGCTACGTTCCGGATTTCCTTGGCGGCGGAGACGGACTGAACCGCGTGGCAATGGCAGTCGGCGTGATTGCCTGTGTCGCTTACATATTTATCACGGTACGCGGCCATATGAACCGTGTGAAAAAAGGCTATGAGACAGGAAATGTCGGCGCGATGTATGCAAAAATGCTTGTGATCTGTGCAGTAATCCTGTTTGTCACTGTAAAGCTGGCACAGCACAAAGGTATCCCGACCTCCCTCGTATGGGTATTGATCGTGGTTCTGGTTTATGGCTATATCACCAGCAAGACGACGGTAGGACGTTACTTCTACGCAGTCGGCGGCAACGAAAAGGCAACGAAGCTTTCCGGTATCAACACGGATATGGTATACTTTATCGCTTACACAAACATGGGATTTCTCGCAGCCTTGGCAGGTATGCTGACGATCGCACGTCTGACGAGTGCACAGCCGACCTACGGCCAGAACTATGAAATGGACGCAATCGGTTCCTGCTTCATCGGCGGCGCTTCCGCATACGGCGGAGTCGGAACGGTTCCGGGCGTTATCGTCGGAGCAGTCCTGATGGGTATCATCAATCAGGGTATGTCGATCATGGGTACTGACCAGAACATGCAGAAGGTCGTAAAGGGCCTCGTACTTCTGGCAGCCGTTATCTTCGACGTAGTCAGCAAGAAAAAGTCTGAGTAAACAAAGTGAATAGAAAAGACCGGTATATTTTCTGAATTTTGGAAAATATACCGAAAAATAAAAAGGCACTTGCAATTTCCAGGAAAAGAGAGTATTTTAATACTCAGAACAAGGGTGTTCCGTAATATTGGTTTATGGAACGCCCTCTTTTGCTATATAGGTTCAAAAACAAGAATGTGTGTGATTTATATGGCAGGGGATAAAAGCAGATGAAGATCCGATGATATTTTATCCGGTGAAGAACAGCTGCGAAAATAAGTTAAGGAAAGAGGAGAGGACATGAGCGAATATTTCAATGTAGCGGACATCTTCGGTGAAGATGTATTTACAGACAAAGTAATGCAGGAACGCCTTCCGAAAAAAGTATACCGGGCTCTGAGAAAGACCATCGAAGAAGGTAAAGAGCTTGACCTCGCGACAGCAGATGTCATTGCAGCAGCAATGAAGGACTGGGCGATCGAAAAAGGGGCAACCCACTATACGCACTGGTTCCAGCCACTGACCGGCGTTACTGCTGAGAAACATGATTCCTTTATCACCGCACCGAGAGAAGACGGCACGATTTTGATGGAGTTTTCCGGAAAAGAGCTGATCAAAGGTGAACCGGATGCTTCCTCTTTCCCGTCAGGCGGATTAAGAGCAACGTTTGAGGCAAGAGGCTATACAGCCTGGGACTGCACCTCACCGGCGTTTGTACGCCATGATGCAGCAGGCGCTACGCTTTGTATCCCGACCGCATTCTGCTCTTACACCGGCGAGGCACTTGACCAGAAGACACCGCTCCTTCGTTCTATGGAAGCAATCAACAAGCAGTCCTTACGTCTTCTGAAGCTGTTCGGCAATACGACCTCCAAAAAGGTAACGCCGTCAGTCGGACCGGAGCAGGAGTACTTCCTGGTAGACGCTGAGAAGTTTTTAAAGAGAAAAGACCTGATCTTTACCGGCCGTACCCTGTTTGGCGCAATGCCGCCGAAGGGACAGGAACTGGACGATCATTATTTCGGAACGATCCGTCAGAGAATCGCATCCTTCATGAAGGATGTAAACGTAGAGCTGTGGAAACTTGGCGTATCCGCAAAGACACAGCACAACGAGGTAGCTCCGGCACAGCACGAGCTGGCTCCGATTTATGCGGAGGCAAATGTGGCAGTAGACCACAACCAGATCGTAATGCAGACCTTAAAGAGAGTGGCATGCCAGCATGGTATGAAGTGCCTGCTGCATGAGAAGCCGTTCGCAGGTGTAAATGGTTCCGGTAAGCACAACAACTGGTCCCTGACCACAGACGATGGCATCAACCTGCTGGATCCGGGCAAGACACCGCACGAGAATGTACAGTTCCTGCTGGTACTGACCTGTATCCTGAAAGCAGTAGATGAGCATGCAGATCTGCTCCGTGAATCCGCAGCAGATCCGGGCAACGATCACAGACTGGGAGCAAACGAGGCACCGCCTGCAATTATTTCCGTATTCCTTGGCGAGCAGCTTCAGGATGTCATGTCTCAGCTGATCAGTGTCGGCGAGGCAACCCATTCCTTAAAGGGCGGTGTGCTGGAGACCGGCGTTAAGACACTTCCGGACTTCACAAAGGATGCAACCGACCGTAACCGTACGTCACCGTTTGCATTTACCGGCAACAAGTTTGAGTTCCGTATGGTAGGTTCCAGAGATTCCATCGGATCACCGAACATCGTGCTGAACACGATCGTGGCAGAGGCATTCTCCGATGCCTGCGATATTCTGGAGAAGGCTGACGATTTCGATATGGCAGTACATGACCTGATCAAGCAGTATGCAAGCGATCATCAGCGCATCGTCTTCAATGGAAACGGCTATTCCGATGAGTGGGTGGCAGAGGCAGAGCGCAGAGGACTTCCGAACATCAAGTCCATGGTAGATGCGATCCCGGCACTCGTGACAGACAAGGCAGTTGCCATGTTTGATAAATACGGCGTCTTCACAAAGGCAGAGCTGGAGTCCCGTGTAGAGGTCAAGTATGAGAACTACTCCAAGGCAATCAATATCGAGGCCCGCACGATGATCGATATGGCAAGCAAGCAGATCATCCCGGCAGTGATCAAGTACACCAGAAGTCTGGCTGAGACAATCAACGCAGTCGTAAAGGCCGGCGCAGAGGCTTCTGTACAGGTTGAACTGCTCAATGAGACAAGCGCACTGCTGTCTGATACAAAGGTAGCGCTTGCAAAGCTGATCGATGTGACCGAGGAAGCTGCTGGTAAGGCAGAGGGCGTAGAGCAGGCAAGATTCTTCCATGATGTTGTTATGCCGGCGATGAGCGAGCTGCGCGCACCGGTTGACAAGCTTGAGATGATTGTGGACAAAGAGATCTGGCCGATGCCGTCCTATGGCGATCTTCTGTTCGAGGTTTAATAAAGGTTATAAGTTTTTGCAGGGATTTCCATGCGGGAGCGTGGATTGAAAAATCAGTAAAATAAAAAGTAAGAGGCGCTGAGCGAAAAATTCAGCGCCTCTTTTTCCGTGATTATTAATGGACACAAAAAAGGCCTCGCATCATGCGAAGCTTTTTTTGTAAAAATAAAAAGAAGAAAGGGAGGATGCCAGGTAAAACCTGGCGTATTATGAAAAAGTTTATCGAAATAAAACTTGTAAGCGTATGTAATTTTGTCTGAGGAACTTTTTGAGTTCCTCTTTTGTATTTCTTAATGTAATCACAGTATAAAAAGAAGAAGTGAAAAAAACGTGAGGGCTTCTTGAAGATTTCTTGAAAGATTCATGAATAAAATATGAACAGCGGAACAAACTAATCAGGGCATACTTAGTAAAAGTTCACAATTATGATTGATTTTTTTTGATACATATATTAAAATAATACCAGTTACGCGACAATGCGAAGAAAGAAATCAGGATAATCGTGCATTTTGACTGGCAAAAAATTGTGGGGGTAGCCAGCAGAGCCGCAGAGAAGGAGGATGGGATTGTGATTTCAAATCAGGTTTTACAGACGACACTGGATGGACTGAAGGCGATCAGCCGGGTGGATCTTTGCGTGCTCGATACGGAAGGCATCATGCTGGCGACGACATTTCCGGAAGCAGAAGGATTTCGGGATTCGGTGCTTAGCTTTGCAGAATCGCCGGCAGACAGCCAGGTAGTGTCGGGATGTCAGTTTTTTAAGGTATTTGACGAGCATCAGCTGGAGTATGTGCTTCTGGCAAATGGAAACAGCGATGACGTGCATATGGTAGGAAGGATGGCGGCGTTCCAGATTCAGAATCTTTTGATCGCTTACAAGGAGCGCTTTGATAAGGACAACTTTATCAAGAATCTTCTTCTTGATAACCTGCTTCTGGTCGACATTTATAATCGTGCAAAGAAGCTGCATATTGACACAGAGGCGCGCCGTGTGGTATTTATACTGGAGATCAGCCATGAGAAGGAAAATAATTCGCTCGAGACGGTAAGAGGACTGTTCGGTTCCAAGTCCGGTGATTTTATCACGGCGGTGGATGAAAAGAGCATTATCGTGGTGAAGGAGCTGGCTTTGCAGGACGGCAGTGCAGAGATGGACCGCATCGCAGAGATGATACTGGATTCTCTCGGCGAGGAGAAGAAGAAAAATGCACTCATCGCATACGGTACGGCAGTCGGCGAGATCAAGGAGATTTCCAGATCCTACAAAGAGGCGCGGATGGCGCTCAACGTCGGCAAGATCTTTTTCGCAGAGCGTCAGGTGATCGCATACAGCTCACTTGGCATCGGCCGTCTGATCTATCAGCTTCCGATTCCGCTTTGTAAGATGTTTATCCGCGAGATTTTTGACGGCAAGTCGCCGGATGATTTCGATGAGGAGACGCTCGTGACGATCAACAAATTCTTCGAGAACAGCCTGAACGTATCCGAGACCTCGAGACAGCTGTATATCCACCGAAATACCCTGGTATACCGCCTCGACAAGCTCCAGAAGTCGACCGGACTGGATCTGCGGGTGTTTGAGGACGCGATTACGTTTAAGATTGCGCTGATGGTAGTAAAATATATGAAATATATGGAGAACCAGGAGTACTAAAAAATAGAAGGAGGCGCCGGATGGACAACCATTTGCCGGAGAAAGAAGAAAGAAAAGAAGACCTGATGGAAGAAACGGAGACAATACCGCAGCGACATCAAGGAAGCTTTACGACCGGATTTCTCGCAGGTGTCCTGACGGCGCTTTTTTGTGTGTTCGTTTTTCTGACGGGCTGGGGCATCGGTGAGCGGAGATTTGCGAAAAAGGATGCGCAGTCCGCAGAGGAGGAGACCGAGAGCGGAGCAGAGATTCTGACCGACCCGTCGACCCTTTCCATGCTTGAGGAAGTCAAAAATTTAATCGAGAACAATTATTTAAATGAGGTGGACAGTGAGCTGCTGTCCGCTTATCTGTTTAAGGGAATCGCGGTCGGGCTGGATGATCCGTATGCCAACTATTACACGGCGGAAGAGCTGAATGATGTGATGGATGCGAGCCGCGGTGAGTACACGGGAATCGGCGCTGTGATTGAGCAGGATACAAAGAACGGCGAGCTGAGTGTGAATGAGGTGTACGCGGGCAGACCGGCAGAGCTGGCAGGACTGCAGGCGGGCGATATCCTGGAGGAGATTGATGATACAGATCTGACCGATATGTCGCTGAACGAAGTGGTGGCTCTGATTAAAGGGGCGGACGGCACATTTACGATGAAGGTTTACCGCCCGGCGACAGATGAGGAGCTGACATTAGAGCTTACCTGTGACGATGTGGAAGTGCAGGCGGTTACGTACAAAATGCTGGAAGACGGAATCGGTTACATCCGTTTAAGTGAGTTTACGGAGGCTGCGGTCGGACAGTTTGTGGATGCGGCGGAGGTGCTGGAAGATCAGGGCATGCAGAAGCTGATTGTGGATCTGCGGGACAATCCGGGCGGTCTGCTGACATCGGTGTGCGATATTCTGGACGAGGTGTTGCCGGAAGGGCTGCTTGTTTATACAGAAGATAAGGACGGCGACCGCGAGGAATACAATTCTAACCGGCTGCGCACCGTTTACTGTGAGCTTGCGGTGCTTGTAAACGAAAATTCCGCGAGTGCATCGGAGATTTTTGCCGGGGCGATTCAGGATCATGAGGCCGGCACGATCATCGGTACCAAAACCTACGGAAAAGGAATCGTGCAGAAGACATTTCCGCTGTCCGATGGTTCGGCATTTAAGATGACGGTGGAGAAATATTACACGCCGCTTGGCCAGGATATCAACGGAAACGGAATTACACCGGATATTATTGTGGATAACACGGCGGAAAATGCTGCAGATGGTGGAGAAAACGGTGTGTCATCATCCAAAGATGGAGAAACGATCGACGAAGCGTCTGATCCGATCCTCGATAAAGCAGTAGAAGTGCTGAGGGAGAAGATTGCGGAGGAAGCTGCACAGAGTGAAGCGGGCTAATGGAAACAGATGGCGGCAAAGGTTTTAAGACGAGCCGGGCAGGCTTGCTGCTCTCATTGCGAGGAGCAATAAGATTTTATGATAATGGTTATGTACAAGAATTAAACGGGGTTGCGAATAGCTGTTTTGATCAGGAACGGCATAAGAATTCTTTAGCTTTACAACGAGCTGCCGAAATGAATAGGATGAAGAAAAAAATAGAGGTATCTCATTTTGTAAGGTCAGCAAATGAAATAAGAGAATCAGCGGGAGGATATAGATAAAAATGGATAACAGAATTATATTTCGTGAGATACTCGGCGACATCCGCAAGGCGGCGGATGAAGCAGGCGGTGTGATCACAAAAGAGGAGATTAAAGAACGGCTTTCTCATCTTCCGCTTGGGGAAGAACATTTCAATATGATTTATCAGTATTTAAGTGAGCAGGGCATTCGGGTGCCGGATGATGCGGCTGAGGCGGCGGAGCTTCCGACCGGAGAAGAAGGCTTTGCACTTTCTATTTATCTGGAAGAACTGCAGCAGTTGGCAGAAAGAGAGAACGAGGATGAGACCGAGCTTCTGAAGGCCGTGGCGGCTGGAGAGGCGCAGGCACGTGAAAAACTGATTCGCTGGTATTTGCCGCTGATCTGCGAGATGGCGGGAGAATACAAGGGAGATGAGATCGCGGCGGAGGATCTGATTCAGGAAGGAAACATCGGACTTCTGATGGCGATGGAGCAGCTTGATGAGTATGAAAACGCAGCAGCCTGTCAGGCACACCTGCTTAATTCGGTCAATGAGGCGATGCAGGCGGCGATTCATGCAAATGAAGAGACAAAAAAAAGAAACGAGGACATGGTAAGTCAGGTCAATCACCTCGATGAGGCAATCAAAAATCTGGAACGTGACTTGGAGCGCAAGGTTTCGGCGGAGGAGCTGTCCGCATATCTGGACATGCCGCTGGAGCAGATCCGCGATATCCTGAATATCTCGGGCGATCAGATTGAGGTGGAGGGAGCGAAGGACTCCAGACAATAAAATATATGTTAAAACAAGGTAAAAATTAAAAATAACCGGACAATCGATGCGAAAATGTGTTAGAATAAAATAGATAAAGACTGGACAGCTGAAAATAAAAATACAGGAGGCAGAAAATAGATGAAAAAAACAAAGATTATCTGTACGATGGGTCCGAATGCGGACAACCGTGAGACGCTCAAAGCACTGGTAGAAAATGGAATGGACATTGCGCGTTTCAATTTTTCCCATGGCGATCACGAGGAGCAGAAGGCAAGATTTGATTTGTTAAAAAGTGTCCGTGACGAGATGAAGAAACCGATCGCAATTCTGCTTGATACGAAGGGACCGGAAATTCGTACCGGACTTCTGGAAAACGGCGGCAAGGTCACGCTCAAAGAAGGCGAAGAATTTATTCTCACCTCCAAAGAGATTGCAGGCAATGAAAAAATGGTTTATCAGACGTATTCACAGCTGGCAAAGGATGTGGAGCCGGGCAATACGATTTTGATTGATGACGGTCTGATCGGACTGGAAGTAAAAGAAATCCGCGGCGGCGATATCGTCTGTACCGTACGAAATGGCGGCGAGCTTGGCCAGAGAAAGGGCATCAACGTGCCGAACGTAAGAGTAAACCTTCCAGGCATCACGAAAAAAGACCGTGACGATATTATTTTTGGTATCGAGCAGGGCATTGATTTCATTGCGGCTTCGTTTGTGCGTGATGCAGAAGCAGTGAAGGAGATTAAAGCAATCTTAAAAGAGCATCATGCAGAGCATGTGGATGTTATCGCCAAGATTGAGAACAGCGAGGGTATCGAAAATATCGACAAGATTGTTACAGCAGCAGACGGAATCATGGTAGCCCGCGGTGACATGGGGGTTGAGATTCCGGCTTACGAAGTACCGCATGTACAGAAGCTGATCGTAGAGAAGTGCAACCAGAAATACAAACCGGTTATCATCGCTACACAGATGCTGGATTCCATGATCCGCAATCCGCGTCCGACGAGAGCAGAGGTAACAGACGTTGCAAACGCGATCAGAGAGGGCGCAGACGCAATCATGCTTTCCGGAGAGACCGCGATGGGCAAGTATCCGGTGGAAGCACTGAAGATGATGGCGCAGATCGCAGAGTCCACAGAGCAGTATCTGGATTATGAGATGATGCCGGAGTACCGTACTCTGCGCGGTGATGCGAATGTATCAAACGCAGTTGGTGTAGCGGCAGTGCGGACCGCGACCAACCTTGAGGCAGACTGCATTGTCACACCGACGATGTCCGGCCAGACGGCAAGGCTGATGTCCAATTTCCGACCGAAGCAGCCGATCTATGCAGTTACACCGAATGCATGGGCACAGCGGAAAATGCAGATCTACTGGGGCGTTACACCGCTTCGCGGATACGAGGAGGATACGACAGAGCATATCATTTCCCATGCGATGTATGTTGCAAAGCGCGATGGCTACGTAAAGGAAGGCGACATGGTTGTATTTACCGCAGGTGACCCGGCGACGAACATGGTCAAGGGCAAGGGCGCGATGACGAACATGATGCACGTCATTCAGGCGAAATAGGAACTTAAAAAGTTTGCCTGTTTCTGTGCAGTAACAGATTATTGCGAAAGTATAAGGAAAAATTAATAAAATTTTGACCGAAAATAAAACAGCTTCTGGTATACTGAGAACAGACGTGTGCTGCTCAGCACCGGGAGCTGTTTTATGTTAATTATCTCAGATCAGACAGAAAGGTAAAGCACGGACATAAATTGGATGGAACAAAAAGGGGGAAGTATCATGTATACAATATTGGTTTGTGACGACGAAAAAGACATCGTGGATGCGATCGAAATTTATCTTTCGCAGGAGGGATATCGAATCTTAAAAGCGTACGATGGTCAGCAGGCGCTCGATATCTTAAAGACGGAGGAAGTGCACCTGCTGCTTCTGGATGTGATGATGCCGAAACTGGACGGCATTCACACGATCATGAAAATCCGCGAGACGAGCAGTATTCCGATCATTGTGCTGTCTGCAAAATCGCAGGACAGTGATAAGGTGCTCGGACTGAATCTGGGAGCGGATGACTACATTACAAAGCCGTTCAATCCGATGGAGCTGCTGGCGCGGGTAAAATCACAGATCCGCCGCTACACGAATTTCGGTACGGCAGGCCAGGAGGAGTCCGAGCAGATTTATTCGACCGGCGGGCTGGTAATCAACGATGACCGGAAAGAAGTCACCGTGGACGGCGAACCGGTGAAGCTGACGCGGATCGAGTATAATATTCTGCTGTTTCTTGTAAAGAATAAGGGCAAGGTCTTTTCGATCGATCAGATCTATGAGCAGATCTGGAAGGAGGAGGCGTACGGCGCAGACAATACGGTAACCGTACATATCCGCCACATCCGCGAAAAGATCGAGATTGACCCGAAGAATCCAAAATACTTAAAGGTGATCTGGGGTATCGGGTACAAGGTGGAGAAACTGTAAAAAATAAAAGAAATGAGACAGGCAGGTTCCATGTGATGCGGCAGGGAGCAACAGGAATCTGCTTTGAATTTTAGCCTGGCTTTATAATCAGGAAGAAAAACGGTCAGGAAAAGGGGAAAAGCGGTGCATGCATTTTTAGAAAAGCTGCTTTATAAAAGGAAAACAAAATGGATTTTGCTCACAGTGCAGGCCGTCTGTGCAGGACTTCTGGCTATGTGCCTCCTGACAATCGGCTTCTGGATGGAGGACTCGTACAGCCTGCGGGAAATGTCCAAAAATTTTGAGGAGTCAGACCTGTTTTTCCGGCAGGTGGATACGATACTGCGTAATAAAATCGACGGTCAGGACAATAATGAACTGTTTGAAGAAAATGGGGAATATTCCGGCAATAAAGAGATCGATATCCAGTCCTACGGAAAGAGCAGCAGTTCGGTGCAGGATATGAATACAACATATCTTGTTTCTGATCTGGTATCATTTTGCCAAAATGGCGGTCAGCAGGCGCTTGAGCAGGCCATTACGAGGGCGACGCAGGGGGATAACCGGCAGCTCGCAGGGGAACGGCTGGAAGCACAGGCGCAGGCGCTGGAGACGATCCATCCGGTGACCGGTATTTCACTGGCAGAATGTTCGAGATGGTACTCGGATTCATCCGGATTTGTGTTTGATATGTATATGCGGCTGAACCAGGTCAGCAAACAGATCTATGAGAAATACCAGCAGTATACGCAGGAGCAGGAGGAGAGCTGGTCTCCGTCAGCGCCGAGCAACCTGTGCTACTGTATCGAAAATACGACAACCGGAGAATTGTACACGAATCTTGGAGTATCCTCCTATGACGATGCGGCCGTGGCACTTCCGTCGGATGGTCCCTTTGTGATGCTTTACGAGGGAGAGAGGAGCTACAATATCATGGTCAGCAATCCGGACAATGTGCTGAACGACGAGGCAGCAAAATGGTATCTGGAGGATCGTTTTGTCAACTCAAATGAAAAGATTTTTATTGCGGTCAATACAGAGTATCCGGTGCAGGATGAGCTGCGCATGTATGCGGATTACTTTTCTCACCGGGAAGTGATAGTGAAAGGCTGTGCCGTTCTTGCAGTGCTTTGCGGAGTGCTTTTGATTGCTGCGTTTGTTTTCTCTGTAATCAGTGCAGGCTGGCAGGAGGGAAGACTGGCAACGCAGATTTACTGGATAGACCGGATTCCGACGGAAATCGCGGTGGGCCTGTATGTAATTCTGGGAATCCTTGTGATGCTTGTGCTTGATTTCCGGACACCGGAGCCGATGACGATCAGCGGCTGGGAACGGATTATATGGTCTGTGGCAGCAGCGGCAGCGTGGCTGCTGACACTTTCTGCATTTACAAGCTTTGTGAGAAGACTGCGCGCGCATCTTCTGTGGCACAACAGTATCTGCAGGATGCTGCTTTATACATGGAAGCGCGTGACGGCGGCGCGGGCGGCCTCCGGTCAGCTTCTGTTTTTCTATATCATCTTTTTTATTTTGAATTTTACGTTTCTGTTGCTCTTTGGCCGGGTCGGCATCTTCATGGTGTTTGTGCTCGATATGGCTGTACTTCTGTATCTGCTGCGTGATATGGCAGGAAAACAGAGCGTCTGGGAGGGCATCCATCAGATTTCGAAGGGAGACCTGGAGTATAAGATTGATCTGGCGACGCTGACCGGTGAGACATATGAGATGGCAAAGGCGGTCAACGAGATGGGAGACGGACTTCAGGAGGCTGTGGAGGCAATCGTGCGCAACGAGCGCCTGAAGGCGGAGCTGATCACGAACGTTTCCCATGACCTGAAAACGCCGCTGACTTCGATCGTGAATTACGTTGACCTTTTAAAGCGGGAGCATCTTGAAGGGGAGCGGGTTCAGCATTATATTGAGGTGCTCGATCAGAAATCGCAGCGCTTAAAGCAGCTGACGGAAGACCTGGTGGAGGTGAGCAAAATCAGCTCGGGCAATGTGGAGCTTCACATGATGCGTCTTCAGGTGCAGAGCATGCTCGATCAGGCCTATGGAGAATTCGAGGACCGTCTGGAGGAAAAGGGCCTGACAGCCAGATGGGATCTGGCAGAAGAACCGGCGTATATCATGGCGGACGGAAGACAGTTTTGGCGTGTGCTGGAAAATCTGCTCAGCAATATCTGCAAGTATGCGCTGGAAAACAGCGTGGTTCACGTCGAGCTGAAAAAAGAGGAGGGTCAGGTGCAGATCACGCTGGAAAATCAAATGAAGGAAGCGCTCGGCATGTCGGCGGAGGAGCTGATGGGGCGTTTCGTGCGCGGAGACCGAAGCCGCAACACCGAAGGGAGCGGGCTGGGGCTTTCGATTGCGCAGAGCCTAACGGAGCTGCAGGGCGGCACATTTTCACTGGAACTGAAGGAGGATCGGTTTATTGTACGGCTTACGTTTCCGGAGGCGGTGGAGGAGCCTGGTTTATAAAAATATCACATATCTGAAATTTATGTGAAATCGGACGGGGAAGCGTTGACATTCGGGCATATTGGCGGTACAGTTCTGTATAGATTAAGATTAGTCGATTAAGAATGTGAGGTTATTCAAATGAGAAGACGACTGGAAGAATTTATGCAGGGACGATATGGAGCGGATGAGCTTTCAAGATTTATTATGGCAGTGACGTTGGTACTGCTGATCCTGAATATGTTTACGAGGATTCCGCTTCTTTATCTGCTGGCGCTGGTACTGCTTGGCTACGGTTATTTCCGGATGTTTTCCAGAAATATTTCAAAGAGAAGCAGTGAAAATTATGCGTATCTTCAGAAGACAGAGCGCATTCGCGCATGGTTTGGCAAGATGAAACGGCGCATTGCGCAGAGCAAGGACTACCACATTTACAAATGTCCGTCGTGCGGACAGAAGATCAGGGTTCCACGCGGAAAAGGAAAGATCTGCATCACATGTCCGAAGTGCCGGAAAGAATTTGAAAAGCGCAGCTGAAAAAGGAAGACAGAATGTTTGGTTATATTTATGTGAATGAGCAGGAGCTAAAGCTCAGAGAATACACGGCATACCGCAGCTTTTACTGCGGATTATGCCGTAATTTGTATCAGAGGTATGGACGGACCGCGCAGATGATGTTAAACTATGATCTGACGTTTTTGGCGATTCTTCTGACCGGGCTGTATGAGAGTGAGACAAAGGTGGAGGAGCGGAGATGTATTCTTCATCCGCTGAAAAAGCATAAAAGCGCGGACAACGACGCGATCTCCTATGCAGCAGATATGTGCGTGCTGCTGTCGTATCACAAGCTGAAGGATGACTGGACGGATGAGCACAGTGTAATCGGTGCATCGGGGGCAGCGCTTCTGAAAAAGAAATGTGAAGAGCTGATGCAGCGCTATCCGCGTCAGGGAAAAGCGATCGAGGAAAATATCCGCCTGCTTGGCGAGGCGGAAAAAGAACAGAAAAAGGACATCGATTACGTGGCCGGGCTGACCGGACATTTTCTGGGCGAGATTTTTGTCTGGAAAGAGGATATCTGGCAGGACGATCTGCGGCAGGTGGGCTTTTATCTTGGAAAATTTGTGTATCTCATGGATGCACTGGAGGATTTGCCGAAAGACCGGAAAAAGAAAAATTACAACCTGTTTTCGGACTGCGGCGATGTGTTTGATGCGTCAGAGGAACCGAAATATCGGAAGATGCTGACGGATATTCTGGCAGAGTCGGCACGCGCGTTTGAGCGGCTTCCGATTCTGGAATATGCAGGAATCCTGAGAAATGTACTGTATTCAGGAGTCTGGGGGAGATATGTTCTGATCAAAAATTCGCATGATGAAAAGCAGCAAAAGCATCAGGACAGGAATGAGGAGACTTGAAAAAAGATTATGAAAAATCCATACGATGTACTGGGAGTACCACAGAATGCTTCGGAAGATGAGATCAAAAAGGCATACCGGAAACTGAGCAAAACGTATCATCCGGATGCGAACATCAACAATCCGAACAAAGCAGAAACAGAAGAAAAATTTAAGGAGATTCAGCAGGCGTACCAGCAGATCATGCAGGAACGTGAGCACGGTACCAGCGGACAGAGCGCTTATGGCGGAGGTCAGAGCGGTTACGGTTCTCAGGGCGGCTATGGAAATTATGGCGGCTTTGGTGGATTCGGCGGCTTTGGCGGTTTCGGCGGCTACGATGGCGGTCAGTCACAGAGCAGTCAGAATACTTCCTGGTCGGAGGAGGATGTGCGGATGCAGGCAGCGGAGAATTATATACGCAACCGGGCGTACGCGGAAGCACTGCATGTACTCTCCGAGATTGATCAGCATACTGCGCGCTGGTATTATTTGAGTGCCATGGCCAATTCCGGACAGGGCAACAACATCACTGCGAAAGAGCATGCGCAGAGGGCAGCGGCAATGGAACCGAACAATGCGGTGTACCGTCAGCTCGTGCAGCAGCTCGAAAACGGCGGTCAGTGGTATCAGACCATGGGCGAAGCCTATGGCAACCCGTTTGAGGGCGGCGGAGACTGGTGCATGAAGCTCTGTGCCCTGAATCTGTTCTGCAACTGCTGCTGCGGCGGAAGAATGTTTTACTGCTGCTGATAAAAGAAGAAAAACAGCTGCCACATTTATCCATGCCGGAAAACATGGACAGTGCGGCAGCTGTTTATTTATTTATCGAGATCAGATGCACAGTGCGGACATTTTACTGCATCAATGTGGATCTCGGACTTGCAGAACGGACAGATCTTGGTGGTCGGAGCTGGCTCCGGAGCCGGTTTGTGCAGCTTGTTGATGCCCTTGATCACCAGGAAGATGACGAAAGCCGTCAGCAGAAACTGTACGACAATCTGAATGAAATTGCCGTATGCGATGACCGGTGCAGCTGCGTCCTGAGCTGCCTTGAGGGAAGGGTAGCTGTTGCCGTCGAGCGCGATCAGCATATCGGTGAAGTTGATCTTACCCGTGATGAGCGTGATGACCGGCATGACGATGTCGTTGACGAGCGAACTGACGATGTTGTTGAAAGCTCCGCCGATGATAACGCCGACTGCCATATCGATCACATTGCCGCGCATGATGAATTCCTTGAATTCGTTTACAAATGCCTTCATGGGGTCCTCCTTTGAAGATTTTATAAAATTTTAATAACTAAAACTTCCCACACCGGTACGGTGTGTTGAACCTTGAAAATTCAATATTTCAGCCAATAAAAAAGGCATAAATCTGTTCCGTTTGGTATAATGGAATTGACGAAAAACCAACAAACCAAGGAGGATTTATGCCATG
>JAQXVT010000027.1 GCA_029225065.1 Lachnospiraceae bacterium | reverse complement strand
TGTGGATGTGTTCCGGTTCGGCTTACAGAGGAGGAAACGAGTCAGCTGAAAAAGAGCGCAGACACATTGCGGGAATGGACTGAAAAAATAGAGTTTTAAAGGGAGATATCATGAAATTTTTGTACGAAAATAAAAAAATGTCAGTTCAGCAGAGCAGCTATATATGGAATATGACAGCCGGAATGATTTTCGGCTTTCAGTCTGTATTTTTGCTTATGGTAATTACGAGAGCTCTCGGTCTTTATGAAGCGGGATTGTTTACCATTGCATATGCAAATGCAAATCTTTTTCTGACAATCGGAAAATACGGAATGAAAAATTATCAGGCAACGGATGTCAAGGGACAGTTCAGCTTTGGTGAATATCTGACGTCGAGATATATTTCATCTGCTGCAATGATTGTTATTTCTGTGGTATATATTTTGTATACAGGCTATACGCTGGATTATACAAAGGAAAAGATGCTGATTATTTTCTTTATGTGTCTGCTCAAGACGGTGGACGCGATGGAAGATGTCTATCTTGGATGGTACCAGTTGAACGGAAGATTGGATGTCGGCGGAAAAATCATGACGCTGCGGCTCATCTCTACCATGCTTGTATGGATTGCCGGAATGATTATTCTGAAAAGTCTTCTGTATTCTTTGATTGTAGCCTGTGTATTTTCTATCATTGTTCTGATTGTTTTTGTAAAAGAAACCTATCCGCATTTTAAAAAGGAAAATGAGCAGGAGAAGGTTCAGTTTGGAAAAGTTAGAAAACTTCTGACGATTTGTTTTCCACTGTTTTTGGGTACATTTCTTTCCTTTTACATAGGAAATGCACCGAAGTATGCGATTGATGCACAGCTTACTGACGAGGTGCAGGCATGCTATGGTTTCATTTCCATGCCGGTGTTCATCATCGGACTTTTAAATGGATTTATTTATCAGCCGATTCTTACCCAGCTCGCTGTTTTATGGAAGGAAAAGCAGGTAAAAGTTTTCGTAAAAAAAGTGCTGTTGGAGTGTGTGATAGTTGCGGGAATTACGGCTGCAGCTCTGATCGGTGGATATTTGCTCGGAATCCCGGTATTATCCATTTTGTATCATACGGATTTGTCTGCTTATAAAGCAGAACTTTTGATTCTGCTTGTGGGCGGTGGATTCCTGGCGCTTTCTGGTTTCCTTCTGGTTGCGCTTACCATTATTCGTATGCAGACGATCAGTGTGGTTGGTTATCTGATTACTGCTGTGTTAGCATATGTATTATCACCGATTATGGTACGCAAAAATGGAGTCATGGGAGCATCGGTGCTGTATACGATATTGATGTTTTTACTGTCAATTCTGTTTGCAATTATGATGGGATATAAATTGATTGCGGCCGTAAAGAAAGAGGCTTAGACTGGAAAAGCTTAAGCGGCTGATTGGAAAGAGGTGAGAGAATCAAATGGAAATAAAGACAGAACGGGTCAAAAAAATATTTTATACCGTTTTAATTGGTTCATTGTTGATTTTTGCCGGCTCAATTGTATTGACACATTATGAATCGCTGAAGCTTTATTTGTGGAAAGCAGGTTCTTCCTTTTATGACTTTTTTACAAGTTTAAGGGGAAATGTGTATTGGAGACGTGCTGAACGCTATACGCGTGGTGATTCTTACCCACCGCTTGCAAATCTTTTTTACATGTTGATTACACGGCTGATGTCAGTTGATACGCTGACACAGCTGTTGGACTGGAAAAGCCTTGCAGACGTACAGTCATTGCAGGAGTGCAGCTTGTATTTTGTTATCTACATGAATGTCCTGCTGCTTTTCTATTATATTACCTGTACTGCATGGAAAAAGGGTTCAAAACTGGAAAAGAATGTATTTGCGGTTTGCATGCTGTTTACGGTTCCCTTTTTATATCAGTTTGAACGGGCAAATCTGATTTTTCTGGTTATGACGCTGACCATGCTGTTTCTGGCATGGAAAGATGCAAAGAGTCCTGTTCTGAGAGAATTATCTTATCTTTCGTTAGCAGCAGCGGCCGGCATGAAGTTGTATCCGGCAATCTTTGGGTTCCTGTTAATACGGGAGAAAAAGTACAAAGAAGCAGCAAGACTGGTTGGATACGGAGTGGCATTATTTATAGTTCCGTTTATGTTTTTCGACGGAATCGGAAAGGGACTGCGCCTGTATTTCCATAATGTGGCCGGTGCGTCTGAAAATTTTGCAATCAGCCGGATTGGATGTCAGCTGGATTATGTGACGATTTTGAAAAATGCGTTTGCTGGAATTGGCGGAAACAGTATCTTTTTGGCGCATGTGTGCCTTGTTCTCTTTCTTTTGCTTGGCATCTGGGCAATTCTCGGACTGAATCAGAGCTGGAAAGCGATTCTGCTGATGTCATGTATGGTAATTGGTGTTCCTGCAATCAGCTATGTTTATACGGCTGTTTTTATGATTCTTCCGATTATCGCCTATCTGGACAGTGAGGAAAAGAAGAGAAAAGACCTGATTTATCTGGCTGGAATGCTGCTGGTTGTGATTCCGCTTCCGTTTGGATGGATGGAGGCAGCGGGAGATAAATATTACACCTATATGCATGTAACAATTCCGGTATGGGTGGAGGGGCTTTCTATTGTCTGCATGACGGTTTTACTGATTATAGAAGGCTTATCGAAATTTATCAGAAAAAAAACCGTTGTTTCTGTTATTGGAATTTGTTTGATTTTAGCGGTATCACTTGGAGCCAATCGTGAAAAATATAATGCACCATATGCTTTTACAAATTATCTGACGAGAACATTGAGCGGAAGTGTTCAGATACGTGACGGCGGGGAGATCCGGCAGTCATTTACCGCAAACCGGGAGCAGCTGGATTCTATTACGCTCCGCTTTGCTCCGCCGAAAGACGGAAAAATTGTTATCTCTGTGGAACAGGCCGCTGATGGAAAGGAAGTCGGAAAGGCAGAGTTTCAAAGTGAGAAGACAAAAGGCGGATATTATGAGATTGATTTCGAAAATTGTAATCTTGAAATTGGAACGAGATATGTGCTTCATATATCAGTAAGCGCTCCGGAGGGTGAAGCTGTAAAGTTCTGGAAGACGATTCCTTATTTAGATACCGGGGAAGAATATTTTGAGGTAAATAATGAAAGAAAAGAAGGTGCACTTGCGGTGCGCTTTATGGAGGCTCTTGTGAAGTGAACCGTTTAAACGAGTCATACAGTCAAGGCGGATAGTGAATAAATACCCTGGCGGCTGCAACCCTGAAATTTTAGCGAATAAAATAACAAGGATAAGGTGATATTATGCAGAAAGTAGACAAACCAAAGAAACCCCTGATGGTCTATTACCTGATTGTACTCGCAGTTCTGGTGGTTATGAACCTGTTTCTGTTTCCGGCACTGGTAAAAGAAAAGGTTCAGGAGGTAGATTATGGTACCTTTCTGACGATGCTGGAAGAAAAGACAGTGGCTACTGTGCAGCTCGACGGCGATCAGATTTATTTTACCGGAAAGGATGAACAGCTTTACAGCACGAATACTTTTCAGGATCTGAATCTGGTTGACAGACTGCAGGAAGCGGGCTGTTCGTTTGGTCAGGTAAAACAGGAAGAACTGAATCCGATTGTAAGCTTCCTGCTGTCATTCGTTGTGCCAATCATTATTTTTATTGCGATCGGACAGTTGCTGTCACGCTCAATGATGAAGAAAATGGGTGGTGCAGGCCTTGGAAACGCCATGTCGTTTGGAAAGAGCAATGCGAAGGTATACGTGGCGAGCGAGACCGGAATCAAATTTAAGGATGTAGCCGGTGAGGATGAGGCGAAAGAAGCGCTGCAGGAGATTGTTGACTTTCTTCATTCTCCGCAGAAATATCAGGAGATCGGAGCGAAGATGCCGAAGGGTGCGCTGCTTGTAGGCCCTCCTGGAACCGGTAAGACACTTCTGGCAAAGGCAGTAGCCGGAGAGGCGGAGGTGCCGTTTTTCTCAATTTCCGGTTCGGAATTTGTGGAAATGTTTGTCGGCATGGGCGCGGCGAAAGTGCGCGATCTGTTTAAGCAGGCAAACGAGAAAGCGCCGTGTATCGTCTTTATCGATGAGATCGATACGATTGGCAAGAAGCGTGATGCGCAGGGCATGAGTGGAAATGATGAGCGTGAACAGACATTAAACCAGCTGCTCACGGAGATGGATGGCTTTGACGGCTCCAAGGGTGTCGTGATTCTTGCAGCGACGAACCGACCGGAGTCTTTGGATCCGGCATTGCTTCGTCCGGGCCGTTTTGACCGGAGAATCCCGGTGGAGCTTCCGGATCTGCAGGGCCGCGAGGCGATTCTGAAGGTACACGCAAAAAATATCAAGTTAAGCGACGGTGTGGATTTTGGCGCGATCGCGCGTGCAGCATCCGGCGCATCGGGTGCAGAACTTGCAAACATGGTGAATGAAGCGGCACTTCGTGCTGTGCGAAATGGAAGAAAATTCGTGACACAGTCGGATCTTGAGGAGAGTATCGAGGTCGTCATCGCCGGTTACCAGAAGAAAAACAAAGTGCTCTCAGACAAGGAGCGGCTGATTGTTTCCTATCATGAGATCGGTCATGCACTGGTAGCGGCACTGCAGACCCATTCCGCACCGGTGACAAAAATCACGATTATTCCAAGAACGTCCGGGGCGCTTGGATATACGATGCAGGTCGACGAGCAGGAGCGCAATCTTCTGAGCAAGGAGGATCTGGAAAACAAGATCGCAACGCTGACGGGCGGCCGTGTGGCGGAGGATCTCATTTTCCATTCGATTACGACAGGAGCATCAAATGACATCGAGCAGGCGACAAAGCTGGCACGCGCAATGATCATGAGATACGGTATGGCCGATGAATTCGGTATGGTGGCGCTTGAGACCGTGACAAACCAGTATATGGGCGGAGATGCGGCGTTGGCGTGTGCGAGTGATACGGCAGCGAAAATCGACGATATGGTGGTAGCACTCGTAAAACGTGAATATGAAAAGGCAGAGCAGCTGCTTTCCGACAATATGACAAAGCTCCATGAGCTTGCAAAATATCTGTATGAGAAAGAGACAATCACCGGTGACGAGTTTATGAAAATTCTGAGCGAGAAACCGGAAGGGCATACGGAAGAAGCATAAAAGCCCTGATAAAAAAGTAGCCGTGTGCAACTACTGTAAAAGGATCAAAACTGTAGGATGAAGCTGCTAAATTGTGTAAGCGATTCCTAAAAATGTTTTCTATTGACTAATAAAATACTGCGGGACTACAATAAAACTATCGAAGAGAAGGAACGGAAAAGTACCGGAAACAGAAGCAAAATCAGAAGCGGAAAACAAAATTCAGATATCAAAGCGGATTTTGGGATAAAGGCAGCTTCGGATGGAGAGGATAATGGGGAAAACCGGGAACCAATCAGGAGATAGAAAGAGGTGTGGTTTTATGCAGAGTCTGGCAGCGGCCTCAGCAGGAGAGGCGTGTACGGTAAAATGGATGTTCGGAATTGCAGAGATTCTCGGATATCTCAGGAAGAATGAGATTAAGGAAGGCGAGGAAATTCGAATCGTTCAGAATTACGGCGGCAACGTGATCGTATCCACGCAGGGACGTCAGTTTGCAGTGAGCAAAGACATCGCAGAGCGAATCAAAGTGTGAAGGTAAAACGGATTGCGAATATCCGCTTTGATTTAAAGCAGGAAAAGAAGAATGCTCCGATGAGAATCGGGGTATTTTTCTTTTCCTGGGAAATTGGCACACAGTGGTTTTCGGACTGCTAAAAATGTGATATAAAAACAACAGGACGTATAAATAAATGAAGTAGGAACCAGAAGAGAAGATATAAAACGGGAGAAGCTATGTTGGGACGAAAAAACGGATGTAAAACAGAACCAAAAATAAAACAAAAAACAAAAGCATTTCGGCGTCTGGTCGGCAGCCTTCTGTTATTTTTGATGTTTTTGCTGTCTGGCTTTGGTGTGACAGCGGCGGAAATGAAGGTTCACTTCCTCGATGTAGGGCAGGGACTTTCAATTTTGGTACAGACAGACGGAAAAAACCTGCTGTATGACGGAGGAGGACGGAACGCGGCAAGCTTTGTCGTATCGTATCTGGAAGATCAGGGTGTGGAAACGCTGGATTATCTGATCAGCAGCCATTATGACGAGGATCATCTTTCCGGGCTCGTTGGCTGCCTGAATCGCTTTTCGGTAGGGACGGTGATCGGAAGTGATTATGTCCACGAGAGTAAATTGTACGAGTCATTTATGGATGCGGTGTCAGCAAAAGGGCTGGAGGTACAGCATCCGGCTGTCGGCACGATGTATCTTCTCGGAGACGCGGAGTTTGAAGTACTTGCACCGGGGACCGTAAGCAGTACGGACAGCAACAACAATTCCGTTGCGATCCGGCTGGTAAACGATGAGGACAGTTTCTTATTTACCGGAGATGCGGAATACGCCAGTGAAAAAGAAATGTGCGCATCCGGAATGAATTTGAACTGCGATGTGCTTGTCCTTGGCCATCACGGTTCGGCGACCTCCACCTCATGGGATTTTCTGGCACAGACTGTACCGACCTATGCGGTGATCAGCTGCGGAGCGAATAATTCCTATGGGCATCCAAATGCAGAGACGATGGAAAAGATGGAGTCCATGGACATCGAGATCTTCCGCACGGATCTGCAGGGAACGATTGTGGCGGCGGGCAGTGGAGCAGGAATCACATGGAACACGCAGCCGTGTCAGGATTATTCATCCGGTGACGGCGAGTACAGCAGCTATGACGACGAAGAACAGAAATATAGTGTTCAGCCGGAAGATTCGGATGCACAGTCTGGAGATCAGGACATACAGTCGGGCGATGATGGGACACAGGTGGCGGAGCCTTCTGCATCTGGAGATCTGGTATGGCTCTCCGAGACTGGCACAAAATACCACAGCAAAAATGACTGTGGAAAAATGAATCCCGATAAGGCATGGCAGGTGTCCAGGGAAGATGCGGTCGCGATGGGGTATGAGGCGTGCAAGAAGTGTTTCTGAGTAATTTAACTTTATCATGGGTGAGATCTCATGATAAGGGTTATGAGTAAGCAGCGAAGCGGATAGCGAATATCCTGACCATTTAGCAAGTGTATTGTATAATGGTATTACATAGAGAGAAAGGAGTTTAAAGATGGAAGAAAAAACTTGCTGTATTGGGGATTGAGGCAAAAGATTTTGAGATAACAAAAACGGAATAGAAAGGGTAACCTTATGGCACTTGCAAAAGAACGACTGTATACAATAGAAGATATTTATGCACTGCCGGAAGGAGAGCGTGCAGAACTAATAGATGGTCAGATCTATTATATGGCACCGCCAAGTACAAAACATCAACGAGTTTCGAATTATATTCCAACAGAGATTAATTTATTTATTCGGATGAAGGGGGCAAGTGTGAGGTATTTTCGGCACCGTTTGCAGTATACCTTGATGAATCTACAAATACCTACGTTGAACCAGATATTTCTATCATCTGTGACCCGGATAAATTAAATGACAAAGGCTGCAAGGGGGCACCGGACTGGATTATTGAAATTGTATCGCCGGCAAGTAAAAAAATGGATTATCTGACGAAATTGTTTAAATATCATATGACAGGTGTTAGATAATATTGGATAGTAGATCCGGAAAAGAATTTGCTTATTGTTTATAATTTTGAGCATGGAGACGTGGATCGGTACACATTGCAGGATACCGTGAAAGTAGGTATTTACGAAGATTTGATGATTGATTTTAGAAAAATGAATATTTAAGAAAAAAGAGCCTCTCTGATTGTGAACCAGAAAGGCTTTTTGAATGCAGACCACGAAGCGGCTGTGAAGGCAAATGCCCGCTTCACATAGTAAAAACTCGGGGCAACAGGATTTGAACCTGCGACCTCTCGGCCCCCAGCCGAGCGCGCTACCAAGCTACGCCATACCCCGAAACATATCCATTTTACTAGAGAATGGAACGTTTGTAAAGGAAAAAATGAAGAGTGCAAATTCCAGTGCTTTGTGAAAGAATCTGCACTCTCTTATACATGAAAATTATTCTGTGATCTCTTCCGGATTATGCATAATAATATACACAATCAGGTCTTAAATTTCGGTGTCATCCATTCCTTTTTCTCTTAGTTTTTGAATCAGATTAACGATTTCTTTTCCTGTCATAGCCTGTTCTTCTTCCGTCATTTCGCCCTCTTTTTAAATTAAAAATTTTGCGGAAACAGTTTCTCCGGATAAACCCCACGGCTTACGAGATCGTGAAATGCATCACGCACATATGGAACATCCTCCTTAAATGTAACGCCAAACCAGTGATCCATGGAAGGAAGGACGGCGAGATCAACCCGTTTTTCTTTGAGCAGCTGATCGACAATCGTCGGAAGCAGATACTCCGCCTTTAATTTGTTGTCGGAAAGACTTCCGAGGAAGGCTTCAAAGCCGGTGGCGAGTTCATTGATGAAATCTGGGGTGAAGCCCCAGAAATTCATGGAAACCAGACTCTCCACGTCAAGTGGCCGAAGCGTGCCGTCTTCCTCCGGTACAAAGGCACCGTTTCCTTTTTTGATGATTCCATGCGTCTCCTCGATGGAGAGAAGCTCTTTTCGTTCATTTACGTGACAGATGCCGCGCGTCACACCACCGTTTTCAGAGAGCGTATTTTTCAGAATAAATCCGGCCATGCAAAAGTGATATCTGGCATCATTTTCTGGTTTTGGTGCGAGAAGATAGTCGTGCACCTTGCAAAATGCGTCCTTGCCATAATAGTCGTCCGCATTGATGACTGCGAACGGTTCGTTGACAATTCCACGGCAGGCAAGGATCGCCTGGCCGGTGCCCCACGGTTTGACACGGCCTTCTGGGACCGTGAATCCGGCCGGAAGATCGTTCATCTCCTGAAATGCATATTCGACGGGGATGACCTTGGAGATCCGCTCACCGATAATCTCCTGAAAATCCTGAAACATGTCTTTGCGTGTGACAAAAACCACTTTGTTGAAGCCTGCTTCGATAGCATCATAGATCGAATAATCCATGATAATTTCGCCGCCTGGGCCAAATGAGGTAAGCTGTTTGATTCCGCCGCCGAACCGGCTGCCGATACCGGCTGCCATGATTACGAGTGTTGTATTTTCCATAGTTTCTCCCTGTTTTAAAGTATGTTAAAAAACTGCAAAATACGGAGATTAACCGAGCAGGGTAAATCCCCTGTGTCTGTTGCAAATATCCGCTTTGACATTGCGAGAATGATTTACGAAACATACTTTAGTGATATTGTGCGCCATTCTTTCCGCAGATCTATTTGCAAAATGCGGATGCATTTACGTAAAGAAAAACCGGATGCAGAACTGAAATGACAAAAGATCTGCCAGTCATACATCGGGATGACAGAAGAAAGAGATGGTACGCAACGTTTGATTTACTTCGTTTCTTTATCATATCCTATATCATATCATATCGCCGGTGAAAATGCCACCATGGTTTCTATAAAAATGCACAGCAGTAATTAAAAAAATACAGAAAATGACAATCGGTGCGGAAAATAAAAGACAGGATCTAGGCTTGCTAAACGGAAGCGAGAAATTTATACTATAGTAGACCTGTAAAAGAATGCAGTCAGAATGGTTTAGCAGTATGTAAAAGGCAAGAAAGATATCGACACATGGCAAATCTGATACGGACCTGTGCGTTCTGACAAGCTGGACTGGATACAATATTTTCTGAAATTCTGCAATGAACAGGATCTGCAGATCAGTGATCAATAGCGGTATGTATATTTGGGAGGCATGACAAACATGAATACAGAAAAGAAAGAGCGGTTTGCCCAAACACACGAAAAAGAAGTGTACGAACTTTTAAAGCAGCTTGCGCGGATTCCGGCGCCGACGGGAAAAGAGGAAAAGCGGGCGGCGTTTTGCCTGGACTGGCTGCACAAATATGCGACAGAGGCGGCATATCAGGATGGGGCGGGAAATGTGATCTGTCCGATTGATGTGACAGCAAACGGCCCGCTCGTCGTTTTTGCAGCACATCTGGACGTGGTATTTCCGGATGAGGAGGAGCTTCCATTCCGGGAAGAAAACGGACGGATTTATGCGCCGGGAGTCGGGGATGATACGGCGAATGTGTGCACGCTTCTTCTGGCCGCCCGCTATGCCGCAGAGATTTATCGGGAGAAAAAAGAGGAGCAGGGGCTTCTGTTCGTGTTTGGAGTCGGAGAGGAAGGGCTTGGAAATCTAAAAGGGGCAAGGCAGATCTGCCGGGATTTTGGGTCGCGGATTACAGCGTATTATGCGCTGGATCTTACGATGGAGACGTACACGGCAAAGGCGGTCGGTTCACTTCGATATTGCATCACGGTGACGGCAAAGGGCGGCCATTCCTTTTCTGATTTTGGAAATACAAGCGCGAATGCGGTTCTTGCAAAGCTGATCTGTGCGCTGTATGAGCAGGAGGTGCCGGACGGCGGGCATACAACCTACAATGTCGGTGTGATTTCGGGCGGCACCTCGGTAAATACGATTGCGCAGAAAGCTGAAATGCTCTATGAAATCCGCTCGGACTGCAGGGAGGATTTAAAAAAGATGGAGGAGAGCTTTCACGCCTGCCTGAAAAATCTGGAAGACGGACGGCCAGAAGACTGTAAGCTTGCGGCGGCGCAGATTGGCGAGCGACCGTGTGAGGCAGAGGTGGACGTGCAGAGGCGTGGTGAGCTGTTCGCAATCGTGGAAAAGGCGGTTGTGGATGCGGGTGCGTTAAAACCGAAACCGGTACCGTGTTCGACCGACTGTAATATTCCGCTTTCACTGGGAATTCCTGCAGTCTGTGTCGGAACCTGCCGCGGTGCGGGAGCGCACACAAGGGAGGAGTACGTGGAGAGGGATTCATTAAAAACGGGGCTTTGTATCGCACTGAATTTGGTTGACGGGTATCTGTAAAAAAAGGATTGACAAACTTACGCTTCGATGGTAAAGTGTTACAAGAAAGCGAAAAGAAAAATGCAATGACGGGGAATAGTAAGCTTGCGTTACTTTTTTCAGAGAGATGTCGGCCGGTGTGAGACATCAGAAGTACGAAGAAGAACTCGCCCTTGAGCGGCTGCCCAAAATCCTGCAAATCGTTTACCAAGAGTGGGAGAGCGAAAAGATTAATCATCAGAAAGACAGCAGGAGAGTAGATGCAGACGGACTACCCGACCGTTACCTGGGCAGGATATAAGACAGCAGGCTGTTCGTATCCGTAGAGTGTATGAGCGATCATGAAGAAGAGTGGTACCGCGAAAGATTTGTAATCTTCCGTCTCTTGGGATTTTATCCCGGGAGGCGGTTTTTTTGCGCTTCCGGTGAAACGAATGCTGCGTGGCAGCAATTCAGATGTGCATGTGGATGGGAAGGACAGCAGTCCGCATGGCCAGAAAGTATCAGAAAAGGAGAATAAAAGCTATGATGAATCCGAAGAAATATGTGAGACAGTATTTTATGCCGCCGGTTTCCTGTATGAAATGGGCAGAGAAAGAGTATGTAGATCACGCACCGATCTGGTGCAGCGTGGATCTGCGCGATGGAAACCAGGCACTGGTTGTTCCGATGTCACTGGAGCAGAAAGTAAAATTTTTCAAACTGCTGGTGGAGATCGGATTTAAAGAGATCGAGGTAGGCTTCCCGGCAGCTTCTGACACAGAGTATCAGTTCCTCCGAACTCTGATCGAGCAGGATCTGATTCCGGATGACGTCACAATCCAGGTGCTGACACAGGCGAGAGAGCACATCATCCGCAAGACCTTTGAGGCACTGAAAGGTGCAAAGCATGCGATCGTGCATGTATACAATTCCACCTCTCTGGCACAGAGAGAGCAGGTATTCCGCAAGTCAAAAGAGGAGATCAAGCAGATCGCAGTGGACGGCGCAGCGCTTCTGAAGAAGCTTGCAGATGAGGAGCATGCTTCCTATCAGTTTGAATACAGCCCGGAGAGCTTTACCGGTACTGAGATCGATTACGCAGCAGAGGTCTGCAACGCAGTGCTTGATGTATGGCAGCCGACACCGGACCGCAAGGCGATCATCAACCTGCCGAGTACGGTGCAGATGTCAATGCCGCATGTTTATGCGAGCCAGATCGAGTACATGAACGATCACCTGAAATACCGTGAGAATGTGGTTCTTTCACTTCATCCGCACAACGACAGAGGCTGCGGCATCTCGGATGCAGAGATGGGTATTCTTGCAGGTGCAGATCGAATCGAGGGAACGTTATTTGGAAACGGTGAGCGTACCGGAAATGTGGATATCGTAACACTTGCATTAAATATGTACGCACAGGGCGTAGATCCGGAGCTTGACTTTACGGATATGCCGCACATCACAGAGTGTTATGAGACATACACCGGCATGAAGGTGGATGAGAGAAGCCCGTATGGCGGCGGCCTTGTATTTGCAGCGTTCTCCGGTTCTCACCAGGATGCAATCGCAAAGGGTATGAAATACCGCGAGGAGAATAACTGCGAGACATGGACTGTACCGTATCTGCCGATCGACCCGACCGATATCGGACGTTCCTACGATGCAGACGTCATCCGTATCAACAGCCAGTCCGGAAAGGGCGGCGTAGGCTACATTCTGGAGCAGCATTATGGACTGAAGCTGCCGAAGAAGATGCGCGAGGCAATGGGCTACGCGACGAAGAGTGTTTCCGACGTACAGCATAAAGAGCTGCAGCCGGATGAAATCTTCCAGATCTTTAAGGATAAATTTGAGAATATCACCGAGCCGTACAAGATCGAGGAGGTACACTTCAAACAGCACAATGGAATTATCGCTGAAGTTACAGCCACCTATGAGGGCAAGACGAGTGTCATCGTTGCATCCGGAAACGGCCGATTGAATGCGGTAAGCAATGCGATGAAGAAGCATTTCCGCCTTGAGTACGATCTTGTCACCTACGAGGAGCACGCGCTGGAGCAGAGTTCTTCCTCCCGTGCAATTGCATACGTTGGTATCCGTGACAAGTCCGGCAATCTGCACTGGGGTGCAGGTATCGATGCCGATATCATCCGCGCTTCAATCGATGCACTGCTGACTGCAATCAACCATATGGCGGCAGCAAAATAAAAATGAAACAGCGATGTGGCCGGGATCCAAAAAAGATTCGGTTATAAAACAGGATTGCAAGGAGCCACTTTGAAGTAAAACAGAAAAAGCCATAATGTCAACCGAAATGAAAAATAAGTTGACATTATGGCTTTTTCCTTTTATACTTTCTTTTATGGCTGTAAGAATGTAGCATTGCCAAAAAAATATTTGAATGCGATGAGTATTCCCTGCTTCAGGCGCGCGAAGCATTGAGCAGGTAGCGAAGCGGATTGCCGGAGTCTTTTGAGGTAATGAGCCAGGACGATGCTCACGAAAGAAAAGTTGGAAAGAAGGTACTTATATATGGAAACAAAAGAAATTCTGACATTACTGGAAAACTGGGATGAGAGTCACGTGCTGACAAAGGAGGAGGCACTGGCGATCCTCGAACTGCCGGAGGAGGCAGAGGAAACGCTGATCGCTGCGGCCGGAAAGCTCCGCACAAAGTATAAAGGAAAAAAGGTAAGCGTTCAGCTGCTGACAAACGTGAGAAGCGGAAATTGCTCGCAGAACTGCGCTTATTGCGCACAGTCGTGTGAATCGCATGCTGCAATCGAGAAATACCGCAGAGTTTCGGATGAGAAGCTTTACGGGGACAATGATCTGGTTGACGACAAGCATCTTGCAAGACACTGCATCGGTCTTAGCGGAATCCGGTTTACGGATGCAGAGATCGAAGATCTGGCCTGTCGCATTCGGAAAATGAAGAAAAACGGGACGCAGATCTGCTGTTCGATCGGATTTCTAACCGAAAAGCAGGCGGTTATGCTCAAAGAAGCAGGACTGAACCGAATCAACCACAATTTAAACAGCAGCCGTTCGTTTTACCCGAATATCTGCACGACGCATACGTATGACCAGCGAATCGAGAATATCCGGATGCTGCGCCGCGTCGGATTTGAGATGTGCTGCGGAGGAATCATCGGAATGGGAGAGAGCCACGGGGATGTTGTGGATATGCTGCTGGATATTCGTGAGATTCGTCCGGAATCGGTGCCGATCAACTTCCTGCTTCCGATTGAGGGAACGCGCCTGGCAGCCCGTGATATTTCCGGCCTGACACCGCAATACTGCATGAAGGTACTCTGCCTTGCAAGACTGATGGTGCCGCAGTCGGATATCCGCTGCGCAGCCGGAAGAGAGGTTTATTTCAAGGGCATTGAGCCGACACTGTTCCGGGTAGTGGATTCCATCTTTGCCTCCGGTTATCTGACCGCAGGCGGACAGGGCATCGACGATACGATGAAGATGATCGCGGATGCCGGTTACTGCGGAGAGATCGAGAGCACGGACGAGGAAGAATAATAATCAATAAGGAAGAGAGGCGGGCCGAAGTGGTCCGCCTGTTTTGGGCAAAAGAAAAAGCTCTGGAACATTTTGCTCCAAAGCTTTTTGATGCCGCTGGCCGGACTCGAACCGGCACGGTGTTACCCGCTTGATTTTGAGTCAAGTGCGTCTGCCAATTCCGCCACAGCGGCACAAAATTGACACTCATATATTCTAGCATACTTTTTCATAGGATGCAAGAAAAAAATGCAGTGAAACGGCAGGCGGCTGTGAAACGGCAGGCGGCGAAGTTAAAGCGGATAGTTACTCTAAATTATTGTTAAAAGATTATCAATATAAAATACGAAGAACAGGATAAAATCATAAAAACAGGGCGAAACAGAGAAGAATTCCAGTTTTTAAAGGGTGATATTTGATGAATTGAATAAAAAAGAACAAAGCAGGGAACAATATGTACAGGAAATAGCAGAATTAATAGAAAAAATAAGCGAACTGCCAATTGCAGAATGAAAAAATACATGTTAAATTATTAACGAATAAAAGAGAGACCGGAAAGAAAAAATCCGGAAACACAGAACAATAAAACACAGAACAATAAAACACAGCAGCAGAGCCAGAGTACAGGAATCATTTTCAATTCACTCTGGAGAAGGGAGCTTCACATGCGTATTACATTTTTTGCAGCAAAAAGCTATGACAAGGATTCTTTTAATAAAATCAAGGAACAGTATCCGGAACTGGAGCTGGAATACTGGGAGACAGAACTTTCCCCGAAGACCGCATCTTATGTACAGGACAGTGAAGCAATCTGTGCATTTGTAAGCTCTGATGTGAGCGAGAAAACGATCAAGGTGCTGAGCGAGCGGGGCGTAAAACTGATTCTGATGCGCTGCGCCGGATTCAATAATGTTGATTTGGAAGCAGCAACAAAATATGGCATCAAGGTAATGCGTGTGCCGGGCTATTCTCCGGAGGCAGTTGCAGAGCATGCGATGGCACTTGCAATGGCAGTCAACCGTCATCTGCACAAATCTTATATGCGTGTGCGCGAGAACAACTTCAGCCTCGTCGGACTGACCGGTGTAAACTTCTATGGAAAGACAGCAGGTATCGTTGGAACTGGTAAGATCGGAGCAGCGATGGCGCGGATCTGCCACGGATTTGGCATGAAGGTAATCGGATACGATATGTACCACAATCCGGATCTGGATTTCGTGGAGTATGTGGAGCTGGACGAGCTGCTTGCAAAGAGCGACCTGATCTCCCTGCACTGCCCGCTGATGGAAAATACCCATCACATGATCAACATCGATACGATCAATAAGATGAAGGACGGCGTGATTCTGGTAAACACCTCGAGAGGCGGCCTCGTAAAGACGGACGATCTGATTGCAGGAATCCGCGAGCGCAAGTTCTTCGGCGTAGGACTCGACGTATACGAGGAGGAGACACAGAACGTGTATGAGAACCGTGAGGACGATATCCTGATGCATTCCACAACAGCGCGTCTGCTGTCCTTCCCGAATGTAATCGTGACCTCCCATCAGGCATTCCTGACACAGGAGGCACTCGGCGCAATCAGCCAGACAACGATGGACAATGCAATGGCTTATCTCAAGGGCGAAAAGTCTGGAACAGAGCTGAACTGACGGAGCGTCTGCAAACCAATTGCAAAAGAAAGAAAAACAGGCAGGAGTCCGGCACTGAAATAGTGTGTCAGGCTCCTGCCTGTAATTTTTACAAAATAAACAAAGATAAGAATTTTTGGATGCACTTATTTCTGCTTGAATGGCGGGTCTGCCGGATATCCTCCGCGCAGCTTCTGCATACCGCGCTGCAGTGCATCCTTGGAAGTCTTCCAGTCGGCATCCTTGTTGCGGTAGTCGAATTTGTCGATCAGCCAGGAAACATCCTCCTCAAGCCGCTGCAGATTGCGCTCCATCAGGGCAAAGATTTCCGGATAAAATTCTGCCTTCTGTTTGTCGTTTAAATAGCGGTCGGCATTTTCGCAGAGCAGACCGAAGTGGTGGAGACAAAAGCCCTTTCCATTTTTGATTTTTTCGTGGAACTGGCTGTCTTTTGTATACATATAGAAAAAGGTTTCCATGTAGCGGTCAAAATTCTGCTGCAGTCCGTTGCAGACGTAGCAGGAGCAGTCTTTTTGCAGCGCCCAGGCGGCAACGGAATTCGATTCGGACGTCTGTTTTTTGATCCGGCTGATCAGGGAAGACTTTCCCGGCGTGAAATGAGCAGTCTGCTGGGCGAATTCCTTCAAAAGCTTCTGATAATGCGTTTTAAGGATCAGGGAATTGCCGAGCGTATTGCCGAAATCAAACATTTTTTTCATGTGCGTCCGGCAGAAGCCGATATTGTCAGTCTGCTCGCGGATGTCGCTCTCCATATAGGAAGAAGAGCTGCCGAGCACAAAATTAATCATGTCCTGCTCCAACTTGCGTTCGATGAAGCAGAACGGGCATTCATCGTTTTCATTGACCGCATCGTTGAGCGGTATTGTGTAAAGTTTTTCTTTCATTGCAGAGACTCCATTTCATATGTAAATTTTTTGTTGTGTATCCATTCCTTTTTTACTTTTTATTCTATCAGATTCCGGAAAAAAGAGAAAGCGCTATTTGCAAATATACCTTGCCACAAAGCGGATTAAGAAGTATCATAGGAAATATCATAAAAATTTCATGAGGAAATTGCAGAAGCGCCACGTCAGACGGGGACGTTTTGTGTTTCCTGATGGAAAAAATTTACCAGAATTACCGGAAGAAGGAGGATCGCTGCCATGACCTGCAACGAAGCGCGCCGTCTGATTACAGCCTACGTAAAAAAAGAATTGCCGGATCGGGAACTGGAACAGTTTCTGTATCACGTGGAACACTGCAGTGACTGTATGGATGAACTGGATACGTATTATACCGTGTATCAGGCGCTGGATCTGCTGGATTCCGGCGGCTGTCACAATTATGATTTCCGAAATATGCTGAAAAATGAGATCCGGGCGACAAAAAGAGGAATCATTCGCAGAAAAATTGCCGGGATATTGCTTGGCGTTCTGGTACTTGCGGCCGAGCTTTTGCTTGGCGTCAGCGTGTATACCGGATATGAGATCGAACGCGGGGCTCAGCAGAGTACTCTGATCGAGCGGGCAATCCTGCATATGAATTACCGTGGACAGAAAGTGCTGGAGACAGAGGAAGTGTCGGAATCGGAGCTGCGGGAAGAGACCGAGACAGAAAGTCAAAACAAAGAATCTTCTCAGAAAGAAACGCAGAAAGAGACAACCGCAGAAAAGGCAGCGCAGGAGACGCGTGAAAAAGAGGTATTACAAAAGCAGACAGAAACAAACAGCGGGAAAACTTCTGCAAAACAGACGGAAGCAAAAAATGAAAAAACTTCCGTAAAACAGACGAAAACTCAGGAGACGAACAATTCAAAAGCGGGAGAGGGCACAAAAAGTAAGTGAGAAAAATCAGCCCCGGGCAGAATGGAAATAGAAGAGGAGCAGATTGCAAATGGCAGAAAAAATAGTACTGATTGACGGACACAGCATATTGAACCGCGCGTATTACGGTATTCCGGTGCTGACAAACAGTGAGGGGAAGCATACAAATGCGGTGTACGGATTCCTGAATATTTTATTTAAGGTACTGGAGGAGGAGAAAGCCGGTTATGTGGCGGTGGCGTTCGATCTCCATGCGCCGACGTTCCGCCACAAAATGTATGAGGCATACAAAGGCACGCGAAAGCCGATGCCGGAGGAATTGCGGGAGCAGGTGCCGCTGATGAAGGAAATGCTCTCTGCCATGCAGATCCCGGTGATGTCGCTGGAGGGATACGAGGCGGATGATATCCTCGGGACAGTATCACGTCAGATGGAGCGCGAGGGCATGGATGTATCGATCGTTTCCGGAGACCGCGACCTTCTGCAGCTTGCAACGGAGAAGATCCGCGTCCGGATTCCGAAGACAAAGGCAACAGGAACGGAGATCGAAGACTATTACGCAAAGGAAGTGCAGGAGCGTTACCAGGTGACACCAACCGAATTTATCGATGTAAAGGCGCTGATGGGAGATACGAGTGACAACATTCCGGGTGTGCCGGGCATTGGTGAGAAAACGGCGACAAAGATTATTGTCACCTACGGTTCGATCGAAGAGGCGTATGCGCACGTGGATGAAATCACGCCGACGAGAGCGCGCGAGTCCCTGCGGGAGCATTACGATCTGGCACAGATGAGCAAGACACTGGCGACGATCGATCTTCAGGTGCCGTTTACACTGGAAAAGGATGCGGCGAAAATTGAAAATCTTTACACGAAAGAGGCGCTGGAGCTGTGCCGCAGGCTGGAGTTTAAAAACCTGCTCGGCCGCTTCCAGATCGAGGAGCAGGAAGAAGAAAACGGCGAGGAATTTTCTCTCATTCAGGACTTTGGGGAAGCAGAGCAGTTTTTTGAGAGCCTGAAAGGAACGTGCATCGCGGTCAATCTGATTCATGAGGAGAGCACCCTGCTCGGCGCGGCAATCTGTGCGGAGGAGAAGAAGGCGCGGTTTGTTGCGTGCGGCGGTTTTCTGACAGAGGCATATCTGGGCGAAAAGCTTTCGGAAGCAATCGCACAGGCGCAGGAGGCAGTCACGATTCATTTAAAGGAGCAGCTGACTTATCTGGAAGAAGAGGTTCTGGGAAAACAGAAACAGCTGTGGGATGCATCGATTGGAGCTTACCTGCTCAACCCGCTGAAGGGAAGCTATGAGTGCGAGGATCTCGCGCACGATTATCTGAACTGGATGATTCCGTCGAGAAGCGAACTGCTCGGGAAAAAGACACTTTCGGCGGCAAAGGAAGAGGGCAGCGGGGAGTTTCTGACGTATGTGTGCCGGACGGCGGCGGTTGCGTATGAGGTGTGGCCGCAGCTGAAGCGTCAGCTAAATGAGGAAAACATGTGGGAGCTGTTCGAGACGGTTGAGATGCCGCTCGCGGCAACGCTGTACCACATGGAAAAAGAAGGAATCGGTGTCAGAAGAGAGGAATTGAAGGCTTACGGGGAGCAGCTGACCGGAAGAATTGCCGAGCTGGAGCAGAAGATCTACGAGGAGGCCGGTGAAGCATTCAATATCAATTCTCCGAAGCAGCTCGGCGTGATTCTCTTTGAAAAGCTGCAGCTTCCGCATGGAAAGAAAACGAAGACCGGCTACTCGACGGCGGCCGATGTCCTGGAAAAGCTGGCCGAGGAGTATCCGATTGTGTCGGATATTCTGGAGTACCGTCAGTTGACGAAGCTGAAATCGACGTATGCGGAAGGACTTGCAAACTACATTCAGCCGGACGGACGGATTCATGGAAAATTCCATCAGACAATCACGGCGACCGGGCGCTTAAGCAGTGCGGAGCCGAATCTTCAGAACATTCCGATCCGTATGGAGCTTGGACGACTGATTCGAAAGGTATTTGTGCCAAAAGAAGGGTATGTGTTCCTCGATGCCGACTATTCGCAGATCGAGCTTCGCGTGCTGGCGCATCTTTCCGGGGATGAAATGCTGATTCAGGCGTATCAGGATGCACAGGATATCCATACAATCACGGCTTCTCAGGTGTTTCATGTAGCGCCGGAGGAGGTGACGCCGCTGCTGCGCCGCAATGCGAAGGCGGTCAATTTCGGAATTGTCTATGGAATCAGCTCGTTTGGCTTAAGCCAGGACCTGAGCATCACAAGAAAAGAGGCGCAGGAGTACATCGCGCAGTATTTCAAGACGTACCCGGGAATTAAAGAATTTCTGGATCGCACGGTGGAGGATGCCAAAAAGGACGGTTATGTGACAACGATGTTTGGCAGACGCCGCCCGATGCCGGAGCTGAAATCTTCGAATTTTATGCAGCGTTCGTTTGGGGAGCGCGTCGCGATGAATGCTCCGATTCAGGGAACGGCGGCCGATATCATCAAAATCGCGATGATTCGGGTGGATCAGAAGCTGCGGGCGCGCGGACTGAAATCCCGGCTGATTTTGCAGGTGCACGATGAACTGCTGATCGAGACGGCCAAAGAGGAACTGGAGGAAGTGCGCGAGCTTCTGAAAGAAGAAATGATGCATGCGGCTGATCTCCGGGTGCGGCTGGAGGTCGATGTACACTCGGGCGGCAACTGGTATGAGGCGAAATAGAAGAATGCTGAAACCGCGGATGGAACAAAGAATGCAGGGAAATGAGAATGAAATCATTGAAACGGACAGGGAATGAGGCATTGAATTGTTCGTGAGAATAGAATACAGTGCAACAGAGCGTGAATGAAAATCACGATAAATGTTGTTGAGGACAGCGAAGAAGGTGTGAAATGAGCGGAGATAAGAAAGAGACAGCGGGAGAAAGGGAGATGAAAGTACTCGGAATCACCGGCGGCGTGGGTGCCGGAAAAAGTACGGTGCTTGGTTACCTTGCGGATCATTATGGCGCGCGGGTGATTGAGGCGGACCGGTGTGCGCATCTTTTGCAGCAGCCGGGCGGCGACTGCTATGATGCGATTGTGAACTGCTTTGGCAGAGAAATCTTGTTTCCGGATGGCAGGATCAACCGGGAAATACTGGGAAAAATTGTTTATGCAGATCAAAAGCAGCTGAAGGTTTTAAACCGGATCGTACATCCTGCTGTGAAGACTTATATAATAGAAATAATTGCACAGGAACGAAAAAAAGGAGCTGTGCCGTTTGTGACGATTGAGGCGGCACTGCTGCTGGAGGATGGGTATGATCAGATCTGCGATGAGATCTGGTACATTTATGCAGACGAGGCAGCAAGGACAAAACGGCTGCAAAGCTCCCGCGGCTACAGCCCGGAAAAGATCCGCAGCGTGATGGCAAATCAGAGAGACGAAGAAGGATATCGCAGCGGTTGTAAATTAGTGATTGACAACAGCAGTGATTTTGTGGAAAATACATATGAACAAATTGACAAAGGACTGAGAGAACATGGATTTCTGTAGTATTGCGAGCGGAAGCAGCGGAAACTGCATTTTCGTGGGCACAGAAAGAACGAGCGTCCTGATCGATGCCGGAATCAGCGGGAAGCGTGTGAAGGAAGGAATGCATGCGATTGACCGCAAGCCGGAGGAGCTGGACGCGATACTGGTCACACACGAGCATTCCGATCATATCAAGGGACTCGGCGTGCTGGCGCGAAAATATGGAATCCCGATTTATTCGACGCCGGGCACGATAAACGCTATGCTGGAACAGCAGCTGCTTGGCAAGGTGGATGCTGGGCTTTTTCATACAGTGACACCGGACTGCCATTTCGAACTTGGCGATCTGGAGGTGCAGCCGTTTCGCGTGTCGCACGATGCGGCGGAGCCGGTGGCCTACCGGATGCGCAGCGGGGAAAAATCGGTTGCAGTGGCGACGGACCTTGGCTATTATGATGATTATATCATTGAACATCTAAAGGGATTGGATGCGGTGCTGTTGGAATCGAACCACGATGTGAATATGCTGCAGGTCGGTTCCTACCCGTATTATCTCAAGCAGCGGATTCTGGGTCGGAAAGGGCATCTTTCCAATGACAATGCCGGGCGGCTGCTCGGTGAGATTTTAAACGACCATATGAAAGCTGTGATGCTCGGACATCTGAGCAAGGAAAATAATTACGAGGCGCTTGCCATGGCGACTGTGTGTACCGAGATTACGCAGGGAGACAATCCGTATCAGGCAAAGGATTTTCCGATCGAGATTGCAAAGCGGGATATGCCGTCGCGGATGATCGCGGTGTGAACCAGTACATCGTTAGCGAAATAACTATACTACTCGCTTGTCTGCGAATCCGATTGCACAGATGAAAAAGCCTCAGCGTAGCCCGCTACGCCTGCGTTTTTTCATCAGCACACTCGAATCCGCATCCAGCGCGATTGGTATAGTTATTTACGAAACGATGTACCAGGAGAAGCATTCCTTGAAATATGCAGATCATTGAGCGCCGAAAACAAAGAAAAATAAACTTGAAATACGAAAAAGAAAGAATCTAAGACGGATTAGCGGAAGCAGACCAAAAAGGAAAACGCAAAGATCCGCTTTGGAAAAATAATATCCGGAATACCGGAAAGAGGAGGACCCTATGAAAAAGACAATCATTACGGTAGTAGGAAAGGATACTGTTGGTATCATCGCAAAGGTTTGTACGTATCTTGCCGATAATAATGTAAATATTCTGGATATCTCACAGACAATCGTGCAGGGCTTTTTCAACATGATGATGGTGACTGATGCGACAAAATCTCCGAAAGCAACGGATCAGATCGCAGACGAACTGGCACATCTCGGAGAGGAGATCGGAGTTTCCATTCTCTGCCAGCATGAGGATATTTTCAATATGATGCACCGCATTTAACCGGAACGCAAAGGAGAAGACATGATTAATTTATTTGAAGTAAATGAAACAAATAAAATGATTTCCCAGGAAAATCTGGATGTGCGTACCATCACGCTGGGCATCAGTCTGCTGGACTGTATCACGGATGATCTGGAGCAGCTGAACAAAAATATTTACGATAAAATCACGACAGTCGCAGAAAAGCTCGTGGCAATGGGACAGGAGATCGAGAAAGAGTTTGGAATTCCGATCGTCAACAAGCGAATTTCGGTGACTCCGATTGCACTTGTGGGCGGAAGTGCCTGCCGTACGCCGGAAGATTTCGTGACAATTGCAAAGACACTGGATCGCGCAGCAAAGACCGTCGGCGTCAATTTTCTCGGCGGTTACTCAGCGCTTGTGTCAAAGGGAATGACGCGCGCGGATGAAAATCTGATCCGCTCGATCCCGATTGCACTTGCGGAGACCGATTTTGTCTGCAGCTCTGTCAATGTCGGCTCTACCAAATGCGGTATCGATATGGATGCAGTTCGGCTGCTCGGCGATGTGATCCTGGAGACGGCAGAGCGCACAAAGGAGCATGACTCCCTTGGCTGTGCAAAGCTGGTTGTCTTCTGCAATGCACCGGACGACAATCCGTTCATGGCAGGCGCGTTCCACGGCGTGACGGAAGCAGATGCAATCATCAATGTCGGCGTCAGCGGACCGGGCGTTGTAAAGCATGCACTTGAAGAGGTACGCGGCAAGAACTTTGAGGTGCTGTGCGAGACAATCAAGAAGACTGCATTTAAGGTAACGCGTGTCGGCCAGCTGGTAGCACAGGAGGCATCGAAACGTCTTGGCGTTCCGTTTGGTATCGTAGATCTTTCTCTGGCACCGACTCCGGCGATCGGAGACAGCGTGGCAGATATCCTCTGCGAGATCGGTCTGGAGTATGCGGGAGCACCGGGCACGACGGCAGCGCTGGCACTTTTGAACGATCAGGTGAAAAAAGGCGGCGTCATGGCTTCCTCCTATGTCGGCGGTTTGAGCGGTGCGTTTATCCCGGTCAGCGAGGATCAGGGCATGATCGATGCGGTGCGCGCGGGTGCACTTACGATCGAAAAGCTGGAGGCAATGACCTGTGTCTGCTCCGTTGGACTTGACATGATCGCAATCCCGGGCGATACCAAGGCGACCACGATTTCCGGTATCATTGCGGATGAGATGGCGATCGGTATGGTAAACCAGAAGACGACGGCGGTTCGTCTGATTCCGGTAATCGGAAAGAAAGTCGGAGAGACGGTAGAGTTTGGCGGTCTGCTTGGCTATGCGCCGATTATGCCGGTGAACAATTATTCCTGCGATGCGTTTGTAAACCGCAGAGGACGGATTCCGGCGCCGATTCACAGTTTCAAGAATTAATAAAAAGAAGAAAAAGAAGAAAAAGAAGCGCTGTTACAGTCTGGATGGCTGTGACAGCGCTTTGTTATTGTAGGCGGACGAGCGTCTTCCTGCATCAGGTATATAAAGGGTGGATGATTGCGTCAGTCAATACTGCAGATGAGTTCGCTCCATGCATCATGCGACAGCGGGTCAGAGAGCATAAGAGAATAAGAATAATCATCGTAAGTCCAGATTGCAAGCGTAAATGCTTCTGCAGAAAGAGAGACAAAGGATAATAAAGAGAATTGTTTTTTTCATGATATAAAATTTCCTTTCGTGTTTCGTTCAAAACAAGTATTGCAATTCATTTTGCTTTTTGTTTTGTTTGGTTAACTGGTTTCAAAATGGAATACAATCCGGAAAATAAAAATGTTGCAAAAAGGTTGAAGAATAAAAAATAAAGGAATTATTAAGAAAAAATGAAGTGTATTGACTACAAAATACAAAATTGTTATTATCTGATTGCATGCATGAAATAATTTTGTAATATTTAAGAGATTCAGAAGGAGGAAACAACAGATGAAAAGGAGAATTTCAAAACTGCTTTCGCTGGGGGTGATGATAAGCAGCATATTGACCAGCATGCAGGCAGTACCGGCGGCGGCAGAAGAGCAAAGTGATGCTGCGGTAACGGGAACGCTTGCTTTCGCACGGTGTGAGGAATATATTAATATTCGTCAGAACCCTGATACAGACAGCGAAGTGGTAGCTAAGATTTACAATCATGGTGCAGCTGAGATTGAGGAACAGGATGGAGACTGGTACAAGATCCGTTCCGGAAATGCAGAAGGCTACGTGAAAGCAGAGTATTTTGCTACGGGAGCAGAAGCGGAGAGCATTGCGGAGCAGGCGGCATACCGTGTGGCGGAGGTTTACCCGGATCAGTTAAATGTCCGGACAGCACCAAGTGAAGACAGCGATGTGGTGACGGTTGCGTCGAAAGATCAGGAACTGGAGGTTGTGGACTGGAGTGGCGACTGGATGAAGGTGGCGCTCGGTGATGATGTATACGGATATATCGATGCATATTATGTAGGATATAATGTATATTATCCGCAGGCGGAGACGATCGAAGAAGAACAGGCACGGCTCGCGGCAGAACAGCAGGCAGCAGAAAGCTGGAATGATGTAGCGGATACATCGGCGGAGAATCCGCAGGAGACCGTACCAGAAACCGAGGCACCATATACCGAACCAGAGACGAGTGCACCGGAGACGGAGGCGCTGTGGACCGAGCCGGAGACGAGTGCACCGGAAACGGATACACCGTGGACCGAGCCGGAGACAAGTGCACCGGAAACGGAGGCACCGTGGGCCGAGCCAGAGACAAGTGCACCGGAAACGGATACACCGTGGACCGAGCCGGAGACAAGTGCGCCGGAAACGGATACACCATGGACCGAGCCAGAGACAAGTGCACCAGAAACAGATACACCGTGGACCGAGCCGGAGACGAGTGCACCAGAGACAGATACACCGTGGACCGAGCCGGAGACAAGTGCGCCGGAAACGGATACACCGTGGACAGAACCGGAGACAAGTGCACCGGAGACGGAGGCACCGTCTTATGATGTGGGTCAGCAGATCGCGAACTACGCAGTACAGTTTGTCGGCAATCCATACGTATGGGGCGGTACCAGCCTGACAAATGGAGCAGACTGTTCCGGATTTACCCTTTCTGTATTTGCCAACTTTGGAATCGGGCTTTCCAGAACGGCAGAGGCACAGTCCTACGGAGGAACATCCGTTGATTTTGGCAGCCTGCAGCCGGGTGACCTGCTCTTCTACAATTCGACGGGAAGCATCGATCATGTGGCAATCTACATCGGAGGCGGCCAGATCGTGCATGCGGCCAACTCAAATAAGGGAATCATTATTTCCGACGCATATTATCAGACGCCGGTGTGTGCGAGAAGATACTGGTAAAAATCACCGGGCTTAACTGATATTCCGATCGAAACGGAACCTGATATTTGTAGGAAAGAATACTGCGGTAAAGGTGAGAGGCCATAAAATCCTGACGGAGCATCTGCTCCGCATTTGATGCACTCTGGCATTCGTCGCCCCAGTATTCTTTTAAAAGAGAAGCAGCCTTCGCTGGTTTTACGATCAGCGGAATCCGGCTGCTTTTTTTAATTTCATGCATCAGTGGGGAAGCCTCAGATCGAAAACCGAGCACCTTTGCGTAATAGATCATCCCATCTGCACGGAATGTACACAGGTCTTTGGTGCGAAGACTGAGAATCAGGTGCAGCAGTGCGCGCTGAATCCGAACCTGTGTCAGCTGTCTCGTTTTGAGCAGATCGATGATCTCATCGTAAGAATGCCCGATACAGGAAAAACGATTTTTTGCGATGCGGTCGGACAGGTCGGAGGAGATATCGAGAATGTCAGAAAAATCGTTGCGTTCTAAAAGCTTCGGAATCAGAAACGGGAGCAGGTCGTCCGGCGAGACGGGAGCCAAAGCAGCTTTTTCAAAGAGGGGACGGCAGCTTTCCGGAATGTAGGTCAGAGATTCCTGGCAGAAATCGGTAAGCAGCGCCTGCCGCAGTGCCGTTGCTGAGCAGAAATCCCCCTCAAGAGAAGTACTGTCATACCCGTTTCCCTCTCTTCGGATCGGAAGCGGGCGGATCGCAGAAGAAAATTTCTGCAGCGCCTTGCAGTATTCGACGCCGAGTACGTTGTTCGGGGTACCAAGCAGGGCAGCGAGAGCGGGATCTTCCGCCTGCAGTGCCTCGGCGCGCGCCTGCGGGAACGTTTTTCCGGCGCGAAGCAGGCTTTGGAGACGATGGCGATAGAACTCCGGTTCATTTAAAAGAAAATCGGCCGCGCGCATAAAAAGGGATATTTTAGTATTTTCAAATTCAGAAAAAGCACAGATATCCGGAGACTCCCTGAAGGAAGAAACTTCAATATTCCTGTTTTCGGAAAGAAATGCAGATTCTTCTGCCTCACTCCCGAAACACAGCGCATCCACAACACCAATCCGGTCAAGCAGTGCCACAGCACCTTCTGCGAAAAATTCCGCACTTCCGCAGGCGTAACAGACGGGCAGCTCGAGCACGAGATCGGCGCCTGAGCGAAGCGCCATTTCGGCACGGGTATATTTGTCAAAAATGGCCGGGGTGCCGCGCTGGACAAAATCCGGACTCATGACGACGACGGCATAGTCTGCCGCCGCTTTCTTTTTTGCCTCTTTTAAATGGTATTCGTGACCGGAATGAAACGGATTGTATTCTGCGATGATACCGACGGTACGCATGGAACCTCCTTTGTGGCTGCCGTCATTTCAGACGGTACTTTGTTTTCTTTTCAAAACAATACGTGTAAAACCCATTTTATCAGACAAAAAAGCGGTTCGCAACGCAAATTTCATCTTGTCCGCTGTAAGAATTTGGGTTATAATCGTGATAGCTGAAACACGATAACTGTATACCTGCGCGCAAAAACAGGTCAGCAGGCGGCTTTGCCGGGCGCAGGAGAAGCGGCAGTTACAATACGAAAGGAGTCCATGAGTCATGGCAATTATTGATGTTCTGAAAGAGAAAGCAAAAGCAGACAAAAAGACGATTGTATTACCGGAGTCTGAAGACAGAAGAACCTATGAGGCAGCTGCAAAGATCCTCAAGGAAGGTATCGCAGACATTATCCTGGTTGGTACCGAGGAGGATGTAAAGAAAAACGGAGAGGGTCTTGACCTGACAGGAATCAAGGTTGTAGATCCGGCTACTTCTGACAGAACGGCTGCATATATTGACAAACTGGTTGAATTAAGATCCAAAAAGGGTATGACACCGGAGCAGGCAAAGGAGATTCTTCTGAATCAGTACCTGTACTATGGTGTTATGATGGTAAAGATGGGCGATGCAGACGGTATGGTATCCGGCGCATGCCATTCTACCGCCGATACATTAAGACCGTGCCTTCAGATCCTGAAGACAAAGCCGGGTACAAAGCTCGTTTCCGCATTCTTCCTGATGGAAGTTCCGAACTGCGAGTTTGGCGAGAACGGCACATTCGTATTTGCAGACTGCGGTCTGAATCAGGATCCGACACCGGAAGAGCTGGCAGCAATCGCAGCATCTTCTGCGGAGTCTTTCCGTTCCCTCGTAGGTGCAGAGCCGAAGGTAGCATTCCTTTCCCACTCTACAAAGGGAAGTGCAAAGCATGCACTGGTAGACAAAGTGGTAGAGGCAACAAAGATCGCAAAAGAGCAGAATCCGGATCTCAAACTCGACGGAGAGATGCAGCTTGATGCAGCAATCGTTCCGAGCGTAGGTGCAGCAAAGGCTCCGGACAGCGACGTTGCAGGCAAGGCAAATGTCCTGATCTTCCCGAACCTGGATGCAGGAAACATCGGATACAAGCTTGTACAGAGACTGGCAAAGGCAGAGGCATACGGCCCGGTTACCCAGGGTATCGCAGCTCCGGTCAATGACCTGTCCCGTGGATGCTCCGCAGACGACATCGTAGGCGTAGTAGCAATCACAGCAGTACAGTGCCAGAATAAATAATAAAAGTAATCTTAAGAGCCAGACGAAATTTCAGGACACAGGGGTGGATGCCGGTGTGCTGGAAGCTGGCTCTAAGCAGTTACAATAAAAGAATAAAGATATACACAAACCCAGGAGGATATTAGAAATGAACGTATTAGTAGTCAACTGCGGAAGTTCTTCCCTGAAATTCCAGCTGATCAATTCCGAGACAGAGGCTGTTGCGGCAAAGGGTCTCTGCGAGCGTATCGGACTTGACGGAAGACTGGTATATCAGCCGGCAGGCGGAGAGAAGGAGATCACAGAGGCTCCGATGCCGACCCATACCGAGGCAATCAAAATGGTACTGGATGCACTCGTAAATCCGAAGACCGGCGTATTAAAGAGTCTGGACGAGGTAGAGGCGATCGGACACCGTGTACTGCACGGAGGTTCCAAGATTACACAGTCCGTTATCATCAACGACGAAGTAATCTCTGTTATCGACGAGTGCTGTGATCTTGGACCGCTGCACAATCCGGCAAACCTGATGGGAATCCGTGCCTGCATGGAGCTGATGCCGGGCAAGCCGAACGTAGCAGTATTCGATACCGCATTCCATCAGACCATGCCGCCGAAGGCATATCGCTATGCAATCCCGACCAAGTATTATGAGAAATATGCAGTACGTAAGTACGGCTTCCATGGAACTTCTCACAGCTTCGTATCCAAAGAGACCATCAAATATCTTGGACTTGACAAGGACAACAGCAAAGTGATCGTATGCCACCTGGGCAACGGTGCTTCCATCAGTGCAGTAGAGAACGGAAAATGCGTAGATACTTCCATGGGTCTGACTCCTCTGGAGGGCCTGATCATGGGAACACGTTCCGGTGATCTGGATCCGGCAGTTCTTGAGTTCGTATGCAAGAAAGAGAACATCGATGTCAAAGAGATGGTTCGCATTCTGAACAAAGAGTCCGGCGTTATGGCACTGTCAAACGGTCTGTCCAGCGATTTCCGTGATCTGGAAGAGGCAATGGACAACGGAAACGAGGCAGCAGCACTTGCAATCGATGCATTCTGCTACCGCGTAGCAAAATACGTTGGTTCCTATGTAGCAGCAATGAACGGCGTTGATGCAATCGCATTCACCGGCGGTATCGGCGAGAATGCAGACGTAGTACGTGCAAAGGTTCTGTCCTATCTTGGATACCTCGGAATCAAGATGGATCCGGAGATGAACAAGAAGCGCGGCGAGAACTTCGTACTTTCCACTGAGGATTCCAAGGTAAAGGTTGCAGTTATCCCGACCAACGAGGAGCTGGCAATCTGCCGTGAGACCGTAGAGCTTGTAACAGCTGCAAAGTAAAAATTTTCTGAAAAATTTGTTGACAAACAGCTGTCATACGGGTATAATCTAAAAAGTGCGTTAAAGGAGGAATATGTCTTGGTAGACCTTACGGAAGTTCTTTTAACCGACGGCAAGGTGATAAAACGCGAGGCTGACATCACGCTGAGTGCATTGTCTTATCGTTTTGGCGATTTCAAGATCAAAAGTGCGTCTCCGCTTTCTCTTACAATAGAGAATAAAGGAGAAAAAAAGCTGATGATAAGTGGTCAGGCGTCCCTGGAAGTATTGATTCCCTGTGCGCGGTGTCTGGAACCGGTGGTTTCCGGAATAGACATTCAGTTTGAAAATGAGCTGGATGCAGAAGACAAAGATTATATTGATGGATACAGCCTGGATACTGATCAGCTTGTTCATGACGAGGCACTGCTGGTATGGCCGGAGCGGATACTCTGCAAAGAGGACTGTAAAGGTCTCTGCCCGGTATGCGGGAAGAACCAGAACCTTGGTTCCTGCGATTGTGATACGACAGTGCGTGATCCAAGAATGGCAAAAATCCTTGATATTTTCAACAATGCAGGAAAGTAGCGAAAGCAGTTTCCTGATAAACAGAAGCCGCAGTTTCTGTGGTTCTGATTTTGAGTAAATTAGAGCTTTAAGGAGGTGTTACCGTGTCTATCTGTCCGAAGAATAAAACTTCCAAGGCAAGAAGAGATAAGAGAAGAGCAAACTGGAAAATGACTGCTCCGAATCTTGTAAAGTGCAGCAAATGTGGAGCGCTGATGCTTCCGCACAGAGTCTGCAAGGCTTGTGGAACTTACAACAAGAAAGAAATCATCCCGGTAGAGGATTAATCCTCGTGGGAAGGTAACAGAGGATCTGCCGTACGGAGTTTATCCGGCGGCAGATTTTTTGTTTTTGTTCAGAGCCAAGTGAAATTTCATTTGGCGGATACGCCGCACCGACGAAATGCGGAGCATTTTGGAGGTGCAGGCTCTGAACAAAAACAACCGGCAATAAAAGCCCGATAATTTTCTGTTGCTTTTTAGAATGATGTTTAGTATATTATGTAATAGAAATGCAGGAGGAAAAATTATGAGTGAAATAGTACGTGTAGTCGTCGATGCAATGGGAGGCGACAATGCACCAGAAGAGATTGTGAAGGGCGCGATTGCAGCGGTCAACAATCATGAGGATATTCATCTGATCCTTACCGGCTTACAGGACGCAGTGGAACGTGAGCTGAAAAAATACACGTATCCCGCTGACCGGGTTGAAGTGGTGCCTGTTTCACAGGTAATTGAGACCGCAGAGCCGCCGGTGGCTGCGATCCGAACGAAGAAGGATTCTTCGATCGTGGTCGGTTTGACGATGGTACGTCGGGGCCAGGCGGATGCATTTGTATCTGCAGGCAGCACAGGCGCAGTACTTGTAGGAGGGCAGGCGATTGTCGGAAGAATCAAAGGAATTGAGCGTCCGGCACTTGCACCGCTGATTCCGACGAAGGACGGCGTAGCGCTTCTGATCGACTGCGGAGCCAATGTGGATGCCAGATCTTCTCATCTTGTTCAGTTTGCAAAGATGGGTTCTATTTATATGGAACATGTTGTGGGCGTAAAACAGCCGAAAGTGGGTATTGTCAACATTGGTGCGGAGGAAGAAAAGGGAAATGCGCTGGTCAAAGAGACATTTCCGATTCTGAAGCAGTGTGATGATATCAATTTCACCGGAAGCATTGAGGCAAGGGATATTCCGGCCGGGGCATGCGATGTAGTCGTATGTGAGGCGTTTGTAGGAAATGTCATTTTGAAGCTTTACGAAGGTGTCGGCGGCGTGATGATCAAAAAGATCAAGGAAGGCCTGAAGTCAGACGTAAAGACAGCGATCGGCGGCATGCTGATCAAGCCGGCACTGAAAAAGACATTGAAGTCCTTTGATGCATCGCAGTACGGCGGTGCACCGCTTCTTGGACTGAAGGGACTTGTTGTTAAAACACACGGCAGTGCGAAGGCGGTGGAAGTGGAGCACTCCGTATATCAGTGTGTCCAGTTCAAGCAGCAGAAGATCAGTGAGAAGATTGAGATGGCAATACATAAAAACGAAGAATCAAAGTAAGGAGAGATTTTTGTTATGGAATTTGAAAAATTGCAGAGTATTATTGCTGAAGTATTGAATGTCGATGCGGATGAAATCACACCGGAGACCACGTTCGTGGATGATCTTGGTGCGGATTCACTGGATGTGTTTCAGATCATAATGGGAATTGAGGAAGAATTTGATATCGAGATTCCGCAGGAGAAAGCGGAGAAGATCGTATCCGTCGGTGATGCGGCAGAGGCGATCAAAGCTGCAGTTGGCTGAGAGAAGACGAAGGGGGCTGAAACGGCCCCCTTTTTAACTGAGATAAGCTGCAAAGCAGCTACTCAGTTATGAGCAAGTAGCGAAGCGGATTGCGAATATCCGCTTTAACAACGAGAAGAGGGAAGAATTATGGCAGACATGAAAATTAAAGAACTGGAGCAGACGATCGGTTACACGTTTCACGACCAGCAGATGCTTCTGACCGCGATGTGTCACAGCTCTTATGCGAATGAGCACCGGCAGAAGCAGATGCATGACAATGAGCGGCTGGAATTTCTGGGCGATGCGGTGCTGGAGATCGCGAGCAGCGATTTCCTGTTTCATCAGTATCCGCAGATGCCGGAGGGAAAGCTGACGAAGCTGCGCGCAAGCATTGTGTGCGAACCGACACTTGCGCTGTGCGCGAGAGAGATTCATCTGGAACAGCATCTGCTGCTTGGAAAAGGCGAGGAGCACACCGGCGGGCGTTACCGTGATTCGATTGTGTCCGACGCGATGGAAGCGCTGATCGGGGCTATTTATCTTGATGGTGGTTTTGCTAATGCAAAAGAGTTTGTCGAGAAATTTATTCTGACGGACATTGAGCACAAGAAGCTCTTTTATGATAGCAAGACTATCCTGCAGGAGATCGTACAGCGGGATTTCAAGGAAGAGGAAATCCACTATGTGATCATCGGGGAAGAGGGACCGGATCATGCGAAGCGTTTTATCGTGGAGGTGCGGATCGGAGAGAAGACGGCAGGCACCGGAAAGGGAAGCACGAAAAAGGCGGCAGAGCAGGAGGCAGCTTACCGTGCAATCATTGCACTCAAAGGAAATCAGTGAGACACAGCATGGAAAATGAGTATCGAAAGGAAACCACAAAGGTATGTATCTGAAAAGCATTGAAGTCCATGGCTTTAAATCCTTTGCGAACAAGATCGTATTTCAGTTTCACAATGGAATCACGGCGATTGTCGGACCGAACGGAAGCGGAAAGAGCAACGTCGGAGACGCGGTGCGCTGGGTGCTCGGTGAACAGAGCGCAAAGCAGCTGCGCGGTGCGAGCATGCAGGACGTTATTTTTTCCGGAACCGAGCTGCGGAAACCGCTTGGCTATGCGTCGGTATCGATCACACTGGACAATTCAGACCATCAGCTTGCGATTGCCTACGATGAAGTGACGGTGACGCGCCGGGTGTATCGCTCCGGAGAGAGTGAATATCTGATCAACGGGACGCAGGTGCGTTTGAAGGATATCAATGAGCTGTTTTACGATACCGGTGTCGGCAAAGAGGGCTACTCGATCATCGGACAGGGTCAGGTCGAAAAGATCATCAGCGGCAAGCCGGAGGAGCGGCGTGAGCTCTTTGATGAGGCGGCCGGTATCGTAAAGTTTAAGAGAAGAAAATGCGCGGCGCAGAAAAAGCTGGAGGATGAAAAGCAGAACCTCGTGCGTGTCAACGATATTCTGAAAGAGCTGACGCGCCAGCTGGAGCCGATGGAAAAGCAGGCGGCGACCGCACGTATTTACCTTCAGAAAAAAGAAGAGCTGAAGTCATATGACATCAATCTGTTTCTGACCGAGTATGAACAGATCGCAAAAGAGCTGGAAGCGACCCGGGAAAAACAGGAGGTTGCGCAATCACAGCTGGAGGATACGAAAGCTGAGTACGAAAAGACAAAGACGGAATATGAGACGCTGGCGCAGGAGATTGAGGTGCTGGCAGGACAGCTGCAGGAGAAACGGGACGGCATCACGGCCGGTCAGCTGAAAAAGCAGCAGCTGGAAAGCCAGATTGAACTGTTAAAGGAACAGATCAACACGGCACATGCGAGCGACGCACACCTGAAATCCAGGATTACACTGATCGATGAGGAACAGAAAGAAAAGACGGCGCAGCAGGAAGAGGCGGCACAGCAGTTATCAAAATTGCGGGCGCAGGTGAAGGAGGCTGCCGGAAAAGAAAAGCAGGCGACAGAGGCGGCGCAGCAGCTGCAGGAAACGATCGCATTGCTCGAACAGGCCGTGGCGGACGGAAAGAGCAGAATTATTGAGATTTTAAACGGGCGTGCCGGAGTCAAAGGGCGAATGCAGCGCCATGCGACGATGCTTGAGCAGACACAGATCCGCAAGGCACAGATTTCACAGGAAGCGCTGCGGCTCCGCTCGGAGGAGTCAGAACAGGCAGAGCGTCTGGCTGAGGTAAAAAAAGAGTACGATGCCGTGACAGATCGTATCCGGATTCTGACGGAAAAGAGCGAGGCGACAAATAAGCAGCTCGGTGAGGTACAGCAGAAGCTGACGGATTACAATCACACGATCGAGCAGGAGCAGATCGAGTATCACCGGGAAGCATCCAGACTTGAATCGCTGCGCAACATCACAGAGCGGTATGACGGCTATGGCAACAGTATTCGCCGTGTGATGGAGCAGAAAGAGCGTGTGCCTGGAATCCTCGGTGTTGTGGCTGATATCATCAAGGTGGATAAGGCGTATGAGACCGCGATCGAGACGGCGCTTGGCGGAAGCATTCAGAACATCGTGACAGACACAGAGGAGACGGCCAAAAAGCTGATCGAATTCCTGAAAAGGAATAAATATGGAAGGGCGACGTTCCTTCCGCTTTCCGGTATTTCCGGAAAGGGCGGTATCTCAAGTCCGCAGGCGTTAAAAGAGCCGGGTGTGATCGGACTGGCCTCTTCACTGGTGCATGCGGAAGCGGAGTATGCGGGGCTGATTCAGTATCTGCTCGGAAAGACTGTTGTGGCGACGAATATTGATGCGGCGATTGCGCTTGCCCGGAAATACCGTCATTCGCTGCGAATCGTAACGACGGACGGAGAGCTTTTAAGCCCGGGCGGTTCGATGAGCGGAGGTGCATTCCGTAATTCCAGCAATCTGCTCGGAAGACGCAGAGAGATTGAGGAGCTGGAGCGTCAGGTAAAGCACCGCGGTGATGTTTTGAAAGAGATGCAGGAGCAGATCGATGCCTGCCGCACGAGAAGAAACGCACTGCGTGACGAGATCGTAAGGCAGAAGGAGGATATGCAGAAGGAATACCTTCGTCAGAATACGGCGAAGATGAAGTGGAATGAAATCAAAGAAAAGACCGGAAATGTGACCGAAGGCTATGAAAAGATCCGCCGCGAGGCCGGGGAACTTGAAGAGCAGATCCGGGAGATCAAAGACCGGCAGGATCAGGAGCAGGAGGCACTGGAAGCATCCGAGGCACAGGAGAAAGAGACAGAACAGGCGGTGCTTGCACATCAGAGTGAGCTGGACTCCAAAAGGGAAGAAGAGCGAAGCTCGATGGCAGATACGGAGCAGCTGCATCTGGCACTGGCAAGCCTGCGCCAGGAAGAGCAGTTTATTCATCAGAATGTGGCGCGAATTCAGCAGGAGCAGGAGCGCCTGAATGAGGAGCGCTCACAGTATACAGAAGGGATTGCGCAGGCGGCAAGGGACGTGGCCGAAAAGGAAGCGCAGATTCGTGAAATTCGCGGAACAATCGAAGCATTTGCCGGGGAAGAACAGACGGCGCGGGATGAGATTGAGGTGCTCGGAAAGAAAAAAGACGAGAAAAACGAGGCGCACAAAAAGAAACTGCAGGCGCGCGAGGATCTCTCAGAACGGATCAGTCTTCTGGATCGTGAAAATTTCCGCTTGAATGAGCAGATTGAGAAGATGACAGAGAGTCAGGACAGCCAGGTATCCTACATGTGGGAGGAATATACGCTGACGTTTGGCAGTGCGCAGGAGTATCGTGATCCGTCGAAGACAAACGTTCCGGAGCTGAAAAAGGCGATTGCCGCATTAAAAAGCGAGATCAGAGGACTTGGCAGCGTCAATGTCAATGCGATCGAGGATTATAAGGAGCTTCTGGAGCGTCATACATTCCTGACGACGCAGCATGAGGATCTGTTAAAGGCAGAGGAGGCCCTGATCCGGATTATTGCCGAGCTGGACGAGGGAATGCGCATTCAGTTTAAAGAGCAGTTTGCGAAAATTCAGACAGAGTTCGATAAAGCGTTCAAGGAGCTGTTTGGCGGAGGCCATGGCACACTGGAACTGGTTGAAGGGGAAGACATTCTGGAAGCAGGCGTGAGGATTACGGCGCAGCCGCCCGGAAAGAAGCTGCAGAATATGATGCAGCTCTCCGGCGGGGAGAAATCCCTGACCGCGATTGCACTTCTCTTTGCGATCCAGAACCTGAAACCGTCTCCGTTCTGTCTGCTTGACGAGATTGAGGCGGCGCTTGACGAGAGCAACGTTGACCGCTATGCGAGATACCTTCACAAGCTGACGAAGAATACGCAGTTTATCATTATCACACACCGAAGAGGCACGATGACGGCGGCCGACCGGCTGTACGGAATCACGATGCAGGAAAAGGGTGTGTCGGCCCTCGTTTCCGTAAATCTGATCGAGGATGATCTGGATGCGTAGGGCAGGTTGTATAAGATATGGTTGTATTTGTGAAACATCGGTGATAAGATAGAGCAGTATCAGAAAGAGAAGAAGAGGAGGAAACAGGAATGGAAGAAAAAAAGGGTTTTTTCAAACGTCTGGTAGCCGGTCTTGCGAAGACCAGAGAAAACATTGTTTCCGGAATTGATGCAATTTTTAATGGATTTTCAAGTATTGACGATGACTTTTATGATGAAATAGAAGAAATTCTCGTGATGGGGGATATCGGAATCAATGCGACGACCTCTATTATTGAGGATCTGAAGCAAAAAGTAAAGGATCGCGGTATCAAGGATCCGGCGGCCTGCAAGCAGCTTCTGATCGACAGCATTAAGCAGGAAATGGATGTCGGAGAGACGGCTTATGAATTTGAAAACAGAAAGTCAGTGGTTCTTGTGATCGGCGTAAACGGAGTTGGAAAGACGACAAGCGTCGGAAAGCTGGCCGGGAAACTGAAGGATCAGGGCAAAAAGGTTGTGCTTGCAGCAGCCGATACGTTCCGTGCAGCAGCCGGGGAGCAGCTGATCGAGTGGGCAAAACGTGCGGATGTGGATATCATCAGCGGGCAGGACGGGTCTGATCCGGCCTCTGTCGTATACGACGCGATTTCGGCAGCGAAAGCGAGAAATGCAGATGTTCTGCTGATTGATACGGCCGGACGGCTTCACAATAAAAAGAACCTGATGAACGAGCTTGGAAAGATCAACCGGATTCTTGACCGTGAGTATCCGGAGGCATTCCGTGAGACGCTCGTTGTTCTGGATGGCACGACCGGGCAGAATGCACTTGCACAGGCGCGGGAGTTTAAGGAAGTGGCTGAAATCACAGGCATTATCCTGACGAAGCTGGACGGTACGGCAAAGGGCGGCATTGCGGTGGCAATCCATTCCGAACTTGGGATTCCGGTAAAATACATCGGTGTCGGGGAGACAATTGATGACCTGCAGAAGTTTAATGCGGATGAGTTTGTGAATGCGTTGTTTGATGTGAAGCAGGAGAATTGAAGTCCGAATTGCGAAATGACATGGCAGGACTGTGAGAAGGAATGAGCCGCGGGATAGTTGTCGGCCGGAAATGAGGAGGCGGATTTCAGAGATCCGTTTTGAGCGATAAGAAAAGGACAGGTAAGATAAGATGGAAATGTTGACATTAGAGGCATTTGAGGAGGCTTCCGAGTGCGTGAAGCGTGTGACTCAGGAGACCAAGCTTGTATACAGCGAATATTTCAGCAATCAGACTGGCAATAAAGTGTATCTGAAGGCTGAAAATATGCAGGTAACAGGTGCATATAAGATTCGCGGTGCATATTATAAGATCAGTACGATGAGTGAGGAAGAGCGCGCAAAGGGACTGATTACTGCGTCTGCCGGGAATCACGCGCAGGGCGTTGCATATGCGGCAAAGGCTTACGGCTGCAAGGCAGTGATCGTAATGCCGGAGACGACTCCGCTGATCAAAGTAAACCGCACGAGAGGCTACGGCGCTGAAGTGGTGCTGCATGGCGATGTTTACGACGAGGCATGTGAGTATGCTTATCAGCTTGCGGAGGAGAATGGCTATACGTTTATTCATCCGTTTGACGATCCTGCGGTTGCAACCGGCCAGGGTACGATTGCAATGGAGATCGTAAAAGAGCTTCCGCTTGTGGACTATATCCTGGTACCGATCGGTGGAGGCGGACTGGCAACCGGTGTTTCCACGCTTGCGAAATATCTGAATCCGAAGATCAAGGTGATCGGTGTGGAGCCGGAGGGGGCAGCCTGCATGAAGGCGTCTCTGGAGCGCGGAGAGGTGACGACGCTTCCGAAGGTCAGCACGATCGCAGACGGCACGGCAGTCAAGACACCGGGCCACAATATTTTCCCATATATCCAGAAGAATGTGGATGAGATTCTGACAGTAAGCGATGACGAGCTGATCGTGGCGTTCCTTGATATGGTAGAGAATCACAAGATGGTTGTGGAGAACTCCGGGCTTCTGACTGTGGCAGCGCTCAAGCATCTGAATGTGCGCGGCAAGAAGATTGTTTCCGTGCTTTCCGGCGGAAATATGGATGTCATCACGATGGCGTCTGTTGTACAGAGAGGATTGATTCAGAGAGACCGTATCTTCACAGTATCTGTTCTGCTTCCGGACCGTCCGGGCGAGCTGGTGCGTGTGGCAAGTGTCATCGCCGAGCAGCAGGGCAACGTCATCAAGCTGGAGCACAATCAGTTTGTTTCCACAAATCGCAATGCGGCAGTAGAGCTGCGGATTACACTGGAGGCGTTTGGTACGGAACATAAGATGAGTATTATTCAGGCTCTGAAGGATCACGGGTATGATCCTGTGCAGAAGACGGCAAGCCTGTAAAAAAGATATCTGGCAGCTGTTTAATTGATTATGGACTGGTATGCCGGACGCCCCGAAGCGGGAGCTGCCCATTGTGTTCACTTTCGCGTGTGCACTGAAGGGTGGCCCTGCTTTGGGGCTGTTTTTCTGTATGGGATTTGCGCAGTCACGTTCGCCGGGTACTGGAAATCAATCAGTTTTTCTGATAAGCGGCAGGTGTAATATGGAGGTGACGATATGGCATTATATGCGATGGGAGATATGCATCTGGCTTTTTCAGTGGATAAGCCGATGGATCGGTTTGGAAAGATCTGGAGAAGACATGAGGAGAAAATAGTAAAGAACTGTGGCACAATGATTCAAAATGGAGATACTTTTGTTATCACAGGCGATCATTCCTGGGGAAGAAAGCTGTCGGAGGCAGAGAAAGATCTTGACTTTATTGCAGGGCTTCCGGGGAGAAAAATTATGCTGAGAGGAAATCACGATATGTTCTGGGATGTCAAAAAAACTCCGTCTCTGAATAAAAGGTATGAGTCACGGCTTTGTTTTCTGCAGAATAATTATTACAGTTACCGGGACTATGCGCTTGTCGGAACAAAAGGATATACGTTTGAGGGTCCGTTTTTCATCAATACGGGAGGTCAGATCGTCGGCTGGAAGGAAGAAGATGAGATGAGGGCGCAGAAGCTGGTAAAGCGGGAAGCTGAGAGACTGCGTGTTTCCTTTGAAGCTGCAAGAACGGATGGTTTCAAAAAATATATTCTGTTTCTTCATTATCCACCGACAAATATTCTGGAGAAAGAAAGTATCTTTACACAGATGGCTGAGACGTACGGAGCAGAACATGTTGTCTATTCTCACTGCCATGGCGAAGCGCGCTTTGGTGACAGTATCCGTGGAATGCATCATGGAATACAGTATCATCTGGTATCTGGGGATTATTTAAATTTCAGGCCGGAGAAGATAATTGATTAGTGTGGAAGGAAGCCGCAGTTCTTTGCTCGGGTATCCGCAGGAAAATAAAATAAAGTTTGTCAACAAAAAATACTTGACAGATTCCTTCTTTTCGGTTAAGATACCAGAGGTGACGCGAAATGGAAGAGTTTTTACAGCAGACGCTGCTCTATGATTTTTATGGAGAACTGCTCACAGAGCATCAGCGGAAGGTATATGAGGAGGTTGTGCTGAATGACCTGTCTTATTCGGAAGCTGCTGAGATGTTCGGAGTCAGCCGTCAGGGCGTGCATGAGCTGGTGAAGCGGTGCAATAAGATCCTGAGTGAATATGAGTCGAAGCTGCATCTGGTAGAGCGGTTTGTACAGATCCGTGAGATGGTAAAGCAGATCCAGGAGATGGCATCACAGATTGATTTCATCGATAAGGAAACACTTGCATCGGGCGTAAGAGAACTATCAGGAAAGATTTTAGAGGAGTTATAGAATGGCATTTGAAAGCTTGTCAGAAAAACTTCAGAATGTATTTAAAAATCTTCGCGGTAAGGGAAGACTGACAGAGGCGGACGTGAAGACGGCGCTGAAGGAAGTCAAGATGGCGCTTCTCGAGGCAGATGTCAGCTTCAAGGTGGTCAAGCAGTTTGTTAAATCCGTGCAGGAGAAAGCGATCGGACAGGACGTGATGAACGGACTGAATCCGGGACAGATGGTGATCAAGATCGTAAATGACGAGCTGGTCGCGCTGATGGGGTCGGAGACGACGGAGATTGCGCTTCGTCCGGCGAGCGAGGTGACGGTCGTGATGATGGCCGGACTTCAGGGAGCCGGTAAGACGACGACGACAGCGAAGCTCGCAGCCAAGTTCAAGTCGAAGGGACGCAGACCGCTGCTGGCAGCCTGCGACGTATATCGTCCCGCTGCGATCAAACAGCTGCAGGTCAACGGAGAGAAAGTTGGCGTTGAGGTATTCACCCTCGGCGACAAGGAAAGCCCGGTGACGATTGCAAAGCGCGCAGTGGAGTATGCGAAGGCAAACGGTTTCAATCTCGTCTTTCTCGATACGGCAGGACGTCTTCATGTGGATGAATCCATGATGCAGGAACTGCAGGACATCAAGGAAGCAGTTGCAGTTGACCAGACAGTGCTGGTGGTCGATGCGATGACCGGACAGGATGCGGTGAACGTGGCATCCATGTTCCAGGAGAAGATCGGCATTGACGGTGTGATCCTGACAAAGCTGGACGGCGATACGAGAGGCGGTGCGGCACTTTCGATCAAAGCGACCTGCGGCAAACCGATTCTTTACGCTGGTATGGGCGAAAAGCTCTCCGATCTGGAGCAGTTTTATCCGGACCGTATGGCTTCAAGAATCCTTGGCATGGGTGATGTGCTGTCACTGATCGAGCGGGCACAGGATACGATCGATGAGACAAAAGCAAAAGAGATGGAGCAGAAGCTGCGCAAGGCACAGTTCGGATTCGATGATTACCTTGAGAGTATGAATCAGATGAAGAACATGGGCGGCATCTCAAAGATTCTCAGCATGATGCCAGGCGTCGGCGGATCACAGCTCAAGCAGCTGGAGGACGCGGTCGACGAAAAGCAGATGGCGCGGATCGAAGCAATTATCCTTTCCATGACTCCGAAGGAACGGGCGAATCCGGATCTTTTAAATCCATCGCGCAAGCGAAGGATCGCGGACGGAGCCGGTGTGGATATCGGAGAGGTCAACAAGCTGGTGAAGCAGTTTGAGCAGAGCAGGAAGATGATGAAGCAGTATTCCGGAATGCTCGGTGGAAAATCAGGTAAAAGAGGCAAGTTTAAACTTCCCTTTTAACAAATAAATGTAAGACAGGTCGGCCGGGATGAGTTCGGAGTGACAGACTTCGTGAAAATACCGGCTGTGAATAAAATAAGGAGGTGAAATGAAATGGCAGTAAAGATCAGATTAAGAAGAATGGGACAGAAAAAGGCTCCTTTCTATAGAATCGTTGTAGCTGATTCCAGATCCCCGAGAGATGGAAGATGTATCGAGGAGATCGGTACCTACAATCCGAACACCGATCCGAGCGAGTTCAAGATCAACGAGGAGCTTGCAAAGAAGTGGCTTGCAAACGGTGCTCAGCCGACAGAGGTAGTAGGAAAGCTCTTCAAGGCAGCTGGCATCGAGAAATAATTGATTAGAGGTGAGCAGAATGAAAGAACTGGTAGAAGTAATTGCAAAATCTCTGGTCGATAATCCGGACGAGGTGGAGGTCACCGAAAAAGAAAGCGGCAAATCACTCGTTCTGGAGCTGAAGGTAGCCCCGTCCGATATGGGCAAGGTTATCGGTAAGCAGGGAAGAATTGCGAAAGCGATTCGTTCCGTTGTAAAAGCCGCAGCTTCGAAAGAAGACAGAAAAGTAATTGTGGATATTTTACAGTAAATTCGAGTCTGTCCCGAAAGCAGAATCTGCTTTTGAGGCAGATTCTTTTGCGTCAGGCTAAAAAAGAAATTGATATAGATTTGACAGGAAAGAGCAATGGAAGGAGAGAATATGAACGATATTCTGCAGGTGGGGGCGATTACCTCCACGCATGGTCTGGCCGGTGGGGTAAAGGTCTTCCCGACCACGGACGATGTGAAGCGTTTTAAGAAACTGAAGCATGTGCTGCTCGATACCGGGAAGGAACTTCTTCCGCTTGAGATCGTGCAGGTGAAATTTTTCAAACAGATGGTTATTTTGAAATTTAAAGGCTACGACAAAATCGAGGATGTCATGGGCTTTAAAGGCAGGAATCTGTTTGTGACAAGAGAGAATGCGGTGAAGCTGAAAAAGGATGAGTATTTTATCGCAGATCTGATCGGCATGAAGGTGTATACCGAGGACGAAGCGTATCTTGGTGTTTTAAATGACGTGCTTGCGACCGGCGCAAACGATGTTTACGAGGTTCGGATGGAAAATGGAAAGGATGTCCTGATTCCGGCGATTCATCAGTGTATTCTGAATGTGGACGTGGAAAATAATGTCATGAAGGTGCATCTGCTGGAGGGACTGTTGGAATGAACTACTATGTGATGACACTTTTTCCGGAGATGATCGAGCAGGGCATGAACACGAGCATCATTGGACGGGCGATGGCAAAGGGACTGCTGACCCTGACGACGCTCAACATTCGGGAGTACTCGGTGCGCGGCGACGGACGGATCGACGATTATCCGTACGGAGGCGGTGCCGGGATGGTGATGCAGGCGGAGCCGGTCTGCCGGACGTATGAAGCGCTCTCGGAGCAGCTTGGCTACCGGCCGCGGCTCATTTACCTGACTCCGCAGGGAAAGGTATTTAACCAGCAGATGGCAAAAGAATTTGCACAGGAAAAGGATCTCGTCTTTCTGTGCGGCCATTATGAGGGGATCGATGAACGCGTGCTGGAGGAGATTGCAACGGATTTCGTCTCGATCGGCGATTACGTGCTGACCGGCGGTGAACTGCCGTCGATGGTGATGATGGATTCGATCTCGCGCATGGTACCAGGGGTACTTTCCAATCAGGAGTCGGGCGAGACGGAGAGCTTTGCCGGAAATCTGCTGGAGTATCCGCAGTACAGCCGTCCGGAGGTCTGGCGGGGGAAGGCAGTGCCGCCGGTGCTTCTTTCCGGGCATCACGGCAATGTCGACAGATGGCGGCGTGACCAGTCGCTGTACCGCACCTTAAAGAGCCGCAGGGATCTGATGGAGGGTGTCACCCTGGACAAAAAAGACCGGAAATTTCTGCGGATGCTGACCGAACAGCCGGAAATGGAAGGGGAATACCCGATTACCGAAGAAGAAGCGCACTTTTTGCGAAAACTTCTTGCAATTCAAAGCAAAACATGATAAAATAAAACTCGTTGTGAAAAAGAGATGGTCCTCTGTTACAAATAATGTATTAAGAACATCCGAATATGAAGGAGGAACACAATGAACGATATTATTAAGAGCATCGAAGCTGAGCAGCTCAAAGCAGAAGTACCGCAGTTTTCCGTAGGAGATACCGTTAAGGTTTACGGTAAGATCAAAGAGGGAAACCGTGAAAGAATCCAGGTATTTGAGGGCGTTGTAGTAAAGAAGCAGGGCGGAAGTGTAAGAGCTACCTTCACTGTTCGCAAGAACTCCAACGGCATCGGCGTTGAGAAGACATGGCCGCTTCATTCTCCGTCTGTTGAGAAAGTAGAAGTTATCAGATACGGTAAAGTAAGACGTGCAAAACTGAACTACTTAAAGGAACGTGTAGGAAAGAGCGCAAGAGTAAAAGAACTGGTGAAATAAGAAATCCGATCAGGGACAAATACATCTTATGTATCTTGTCCCTGTTTGCGTATGAGGACCTTTTCGGTCGGAAAGGAGCCGGATGAAAAAGAAAAGCGTGATCAAAACGATCCTGCTGTGGACGTTTGAGATTCTGATCGTGATCCTGTTTGCGTACGTGCTGGTCTATTTTTTCGGGCAGTCGCGCACGAACATCGGACAGTCGATGGATGTGACACTTTCCGGCGGAGATACGGTGCTGCTCAACGTACTGACGTATCAGGTGAGTGCGCCGAAGCGCGGGGACGTGATCGCCTTTAAGCCAAACGGAAGCACGACGAGCCACTCGAGCATCAAGCGGGTCATTGCGCTGCCGGGTGAGACGGTTCAGATCAGGGACGGCATGATCTATATCAATGGGGAACTGTATCTGGAGCAGAAGGATTATCCGGTGATTACCAATCCTGGGCTTGCCGCGGAGGAGTTAAAGCTTGGCGATAAGGAGTACTTTGTGCTCGGTGACAACCGCAACAACAGCGTGGACAGCCGTTTTGCGGATATCGGAATGGTAAAAAGCTCTGATATTGAGGGAAAGGTCTGGTTTGTACTTTCTCCGTCGGAGCACAGAGGCTTTCTGAATGGGTGATGCGGCGGTCACAAACGCCGGATTGCCGGGACAAGTGTACCTGAAATGTAAACGAGATACATGGAAAATGATGGAGGAAAAGCATGAATTATCAGTGGTATCCGGGCCATATGACAAAGGCAAAGCGGATGATGCAGGAAGATATCAAACTGATCGACCTGGTTATCGAGATTATCGATGCGCGTGTGCCGCTTTCCAGCCGCAATCCAGATATTGACGAGCTTGGAAAAAACAAGGCGCGTCTGATTATTTTAAACAAATCCGATCTCGCGGATGAGAAGAAAAATGATGCCTGGGCAGCCTGGTTTCAGGAGAAGGGCTGCTTCACCGCAAAGGTGAACGCGAGAAGCGGCACCGGGATGAAGAAAATTCAGGATACGATCCAGGAGGCCTGCAAAGAGAAAATTGAGCGCGATCGCAAGCGGGGCATCATGAATCGTCCGGTGCGCGCGATGGTAGTCGGTATCCCGAACGCGGGAAAATCTACCTTTATTAATACGCTGGCCGGAAAGGCCTGCGCGAAGACCGGCAACAAGCCGGGTGTCACAAAGGGCAAGCAGTGGATCCGTTTGAATAAAAACATTGAATTGCTTGACACACCTGGAATCCTGTGGCCGAAATTTGAGGATCAGCTGGTCGGACTGAAGCTCGCAGTAGTCGGTTCGATCAAGGATGAGCTTTTACAGTCAGAGGAGCTTGCGATGTGGCTGATCGGTTATCTGCGCGGCGAGTACGCGGGGCTTTTAGCGGAGCGCTATCAGATCGAGGAGGACGGAACGGACCTTGAGATTCTGGAGCAGATTGCACAGTCGAGAGGCTGCAAGCTGAAGGGCAATCTGCCGGATTATCCGAAGACGGCGGCTCTGATCGTCGAGGACTTCCGCAGCGGACGGCTTGGGCGAATCACGTTAGAGTGTGTTTGAAAAATCATTCCCGCAATCTATACGCCCCAATTCGCGGTATATTTTGCCTTCATTCGGTTGACGCAGCCCGCTACGCCGCCCTCATTCAGATAAATTCTCCCACAAATTGTGACGTATATCTTGCAGAAAGCATTTTTCAAATATACTCTAAAAAGCCAGAGGAAATGTGGAATTATTTGACATCTGCAACCCGAGGGGGTACAATACATGAAAGGTAACGAAAATAAAAGACAGAAAGTGGTGAAGGAATGAATCAGGAAAAACAAAATGGTTCTGTAAAAGACAGCCAGGACGGCGAGAAGGATATGAAAAAAGAAATCTTAAGCTGGGTATTTTATATTCTTTTTGTAGTGGCACTGACGTACGTGATTATTACGTTTGTCGGACAGCGTACGCGTGTAGACGGAAGATCCATGATGAATACCTTAAGTGATGGCGACAATCTGATCGTCGAGAAGCTTTCTTACCGGTTCGGAGATCCGGAGCGGTTTGATATCATTGTATTTCGTCCGTATGAAAATGAGAAGGAATACTACATCAAGCGAATCATCGGACTGCCGGGAGAGACGGTTCAGATCGATGAAGACGGAAAAATCTACATCAACGGTGAGGTACTGGAGGAGAATTATGGCGCGGAGACAATCCGCAGCGCCGGAAGAGCTTCAAAGCCGATCACACTTGGCGAGGATGAGTACTTTGTCATGGGCGACAACCGGAACAACAGTAAGGACAGCCGCTCAGAGGATGTCGGAAACGTCAGCCGTTCGCAGATTATCGGACGTGCATGGGTACGGATCTGGCCGCTGTCGAAGATTGGTGTACTGAAGCATCAATAAAGGGAAACGAAGCAGCGAAGCAGCAAAGAGGATTGTGAGTGTCAGCTTTACATCTATTTTGTCGCTTGCCTGGCTTTGGAAAAAACAGCAGTCCCTGCCTGCGGTTTGCCGTTCGGCAGAAATTCGCGGGGAGAATGCTTGACTTTGATAAAAAAAGACAGGTTTCACCGGAGGCGGTGAGCAGAAAAACCGAAGGCGGTGGAATTTGTGGAACAGGAAAAAAAGAAGAAAAGTGCGGTAAGAGAAGTGATGGGATGGCTGTTGTATCTGGCCATCCTTGTGGCAGTGGCATTTGTGCTGGTGCATTTCGTCGGAGAATGCACGGTCGTGAGCGGGGACTCAATGTCCCCGACCTTAAGCGACGGCGACAATCTGATTGTGGACAAACTCTCTTACCGCATTCGTGCGCCTAAACGATTTGAAATCGTGGTCTTTCCGTTTCAGTATCAGAAGGGAACCTACTATATCAAACGGATCATCGGTCTGCCGGGTGAGCAGGTACAGATCTATGACGGAAAGGTTTATATCAACGGCAAAGTGCTGGAGAAGTCCAACGATTTTGAGCCGATCCGCAGTGCGGGTCTTGCGTCGGAGGCGATCACGCTCGGTGAGGATGAGTATTTTGTACTCGGCGACAACCGCAACAACAGCGCGGACAGCCGGGAGCCAAGCGTCGGGACGATTTTGAGGCAGGATATGATTGGACGGGCGATATTTCGGATCTGGCCATTTGATGGGGTTGGGTTCCTGAATTGAGTGCAGACGAGGTAAGCCGAGAAGCGGATTGTGAATGTCCGCTTTATTCAAAATGACAGTCAAACGATTGCAAAATCTTGTTTCACGACATCACAGTGCAGCGTTTTTGAGGAAGTGTATTGAGCAGAACGAATAGTACAGCAGTACAGATGAAAGCAGGATGAAAGCAGAAATGAAAAGCATTGCGGAAATCAAAGCGGAGTTTGCAGCAGCTCCCGCGGATCAGATGACAGCACTTTTTGTCCAGTATGCGGATGACAAAAGGGCGGGCGTTGCAAAGCTGATCGAATCGGAAAAAAAGAAGCTTCAAAAGCTGGAACAGGAGCGCAGCCGTCTGGAGACGATGCGGATCTATGAGCACAAATATGAGGATCTGGGACTTGTGTGTGGAATCGATGAGGCAGGCAGAGGACCGCTGGCCGGACCGGTGGTGGCCGGTGCGGTAATTCTTCCACGGAACTGCGAGATTCTTTATCTCAATGACTCGAAGAAGCTTTCCGAAAAGAAGCGGGAGGAGCTGTTCGACGAGATTAAAGAAAAAGCGATTGCGTGGGGCATCGGCATGGCTTCACCGGCGAGAATTGATGAAATCAATATTTTGCAGGCGACGTATGAAGCGATGCGTGAGGCGGTCGCAGCGCTTGACCCGCAGCCACAGGTGCTGCTCAACGACGCGGTGAGGATTCCGGATCTGGCATTTCGCCAGGTGCCAATCATCAAGGGCGATGCAAAGAGCCTGTCAATTGCGGCGGCAAGTGTGCTCGCAAAGGTGACGAGGGACCGACTGATGCGGGAATATGATAAAGTGCTGCCGGAGTATGGCTTTGCGGCACATAAGGGATACGGAAGTGCAGCCCACATTGCGGCGCTGCAGAAATACGGCCCTTCGCCGATCCACCGCAGAAGCTTTATCGGACATTTTGTAGAGGAATAAAAGAGACACTGTCTGACGGGGAGAGAACGGCAGAGCAGGTGAATAAACGAAAAATGGGAGCAGCCTACGAGGAAAAGGCTGCTGCATATCTGAAGGGCAGAGGGTATCATATTCTGAAAAAGAATTATCGCTGCCCCCTGGGTGAGATTGATCTGATTGCGGAAGAAAACGGATATCTCGTCTTTGTCGAGGTAAAATACCGGAGGACGTCAAGACTTGGCACCGGGGCAGAAGCGGTGAATGCAAATAAGCAGCGCCGTATTTCGGGCGTGGCCAGGTGGTATCTGATGGAGCATGGGATGTGCCCCTGCCGTTTTGATGTGGTGGCAATCAATGGAGAGGAGATTACTCTTATCCGGAATGCGTTTGAGTGCAGGTGAGGAAAGGAACGATGTCTGTTTTCGTGAGAGATAGTAAGCTGGGAGGATTTCTTGTGATCCTGTAAGCAGTAAAAACAGGCTGCCAGTGTTCGCTTTATAAGAGAGAAAGTCAGGAGAATCGCGATTGAAAAAGGAAGAAAGAGTGCTGATCAGGAAAAAACGGGAGCAAAGCGTCATGCAGGAACACGAGAAAGACGGTGTTCTCTATTTTACGTTCTCAAATCTGGATAGAGTTTCAGGTGATTTCATTCATGCGTTCAGCAGCCGCTTTGGCGGTGTGAGCACCGGAGATCTGTATGCGATGAATTTCAGCATAAGCCGCGGGGATACGAAGGAGCATGTGACGGAAAATTATCGCCGGTTTGCCGCTGCGGTCGGCTTCCGGGCGGAAAATCTTGTCTGCTCGGATCAGACACACACGAACCATGTGCGCGTCGTGACGGAGGAGGACCGCGGAAAGGGCTTTGACCGGGAGAAGGATTATCATGATGTGGACGGGCTTGTCACGAATGTTCCGGGACTGGTGCTCGCGACGTACTACGCGGACTGTGTGCCGCTGTTTTTTGTGGATCCGGTGCACCGGGCCGTGGGACTTTCCCATTCCGGCTGGCGTGGGACTGTGGCAGACATTGCGGGAGAGACGGTAAGAGTGATGCGGGAGATGTACGGGACCGATCCGGTGGATCTGCTTGGCGCAGTTGGCCCGTCGATCTGTCAGGACTGCTACGAGGTGAGTGAGGACGTGATCCGCGAGGTGCAGGCGCGGTATGATTCGTCGCTGTATCCGATTCTCTATACAGAAAAAGCGAATGGAAAGTATCAGCTGAACCTGTGGGAAGCCTGTAGGCAGAATATGCTGCGCGCGGGACTTTTGCCGGAGCATATTCAGGTGACGGATCTTTGTACCTGCTGCAATCCGGATATTCTGTTTTCTCATCGCGGTTCAAAAGGACACCGCGGAAATCTGGCCGGATTTCTCGGCGTTCGCGGGTAAGTTTTGCTCTGAACAGTAACACTTTTTTCGGGAAATTCTGACATTTTCCCTGATTATTCTTGACGTGCATTTTACAAAATGTTATAAATGAAGGGAAAATGCCAATGGTTCGATGAAAATCGATGGTTGGCGATGAAAATGAAAAATTTATTTGTGGAGGATGGCTCATCTATGTATGAATACGACAATCTGGAAAATCTCCTGCCGGTAGGACCGCTGAAGATCGCGGCGTTGGAAGGCTGTCGGGAGTTTGGAAAAACGGTTGACCGTTATCTGATACAGACCCGCAAGGAGACGGCGCAGGCGAATGCGACGCTGGCGAGGATGCCCGGTTACATCGAGGATTCGTACCTGCTCGACTGCAAGTGTCCGAGATTTGGCTCCGGCGAGGGCAAGGGACAGATCAATGCTTCTGTGCGCGGCGCGGATCTGTACATTCTGGTGGATGTCTGCAATTACAGTCTGACGTACTCGGTTTGCGGATATGAAAATCATATGTCACCGGACAACCATTTTCAGGATCTGAAGCGTATCATTTCGGCGGCGACCGGAAAGGCAAAGCGAATCAGCGTCGTGATGCCGTTTTTGTACGAGGGCCGCCAGCATAAGCGTACCAAGAGAGAGTCTCTGGACTGCTCGCTCGCTTTGCAGGAGCTCGTGAGCATGGGCGTTTCCAATATTATTACATTTGATGCACACGACCCGCGTGTGCAGAACGCGATTCCGCTGAGTGGATTCGATTCGTTCATGGCAACGTATCAGTTTTTGAAGGCGCTTGTCGATACTGTGGAGGATTTCCGGATTGACAACGATCACCTGATGGTCATCAGCCCGGATGAGGGTGCGATGAGCCGTGCCGTTTATTTTTCCAGTATTCTTGGCGTGGATATGGGTATGTTCTACAAGCGAAGAGATTACTCGACCGTAGTAAACGGCCGCAACCCGATCGTAGCGCATGAGTTTCTCGGCGATTCGGTGAAGGGCAAGGACGTTATCATCGTCGATGACATGATTTCTTCGGGTGACAGTATGCTCGATGTGGCCAAGCAGATCAAGCAGCGGGGCGCAAAGCGTGTATTTGTGTGCACGACGTTCGGACTCTTTACAGACGGGCTGGAGCGCTTTGATGAATTTTATGAGAAGGGCTACATTACAAAGGTAGTGACGACAAACCTGAATTACCGCATGCCGGAGCTTTTCACGAAGCCGTATTATGCAGAAGCAGATATGACCCGTTTCCTGGCAATGATCATCGATCATCTGAATCATGACGTGACCTTAAGCAAGATTGAATCACCGACGGAAAAGATTAACGAGCTTCTGAATTCCATGCGGATCCTGAAGCAGAAATAAAATGACTGCAAAAGAGGGGCTATGCGGGTGGCACAGCTCCTTTTTGTCGGCGTATGTTTACAGGGTGTTTGTAAGATGACGATGAAATATCATTGGCTTATTTATAAAGTGATACTGATTGAATGAAAGAGAAGCAGGCTGCAATTTTGGGCACATAACAGGAAGCCTTTTAGGGCGTGCTTCGGAGAATGCGATTTACTTATATTTATTAAGGAAACAACAAGAATGAAAAAAAAGAATTTTGAGCATAAGATCCGCACCGTTCTCCCCGGAAGCATTGCGGAGGAGTTGGAACTGGAGCCGGGAGACGTTCTGCTGGCTGTCAACGACCATGAGATCGAGGACGTCTTTGACTATCATTATTATACGAACGAGGAATATCTGACGGTTCTTGTGCGCAAACCGGACGGAGAGGAATGGGAGCTGGAGATCGAAAAGGAATTTGAGGAGGATCTCGGGATCGAGTTTGAGAGTTCGCTGATGGACGATTACCGTTCTTGCAGAAACAACTGTATTTTCTGTTTTATCGATCAGATGCCGCCGGGGATGCGGGAGACCCTGTATTTCAAGGACGACGATTCAAGACTGTCGTTTTTACAGGGTAATTATGTGACGCTGACCAATATGAGTGACCATGACATTGACCGTATCATCCACTACCATCTCGGACCGATCAATATTTCGTTCCAGACGACGAACCCAAAGCTTCGCTGTAAGATGCTGCACAACCGTTTTGCCGGAGATGTGTTTCCGAAGATCCGCAGACTGGCGGACGCGGGAATTGAATTAAATGGTCAGATCGTGCTGTGCCGCGATATCAACGACGGGGCGGAACTCGAGCGCTCCATCCGGGATATGACCTCCTATCTTCCGGCGCTGCGCAGTGTTTCTGTTGTGCCGGTCGGACTTTCAAAGTACCGGGAGGGTCTGTATCCGCTGAAACCGTTCGATGCACAGTCGGCGGGTGAAGTGATTGATCTGATCGAGTCGTGGCAGAAGAAAATTTATCCCAAATACGGAGTGCATTTTATTCACGCGTCGGATGAGTGGTATCTGCTCGCCGGACGGCCGCTTCCGGAGGAGGACCGGTACGACGGTTATCTTCAGCTGGAAAATGGCGTCGGGATGCTGCGCCTTTTAAAGGAAGAGGTCGAGGCGACGCTTGCGGAAGCGCAGCCTGATGCTCAGGCGCCGAAACGGTGTGTTTCGATTGCAACCGGGCGGCTTGCCGGGCCATTTTTAAAGGAATTAGGCAAAAAAATTGAGGCGGTATATCGAAATATCACGCTGCAGATTTTTGAAATTCGAAATGATTTCTTTGGGGAATCGATCACGGTTTCCGGACTGATTACTGCGCAGGATCTGCTTGCACAGCTGAAGGATCAGGATCTGGGGGAGGAGCTGCTTCTTCCAACCAACATGATCCGCTCCGGAGAACGCGTATTTCTCGATGATCTGACGATCGAAGATGTAGAGGAGGCTCTGGATATTCCGATCCGCATCGTGGAATCAGGGGGAAGGGATCTGGTGTGTGCGGTGACTGGACAGGCAAATTAAATATAAGTAACTGTTCAAAGCCAACCTCCGAAGTGCTGCGCATTTCGTTGGTTTGGCGTATCCGCCAGATAAAATTTTAAAAGTGACTTTAAAAACGCAGGTGTTTTACGTTCACTTTATAAAATTTCATCCGGCTTTGAACAATAACAAATATAAGGAGGAGACACATGAGCAAACCAATTGTAGCAATTGTAGGAAGGCCGAATGTGGGCAAGTCGACGCTGTTTAATGCGCTTGCCGGAGAAAATATTTCCATTGTAAAAGACACGCCGGGCGTAACGCGTGACCGAATTTATGCAGATGTAGAGTGGCTGAATGTGAATTTTACCCTGATTGACACCGGAGGAATCGAGCCGGACAGCAGTGATGTGATTCTGGCGCAGATGCGTGACCAGGCACAGATCGCGATTGATACGGCAGATGTCATCCTGTTTCTGACAGACTGCAAGCAGGGACTTGTCGATGCGGATGCAAAGGTGGCAGATATGCTGCGCCGCTCCCGCAAACCGGTTGTACTCGTTGTAAATAAGGTTGATAATTTTGATAAAAGCATGGCAGACGTCTATGAATTTTACAATCTCGGCATTGGGGATCCGTACCCGATCTCTGCGAGCAATAAGCTTGGTGTCGGTGATATGCTCGACCATGTGATCGAATGTTTCGGCGAGGATCACGGCGAGGAGGAGCAGGACGAGCGGCCGCGTATCGCGATTGTCGGAAAACCGAATGTCGGAAAATCATCCCTGATCAACCGGATCCTTGGTGAAAATCGTCTGATCGTTTCCAATATCGCAGGCACAACGCGTGATGCGGTAGATACGAGCGTAAAATGGAATGGTCATGAATACGTCTTTATCGATACGGCAGGACTGCGCCGCAAGAGCAAGATTAAGGAAGAGCTGGAGCGCTACAGCATCATCCGTACTGTGACGGCAGTTGACCGCGCGGATGTTGTGGTAATTCTGATTGACGCAGTAGAGGGTGTGACGGAACAGGATGCGAAGATTGCCGGCATTGCGCACGACCGCGGAAAAGGAATCGTGATTGCAGTCAACAAGTGGGATGCAGTCGAGAAGGATGACAAGACAATTTATAAATACACGCAGGAGGTGCGTCAGGTGCTCTCCTACATGCCGTATGCGGAGATCCTTTTTATCTCTGCACAGACGGGACAGCGTGTTTCCAGACTGTTTGAGACAATCGATATGGTGCTCGCAAATCAGTCGATGCGTGTGGCAACCGGTGTACTCAATGAGATCATGGCAGAGGCCGTGGCACTGCAGCAGCCGCCGACAGATAAAGGAAAGAGACTGCGTCTCTTCTATATTACACAGGTTGCGGTCAAGCCGCCGACATTCGTCATTTTTGTCAATGACAAGGCGCTGATGCATTTCTCGTACACGAGATATCTGGAAAACAAGATTCGCGATACATTTGGATTCAAGGGAACGTCTTTGAAGTTTATCATCCGTGAGCGCAAGGACGGGGAGAACTAAGGGACAAAGCAGATGTTCATGACAGGCGTGGCTGCCCGTGAATCAGACAGCCGCGTGTGATGACATGACCAGAAGCAGAAGAGAATTGAGGAAAGAAAAATGGAACGTTTGATTTGTATTGCTATTGGATATGTGTTTGGCCTGTTCCAGACGAGCTATATCTATGGAAAAATGCATGGAATTGATATCCGCAAATGTGGAAGCGGAAATGCCGGAACGACCAATATGCTCCGGACACTTGGGACGAAAGCCGGCGCAATCACACTGCTTGGTGATGCGTTTAAATGCGTGATCGCTGTGCTTGTAGTGCGTGCGTTGTTTCACACACAGTATGAGGAGATTCTGCCGCTGCTGTCAATCTACACGGCCGCAGGGGTAATCCTCGGCCACAATTTTCCGTTTTATATGAATTTTCGCGGCGGAAAAGGAATTGCAGCGACGGCCGGGCTGATCATGTCAATGAGCTGGCAGATGACACTGCTTGGAATTCTTGTGTTCGGAGGTACGGTGGCGCTGACACATTACGTATCGCTCGGATCTCTTCTGGTGTACGTCAGCTTTCTTGCAGAGCTCATTTTTTTCGGGCAAAGTGGAATGTTTGGCATGACACAGCGCTATTTAAATGAGATGTATTTGGTGGCACTTGTACTTGCTGTGCTCGCTTTTTGGATGCATCGCGCAAATATTGTACGGCTGGTACATGGGGAAGAACGGAAAACGTATCTTTTTCACAAGAAGCAGTGAGTAAGAAAACGGATAAAGCCAGGAATGGATGAAGTTGAGCAGGCTGCCTGACGGTGGCCGCTCAAAAAACAGACCTAAATATTGAGTCAGACAGCGACAAGGCGGAGGTGAAACAATGGAGAAGATAGGTGTAATTGGAGCAGGCAGCTGGGGAACAGCACTTGCAATTCTGCTCAATGAAAACGGAAATAAAGTGACGCTGTGGTCGCACAGGGAAACAGAGGCAGAGCATATGCAAAGGACGAGAGAGTGCTCAAAGCTTCCGGGGATTAAAATTCCGGAGAAAGTGGAGATCACCTCGGATCTGAAGCGGGCAGTATCCGGACAGCAGGTGCTTGTCATGGTAGTACCGTCAAGGTGCATGCGTGAGACGGCAGAGCTGCTGAAGGAGTATGTGACTCCGGGGACTTACATAATCAGTGCTGCAAAAGGCATTGAGGATGAGACGCTCTTCACGATGACAGATATCCTTGAGCAGGTGATTCCACAGGCGGATGTGGCAGTTCTTTCCGGCCCGAGTCATGCAGAGGAGGTGGCAAAGCTGCTTCCGACAACCTGCGTGATTGGTGCTCATACGGAGAAGACGGCGCGTTTTCTTCAGGAATTGTTCATGGGTCCGATGTTCCGTGTCTACATCAGCTCGGATATGCTCGGAATTGAGCTTGGCGGTGCGCTCAAAAATGTGATTGCACTGGCAGCCGGCATCGCAGATGGCATGGGCTACGGGGACAATGCGAAGGCAGCGCTTATCACGAGAGGCAGCGTGGAGATTGGGCGGCTTGGTATCCGAATGGGCGGAAAGCCGGAGACATTTTTCGGATTGACCGGAATCGGTGACCTGATTGTAACGTGTGCGAGCATGCACAGCCGTAACCGCAGGGCAGGTATTCTGCTCGGCCGGGGCTACACGATGGAAGAGGCGATGAAGGAAGTCAATATGGTTGTGGAAGGCGTTTACTCTGCAAAAGCGGCAATGGCGCTTGCAAAGAAATATGACACAGAGCTTCCGATTATTGAGCAGGTAAATCAGATTCTGTTTGAGGGAAAAGATCCGAAAAAGGTAGTGGCAGATCTGATGCTGCGCGATAAAAAGACAGAAAATTCACTGATCCCGTGGTGAGGCAACAGATTTGGAGATGTAGAATTTTTAACAAATGCCGTAATTTATGCAGATTGCATGAAGATGATTTTAAAACAGAGTTAGGGATAGTAAACCTGCACGGAAAAGTTCGTGCAGGTTTTTTTCCTTCTTCGTGTAAAGTTTTCAAAAAAGTACATTGCAGTTGTTGTGAAGAAAAAAGTATTATGTTATAATATGACCAAATGCAAAAGAATATTTCGGAATGTCAAAAAATTAACAAAATAAGAACATTCCGGAGGCATTCGGAAAGGAGAGCGGATATGCATATCATTCATGATGAAAATGGCAATCCGATTGCACATGGACACGACCATGAGCACGCTCATACGCATGATCATGGACATGATCACGACCATGGCTGTGTATCTGAAGGCTGCGGCAGCTGCAGTACTGACTGTGGAGATAAGACAGCAGCGCTGCTCGATTATATGCTCAAGCACAATGAGCATCATGCAGCCGAGCTTGATCAGGTAGCAGACAAGCTTCGTGCTGAGGGCAAAGATGCAGCTGCGGATCAGATCAAAAAAGCAGTCGATGAATTCAAAAAAGGAAATCTTTATCTGGGACTTGCACTTGCGACTGTAAAGGAGCAGTAAACCAATTAGGAGGTGGACGGTATGTGTCTGTCTACTGCATATAAGACAAGTGAGCCGGACAGCATCATCATGGAATATGTCAGCAAGATCGAGGTTGAAGGAAATCTGATTACACTGACTGACGTGATTGGTGATACAAAAACAGTGGAAGGTACCATCAAAATGGTTGACCTCACCGGCGGGGTTGTAAAAATCAACTGTTAAAAACTGGATCGACAACAACTGCCTTGTTTTTCCGGCAGGTTGTGCGCGATAGATTACACATTATAAAAGCGGAGGTATAAACAAATGGCAAAAGTAAAACTTACTGATCTGATGAAAGAAAAGCAGCTTCTTTCTTTCGAGCTTTTCCCGCCGAAGACAGACAAGGGCATGGAGAATCTCCCGGGAACGATCGAGAAACTCTGCGAGTTCAAACCGGAGTACATTTCTTGTACATACGGAGCAGGCGGCGGAAACGTAGGCCGTAACCGTGAGGTTTGTCAGGAGATCATCAAGGCTGGTACCGTTCCGGTAACCCACTTTACTGTAATCAAGAACACAAAAGAGGGCATCAAGCAGCAGCTGGAGCAGTACCTTGCAGAGGGCGTAGATCATATGCTGGCACTGCGCGGCGATATCCCGCTTGGCGAGACCACAACCTGCGGAGATTTTGATTATGCAACAGACCTCGTTGCATTTACCCGTAAAGAGTTTGGTGATAAATTTGAGATCGCAGTAGCAGGATCACCAGAAGGCCACATCGCATGCCGCAGCCTTGATGCTGATATCGCAGTTCTGAAAATGAAACAGGACAACGGCGCTGATTACATCATGACTCAGCTGTGCTGGGATATGGAGCAGTTCAAGGTATGGCTGGATAAGATCCGTACCGCAGGCATCACCATGCCGGTAGATGTAGGAATCATGCCGATTCTGGATCAGGCAGCAACCATCAACATGGCACTGTCCCGCAACGGCTGTGTAATGGAGCGTGAGCTTGCAAGACTGATCTCCAAGTACTGGCTGTTCCCGAACCCGTTTGCAGCAAAGGATGCAGAGGGCAAGCCGTTTGATATGTTCTATGAGCAGAAGGTAAAAGACTTCAAGGAAGCAGGAATCGAGTACACAATCAAGCAGATTGATGCTTATCGTGCACTTGGCGTAGACGGAATCCATCTCTATGCACTGAACAAGTGGCAGGATGTATCCCGCATCATCAAAGAGTCCGGAATGCGTACACTGATCTAATTCGGTCAGGCAGGAGGCGAAGCGGAATGCGGATATCCGCTTGAACTCGTATTAATTTAGAAAGACTTGTAATACCAGGAGGAAAAGACATGTCACACGTAATAGCAATTGCAGGAAAAGGCGGAGTCGGTAAAACCACACTTTCGGGAATGCTGATTCAGAGAATGTGCCAGACGGGGAAAGCTCCGATTCTGGCAGTGGATGCAGACGCAAATTCCAATCTGAACGAGGTGCTTGGAGTGGATGTGGATATGACGCTCGGAGACGTCCGCGAACAGATTGAGCGGGCAGAAGTGAGTAAAGAAAATCCGATTCCATCCGGAATGTCAAAGGCAGATTACGCAGAGATCATGTTTCAGCGCTGCCTCAATGAGGATGATGACTTTGATCTCCTTGTGATGGGGCGGACCCAGGGAAAGGGCTGCTACTGCTACGTAAACGGACTGCTTCAGGCTCAGATGCAGAAGCTGCTTCCGGGATACAAGTATATGGTAGTTGATAATGAGGCCGGTATGGAGCATATCAGCCGCGGCATTTTACCGAAGGTCGACACGCTGATCCTCGTAAGTGACTGTTCCAGAAGAGGCGTTCAGGCAGCAGGCAGGATTGCGGAACTTGCAAAAGATTGTAATCTGAATCCGAAGACAATGGGACTGATTGTAAACAGAGCGCCGGGCGGAAAATTAAACAGCGGTACGCTGGAAGAAATCGAGAAGCAGGGACTTACGCTTCTCGGTGTCGTACCGCATGATGATCAGGTATATGAATACGACTGCGAAGGAAAGCCAACGGTAGAACTTCCGGACAGCTCACCGGTGCGTGTGGCACTTGATGAGATTATCGACAGACTTGATCTGTAAGTAATAACAGGAAATACCCATTTATAGAAAATATTAAGGAGGTTTATAATGGGCGACTTTAAGTTAACAACAGTAGAAGAGTTCGAAGCGGCTACCAACCGACTTCTTGAAACTGGCCAGAAAGTAGGCGCAGATGGATGGCAGTATCGTGTAAAAAATCAGACACCGCACTGTAAATTTGGTGAGACCGGTATTTGCTGCCGTATCTGTGCAATGGGACCGTGCCGTATCACACCGAAGGCACCGAGAGGAATCTGCGGATGCGATGCTCACGGTATTGTAGCACGTAACTATCTGAAGTTTACAGCAGGCGGTTCAGCAACACATTCCGATCACGGCCGTGAAATCTGCCATACACTGTACTGTGCAGATCCGAACGGAGCATACAAGGTAAAAGATCCGGAGAAACTGATCCGTATTGCAAAAGAGTGGGGCGTTGAGACTGAGGGCAAAGATATTTATGATCTGGCTCACGAGATGGCAGTTCTCGGTATGGGTGAGTACGGTAAGGTATTCGGCTATCAGAACTTCTTAAAGAGAGCTCCGCAGCATACACAGGATATCTGGGAGAAGCAGGAGATCGCTCCGCGGGCAATCGACCGTGAGGTTTCCTGTTCTCTGCATATGACCCATATGGGATGTTCTTCTCTTCCGGAGGCACTGATCCGTCAGTCCTTGAGATCAGGTCTTTCTGATGGATGGGGAGGATCCATGGCAGGTACGGAGTTCTCCGATGTACTGTTTGGTACTCCGAAGCCGATTGATACCGAGGCAGACCTTGGCGTTATGAACGCTGAGAACGTAAACATCGTTGTACACGGACATGACCCGTCACTTTCCGAGATGATCTGTGAGTATGCAGATGATCCGGAGATGATCGCATACGCAAAAGAGATGGGTGCAAAGGGAATTACCGTATCTGGTGTATGTTGTACTTCCAATGAGGTTGCAATGCGCCGTGGTATCCCGATGGCAGGTAACTTCCTGCAGCAGGAGAACGTTGTCCTGACCGGAGCCTGTGAGGCAATCGTCGTTGACGTTCAGTGTATTTTCCCGGCATTAGGGCCTCTGTCCAAGTGCTTCCATACAAAATTCGTGACCACTTCCCCGATTGCTCAGATGCCGGATGCAGATTTCATCCGCTTCAGACCGGAGAACGCAGCTGAGAATGCAAAAGCAATTGTAAAGATGGCAATCGAGAACTTCAAGAACAGAAAACCGGAGCTGGTACATATCCCGACCAATAAACAGAAAGCAACGGTTGGTTATTCCTTTGAAGCAATCGTAAAGCAGCTGGATACCGTAGCAAACTCTCAGGTAGATGAGTTCGGTACCACAAAGCCGCTGATCGAGTGCATTACTTCCGGAGTACTCCGCGGAGCAGTTGCAATGGTAGGCTGCAACAACCCGAAGATAAGACCGGACAGCGCTCATATCGAGCTGATGAAGAAGCTGATCGCAAACGATATCATTATCGTAGCATCCGGATGCTCCGCACAGGCAGCTGCAAAAGCTGGCCTGATGGACAAGAGAGCAAAAGATCTCTGCGGTGCAGGCCTGAAGAGAGTCTGCGAGCTGGCTGACATTCCGCCGGTACTGCATATGGGCTCCTGTGTAGACATCAGCCGTATGATGGTTCTGGTTGCTGAGCTGGCAAAGGATTCCGGACTGAATATTTCTCAGCTTCCGGTAGTCGGCTGCGCACCGGAGTGGATGTCCGAGAAGGCTGTATCCATCGGAAACTACGTAGTAGCAACCGGTATCGATACTTTCCTTGGCGTTGACCCGTACGTAAGCGGTTCTGATCAGGTGGCTGAGCTGTTGACAAGCGGTATCAGAGACTGGGTAGAGGCTGCTTACACGGTAGAGAAAGACATCGACAAGCTTGGTGATAAGATGATCGAGCGTATCGAGGAGAAGAGAGCAGCAATCGGAATCTGATCGCAAGAAGCAATGTGATCCACAGTCGCAACAGATCTGAGATGTCAGATTTTGTGAAAGTGACGATTGAGGATTGAAAAAATAAATGCACACTGTGCAAAAAATGCCTGTACGGGTCGGAGATGTCCCGTACAGACAGAAAATCTGTAACATGAGGTGACTGAATTTATGAAGATTGCGGTAACCGGAAAGGGCGGTGTTGGGAAGACGACGTTTGCGGCGACGCTGGCACGGCTTTATGCGGATGAAGGACACCCGGTTCTGGCGGCAGATGCCGATCCGGATGCAAACCTGGGTCTGGCACTTGGATTTTCTGAAGAGGAGCTGGATACGATCGTTCCGATTTCCAAAATGAGAAAACTCGTGGAGGAACGGACCGGAGCAGACGAGTTCAATAAGATTTTCCGACTGAATCCGAAGGTGGATGATATCCCTGATAAGTATGCAAAAAGCTGCAATGGAGTAAAGCTTCTGGTGCTTGGCACGATCGAAACGGGCGGAAGCGGATGTGTCTGCCCGGAGCATGTGATGCTGAAGCGCATCATCAATCACCTGATGCTTCACTCAGGCGATGTGGTTATTCTTGACATGGAGGCCGGTCTGGAGCATTTAGGCAGAGGTACGACGAGTGGTATGGATGCTTTTATTGTCGTGATTGAACCGGGCGCACGCAGCGTACAGACCTACAAAAACGTAAAGCGTCTTGCAAAGGATCTTGGAGTTGGCCAGGTAATGGTTGTTGCAAATAAGGTCAGAAGTGAGGACGACGAAGAATTTATCCGCTCAAAGATTCCGGCAGAGGATCTTCTTGGATTTATTCATTATAATTCCGAAGTCATTGATGCGGACCGTCAGGGACAGTCCCCGTACGACTTCAGCGATACACTGATACAGGAAGTACGCAGCATTAAAGCAAAAATAGATCATTCAGAGAATTGATTGGAGGAAAAGAAAATGACATTATTTGATGTTGTATTCAGCGGAAATGATACCGTTTACGGTCTGACCGAAAACGCAATCAATGAAGCTATTGCAAAATACGGCGAAGATAAGCCAGTAGCATTTCCGGATACCGCTTACAGCCTTCCGTGCTACTATGGTGTAACCGGTACTAAGGTTGGCAACCTTGGTGAATTGAAAGCAGCTCTTGGCGTAGTAAAGAGCCTGATGACAAGAGAGCAGAAATTAAACGATGCATTTATGTCCGGTGTTGCTACCGCACTTTGCGCAGAGTTTATTGAGGTTCTGAAATATATCGATGGAGCAGCTCCGTACGAGGCTCCGTGCTACGGCCATCTGGCAGACGCAGTAATTCGTGAGCTGGGTGTTCCGCTTGTTACCGGTGATATCCCGGGTGTAGCAGTTATTCTTGGTGCAGCGCCGACCGCAGAAGAGGGTGTTGCTCTTGTAAAGAGCTACCAGGCACAGGGTATCCTGGTTACACTGGTAGGCGGTATCATCGATCAGTGTGAAGAGCTTGGTTATAAGACAGGTGCAAATGTACGTGTTATCCCGCTTGGAAAAGACGTTACATCTGTAATCCACGTTGTATCCGTTGCAATCCGTGCAGCTCTGATCTTTGGTAACGTTGCAGCAGGCGATGCAGCAGCTCTGATGGAGTACACCATGAAGCGTGTACCGGCATTCGTAAACGCATTTGCTCCGCTGGATCCGGTTATCGTAGCATGCGGCGCAGGTGCAATCGCACTTGGATTCCCGGTAATTACAAATGAGGATACCTTCAAGGTACCGAAGAGCCTGATCGTACAGCCGGATGTTTCCAAGTTTAACGCTACCTCACTTGAGGCAAGAGACATCAAGATCAAGATCACAAATATCGATATCCCGGTTGCTTATGCATCTGCATTCGAGGGCGAGATCATCCGTCGTAAAGAGATGCAGGTTGAGTTCGATGGTTCCCGTGTGGACTGCTTCGAGCTGGTACAGACCAAGGATATGAGCGAGGTAGAGGATCACAAGATCGAAGTAATCGGACCGGATATTGATACATTTGAGGTTGGCTCCAAGCATTCTCTTGCATACATTGTAGAGGTTGCAGGTAAGAGCATGCAGCCGGATTTTGAGCCGGTTATCGAGCGTAAGTTCCACTCGTACCTGAACTGTGTAGAGGGTGCATACCATACTGGCCAGCGTGATATGTTCCGTATCCGTATTGGCAAAGAGTGCTTCAATGCGGGCTTCCGTGCAAAGCACATCGGTGAGATCCTCTATGCAAAGGTTAAGAGCGAGTTCGCAGCAGTCGTTGACCGCTGCCAGGTAAAGGTTATTACTGATGCAGATCTTTGTACAAAGCTTCGTCATGAGCTGGCAATCCCGGTATTTGACAAGCGTGATGAGCGTCTGAATACGCTGACCGACGAGAGCGTAGATGTATACTACAGCTGCATTATGTGCCAGGCATTCTCACCGAGCCACGTATGCGTAGTTACTCCGGAGCGTCTTGGACTTTGCGGTGCCGTTTCATGGCTGGATGCAAAGGCAACCAACGAGCTGGATCCGCAGGGACCGTGCCAGGTTATCACCAAGGAAAGACCGATCGATGAGAGAATCGGTGAGTACGAGGATGTAAACGAGGCAGTTAATAAATTCTCACAGGGTGCGCTGGATGACGTATCTCTGTATTCTATCATTGAGAAGCCGATGACATCTTGTGGATGCTTCGAGTGTATCTGTGGTATCGAGCCGCTGTCAAACGGCGTGTGCATCGCAAACCGTGAGTATGCAGGTATGACACCGATCGGTATGACCTTCTCAGAGCTGGCGTCCATGACAGGCGGCGGAGTTCAGACTCCGGGCTTTATGGGACACGGCAAACACTTCATCGCTTCTAAGAAGTTCATGAAGGCAGAAGGCGGCGTAGCACGTATCGTATGGATGCCGAAGGAACTGAAAGATCAGGTAGCAGAGAGACTGAACGAGACAGCAAAAGAGCTGTACGGTATCGAGAACTTCTGTGATATGATCGGTGACGAGACAGTAGCCGAGGATCCGGAAACACTGCTTGCATTCCTGGAGGAGAAGGGCCATCCGGCACTTTCCATGGAGCCGATGATGTAAAAATCGCCCTGCGGCATAGCCGCAGGGTGGGGCGGCGGGCTATGCCCGCTGGCCCATGGCTGCAAAGCAGCCACGATATCGGGAATCTGTGATTAGCATTCCCGGTTTTCCAAATTTTTGAGAAACGGGCGATCAGCCCTTTCCACCCCTTATTTTATTCAGGCGGATATCGGACTAACTCTCCGATATAAAATAAATTTTTTACATATTCATTTGCCATAGGGACACCTTTCCGTGTTCCATAAAGGCATGTACAATCAAGGAGGTAACGAAACAATGCCGTTTACTGCAAAATCAGGAAAATTCAGTGCCAATATCAATACACTGACAATGGGCACTGGCGACAAAGCAATCGTTCTTGGCGGAGAGAATGTATTACCATTTTACACATTCGATGCTGAGATCGAGAACGCACCGAAGGTAGGTATCGAGATCACAGACGGCGGTCTTGAGGCTGAGCCGGAGTGCGTAAAGAAATATTATGAAGGATGTTCAACAGTCGTAGACATGGCTAAGAAGGCTGCAACCTTCGAAGGCGTTGATTTCTTAAGCATCCATTTGGAAGGCGGAGATCCGAATGGCGAGAACAAACCAACCGATGAACTGATCAATATCGTAAAAGAAGTTGCGGATGCGGTAGATCTTCCGATCGTGGTTTGCGGATGTAAGAACGTTGAGAAAGATGCTGAGATCTTTGCAAAGGCATCTGAGGTACTCAACGGAAAAAATGCTGTTATGCTTGCAGCAAAAGAAGAGAACTACAAAAATGTCGGCGCTTCAGCAGGTCTTGCTTACAAGCAGATCGTAGGTGCTGAGTCTGCCGATGATATCAACCTTGCAAAACAGTTAAACGTACTGCTGACACAGCTTGGCGTTGATGCAAAATCTATCGTTATGAACGTGGGTACTGCAGCAGCTGGTTACGGCTATGAGTATGTAGTTTCCACAATGGACCGAATCAAAGCAGCCGCATTACAGCAGGGTGATGCGACACTGCAGATGCCGATTATTACTCCGGTTGCGTCCGAGACATGGGGCGTAAAAGAGTCTGTTGCCACCGAGGAAGATATGCCGGAATGGGGACCGACAGAAGAGCGTGGAATTGATATGGAAGTTGAAACTGCAGCAGCAGATCTTGCTTCCGGATCAAACGCTGTTATTCTGAAGCACCCGGTATCCGTTGCTACGATCTCCAAGATGATCAAAGCTCTGGTTTAATGTACAATACGAGGAGGAAATAAAACAATGGCATTAAAAGGTCTTGATATATTTAAACTGTCACCGAAAAAGAACTGTAAAGAGTGCGGCTCACCGACATGTATGGCTTTCTCTATGAAAGTTGCACAGGGTGCGGTAAGTCTGGATGCATGCCCGTACTTCTCAGAAGAAGCAAAGGCAGCAATGAGTGAGGCAACTGCTCCGCCAATGAAGACCATCAAGGTCGGCACAGGCGATACAGAAATGACACTGGGCGGCGAGACCGTTCTGTTCCGTCATGAGAAAACGTTTGTGAGCAAGACCAGATATGCAGTTGATCTTTGCAGCAGCATGGACGATGCACTGATCGATGCAAGACTGGAAGAACTGAAGCATGTAGATTATGACCGTATCGGAGAGCGTATGTATGTTGAGATGATCGATGTAGAATACGATCCGGCAAGCGGTGCAGACAAGTATGTAGAACTTGTAAAGAAAGCAGATGGACATGGAAGAGTACTGATTCTGGATTGCCAGGATGTTGAGGTTGCAAAGGCAGCACTTGAGATCTGCAAGGCTTCCAAGCCGATCCTGAACGGTGCAAACCCGTCCAACTACGAAGAAATGAGCAAGATCGCAACAGAGGCAGGCGTAGCACTTGGCGTACGTGGAGCAAACGAGGACGAGCTGTACGATACACTGGCAGCACTGGAGAAGCTTGGAAACAAGAACCTCCTGTTCAATGCTTGCGAGGGATCTGCAAAGGCAGCATTCGCAACTGCTGTTCAGTTCCGTAAAGCAGCAATCAAGGACAGCAACCGTACCTGCGGTTATCCGTCCATCGTAAACGTATCCAAGATCGCAAAGGGCGACTGGCACCTTCAGGCAGCACTGCTGTCCCTGTTTACTGTAAAATATGGTTCCATCGTAATTGCAGAGCATATCGGCTATGCAGAGGCACTTCCGCTCTACGGTTTAAGACAGAATGTCTTCACAGACCCGCAGAAGCCGATGAAGGTAGCACCGGGCGTTTACCCGATCAACGGCGGCGATGAGAATTCTATCTGCCTGACAACGGTAGACTTTGCACTTACTTACTTCGTAGTATCCGGTGAGCTGGAGCGTTCCGGCGTACCGTGCAACCTCATCATCAACGACGCAGGCGGACTTTCCGTACTGACTTCCTGGGCAGCAGGAAAATTCTCCTCAACATCTATTGCAAACTTCTTCAAAGAGCAGGATATTGAAGGAAAGATTAAGTGCCGTAAGCTCTGCATCCCGGGCAAGGTAGCCGTATTAAAGGGCGAGCTCGAGGCAAAGATGCCGGGCTGGGAGATCATCGTTGCTCCGCGTGAGGCTGTACAGCTTGTAAAATTCCTGAAGGATATGCAGTAAGATCAGAAACGGAATCAGAAGTGATACCGAAATAAGATTCAAATGCAGAATGCCGCAGGAAATTGCAGCAGTAAAAGAACCGTCTGGCCAGCTTTCTGGTCAGACGGAATAAACCAATATAAAAGGAGAAAATACCATGGCAAAATTTGTAGCAATTGGTGAGAGACTTTCCACAACCGCACCGATTATCAACAAGGCATTTACAGAGAGAGATCCGGAGCCGATTCTGAAAAGAGCAGAGCAGCAGCTGAAGGCTGGCGCTACTTATCTTGATGTAAACATCGGACCGGCAGAGAGCGATGGCGAGGATCTGATGAAGTGGGCAGTAGAGCTCCTTCAGGGCAACTTTGACAACGTTCCGCTTGCACTTGATACTTCCAACAAGAAAGCAATCGAGGCTGGTATTGCTGTATACAACCGTGCAAAAGGAAAACCGATCGTAAACTCTGCAGATGCTGCAGGACGTATTGAGTACCTTGACCTGGCAGCTGCAAACGATGCAATCTGTATCGCACTTTGCAACGGCGAAGGAATCGCAAAGGACAATGACGAGCGTATGGGTTACTGCCAGCTGCTTCTTGAGAGAGGTCTGGAGCATGGTATGGAAGCAGAGGATATCTGGTTCGATCCGTTATTCCTCGTTGTAAAGGGAATGCAGGACAAGCAGATGCAGGTTCTTGAGTGCATCAAGATGTTCAGCGATATGGGACTGAATTCTACTGGCGGTCTGTCCAACAACTCCAACGGTATGCCGAAAGCAATCCGTCCGATCATGGATTCCGCACTGGTAGCTATGGCTATGATGCAGGGTCTTACTTCTGCAATCGTAAACCCGAACGACCTTCGTCTGATGGAGACTATCAAGTCCTGTGACGTATTCAAGGGCAATACACTGTATGCAGATTCCTATCTGGAGATCTAATTCAGTTATAATTTTCTGAACGCAAATAGGTATCCACCACCTTTATACTATTTGAGTAAGAGAGCGTGGATGTGGGGTGCAAGCTCCCATAGATCTGTCATGAGGCGACTGCGTTCGTGAGATGACATGAAATAGAGAGGGCTGCTGCGGACATGTGAATCATCAGAATTGTTTTCTGAAAATTACGGTCTGTAGCAGCCTTTTCTATCAGATACTAGGCTGTTCAGGTTTACCTGAGTCGGTCAGGTCTTTTGCTTCAAGTGCGAGGAACACTAAGCAGATGGGCGTTTATACCCGTTTTACCTGGCAGGCATCGGATACCTGCGCAGTGTCCGCACGTCACCTGTGGGATGAAATAAAAAATTAAGGACTGCAGAACATCAGAAGGACAGCGGAAGGGACCAGTGGCTGTCCGTATCGGCATATTGAGTGCAGAAAGGATGGGTTATGTTTAAAGTTACATTCAAGTTTGAAAATGGCAGTGCGGTGGAAGCATTTGCCGCAGAGGGTGAAAACCTTCTTGAGGTGGCACGAAAGACGAACGTTGCCATTGATGCACCATGTTCTGGTAATGCAGCCTGCGGAAAATGTAGAGTAAAGCTTCTGGAGGGCGAACTGGATTCCCAGCAGACACTCCATATTACGGATGAAGAGTATGCGCAGGGTTGGAGGTTGTCCTGTGTCAGCAAGGTGATCGCAGATGTTAAAGTGGAAGTGCCGGATATTGCATCTGCATACAAAAGCAGGATGAAGGTAGCGGACCTGGATTCTGCAAAGGAAATCGAGATTTTTGAAAAGACGAAGGCGGATGTGGCCTCTGCCGGTATCGAATTTAAAAACGACATGGATGTGATCCGTGTCACGATGCAGGAGCCGACGCTGGATGACACCATGCCGGATCTGGAGCGCCTGATGTGGGCAGTGGAAGACGTCTGCGGTACGGAACACGTAAAGGTACCATTTTTTGTAATGAAAAATATGGCGGAAACGCTGCGGAAATATAAATTTGATGTACAGTGTGTGATTCGCAGGGAATGCGATAAAGTAGAAGTGCTGGATATTCTGGGACCTGAGGATGAGGTGAAGGTCTGCGGTCTGGCAGTGGATATAGGTACAACTTCCGTTGCAGCGCTGATCATCGACATGAGAACCGGCGCAATTCTGGCGAAGGCATCCACCGGAAACGGTCAGATCCGTTACGGCGCGGATGTCATCAACCGTATCATTGAGGCGGTAAAGCCGGGCGGAAAGAAAAAGCTGCAGGATGCGATCATCAAAGAAACGTTAAATCCGCTGATCACAGAAATGTGTGTGGCTGCAAAAATCAAGGCAACCCGTATTTACCGGATGTGCGTGGCGGGCAATACGACGATGAACCATCTTCTGGTTGGCGTATTTGCTGATCCGATCCGTATGGAGCCGTACATTCCGACGTTTTATGAGACAACGAATGTCCATGCACAGGATCTTGGAATCCATATTTTCCCGCACGCGCGGATTATCATGGCGCCGAACATCGGCAGCTACGTAGGCGGCGATATCACAGCCGGTACGTTTGCCAGCTGTATCTGGAATCAGCCGACCATGTCGCTGTTTATCGACCTTGGAACAAACGGCGAGCTGGTATTCGGAAACAATGAGTTTATGATGAGCTGTGCCTGCTCGGCAGGACCTGCTTTTGAGGGCGGAGACATCAGCTGCGGTATGCGTGCGACAGACGGCGCGATCGAGGCATGTACGATCGACAAAGAAACGATGGAACCAACGCTCTCAATCATCGGAGAAAAAGGACAGAAGGCAGTTGGCGTCTGCGGTTCCGGAATTATTGACCTGATCAGCGAGCTGTTCCGCTGCGGTATGATCAATCCGAAGGGCAAGTTTATCCGCGAGGGTAAACGGATCCGCCACGACAAATACGGTATGGGAAGCTATGTGCTGGTATTTAAGGAAGACGCAGCATCGGTCAAGGATGTAGAGATCAATGAGGTGGATATTGATAACTTCATGCGTGCCAAGGGAGCAATTTTCTCGGCCATCCGCGTGATGCTCAATTCTCTTGATTTTACGGTAGATATGATCGATGATGTATACGTAGCCGGTGGAATCGGAAGCGGTATTGACATGAAAAATGCGGTCAATATCGGCATGTTCCCGGATATCCCGATCGAGAAGTTCCATTATATCGGAAACTCCTCCCTGTCCGGTTCTTATATCATGCTGCTGTCCAATCAGGCAGAGAAGAAAGTGGATGACATTGCACACAATATGACGTATCTCGAGCTCTCCAACGAGCCGACGTATATGGATGAGTTTGTGGCGTCTTGCTTCCTGCCGCACACGGATGCGACCCTGTTTCCGTCGCTGACATTTAAATAAAATCGGATTGTTGAAGTGTTAAGGGCGGCAGAGTGGGCAGTATTGCCGCCCTGATTGTTATGGGAAGTCCAAGAAAAGTGAAGCAATTGTTTTCTAAATACGTTCCGATCCGGAAATAGAAAAAGAGAAGATAGGAAGAGCAAGAAGAGCATGGAAATAGAAAAGAACAACAACAAAGAACTGGTGCCGCTGGAGCACTATCTGAAGGAATACGCGAAAGCGTCTCCGCAGGAGATGAGCAGCCGCACCGGATTTCCGTACGATGAGGAGAAACAGCAGTTTCAGGTGACGTTTTTTGGACGAAAATACGCGGTGACCTGGCCGGAGTTTTCAGCGGTGTGTCTGGATGACGCATACACGTTTGATGCACTGGAAAAAATGAATCCGGCAAAGATTCTCGTAGTGCGCTTCCTGCTGGAGGGCGCGACGGCAAATGGCACCGGGAAATTCCTTACGTATCGTGAGGTGCCGTGGGGCGAAGTTTATTACAGGCAGTTCAATGGCCGCTGTATGATGCGCCTGGCGTATGGCTTTGGCAATAAGCTGGATTCGTTCAAAAAGGCGATGGAGGCACTGCATGCTCAGCCGGTGAAGGCGGGCGATGCAGCATACCAGGCGGAAGTATTTCCCGGATATTTCGTACAGTTTCTGCTGTGGGAGGGCGATGAGGAATTTGCGCCGTCTTCCCAGATCCTGTTCAGTGATAATTTCCCAGCAGGATTTCATGCGGAGGATCTGGTGGTGGTCTGCGACGTGCTGATCATGATTCTGAAAAATTTGCAGTAGGAATGGTAATACAGCAAAAGCAAAGTATGCGCGTCTGTTCCGGAGATTTTGTGCTGCAGCGGCAGGCAGGAGTAAAAGAAGCAGGAATTGCACATATTTTACAAAAAAGCTCCTTTAAAAAATGAAATAAGTATTGAAATTAGCCAGTTTTTCGATTATATTAGAAAGTAAGAGGGCAAAGACTGCCTATGCGCGGGAACGGATGCGTTTCATTGCGGGAAAGGAGAATTTTTCACATGGGATTCAAGACAGATATTGAAATCGCACAGGAAACAACAATGTCTCCGATTACGGAGATCGCTGCAAAAGCAGGTATTGATGCGAAGTACCTGGAGCAGTACGGAAATTACAAGGCAAAGATCGACTACAACCTTTTAAGAGAGACAGACAAAAAGGATGGTAAGCTGATCCTTGTGACAGCAATCAACCCGACTCCGGCAGGAGAAGGAAAGACCACGACGACCGTAGGTCTGGCAGACGGTATGCAGAAGCTTGGCAAGAAGGCAATGGTAGCACTTCGTGAGCCGTCCCTTGGACCGGTATTCGGTGTAAAGGGCGGAGCAGCAGGCGGCGGATACGCTCAGGTTGTCCCGATGGAGGATATCAACCTTCATTTCACCGGTGACTTCCATGCGATCGGCGCAGCGAACAACCTGCTTGCAGCAATGATCGACAACCACATCTACCAGGGCAATGAGCTGAACATCGACCCGAGAAAGATCACCTGGAGAAGATGTGTGGATATGAATGACCGTCAGCTGCGTTTCGTCGTAGATGGACTTGGCGGAAAGACAAACGGAATGCCGAGAGAGGATGGCTACGATATCACCGTTGCATCTGAGATCATGGCAGTTCTGTGTCTTGCAAATGACATTACAGACCTGAAGAACCGTCTTGCAAAGATGGTAATCGGATATACATATGGCAAGGTAGCAGAGCAGAAGCCGGTAACGGCAGGTGATCTTCACGCAGAGGGTGCAATGTGTGCACTGCTGAAAGACGCTCTGAAGCCGAACCTTGTACAGACGCTGGAGCATGTACCGGCGATCGTACACGGCGGACCGTTCGCAAACATCGCACACGGCTGCAACTCTGTTATCGCGACAAAGATGGCGTTAAAGCTGGCTGACTATGCGATCACAGAGGCAGGCTTCGGTGCAGACCTTGGCGCAGAGAAGTTCCTGGATATCAAGTGCCGTATGGCAGATCTGCATCCGAGCGCAGTTGTTATCGTAGCGACCGTCCGTGCACTGAAGTACAATGGCGGTGTTGCAAAGGCTGACCTGAACAACGAAAACATCGAAGCACTGGAGAAAGGTATCCCGAACCTGCTCAAGCATGTTTCCAACATCAAGAACGTATACAAGCTTCCGTGTGTTGTAGCAATCAACGCATTCCCGACCGATACAAAGGCAGAGCTTGATTTCGTAGAAGCAAAATGCAAAGAACTCGGCGTAAACGTTGCACTGTCTGAAGTATGGGCAAAGGGCGGCGAAGGCGGCATCAAGCTGGCAGAGGAAGTTATCCGTCTGTGCGAGGAGCCGAATGACTTTACCTACAGTTATGAGCTGGAAGGCACGATCGAGGAGAAAATCAACCAGATCGTACAGAAGATTTACGGCGGTAAGAAAGCAGTTCTGACTGCAAATGCACAGAAGCAGGCAAAACAGCTTGAGGCAATGGGCTATGGCGACTGCCCGATCTGCATGGCGAAGACACAGTACTCCCTGACCGACGACCAGACGAAGCTCGGTGCACCGACCGATTTCGAGATTACCGTGCGCAACCTGAAGATTTCCGCAGGTGCAGGCTTTATTGTAGCCCTGACCGGCGAGATTATGACGATGCCTGGTCTGCCGAAGCGTCCGGCTGCAGAGCGGATCGACGTGGACGAGACCGGAAAGATTACGGGACTGTTCTAAGCACCTGATTTTAACCGAATAAGCTGTGAAGCAGCTGCTCGGTTACGAAGCGGATTGCGAACATCCGCTTTGACTCAGACCGAAAAGGACGTGCGGAGGCTGCGGCGTTCCGCACGTCTTCTGTGTAAAGTAAGTACAGTATTTGTAAAAGGACTATATCGCTCCTACGTGGGTGATATTGCTGTTTGCGAAGTGCTGTACTGGAAAATCAAGGAGGATATTTACATGGGATTCTCAACTGTACCATGCAATGAATTTGTGGAAGTACTTGCTTCCAAGGCACCGGTACCGGGCGGCGGCGGAGCATCCGCACTGGTAGGTGCGATCGGCACGGCGCTTGGCAATATGGTCGGCAGCCTGACGGTTGGCAAGAAAAAATATGCGGACGTAGAAGCAGAGATGTATGAGCTGAAAGCAAAATGCGACAAGCTTCAGGCAGAACTGCTTCAGCTGATCGAGCGCGATGCAGAAGTATTTGAGCCGCTTTCAAAGGCATACGGCATGCCGCGTGCCACAGAGGAAGAAAAGGCAGAGAAAGCACGCGTGATGGAGATTGTTTTAAAGGACGCATGTTCCGTACCGATGGAAATCATGGAGAAATGCTGTGAGGCCATCGATCTGATCAAAGAGTTTGCAGCAAAGGGATCGACCCTCGCAATCAGCGATGCGGGCGTAGGAGCTGCTTTCTGCAAGGCAGCACTTCAGGGTGCAAGTCTGAACGTTTATATCAATACAAAGTCCATGGCAGACAAAGAGTATGCGGCAGGACTGAATGAGAAAGCAGACGCAATGCTTGAAAAATACGTACCGATGGCAGAAGAGATTTTCCAGAGCGTGCTCGGAAGACTGAAATAAGATCGGTAGGTTGACCATACAAAAAGGAGATAAGATCATGGCAAAACAGTTACTTGGAAAAGAAGTTACGGCAGCGCTCAACGAGCGTATCAAAGCAAAAGTTGCGCAGCTGGAAGCAAAAGGAGTAAAGCCGACCCTTGGAATCATCCGTGTTGGCGAGAATGAGAGCGATATTTCCTATGAGAGAGGCGCAACAAAGCGTTGCGAGACTCTTGGTGTTGCATGTGAGAAGATTCTTCTTCCGGCAGATGTTTCACAGGAAGAACTGCTGAAAGTTATCGACGATGTAAATAAGAACGATGCAATTCACGGCGTTCTGCTGTTCCGTCCGCTTCCGAAGCACTTAAATCAGAGCGTAATTGAGAATGCACTGGATCCGGCAAAGGACGTAGACTGCATGACAGATGGTTCCATGTCTGGTGTATTTACCGGAAAGCCGATCGGATTCCCGCCGTGCACACCGCAGGCCTGCATGGAGATTCTGGATCATTACGGAATCGACTGCACCGGTAAGAAGGCAGTAGTCATCGGCCGCAGCCTTGTAGTAGGCAAGCCGGCAGCAATGATGCTGATCAAGAAGAATGCAACCGTTACCGTATGCCATACGAAGACCGTTGATATGCCGTCTGTTGCAAGAGAGGCAGATATCATCATCGTAGCAGCAGGCCGTGCAGGCGTCGTAGGCGCTGAGTACGTAAAACCGGGCCAGACCGTTATCGATGTCGGAATCAACGTAAATGCAGAGGGCAAGCTTTGCGGAGACGTAGATTACGCAGCAGTAGAGCCGATTGTAGATGCAATCACTCCGGTACCGGGCGGTGTTGGAAGCGTTACCACCTCCGTTCTGGTAAGCCATGTTGTAGATGCAGCTGCAAAGAAGGCAGGACTGTAAAAATTACAAAAGCATTAAGGATTTTAAGGGGACGCCGTTCTTTACGGCGTCCTTTTTCTATGTTATAAATGAAGTAAATCAAAAAGCAGACGAGCTATATATAGCTTCGTGAAAAGTAAAGCAGTTGCTCTGGCAATTATTCATGGTATCATTTAACCGAATCAGGCAAGTTCCCTGCGGGGTTGCGAGGAGCAATAAGTGTGGGTAGGGACTTGCTTGTATCATAAGTAAGGCAAGCTTACTTACGATGAAGGTTATGAAATATTATAAGGAAGAAGCCGCTTGCGGGAGGATCCCTTATGATCCTACAAGCAGCGAAGCGGATTGCGAATATCCGCTTTGACCAAAACAATGCAAGGTACCTCCTTCCTCTAAGGTGGTGAGATGAACTGCAATAAGAAGCAAAACGGCAGTGGCGGGCAGGCAGAAATCGGTATTTTCGCTGATATGAAACAAGTTAGAAAATGCGATCAGAAAAATGGAGGAAAAAGAAGAGATGAAACGACGGAAATTCAGAAATCAAAGGGAAGCAATGGAGTCTCGCAACAGAGAAATCGGTGTCAGGAGCAGAGCATCAAGAGCCAGGGGCATCGCCGGAAAAACCGCCCTGTGTCTTGTCTCGGCGTTGCTTTTATCCTCTGCGGGGATGGCGGCAGGAATGAGCGGATATTCTGTGCAGGCAGAAGAGGAGAAGGATACGTTTGATACGAATATTTATATCGAAACAGACGAAAGCGGAATCTCATCGTACACCGCGACGACAAAAAAAATCGAGGGTGAATACACCAGCGTGGAATATCCGGTACTTCAGATGGCAGATGGAAGCAGTTCGGCCGTAATCGATGGGATCAACCGTACCTTTCAGCAGGATGCGCAAATGAAACAGAGTGAGCAGGAGGCATCAATCAAAGAGCAGTATGATGAGATCGCGGAATACAATCCGGATGTGCAGATGACCTACGATGTAGACTGCGCACAGATCTATATCAGCGGCAGTGTCTATTCTGTGCTTTTATATGATTACAGCTATCTGGGCGGTGCGCACGGATATGGTTATTATGTTGGCTGCAATTACGACCTGCTGACCGGAAGAGAGCTTACGATGGGAGATCTGATGGGCTGTGATGAAGCGACGGCAAAGGAAGCAGTCGTCGCAGCTTACCGGAAAAATATCATCGGACAGGTGGAGAATATCACGGAGGAGAGCATCCGCGGCGCGTTTGATATCATGGAGTACTGGATGGCACAGGATGGTATGCATGTGAGTATTCCGGCATATGGCGTGGCATCGTATGCGGCAGGTCCGCAGGAGGTGACTGTGACGGCAGCGGATGTGACGGGCGGATCAGGAGACGGAAGTGAACAAAATGCAGAGCAGCCGCCGGTAAGTGGAGATTCCGGCAGCGATTACAATGCGGAGCAGCCGCCGGCAGGCAGCGGGGAGACGATTACCGTCATTGCCGGAATCCAGGCAGATGCCTCTGATTTTATTTTCCCGTACAGCAGTACACAGGCACTGACGGACGCAGATCTGGTGAAGCTGGAAGGCAGCAGTGTAGAGGAGGAGCATTACCGGTCTCAGCTTGCGATCAATGAGATTCTTGCCAGATACGGCTATGTCTTCCATCCGGAAAATGGCGGTTCCTCGGAAGAAGCGTATAATCAGTTCAACGGAAAGGCCTGGTATGAGGCGGCGAAGCCGTATTGCCCATCTACGTCTGCGAATGAGATGCTTTATACTTATATCACAGAGCTGGAGCTTTCGAATATCAATGTGATCTGTGAATGGCAGAAGGTACACAACTGTTATTATTAAAAAATGGCTCTGAGCAGAGAAAAATAAACAAAATCTGAACAGAAAATAAAAATAATGAAAAACGGAGAAAATTTTTCTCAAAAAGGAGGAAAATTTTAGAAAAAATAAAAAAATAGCGAACTGAAACAAAACGAATCGAAAATGAAAAGAAAAAATTCAACAAATCAGTTCGCGAAACGATTGAAAGATCAGGGAAAAACAGACAAAAACGGCGAAAATTTACTCTTCTTGACAGACGGAAAAATAAGAATATATTAGTAAAGTGCATTAAATCAATCTTTCATTTCAGTGGTCGACACGCTGTGGAGGCGCACGGTACATAATTGCGAAGAAAAGCAAATGCAGAGATCCGAAGAAGGATTGGTAAGAACGAGAAGGGATAAAGGAGGAAGGTTATGTTTGCACAGATCTTGGCTGTGGTTCTGTTTTTGCTGATGTTCATTTTAATCATCACAGAAAAATGGGAACGACACATTATCACACTGGGGTGTGCACTGCTGACACTCATACTGGTATTTGGAGTAGGACTTCGGAGCATGAGTGCAGTGACAGAAACACTCAATCTTGGATGCTTTTTTACAAAAGGATTCTGGTATACGGGAGGTACAAGCTCTGAGACATCGAGCGGAATCAACTGGGAGACAATCGTCTTTGTAGCCGGAATGATGATTATGGTAGAAGGATTGGCAAGAGTAGGATTTTTCCGCTGGTTGTGCATGCGCCTTGCAAAAATGGTAAAATACCAGGTAGTACCGCTGTTCCTGACCTTTATGCTGCTGTCTTTCGTGCTGGCAATGTTCATTGACAGTATCACGGTTATCCTGTTCCTGGCCGCAGTTACGATTGAACTGGCAGAATTGCTTAAATTTAATCCGATTCCGATGATTCTGTCGGAAATTTTCTGTGCGAATCTGGGCGGTTCGGCGACGATGTGCGGAGATCCGCCAAACATTATTATCGGTACCTCCCTTGGATTTTCCTTTGCGGATTTTGTGACAAATACCGGTGTAATTGCCGTGATTTCTCTTGTGCTGGTCGTATTATATTTCTATTTTGTGTTTGGCAGAAAGCTGAAAGAAGCTGCTGCTGCCGAGCTTGATACAGAAAGCTTTCCGAACCCATCTGAGGCAATCACAGATAAAAAGGGATTTATTATCAGCAGCATCATTTTTGCATGTGCGGTTGTGATGCTTGTGACACATGCACAGACCGGACTGACTGTTTCCTGTATTGGTGTGATCATTACCATTGCGACCTTGCTTGCAGCAGGGAAAGAAGCAGTGGGTCTTGTGAAAAAGATTGACTATAAAACACTGCTGTTTTTCATTGGATTATTTGTTGTAGTTGGCGGCCTGGAGCAGACCGGTATACTGGCAATTCTTGCAGATTTTATCGGAAAGATCAGTGATGGCAACGCGATGCTAATGATTGCGATTATTGTAATTGTATCGGCAGTTGCGAGCGCATTCGTAGACAACATTCCGTTTGCGGCGACGATGATTCCGATTATCAGTTCGCTGTCAGCTTCCCAGGGAGTGGCACTCTCTGTGCTTGCATGGGGTCTTGCAATGGGAACTGATATCGGAGGAAGTGCAACCCCGATCGGTGCTTCTGCAAACGTAGTTGGTATTGCAACTGCGGCAAAAGAAGGGTATATTATTAAGTGGGGCAGATACTGCAAGGCGATGGTTCCGGCCACGCTGATTGTAATCGCAGTGTCGATTGCTGTAATCTTCGTAAGATACTTTTAAAAAGGGGGCGCTGCATATGACACAGATTATTTTATCCATCGGCCGTGAATATGGAAGCGGTGGACATGAGATTGCTACAAAGCTGGCAGAAATTTACAAACTGCCGCTGTACGACCATAATATTCTTGATGAGATTGCGTCAAAGAAAAATTTGGATGTCAGTACACTGCAGGAGTACGATGAAAAGAAGCGCAACATGTTTCTGACAAGAACCGTGCGAGGGATGACGAATTCACCGGCGAACAACATCGCAAATCTTCAGTTTAATTTCCTGAAGGAAAAGGCGAGTGCGGGAGAGTCGTTCGTAGTAGTCGGACGATGCGCGGAGACGAAGCTGAAAGGCATCACAGATGGTCTGATTACGTTCTTCATTCTTGGAGACAAGGAAGCAAAGATCCAGCGAATCATGAATCTGCATCACATGAACCATCACGATGCGGAAGTGTTTATTGATGAGAAGGACCGCAGACGTAAGAAATACCACAACAGCCACTGCGAGATGCACTGGGGCGATTCCAGATGCTATGAGCTTTCTATCAACAGCAGCAGGCTCGGCATTGATGAGACGGTGCGCATGATGTGCGAATATATCGATGCGCGTAAGGCTGCACTGGAACAGAAATAAAAAGAACTGAAAAAGACTGCACAGATCCGGATATTTACGGGTCTGTGCAGTTTTTTTTACTGAGAGGGGACAGCAGCGAAGCGGACCTGAAACATTCGTTTTGACTTGAAGTCAGGTGAAAATAAGAAGTTTAAAGGTTCCTGTGTTTTTGCATAAATCAGGCGATAAAAGAAAGAAAAAATATGGGAAGGTAGGAAAGAATTACAAAATAAGCCGCCATTTAAAATGCTTTTTTGTGAAAAATGCTTGACACATGCAGGGAGTCATGATATCATACGTAATGTGTAAATGAGATTTGCCGTACGAAGTGAAGATATTCAGAAAAACGTTTGAGTATCTGAGAGGGAATCAGGTGAGATGCCTGAGCGGTCCGGCCACTGTATACAGGGAATGAGACTTCGAGGATTCCATTGCTTACCCCATAGAGCGAGAAGGAGAAGTCGAGTATCGATCTGTAAGTCAGGAAACCTGCTTGGTATGTGAGAAGCGCTCCCGGTAGAGCGAAACACTCCGAACTGGCAAACAAGCCAGTCATTTCAGACATGGGTAGTCGAAATGAAATTAATTTGAAGGAATGTTGTCTCGAGGGCAATGAATATACACAATATACCTCCTTGAGTTCAGGTTTTCGGTGTTGCAGCACCGGAAATTTCTGGACCTCGTACAGAGAGACATTCCGCAGGCGATCTGTACGATTATACTGCACAGCTTCTGACTGTACTCCGCAATACAGTCCGGGGCTGTGTTTTTGTTTGCTGATTAGAATCAGGAAGATATCTACTTTGCTGGCAGATGTCTTTTTTATTTTACGGTGTTAGAGGGATAGATTTACTAAATGAGAAAAAGATACATGGATTTTGCAGATTCTCCTGTTTGGTATTATAAAAAATATACATATAAAAACTTTAAAATGACGAGAAAATACAGAAAAATGATTGTTAAATAATAAATATATAAGAAAAAGGTTGTTTAAAATATCGAAATACGGTATAATTATCAGTACATAGTTGTGCGTGGAGCACAAAAGTGAATAAATGAGAAAAGGAGAATCAACAGAATGCTGGATCAGTCTTATTATCAGGTTGCGGATGAGATCATAGGACGTTATGGCAAAAAGCCGTCTTCACTGATACCGATCATGCAGGATATCCAGGAAGTCTATCGTTATCTTCCGGGAGAATTACTGACATATGTGGCCGGAGAGATCGGTGTGAAGGAGGCAAAGGCCTACAGCGTAGCGACATTTTATGAGAATTTCTCGTTCGAACAAAAAGGAAAGTACGTGATTAAGGTCTGTGATGGTACAGCATGCCATGTCCGGAAATCGATGCCGATTCTGGAAGCACTGTTCAAGGAGCTTGGCCTGAGCAAGAAAAAGCATACGACAGACGATATGCTTTTTACTGTTGAGACCGTTTCCTGTCTTGGCGCGTGCGGACTTGCACCGACGATGATGGTAAATGAAGATGTACATCCAAAGATGACGCCGGAGAAGGCGGCAGAATTAATTGAAGAATTGCGAGGTGAGGGCAGATGACGATTGACAGCAGGGAAAAACTGATCGAAATCCGGGAAGAAGAGCAGAAGAAAATAGAAGCCTGTGACTGCAGAATCCTCGTCTGTTCGGGCACCGGCTGTATCGCAACGGGATCTCAGAAAATTTATGAGCGCTTTCTGGAGATTGCAAAGGATGCACCGGGAGTGACGATCGAATTCGGACCTCATGACAAGGACTTGCATGTGGGAATAAAGAAGACTGGATGCCAGGGCGTCTGTGAGCTTGGACCGCTCGTACGGATTCAGCGGGGGGACAAGGTGGTACAGTACACCAAGGTGCAGCTTACCGATTGTGAAGAAATTTTTGAGCGGACTGTGCTTGAGGGAGAGGTACTCGAGCATCTTTTGTATAAAAAGGGCGGCAAATCGTATGAGGGACCGAACGATATTCCGTTCATCGCAAAGCAGACCCGAATCGTATTAAAGAACTGCGGAAAGTTTGATGCAGAGTCCCTTGGCGAGTACATTGCCAGCGGTGGATATGCGGCACTGACGAAGGCGCTTTTCGAGATGACGCCGGATCAGGTTGTGGACTGCGTTGACAAATCCGGAATCCGAGGCCGCGGGGGCGGAGGATTCCCGGCAGGAAAGAAATGGAAACAGGTGGCAAGACAGCCGGAGAAGACACGGTATGTAGTCTGCAACGGCGACGAGGGTGATCCGGGCGCATTCATGGATGGCTCCGTTATGGAGGGCGATCCGTTCCGACTGATCGAGGGCATGATGCTTGCAGGATATGCAGTCAGTGCGCATGACGGCTATATTTATGTGCGTGCAGAGTATCCGCAGTCCGTCGCGAGACTGCGCCACGCGATTGCAGTGTTGGAGGAAGCAGGACTGCTTGGCGATCATATCCTTGGCACGGATTTCAGTTTCCACTTACATATCAACCGCGGCGCGGGCGCGTTCGTCTGCGGCGAGGGAAGTGCACTGACGGCATCCATCGAAGGAAACCGCGGTATGCCGCGTGTAAAGCCGCCTCGTACGGTTGAGAAAGGCCTGTGGGAGAAGCCGACTGTATTAAATAACGTAGAGACATTTGCAAATGTGCCGGAGATTATTCTGAACGGCTGGGAGTGGTACCGCAGCATCGGTACAGAGGGATCACCGGGTACGAAGACATTCTCCCTGACTGGTTCCATCGAAAATACCGGACTGATTGAGGTGCCGATGGGTACGACACTGCGCGAGATCATCTTTGATATCGGCGGCGGATTAAAGGACGGGGCAAAATTCAAGGCTGTACAGATCGGAGGTCCGTCAGGCGGCTGTCTGACCGAGAAGCATCTGGATGTACCGCTTGATTTCGATTCCGTGAAAAAGTATGGTGCGATCGTCGGTTCAGGCGGACTGGTTGTCATGGATGAGCATACGTGTATGGTTGAGGTAGCCCGCTTCTTCATGAGTTTTACCCAACGTGAGTCCTGCGGAAAATGTGTTCCGTGCCGCGAGGGCACGAAGCGCATGCTGGAGATTCTGGAAAAGATTGTGGCAGGCAACGGCGAGATGGAAGATATTGATGAGCTTCAGGAACTCGGCAATATGATTAAGAGCATGGCGCTTTGCGGACTTGGAAAGAGTGCGCCGCTTCCGGTGCTCTCGACGATCCGTGAGTTCCGGGATGAGTATGAGGAGCATATCCGCGACAAGAAGTGCCGCGCGAAGGTATGTCAGGCACTGCGCCGCTTCGTGATCAATCCGGAGTTCTGTAAGGGCTGCGGCAAGTGTGCGAAGAACTGTCCGGTCGGTGCAATCACCGGCGTGCGCAAGCAGTGCTACCATATTGATCCGAATATCTGTATCAAGTGCGGCTCCTGCAAGGAGAACTGTGCATTTGAGGCAATCTATATCGAAGCATAGAGGAGGGTGAACCATGGGTACTATGACCATTGACGGCAGAAAGGTAGAATTTGCCGATGAGAAAAACGTCCTCACTGTCATCCGGAAAGCCGGTATCGATATCCCTACGCTGTGCTACCATTCCGAACTTTCAACGTTCGGCGCCTGTCGGCTTTGTACAGTGGAAGATGACAGAGGAAAGACATTTGCATCCTGTTCCGAGAAACCAAGAGACGGGATGGTAATTTATACAAATACTGCAAAATTAAAAAAATACCGCAAGATAATTATTGAACTTCTTCTGGCGGCACACTGCAGAGACTGTACGACCTGCGTCAAGAGCGGAGACTGCAATCTGCAGACACTGGCACACCGCTTCGGTGTGACAAAGGTACGGTTTGACAATTATAAGGAGCCGGTTCCGCTTGATCTCAGTTCTCCGTCCATCGTGCGTGACCCGAATAAATGTATTCTGTGTGGCAACTGCGTGCGTGTCTGTGAGGAACTCCAGGGTGTAGGCGTGCTTGGATTTGCACACCGCGGTGCGGACGCGATGGTGATGCCTGCATTTGACAAGCAGATCGCAGCGACCGACTGTGTCAACTGCGGTCAGTGCCGTGTCTTCTGTCCGACCGGTGCGATCAGCATCAAGAGCGACGAGGAGGCGGTATGGGATGCACTCGGTGATCCGGATGTGCGTGTCGTAGCGCAGATTGCTCCGGCAGTACGTGTGGCAGTCGGTGATGCGTTCGGCCTGCCGAAGGGCAAGAGTGTGATGGGCAAGATTGTCAATGTCCTGCACCGGATGGGATTCGATGAGGTGTACGATACGACATTCAGTGCGGACCTCACGATCATCGAGGAAACGCAGGAATTTCTGAACCGAATTAAGAATGGTGGCAAACTTCCGCTTCTGACTTCCTGCTGTCCGGCCTGGGTAAAATTTGTGGGCGATCAGTTCCCTGAGTATCAGGACAACGTATCGACGTGCCGTTCTCCGCAGGGCATGATGTCCAGCGTGGTAAAAGAATATTTCCGCGACCCGGCAAATGGCCAGGGAAAGAAGACGGTGATGGTTTCCATTATGCCGTGTACGGCAAAGAAGATGGAGGCAAACCGTCCGAATAGCTATACAAAAGAGGAAAAGGACACCGATTACGTTATCACGACCACGGAGCTGATCAAGATGATCCGGATGACCGGTATTGATTTTGCAACGCTGGAGCCGGAGTCCTCCGATATCCCGTTTGGATTCGGATCGGGCGGCGGCGTTATCTTCGGCGTGACTGGCGGTGTGACAGAAGCAGTGATTCGCCGTCTTGCCCCGGATCACAATATGAGTACACTGGATGAGATTTCTGAGTGCGGCGTGCGCGACGAAGGATTTATCCGCGAATTTTCGATCCCATATGAGGGCATCGAGGTGAAAATCTGTATCGCCAGCGGTCTGGCCAACGCGCGCAAGGTGATGGAGCAGGTGAGAAGCGGTGAGAAGGAATACCACCTGATCGAGATTATGGCCTGCCGCAGAGGCTGTATCATGGGCGGCGGTCAGCCGAGACTTGCCGGTGACCGTACCAAGGCGGCACGTGCAAGAGGCATCTACAATGCAGACCGAGTTTCTGTCATCAAGAAATCCGATGAGAACCCGATGATTATTTCGCTGTATGAAGGCTTCTTAAAGGGCAAGGAGCATGAGCTGCTCCACAATCCGTACTTTGCGGCGAAGTAAATAAGCACGAAGCGATTGCAGACATTGCGGCGACAGTGAAAGTGATATGGCCAAATATCCGAAGCAATAAAGCAAGGCTGAAAGAAGAAATAAGGACAACATAAAAAAGACACCCCCTGCATATATTTAAAGTAGTATAGGCAGGGGGTCTTTTTATGGAAAAATTTGATTTATACAAAGACATTCAGTCGCGGACAGGCGGAGAGATCTATGCCGGGATCGTAGGACCGGTGCGGACCGGAAAATCGGCATTTGCACGGAAGTTTGTGGAACATCTGGTGCTTCCGGAGCTTTCCGAAAAGGAACGCAGCATGACGAAAGATACGATGCCGTCAAGTGCCTCCGGGCGAACCGTGACGACGGTGGAGCCAAAATTTATTCCGCGCAGTGCCGTGGAAATCGCAGCAGGCGACGGAACCGTGATGCGCGTACGGGTCGTGGACTGTGTCGGTTTTCTGGTGCCTGGGGCGGAGGGGACGGAGGAAAATCAGGTGCCGCGTATGGTAAAGACACCGTGGTTGGAGACGCCGGTGCCGTTTCAGGAGGCTGCACGGATCGGAACGCAGAAGGTGATCCGGGATCATGCGACGATCGGAATTGTGATTACGACAGACGGAAGCTTCGGAGAACTGCCGCGCAGCAGCTTTCTGGATGCGGAAAAAGAGACGATCACGGAGCTTCAGACGATCGGAAAACCGTTTCTTGTGATTGTGAATTCTGCTGAACCTTCAGGAGAGGCGGCACTTGAGACAGCGCAGTACTTAAAGGAGCAGTATCATGTCACACCGATGATTCTCAATTGTGAAAAGATGGGAAAACGGGAATTAAATGAGGTGTTTGAACAGTTCCTTCTGGAGTTTCCGCTGACGAGAGTTATTTTCCAGATTCCGGGCTGGGCGGAAACACTGGAGGAGGATCACTGGCTGAAACAGGATCTGTTTCAGAGTGTAAAAAAGACGATGGAGCATTTAAATACGGTGCGCGATATGTACGGCGAGGCTGCGAATGTGGAGAGTCCTTATATCCGGCAGTCAAAGCTGGAGAAGGTCAACCTTGCAGACGGAACGGCGGAAATCAGCCTGGTGATTCAGGATGCGCTGTACTATCAGATCCTGAGCGAGATGACGGGGGCAGACATCCGAAGTGAATACCAGCTGATCGCGATCGTGCGCGAGATGGCAAAACGGAAAAAGGAGTATGAAGCGATTGCGGCGGCTCTGGAGGCTGTAAGGCAGACAGGGTATGGTGTTGTCGTGCCGCAAAAAGAGGAGATTCAGATGGAGGAACCGGCGGTAATCCGGCAGGGAAACCGCTATGGAGTCAAGCTGCGCGCCACCTCCCCGTCCATTCATCTGATCCGCGCAGAAATCGAGACAGAGATTGCGCCGCTCGTCGGGAGCGAGGAGCAGGCAAAGGATCTGATTTCTTATATGAAAGGGGACGGCGATGAGGAGAGCATGTGGAATACACTGATCTTTGGAAAATCGGTAGAGCAGATGGTGGAGGACGGAATCCGCACGAAGCTGGCCTCAATCGGAGAGGAGAGCCGTCAGAAGCTTCAGGAGACGATGAAGCGGATTGTGAACGAATCGCGGGGGCGGCTGATCTGTATTATTCTATAGGTTTCGATTGACAAAAAAGAAAATGTGACTTATAATATGAATTAAATGTTACAAAAAAGTTACGTTTTTCAAGTTTATTTCTTAAGACTATGAAACCGAATCAGATAAAACCTCTTTGATAGGAAACAATCCGTTTTGATTCGGAGAAAGCAAAGGAGAGAGTTATGTCAGCACGACACAAAAGCGGGATAAAAAAGTACGCAGCAGCTGTTTTTTTTCTGGTTCTGATGCTCGGATTGAATGTGAATGCGTCGGCAGCAACCTGGAAATTAAATGCGAACGGTACATATTCCTGTTATGAGAATGGAAAACTGGTAAAAAGTAAATGGATTACGCAGAGTGGTAACCGCTACTATGTAAATGCGAGGGGAATCCGTCAGACTGGATTAAGCTATATCAATGGCAAATGGTATTTTTTCAAAAAAAAGGACGGAGCATTATGTAAAAGCACGTGGCTCAAGATAAATGGAAAAATATACTGTGCCGGTTCTGACGGCGCGCTGTATGCCAACGGAATGTATAAAATACGGGTCAAAACACAGGGAAAATCTTACGATTATTATTACCTGTTCGATGCGAAGGGCGTGCGCCTGACCGGAATGCACACGAGCGGCGGACGGACTTATTTCTTTGAGACAAAAGCAGGAGAGGATTTGCAGTCACAGGTACTGCAGGGCCATCGCATTGCATCGCAGTGGCGTACTTGGGGAAAGAATCAGTATTATTTTTGCTCAAACGGTGCGGCTGCGAAGAACCGGAAAATCGGAGTTTACTACGTAGATGTAAACGGTGCGCGTGTGAAAAATGCATGGAGAGGAAAGTGCTATTACGGAAGCACTGGAAAAGCTGTTTCCGGCCTGCAGACGATCGGTGGAGTATACTATTATTTCAGCACAAAAACATATGAAAAAGTGACGAATACCACAGTGAAAACCGGCGGTGTGACGTACGTTTTTGATGCAAATGGAAAAGGGACGATTAAGAAAGAGAATAAAGCTCCGGCTACGAAGGTGAATGTGCACAGCACCTACTATACGGATAAATACGTAGACGATGAGACACTGCTCGCTTCCATTATTTACTGCGAGGCAGGCAATCAGTCCTATACAGGCCAGCTTGCAGTGGGACTTGTAATTATGAATCGTGTTTATGACAGCAGATTTCCATCAAAGCTGCGCGAAGTGGTTTATCAGTACTGGCAGTTTGAACCGGCACGTACCGGTGTATTAACCCGTACATTGAATAATCCTTCGCGTGTAACCTCCAGTTGCAAAAAAGCTGCTGCGGAAGTAATGAGGCGGATGAAGACGCACCGAAGTGGTGCGAAGGTGTACCTTTCTATCAATGGTAAGAATACAGTTTTTCCACATCTGTTTTTTATGACACCGGCAGCATATAGATCCTGCAGACTTGCTTCGAAATATACACAGATTGGTGGACATGTATTTTTTACAAACTGGGTGAAAAGATAAAGGCGGCAAGGTGTAGACAAAGAAAGCAAAATCGAACATATGATTGATTTTGCTTTCTTTTTGTGTTAGAATACGGAAGAGTGAACGGAAAGTATAAAATTTAAAAAGATAGAATACAGACGAGCTGAAAAAGGAAGAATACAATGATTGCATATTTAAAGGGTATCATAGCGGAAGTGACGCCGACCAGACTGGTGCTGGAGGTGAATAATATTGGGTATGAAATTTTTATCTCAGCACGAGAAGCCTCTGAGCTTCCGGGGCGTGGGGAAGAGGTTAAGATCTATACGTATTTCAACGTAAGGGAAGATGCAATGCAGCTGTTTGGTTTTCAGTCGGAGGACGATCTGGAGATGTACAGGCTGCTGCTGAATGTAAACGGGGTCGGACCGAAGGCAGCACTTGGAATTCTCTCTGTGCTCACCGCGGATGATGTCCGGTTTGCAGTGCTTTCCGATGATGCGAAAGCGATCGCAAAGGCTCCGGGGATTGGTATGAAGACGGCGAAAAAGCTGATTCTGGAATTGAAGGACAAGTTTACGTTGGAGGAGGCGTTTGAGAAGAAGCTGGAAAACGGCGCGTCAGGAGCCGAGCCGGGGGCGATCGTTGAGAGCGATGCGAAGACAGAGGCGATTCAGGCGCTCACAGCACTTGGCTATGCAAACAGCGATGCGTTGCGTGCGGTGCGGCGCGCGGAGATCACCGAGGATATGGATACGGAGACGATACTGAAGCTGGCATTAAAGCAGCTGGCTTTTCTGTAAGGAGAAACTATGGGCAAAGAACGGAGAATTATTACGACAGACGTCACGGAGGATGACATTCGGATCGAGCCGGGACTTAGGCCAAAGCGTCTGGCGGATTATATCGGGCAGGAAAAAGCAAAGAGTACGCTGAAAATCTTTATTGAGGCGGCAAAGCAGCGCCATGATTCGCTGGATCACGTGCTGCTGTATGGCCCGCCGGGACTTGGCAAGACGACGCTTGCCGGGATTGTGGCAAATGAGATGGGCGTCAACATCAAGATCACCTCCGGGCCTGCGATTGAGAAGCCGGGTGATATTGCGGCGATTTTAAACGGACTGCAGGAGGGAGATGTGCTGTTTGTCGATGAGATCCACAGGCTGAACCGTCAGGTGGAGGAGGTACTTTATCCGGCGATGGAGGACTTTGTGATCGATATCATGATCGGCAAGGGCCCGGCGGCCCGTTCCATTCGCCTGGATCTGCCGAAGTTTACGCTGATCGGGGCGACGACGCGGGCCGGAATGCTGACGGCTCCGCTGCGTGACCGGTTCGGCGTGGTTCATCATCTGGAATTTTATACAGAAAAGGAGCTGCAGACGATCGTGAACCGCTCTGCTAAGGTGCTGCAGGTCGAGATTGACAACCGCGGTGCACTCGAGATCGCAAAGCGTTCGCGTGGTACGCCTCGTCTCGCGAATCGCCTGTTAAAGCGCGTACGCGATTATGCGCAGGTGCGTTACGATGGAAGGATCACCGCGCCGATCGCATCGGAAGCGCTTGATCTGATGGAGGTGGATCGTCATGGGCTGGACCGCACGGATCGCGCAATTCTGGAGCTGATTATCGACAAATTTTCAGGGGGACCGGTCGGGCTTGATACACTCTCGGCTGCGATTGGAGAGGACTCCGGGACGATCGAGGATGTCTACGAGCCGTATCTGATCAAGAATGGCTTTATCAACCGCACGCCGAAGGGACGGGTGGCGACAGATCTTGCCTACGAGCACCTGGAAAGAAAAAGGTTGTAATTCCCTGAGAATTGTTTATAATGTTTTATGATATGGTTTACGTACAAAGGGGAATTTACAGCGAAAGGAACAGGACTTTATGTCATCCAAAAATAAAACACAGGTAATTATTGCAGGAAAAATCTACACGCTGAGCGGCTATGAGAGCGAGGAATATCTGCAGAAGGTAGCGGCCTATCTCAACGGAAAGATTACAGAATTCAGAGGAATGGACGGATACCACAGGCTGTCACAGGAGATGCGGTCGATCCTTCTGAATCTGAATATAGCGGATGATTACTTTAAGGTGCGCAAAAAGATTGGCGAGCTGGAGGACGAGCTGTCGGAGAAGGAAAAAGAGTTATACGAGTTTCGGCACGAGATGATCACGACACAGGTTCGGCTTGAAAATGCAGAAAAAGAAAAAAATGCGCTGGAAGAGAAAAATGCACAGCTTCAGGAAGAACTGATCCGGCTTCGGGCGCAGACGGATAAAACGGAAGTTAAGTAAAAACAGGTAAGGTGCAGAAAAGCTGCATGACAGGTACTCTCGGAATCTTCGCACAAAATCAGGCACAAAAAGATTTCGGGAGTACATTTATTCCATACGGAAGAGGGAACGGTTACAGCTTGGCTGTTATGAAAAGACGGAGGAAAGATATGGTAGAATTACTTGCGCCTGCGGGAAGCTATGAGAGCCTGTATGCGGCGGTAAATGCGGGAGCGGATGCTGTCTATATTGGCGGCAGCAGATTTGGGGCCAGAGCTTATGCGGATAACCCGGAGGAAGACGTGCTGCTGCGCGGGATCGATTACTGTCATCTGCATGGAAGAAAACTGTATCTGACCGTGAATACACTTCTGAAGGAAAGAGAGCTGGAGGAGCAGCTGTATAATTATATCCGCCCGTATTACTGTGAGGGACTGGACGGCGTGATTGTACAGGATTTCGGTGTGGTGCGTTTCCTGAAAGAGTATTTTCCACAGCTTCCGATCCATGCAAGCACACAGATGACCGTGACCGGGGCTGACGGAGCAGAGATTTTGAAAAAAGAAGGGCTGACGCGCATCGTACCGGCCAGGGAGCTGTCGCTTGATGAGATCCGCGACATTATCACGAAGACCGGGCTGGAGGTGGAGACGTTCATCCATGGCGCGATGTGCTACTGCTATTCCGGGCAGTGTCTGTTCAGCAGTATGATCGGAGGACGGAGCGGGAACCGCGGACGGTGCGCACAGCCGTGCCGTCTGCCGTATCAGCTGCAGGGCAGTACAGATAAAAAGAAGTCGTATGTGCTGAGCATGAAGGATATGTGTGTGGATGAGAGCATCGGAGAGCTGATCGATGCCGGGATCACATCCTTCAAGATCGAGGGGCGGATGAAACGTCCGGAGTATACCGCGGGTGTAGTGAGTGTCTATCGCAGACGGATCGATCAGTATCTGGAGACCGGGAAGAAGCGCCCGGTACCGGAGGAGGAGCATCGTATCCTGTTGGATCTTTACAACCGCGGCGGCTTTTCGAACGGCTATTATCATCAGTACAACGGACCGAAGCAGATGTCGATGGAGCGGCCGAATCATTTCGGCACGGCGGCGGCAAAGGTGCTTTCAGAGAAAAAGGGGATGCTTGTGCTCGAGGCGCTTGAGCCGCTTTATAAAGGGGATGTGCTGGAACTCCATGACAGTGAGGGCATGCTCACACTTGGACAGGAAGTGCGAAAAGGAAAGACCGTATCTCTTCGCGCGGCCGGGATCAGGTGCCGTGTCGGCAGCACGCTTTACCGGACGAAATGCGCGCATCTTCTGGAATCACTGGAGGAGCAGTATCTGAAAAGAGGAATTCAGGAAAAAATTAAGGGTGAATTAATGATTTCCATCGGAAGGCCTGCTATACTAAGCGTATCGTGCGGCAAAGAGACGGTCACTGTCTGTTCGGAGCAGACTGCATCAGCAGCGCAGACGCGCCCGGTGCAGGAAGCGGATATTCGCAGGCAGATGGAAAAGACCGGAAATACGCCATTTGTATTTGAACAGCTGGATGTCACGATGGAGGGAGAGCTGTTCTTTCCGCTGCGTGAGATCAATGAGCTGAGACGGCGTGCACTGGGGCAGCTTGAAAAATCACTGCCGGAGCGGGACAGGCGCTGCGATGTGGACGAAAACATGCAGCAGACAGATGATGTGTTCTGCAGCGCAAAGAAGAGAAAATCATCTTCGGAGGCACAGGCTGCTTGTCAAAATGGAGTCCGCAGTGCTGATGAGATGGAAAGAAAAGCGGGACAGTTTGCAGATGAGAAATACAGCGCCGGGGAAGAAAAGGAACCTTCCGAATTTTCTTACTCTGTATCCGTCATGACGAAGGAGCAGCTGGAGGCAGTATTAAACTATGTAAATTCTGTACAGGAGAACCGCATCCGGACGATTTATCTGGATCTTCTGATTGCAGCGAAGGGAAGATATCAGGCAGATGCAGCACAGCTGCACGTTTATATTCAGTCGGTTAAAGCATCTAACCTGACCTGCCGGATCAATCTGCCGCCGGTGCTGCGGCAGGGAGATCGGACACTGCTTGAGCAGGAAGAAATCCGGGAGGCATTGAAAGATGCTGATGGATTTCTGGTTCACACGCTGGACGAGCTTGGCTTTGTACAGCGCGTTTTCCCGGGGGCATTCGTGGTTTCCGATGATACGTTTTATGCATACAATCGCAGGGCGCAGCAGTTTCTGCGGGAACACGGCATTTCACAGCTTACACTGCCTGCGGAACTGAACGCAAGAGAGCTGCAGACGCTGGATACCTGCGGCAGTGAGCTTATCGTGTACGGGTATCAGGCATTTATGCATTCTGCTCAGTGTGTGTTCAAAAATACATCCGGATGTACGGCGCATCCAGAGGTTTTGTGGATGAAGGACCGTAAGCAGTCGCTTCTTCCGGTGAGAAATCGATGCGTGACCTGCTGCAATACGATTTACAATGCGCTGCCACTGGATCTTGGCGGATGTGAGAAAGAGATTCAGGCACTCGCACCGGAAAGCCTGCGTCTTTCTTTTACAATTGAGAACGGAGAAGAGATGGGAGCAGTTCTGGAACGTTTTGGCAAAGCAGGACTGCGGCAGGGCGACACAGGAGGAACCAGAGGACATTTCAGAAGAGGGGTCGAGTAAACGATGACGAATCTTATCATACAGATTTCCAAATATCTGATTATTATTTTGATGGCGCTGTATACCTTTCAGTGCTTTACGGTTTTTCAGAAAAAGGACGACGAGGCGCGGGAGTATCTGTTCCTGCGTCAGAATATGCTGATGTTTGCCATGCATTTTGTCGCATATACGGTGCTGTATCTGGAAAAGCCGGAGCTGTCCGTGCTGTTGTTTTACGGCGCGCAGGTGATTTATCTTGCGGCGGTACTGGTGCTGTTCCGAAATCTGTATCCGCTCGCGTCGAAGCTTCTGATCAACAACATGTGTATGCTGATCAGCATTGGCTTCATTATGATTACGCGGCTGAAATACGACAGCGGTGTCAAGCAGTTTAAGATTGCGGTGATTGCGACAGTAATCGCGCTGTTGATTCCGGTCATTATTCGGAAGCTGCGGTTTATCACGAAGATGTACTGGCTGTATGCGCTGATGGGAATCGGACTGCTCGGCCTTGTGGCGATCGCAGCGACCGTTACCTACGGTGCGAAGCTTTCTTTTACGGTTGGGGGCATTTCGATTCAGCCGTCGGAATTTGTCAAGATCATTTATGTGTTTGCGATTGCCGGCCTTCTGTCGAACGCGCGGGATTTCAAGCGCATCGTGATTGCGACCGGACTGGCCGCACTTCATGTGCTGATTCTTGTGGTGTCGAAAGACCTTGGAAGTGCGATGATCTTTTTTGTGACGTATCTGGTCATGCTGTTTGTGAGCACGCGCAATCCGTTTCTGGTGCTGACCGGAATCTTTGCAGGCTCCGGTGCGGCGGTGGGGGCGTATTTCCTGTTCAGCCATGTGCGTGTCCGTGTTCAGGCCTGGAAGGATCCGTTTAAGGATTATCAGGGCGGCGGCTATCAGATTTGCCAGTCCCTGTTTGCCATCAGTGCCGGAAGCTGGTTCGGTACCGGACTGGGGCAGGGATCGCCGGAAGCGATTCCGTTTGTGGAGCAGGATTTTATGTTTTCTGCGATCGCGGAGGAACTCGGCAGTATTTTTGGCATCTGCCTGATTCTCGTGTGCATGAGCTGCTTTATCATGTTTGTGAACATTGCGATGCAGTTGACGAACCGTTTTTACCGCCTTGTGGCAGTCGGACTTGGCAGCACGTATGCGGCGCAGATTTTTCTGACGATCGGAGGCGGCATCAAGCTGATTCCGATGACCGGTGTGACATTGCCGCTTGTGAGCTACGGAGGCAGCTCACTGCTCAGTACGATGATTATGTTTGCGATTGTGCAGGGACTCTACATGCTTCAGCGGGATGAAGAGCGAAAAAAAGAAGAGCGGTATCTGCAGGGGCAGCCGTATGCTCAGACTGCACCATCCTACGGTCAGATGGGAAGAGACGAAGGATTTGACGGAAATGGCTATTACGGTGCACCGGAGGAAGACGGCTATTACGATAACGCCGGAAACGGCGGAGCGTACTATGGGCGTGACGGAGAAAATGCACCGGGCTATTATGGTGAAAATGTACCGGAGAATGGCTATTACGGGAACGGGGCTCCCTATGCGGATGAGCCGCAGGAAAATAACGGCTATTATCAGGATGGTTCGAATGGTGATGGGTATTATGATTATGATACGCCGGAGGAGGATTACGGCCCGTATGACCGCGGATACCGCGCAGAGGACGAGTCCTACGGTGAGATAGGATACGAAGACGGCAGCTATGGACAAAGCAGAAATTACGGATACGAGAACGGAGGCGTCTATGAGCAGAAAGAAAACGACCCGTACGACAGTGGAGAAGACAGAAAGAGACGAAGAAAAGCATTCTTCAGAAGAAACAAAAAGTAAAAGTAAGATCCCGCTTCACGTGCGGGAAATCCGTTTTGAGCAGGAGCCGGAGCCGGTCGAGGGAAAGGGCAGAAATACAGAGCTTGGTATCGTGACCTACACTTTTGTCTTTCTGTTTCTGCTGATGGTCGGGTATCTGACTTATCTCAATGTATTCAAGGCATCTGAGTTAAATTCAAACGCCTATAATACGAAACAGGATGCAAATACAGATAAGTATATCCGCGGTTCCATCGTTTCGTCAGATGGAAATGTGCTGGCACAGACACAGGTAGCAGAGGATGGGACAGAGACGCGGATCTATCCGTATGCCAATGTATTTGCACACGCGATTGGCTATGCGTCAAACGGAAAATCCGGCCTTGAGGCAGCTTGCAATTACGATCTGCTGGACTCTCATGCATCGGTGCTCTCGCAGCTGCAAAAAGAGGATGAGAATGAAAAGATGCCTGGCGATTCCGTTGTGGTGACGCTCAATACAACACTGCAGAATACGGCGTATCAGGCGCTTGGCGGCTACAATGGAGCCGTTGTGGCACTGGAGCCGAAGACCGGAAAGATTCTTGCGATGGTATCGAAGCCGGATTATGATCCGAATATGATTGAGGAGATCTGGGAGAGCGTGGTCACGGACAGTTCAAGCAGTGTGCTTTTAAACCGTGCGACACAGGGTCTCTACCCGCCGGGATCAACGTTTAAGATTCTGACGACCTTATCCTTTATCCGCCAGCAGCCAACGGCATATAAAACGTTTGATTTTACCTGCAATTCTCAGCTGACCGTAGATGATGTGACGATCAACTGCTACAACGGAAATGCACACGGTGAGGAAGATCTCAAGGGTGCGTTTGCGCATTCCTGCAATACAGCCTTTGCACAGATCGGGCTGGATCTGGATAATGCAGATTTCCGGTCGATGTGCGAGGAGTTTTTATTTAACAAGTCGCTGCCAACCACAATGCAGCACAGCACCTCACAGTTCGCGCTGACTGCGGATTCTTCTTACGGAGAGCAGATGACGACCGCGATCGGTCAGGGTGATACGCTCGTGACGCCGCTTCATATGGCACTGATTACAGCGACAGTGGCAAACGGCGGAATTATGATGAAGCCATATATGGTGGACCATATTGAAGCATCCGACGGCACGATGGTATCGAAAAACAGTCCGTCCAAGTACAAGCGCCTGATGACGACGGAGGAGGCAAAGATTCTTACCGAGTATATGAAAGAAACGGTGTCAAGCGGTACGGGTACTGCGTTGAACGGTTATGGTTTCTCGGCAGCCGGAAAGACAGGTTCTGCGGAGTACGGTGCAAATGGCGTGGAGGGTACGCATTCCTGGTTTGTCGGATTTTCCAATGTGGATGATCCGGATCTCGTGGTTGCGGTAATTGCAGAAGACGGCGGTACCGGAAGCCAGACGGCGGTTCCGATCGCAGCGCAGGTATTTCAGGCATATTACAGCATGAAGGGAATCTCATAAGGAGGGAATCTCATAAGGAGGGAATCCCATAAGGAGGAACCCGCTTGCGGGAGGATTCCTTATAAGCCGCCTGCATCGAAATCGTTTTCCGTCTAATGCCGAATGGCAGCAGACGGATTCCGGGAATGACTGGATTATGGAAATTTTGGTTGCGGGAACCGGAAAAAAGAGTTATACTTGTGGCAGTGATTTTAAAGATTCACAACGCGGACAGGAGGGATTGCAATGATAGAGGCAACAAGCTGTGGCGGTGTGGTGATATTCAGAGGAAAGATACTTGTTTTATACAAGAGCTACAAAAACAAGTATGAAGGTTGGGTGCTTCCGAAAGGAACCGTAGAGGCCGGAGAGGATTTTAAAGAGACTGCTGCAAGAGAGGTACTTGAAGAGACTGGTGTACGTGCATCGATTATCAAATACATCGGGAAGAGCCAGTACACGTTCAATGTGCCGGAAGATACAGTTTCAAAGGATGTTCACTGGTATCTGATGATGGCGGACAGCTATTACAGCAAACCACAGCGAGAGGAGTATTTTATTGATTCAGGGTATTACAAATTTCATGAGGCTTATCATCTCCTGAAATTTTCCAATGAGAAGATGATTCTGGAAAAAGCCTACAATGAGTATTTGAATCTCAAAAAAAATAATCTTTGGGGAAACCGAAAATACTTTTGACCACAAAATGCCGGGATTCCGTGAATGCGGGATGTCGGCATTGTTTTCATAAGATAAATATGGGAAGTCCATCCCTGCTCAGATGGTGAGGGGAATTTTCAGATGTTAATGTGAAAACAGGAAAGTGCAGGACAATGTCGGGAGGTGCGGCAATGAACTGGTATCAGAATCTGTATTTTGGGAAAACTGCAGAAAAGAAAAAAGACACGATCATAAAACAGATCGAGGCGGGAGAGAATCGGATGTTCACATATCTGATTACACTTGCGCAGACCCCGGTCAATCAGATGGAAATTCTGACACCTGCGTATTATAAAAATCAGGCAGGGAGAAACGAAGAACCGCTGATTCTTGGTGTGGCACGCGGATGGAACGAGGCACAGGAAGTGGTGCGGGTGATCGTGGAGGATGTCTACACAAAAACCGGAAACGCGCAGGTACGGCAGTATTTTGAAGGGAAATAAGCGATGCTACATATTATTCTTGGCATACTGACCATTCTATTGACGATATTAAAATGGCTGGGAATTTTGTTGCTCATCCTTTTGTTGCTTGCGCTGCTGCTCTTGGCTGTCGTGCTGCTGGTGCCGGTGCGCTATCGCGGCCGGGGCAAAAAGACGGCGGAAAAGCTGGAAGCGCAGCTGTCGGTGACTTGGCTTTTGCGCCTGCTCGCGGTGGAAGCGGCGGTTGATGCAGGCGGCGGAAGCCTGGAGATCCGCATTTTCGGGCGGACGCTGGAAGCGTGGCGTGCACTTCTGAAGCGGTGCAAGCGAAAAAAACGCGGCAAAGCAAAACCGGAGTCTTTGGAAACGAGCAGGAAAAAGCGAGAGGGCGCTGCAAAAGGTGTGAAGCGTACACAGAAGGAAAGTCCGATGAAAACCGGGAAGAGTCATCAGAATCCTGAAGAGAAACCGAAAATTCCGAAAGAGAATAGTGTCAGGTCGGAAGAGGTGAAAAAAACAGGATCGGCAGAAACTTCGACGGACATAACAGATGACAAAGATAAGACAGAGGAAGAGCGGAAAAATACCTGTGCTGCGGAACAGATTCAAAAGCTTCCTGAGAGTTTAAAAAAGGAAGCGTGCGAGACAGATATCTCTGAGACAGCAGAAAATAAGATAGCCGAATCGAATTTGCCTGGACCTGTAAAAATTGAAAATTCAGGACAAGGTTTTACCGGTGAACAGACGGATAAACAATCGAAGAATTTAAAAGAAACACAGAAAACAGCTCAGAGGGAAAAAGCGGAAGAGGAGCAGGCACAAAACGAGGCAGGCCGCTTCTCGAAGATCCTGACGCGTATCCGTGGATTTCTGTCAGGTCTTCCGCAAAAGGTAGTTCAGATCTTCAGGCTCCTGAAAAAAATCGCAGGCGGAGGATTGAAGGCGGCACAGAGCATTCGAGCAGCAGTGCCAAAACTGATCGAAAAGATCCGACACATCCTGCATCAGCCGGCTATATTCCTGCAGTTCTGGGAAAAATATGAGGTCGGCGAGGTGCTTGATGCGGTAAAGAGCGAACTTTTTACGCTGCTTGGCCATTACCGGCCGCGTCATCTTAGTGGTTATTTGAAATTTGGTACCGGAGATCCAGCGCAGACAGGAGAACTGACAGGAGTGCTGTATCTGCTGCTTCCGACACAGGAGTATGAGATCCTTCCGGATTTTGAAGAGACACAGTTTGAGACAGAGACAGAGTTTTCAGGACACATCAGAAGCATTCATCTGCTTGTGACGGCATATCACCTGCTCCGGAATAAGAAACTGAAACGGCTGATCCGGAAGCTGAGAAAGAAAGGAGAATAGAAATGGCAGAAAACTTTCAGAACACGGTAGGTGCCCTGTTTAAAGGAATGGAAGAATTTATTACAACGAAGACCGTTGTCGGTGACCCGGTGACGGTTGGAGATACAATCATCGTTCCACTTGTGGACGTATCGTTCGGTGTAGGAGCTTCCGCAAAGACAGAGGATAAGAAAAACAGCGGCGGAGGCGGAATGGGTGGAAAAATCTCTCCGAGCGCGGTACTCGTCATTTCAAACGGCACAACGCGGCTGGTCAATGTAAAGAATCAGGACAGCGTGACGAAGATCCTTGACATGGTACCGGATCTCGTGAATAAATTTATGCCGGGCAGCCGTGAGGAGACAGACCCGGAGGTGGACGCCGCAATTCATGAGGCGTCAGAGGACGAGAAAAAATTTTAGAACATTTTTCAGATAAGCTCTGATACTTTCTTTGGCGTCTGGCATGAAATTTGAATCAGGCAGAGAAAGGAAGGGGCAGGTTTTGCTATTGGTGAATCAGGCATGTGCCGGCTGCATAAAATATAGAAAAGAGACCGAAGGTGTGAGATGAGAAGACTGATCGGTTATTCCCTTTTCTGTATGGCAGCCGGTATTTTTATCGGGCTGATTGTCGCGGACATCTTCTGGTGTATTCTGGTGATTCTGCTGTTCTTCTTAATCGGTTATAATTTGTTCTGCTGCTGAAAAGGGATCTGGAATCGGCTTTGAAAGCTGAAACAGAGATATGTTCTGAAAAAGCGGATATCGGGATATTTTGGGAAGCAAGAGCAGCTGGCGGTTTCGGACAGAAAAAAACAGGTTATCATATTCATGATAACCTGCCTTGTATAAACAAAATTAAGCTCTTTCAACTTTTCCGGATCTTAAGCAAGAAGTACAAACGTACATTTTCTTAGCAGCTCCGCATTCGGTTTTCACCTTTACATGCTGGATGTTGGATCTCCACATCTTGTTGCTTCTTCTATGTGAATGACTCACATTATTTCCGAAATGAACACCTTTATCACAAATAGCACATTTAGCCATGATTGCACCTCCTTGATCATTATTAAGTCCGAAAAACACGATATTCAGACTCACAGCAAAGATATTCTATCAGATATGATTTGTTTTTGCAAGCAAAAATTTCAAAAACTCAAATATTTTTAAAAGAAACAAATATTTCATTGCATTTATGTGTATTTCTGGTAAAATGGATAGGAATTATCCTGTTAATATAGACATACTGTGCGTGGCGGGAGATAAGAAACGGGGCAGAATCAGACAGCAAAGAATGGCTGTGTGCCAAAACGGCTCTGGCTGATGCTACATGCCGCGCAGAAGTAAGGATGAATAATGATAAATGGAGGTTTCTGTCTATGAAAGGACGTATGAGCAATGAGCTTGGCTCAATCGTAATTGACCCGAACGTAATCGCTACGTATGCGGGAAGCGTTGCTGTTGAGTGCTTCGGAATTGTCGGAATGGCAATTGTCAATGTAAAGGATGGACTGGTGCGCCTTCTGAAAAGGGACAGCCTGGAAAGAGGCCTGAACGTAAAGATCGAGGACAATAAGATCACAATCGATTTTCACGTAATCGTTTCTTACGGAGTCAGCATTTCAGCGGTAGCGGACAATCTGTTTGGCAGTGTAAAATACCGGGTGGAAGAGTTTACTGGAATGGAAGTAGAGAAGATCAACATGTACGTCGAAGGCGTCAGAGTGATTGATTAAGGAGGAGCTGCCAAGTGAAGATAAATACGATTGATGCATCATTGTGCGCAAGGATGTTCCTTGCAGGTGCGAAAAATCTGGAAGCAAAAAAAGAGTGGATTAATGAACTGAACGTTTTCCCGGTGCCGGATGGCGATACCGGTACAAACATGACACTGACGATCATGTCCGCGGCAAAAGAAGTAGCAGGACTTGAGAATATTACGATGGAGACCTTTGCAAAAGCGGTATCCTCGGGTTCCCTGCGCGGTGCGCGCGGAAACTCCGGCGTTATTCTTTCCCAGCTGCTGCGTGGATTTACGAAGATCATCCGCGGCGAAAAGGAGATCGATACCGTTGTTCTTGCATCTGCGTTCCAGAAGGCGGTTGAGACGGCATATAAGGCTGTTATGAAGCCGAAGGAGGGAACAATCCTTACTGTAGCGCGCGGCGGCGCAGACCGTGCGGTAGCGCTTCTGGAGGAAAATCCGGATCTTGATCTGGATACGATGCTGAAGGAAGTCATCCGCCGCAGCGAAGAAGTGCTGAATCAGACACCGGAAATGCTCCCGGTATTAAAAGAGGCGGGCGTTGTGGATTCCGGCGGACAGGGACTGCTCCAGGTGCTGAAAGGTGCTTATGACGCGTTCTGCGGCAAAGAGGTAGATTATACGATCGAAGCGGGCAGCGGCGCGAAGGCAGGTGCGGAAAAGGCTGCTGAGGCGGAGGCTCCGGCAGAGATCCGGTATGGCTACTGTACCGAGTTTATCATCTTACTGGAAAAAGAGTACACGCATGAGACAGAGCTTTCTTTCAAGGCGTATCTTGAGTCCATCGGAGATTCGATCGTGGTTGTTTCCGATGACGGTATTGTAAAGGTACATGTGCATACAAATGATCCGGGACTTGCAATCCAGAAAGCGCTGACCTACGGCTCCCTCACCAGCATGAAGATCGACAACATGCGCGAGGAGCACAAGGAGAAGCTGTTTAAAGAGTCCGAGAAAAAAGAGGCGGAGAAGAAAGCCGCACAGGAAAAAGCGGAGCAGGAAGTAAAAGAGCGTAAGCCGGTTGGTTTCATTTCAGTTTCGATCGGTGAGGGAATCGCAGAGATCTTCCGGGATCTCGGTGTAGACTACCTGATCGAGGGCGGACAGACGATGAACCCGAGCACTGAGGATATGCTCAATGCGATTGAGAAGGTGAATGCAGATACGATCTTCATTTTCCCGAACAACAAAAATATCATTCTCGCAGCAAATCAGGCGCGTGATCTGACCGAGGATAAGAAGATCATCGTCGTGCCGACGAAGACGGTGCCGCAGGGGATCACCGCGGTCATCAATTACGTTCCGGAGAAGACACCGGAGGAGAATGCACAGGCGATGGAAGAGGAGATCAGCCATGTGAAGACCGGCCAGCTGACGTATGCGGTAAGAGATACGCATATCGATGAGAAGGTGATCCACGCAGGTGATATCATGGGTGTCGGTGATCATGCGATTCTTGCGGTCGGCAAGGACATTGATCCGGTAGCGGAAGAGACCGTTGCGCTGATGATGGATGATGAATCTGAGCTGATCAGTATTTATTACGGCGAGGACATGAAAGAGGAAGAGGCAGAAGCACTTCATGAGCGCATTGCGAAGGCATATCCGGACTGCGACGTTGAGCTGAATTACGGCGGCCAGCCGATCTATTATTATATTATCAGTGTAGAGTAAGAGAATGTGCCCCGGCTTTTCAAAAAGGAAAGCCCGGGGCATTTTCGGCAAATCAGGCAGTCCTTTTAGCCGAGTCAGGAAAGTTTTCTGCAAGGCTGCGTGGCTCAATGACGGGAAAGGAATGAGAGAAAATGACGAATCTGGATGCACCGATCGATTCCTTAAAGGGGATCGGGGCAAAGACAAAGCAGACCTTTGAAAAGGCGGGAATCGAGACGCTGGAAGACCTGGTTCATTATTATCCGCGTGAGTATGAACGGTACGAGACGCCGGTTCCGGTTGCAGAATTAAAAGAAGGGATGTACGTGGCCGTATTTGGCCGCCTGGCCTCTCCGCTGCAGACGCGGTACGTAAGAGGCCTCTCGATCACGACAGGGCTGTTTGGCGACGGAATGGAGACGATTCTGGTCAGCTGGTTTAATATGCCGTATCTGAAAAACTCACTGCGCAGCGGGGTTCCCTACATTTTCCGTGGAAGGATCAAGGCGAAGAACCGCCTTACACTGGAGCAGCCATCTGTCTTTAAGCCGGAACAGTATCAGGCAGTGCTTGGGACGATGCTGCCGGTCTATACGTTGGTGAAGGGAATGACAAACCAGATGGTCACAAAAGCGATCCGACAGGTGCTGGAGCACCGCGGACTTCTGGCGGAACATCTTCCGGAGGAAATCCGGGAAAGATACCAGCTGGCAGAGTACAATTTCTCCCTGGAGCAGATTCATTTTCCGAAGTCAGAGGAGGGGCTGCGCGAGGCGAGGAAGCGTCTGGTGTTTGATGAGTTTTTCTTCTTTTTATTACAGCTGCGCGGCTTAAAGGATGCCCGCCAGAAGGAGCAGAATCAGTTTGAGATCCATGAAGTGCCGGAGCCGGAGACATTGATTAAGAGTTTGCCGTATTCGCTGACCGGGGCGCAGAAACGCGTCTGGGAGACGATCCGGGAAGAGCTGCAGCAAAACACCGTGATGGCACGGCTGATTCAGGGAGATGTAGGATCCGGCAAGACGATCGTCTCGATTCTGGCCATGGTGATGACGGCGGCGAACGGATTCCAAAGTGCACTGATGGTTCCGACGGAGGTGCTCGCAAGACAGCATTATGCGTCGTTTCAGGAGCTGATGGAGAAAAACGGCTTTGCATTTCAGGCGGTGCTGCTGACAGGTTCGATGACCGCGAAGCAGAAGCGGGAAGCCTATGCAAAAATTGAGTCCGGAGAGGCTTCTATAATCATCGGAACGCATGCCTTGATTCAGGAGAAGGTGAATTACCATTCTCTGGCACTTGTCATCACCGATGAACAGCATCGTTTTGGTGTGCGGCAGAGGGAGATGCTGTCCGAAAAAGGGATCTTTCCGCATACGATCGTCATGAGTGCGACGCCGATTCCGCGGACCCTCGCCGTGATTCTCTACGGTGATCTGGACATCTCTGTCATCAACGAGATGCCGGCAAACCGTCTTCCGATTAAAAACTGTGTTGTAGACGTTTCTTTTCGGAAAAAGGCGTATGAATTTATCCGAAAAGAAGTCGAGGCGGGCCATCAGGCGTACGTCATCTGCCCGATGGTGGAGGAGAGCGAAGCGATGGATGCGGAGAACGTGGTGGAGTACACGGAGGTGCTGCGCACGGAGCTTCCGCCGGCGTTTTGCATCGAGTATCTGCATGGGAAGATGAAGCCGAAGGAAAAAAATGAGATCATGGAGCGCTTCCTGGCAAATGAGATTCAGGTACTCGTATCGACGACGGTCATCGAGGTCGGTGTCAATGTGCCGAATGCGACGGTGATGATGGTGGAGAATTCCGAGCGGTTCGGTCTGGCGCAGCTGCACCAGTTGCGGGGGCGCGTCGGCCGCGGAGGCGCACAGTCGTATTGTATTTTTATGCACAAGCTCGATGGAAAGCACATCCGCGAGCGGCTTGATATTCTGTGCAAATCGAACGACGGATTCGAGATTGCGAACCGCGATATGCAGCTGCGCGGACCGGGAGATCTGTTCGGCGTGCGTCAGAGCGGTATGCTGGATTTTGCGCTGGCGGATATTTATTCAGATGCGGACACTTTGCAGCAGGCGAACGAAGCGGTCGGCAGACTCCTGAAGGAGGACCCGAAACTTAAGCGAGAAGAGAATGCCTCGCTTAAGAGACGGTATGACCAGCTCTTACAGCGTCAAAAAGGACGAATCAGTCTGTAAATTTGTCACTTTTTGCAAAAAATCGGGAAAAGTCGCTGCGTCATATTAGGCAGAATACACCGAAAACGCTGATTTTACGCGAAATTTTTGGCTTGCAATGTCCCCTGAATTGTTATATGATTCAATTGACATAAAAAGGAAAGACTGGACGAGTAGAATTATGAGGAGGAAATTTATTATGAGAAAAACGTCAACAACTAAGGCAGCAGCTAAGACGAAAGCAGCAAAGACTGCAGAGGCAGCTGTAAAGACCGTAGAGAAAGTAGCAGAGGCAGCAACTGAGACGGTAAAGGCAGCAGCAGCTCCGGTTGAGAAGGTAAAAGAGGAAGTTGTAAAGGCTGTAGAGACAGCAGTAGAGCAGGCTCCGGCAAAGAAGAAAACGACCACTGCAAAGAAGGCCGTTGCTGAGACGGTATATCTTCAGTATCTTGGAAAAGAGATCAACAAAGAGGATCTGATGAAGCAGGTAAAAGAGATCTGGACAAAAGAGCTGAAGAATAAAGTCGGCGATATGAAGAGCGTAACCCTGTACCTCAAGCCGGAAGAGAACAAAGCTTACTACGTAATCAACGAGGAAGTAACTGGAAGCATTGATATGTAATCTATATGAAAGCAGTATGCTGAAAACGAGTGTCTGACAGAAACAGGGGCGCTTCAGCAGACTGATTCAGAAATTCGACGGACTGTACTGAAGATGATGTGGCAGCGGTATATGGAAGGCATATCGAGACAATAAAAGGATGTCTATATTCTATACTATATATAATAAATAATAGAAGAAAAAATTCCTGACAGAAAAGCAATTCGTACATCAGAATTGATTCGGTCAGGAATTTTTTATTTATCTTCTGTTAAATCGAAAAAACAGTCTCTGCAGGCTCAATCCATATCCTTTGAGCGGATATTCAGACGCCAGTCGAGATCGCCGCGGGAAAGTCCGAGAATCAGGGACTCTGCGGTGGCGATATTGGTTGCCATCGGAATGTTGTACTGGTCGCAGCAGCGCGAGATCGCGTAGATATCTGCGGTATTTGGGCTGGTAATGAGCGGATTGTAAAAGAAAATAACCATATCCATGCAGTTCCGCTCGATCATATCCATAAACTGTTTATCTCCGCCGACGCTTCCAGGAAGAAACTTGTATACGTGGAGGTTTGTAACTTCTTCAATTCTTCTGCCTGTAATCCCTGTTGCGTATAAATTGTGTTTTGATAAGATATATTTATAAGCGAGACAAAAATTCTCCATCAGGGTTTTTTTGCTGTTATGTGCGATAAAACCGATGTTCATCCTCGTACCAACCTTTCTGAATTCCTAAAATATCAATTCTATTATAGCAAAAGCTTCTAAAAAATCAATCATTATTTTTGTTTTTTTAGAAATAGTGCTATATAAATAGTGCTGCTTGGAAGTAATCTCCAAAACGGTGCGGACTCTGTCGGTATGATAGATCCGCAGTATATTTTTTCCAGTTTAGATCTTCTGATCCTGCACATACTAGGAGTGCAGCAGAAAAAGCTGCAAATCACCAGACCGATAAAAAATCAGAGAAGAAAACAAAGGAGGCGTTTTACAATGACAAATCGTTCATCCAACACAGCAGCAGTACCGGAAGCAAAGGGAGCACTGGATCGTTTTAAATTTGAGGTGGCAAGCGAGCTTGGAGTACCGCTTACTGATGGCTACAACGGAAACCTGACCTCAAAGCAGAACGGATCTGTGGGCGGCTATATGGTGAAAAAGATGATCGAAAACCAGGAACGCCAGATGTCCGGAAACGGTCAGATGGGCGGCACCAGTCAGATGGGTGGCTCCAGTCAGATGGGCGGCACCAGCCAGATGAGCTCCGGCATGCAGCAGTAACAACCGAAAATACAAAAGAAAAAGGGCGGCCGCAAAAACGGCCGCTTTTTATGTACGGAACGAAATACTTTTTATGCAGCTCCAACCATGGCAGCATCAAGCAGTGCCTCCACAATTTCTTTCTCGATTGTCGGCGGGAAGCCATCCACACTGGTTTCCGGCTTTTTGGTAACGCCGTCGACGCATCCAAGTGATACCATGCGGGAAAGGCAGTCTGCAATCTTTTCATACGTCGGGAAGAGATCGTACTGCGAGAGGAGTGCGAGATATGCCACAAGTGCATAGGCCCCCCAGTTGGAGGTTGTCGCGATGATCAGATCGTCCACCGGAACCGTACATGGAACGAGATCAAGCTTTTCAGAAATGATATCCTTTAAATTTCCCATGCCGATCTCGTTTCCGCCGTCTCCAATGCCGATTGTGAGGATGGAGGATGCGGCAGCGAGCTCAAACATTTTGTCGATGGGGGCGGTCTGGTCGGAGATGCTGATTCCGCGCATATTTGCGTAGTCATTCTGGAGGTTGTGGCCGCAACGCTCAATGGAGATCAGGCATACCGGAGCATACTTTCCAAGGATCATCGAGTAGTCCTTTTCATCCGAATGAACCGAAACATATTCCACGGAAAGATTTTCCGGCTCAAAAAGTCCGCTGCAGATGCGGTCTGTGACGATGACCGGTGTATAGCCAAGCCGCTCGAGTGCTTTGGCAAGAGCGATCGTACCGAGAGGGCCGTCTGTTTCCGGGTGTCCGGCAACGTAAAAGCCCGTTGTAAGCAGAATGTTCCCTTTTGGAAGAGAGAGGATCTGCTGTGCTGCATGGCGGCAGTAATGAGCGTCCAGATAATTCTGGAGAATATTCATGCCGCGCCCGGAATGACGCAGGACGATATCCTCAATGGATTCTGTGACAGGGCTGATGGATGCAGATGCAAGTGTGTGGCTCATAGTACGGTACCTCCTGGAATGTAATGAAATAAATTGACCCGGGATGCCTAAAGAATCGACCTGTAAAGTTACAGGGAACAGGCTCCTGAGCGGGGCGTGTAATGGATTAAGAAGCTTCGATGAATGTTTCAGTGCTGCCGCAGAGTTTCCTCAATCGACGCGATGCGGATACCATGATCAACCAGTGCCTGACGGATATTTTTTACAAAGGTAAGTGCGGCCGGGCTGTCACCGTGTACGCAGATGGAATCTGCAGCAAGTTCGATCTCTTTGCCGGTGATGGAAATGACGGTGCCTTTTTCTACCATCTGGAGTACCCGGCTGATTGCAAGCTCCGGATCGGTGATCATTGCGCCCGGCTTGCTTCTGGCAACGAGAGAACCATCCTCCTCGTAGGCGCGGTCGGCAAACACTTCACTGGCCGTTTTCAGGCCGATCTGCCTTGCGGCGATCGTCATTTGACTGCTGCCCGGAGCGAGGAGAATCAGGGAGGAATCGACTGAAGCGATTCCCTCACAGATTGCCTGCGCAATTTTGGCATCTTTTACTGCCATATTGTAAAGCGCACCGTGCGGCTTCACGTGCTGGAGTGTGGTACCTTCCGCTGTGCAGAAGGCTTTTAAAGCGCCGATCTGATACTGGGTAATTGCAGTGATCTCAGCCGGTGAAAGGTCCATTTTCCGACGTCCGAATCCGACGAGATCAGGAAAACCCGGATGTGCACCGATGCGGACCTGATTTTTTACGGCACTTTTTACAGTTTTGCTCATGACAACCGGATCTGATGCATGGAATCCGCAGGCTACATTGGCAGAAGTGATAAAAGGAAGAATCTCTTCATCCATACCACATTTATAATTTCCGAAGCTTTCTCCGAGATCACAGTTTAAATCTACAGTTTTCATGTGAAGTTCCTCTTTTCTTTTGTTATCAGTATTTTAATTCAACATTTTTTACATCAGTAATAAGCATATGGCCCGGTGCATGGGTGATGGCAAGCGAAGGACGGGACTCCATCACGACATTCTGCGGAGTGACACCGCACAGCCAGAAGACCGGAACCTCGCCCTCGCGGATGGTAACCATATCACCGAAATCCGGATGCATGAGGTCGTGAATGCCGATATGCTCCGGATTTCCAATGTGGATTGGTGCGCCATGTACGCGCGGCATCTCACCGGTAATGAGTACAGCGCGCGGAATCAGCTCATAAGGGATGGGGCGCATGCTTACCACCATGTTTCCGTGGAAGACGCCGGCTGATTCGCAGGGAATATTTGTCTTATACATAGGAACATTACAGCTTTCTTCGATGTGGCGAACCGGGACGTTTGCCTCAAGCATGGCTGATTCAAAAGAAAAACTGCAGCCAATCAGGAAGCTGACAAAATCATCCTGCCAGAAGGAGGAGATATCGGTATATTCTCCATCTAATACGCCATCACGGTAGATGCGGTAACGCGGAATTTCTGTGGCGATATCCGCATCCTTTGCGATCGTGTGCAGAAAACGGCTTCCTGTATCAGAAACCTCAAGAAGCGGGCAGGATCTGGGATTGCGCTGTGTGAAAAGCAGAAAATCATAGGCCAGATTCTTTGGAAGGATGACAAGATTGGCCTGTGCATATCCGGCACACATGCCGGCAGTGGGTCCTGTAATCTCACCTTTTGCGATAAGAGCACGAACCTCCTTCGGAGACATTGTTGTATAATCCATGATAAAATCCTCCTTTAAATGGTACGGGAGGTTTGCAGAAGCTTCTGCGCTTCCTCCACGGAAATTTTCTTAAAATGAATGACGGCCCCTGGCTGACACTGGGCAATCACAGGAAGATCGGCAGTGCATACTGTTCCGATTTTTGCGTATCCGCCTGTAGTCTGCCGGTCTGCCATAAGAATGATCGGTCTGCCGGCGGAGGTGATCTGAATAGAGCCGAACACGATTCCATCGGAGATGATATCGCTTCCGTGACAGATGGTGATTGCCGGCCCATCGAGGCGGCAGCCCATTCGGTCACTTTCCTGCGTAACGGTATAAGCTTCAGAATAAAAGGTATCCAGTCCGGATGAGGTAAAATAATCTGCCTGCGGTCCCTCCACAACACGGAGCGTCACGTGATCCGGATATTCCGGCTGGGAGTACCAGAGCTCCTTTAATTCTTCAAATCCAGAATCGTCTCTTCCCACCGGCAGTACATCCCCGGCCTTAAGTGCCCGGCCGAAAAAACCGCCGATCCGGCATTTCAGATTGGTAGAACGGCTGCCCATCACTGGCGGTACATCAATGCCTCCGGATACGGCAAGATAAGTCCGGCATCCGCTTTTTGCAAAACCGAATGTGAGCACATCACCGGATTTTATACGGACGGCCCGGTTCATCGGACAGGGCTTCCGGTTGAGGGATGGTGCCATGTCAGCTCCGGTAAGTGCAAGGATGCAGGGAGCATCAAACTGATAGCTGCCTCCAAATAAAGACAGCTCCAAAGCGGCTTCTCCATTCTGGTTTCCCACAAGTGTATTTGCAATCGCATAAGAACGCTGATCCATTACACCGCAGGGCTGCATGCCGGATTCCTGATAACCGAACCGGCCAAGATCCTGAACGGTAGTCAGTGCGCCTGGCTGAATTACTTTGACTGCCATCTAAACCGCCTCCGTTTCTGTTCGTATTTCCGGCTGATAAAGACCTTTTGCCTGCTGCTGCCGGATGTCGTAATAGTCGCATGATGAGATCGGAACGAAGCGGATGTATTCCCCGGCCTTGCAAAGGACCGGCTCCGGACGGTTCGGATCATAAAAATCAACCGGAGTTCCTCCGATGAGTCTCCAGCCACCAGGGGAATCGAGAGGATAGACACCGGTCTGACTTCCGCCGATTCCGACGGCGCCCTGCGGAATTTTTACACGCGGCGTGGAAAGACGCGGCATCTCGATCCGTTTATCCAGACCGCCGAGGTAAACAAAACCGGGAAGAAAGCCAAGCATATAGATGCGATAATCGACACCGCTGTGAATGGCGATGATTTCTTCTCTGGAAAGGCCGGTAGCTTTTTCCATGTCGGAAAGATCGGGGCCGAAATGGGAACCGTAGCAGCATGGGATGAGATGAATCCGTTTCTCCTTCTGTACTCCACAGGAGAGGGAGGAAGAGAGCTGCTTCAGTGTCTCAGTCAGCTTCTGATAAGAAAGAATTCCAGGATCATAGAGAATCAGCAGGGATCGAAAAGAAGGAATCAGTTCCCGGATCCCGGAAAGGCCGGTGCTGTGAATTGCGTCCGCCAGCGCCTGAACCTGATCATTAACAAGTGGATCAATTGTATTTCCAAACTCTGCCACAATGCCGCTGTCACCGGCGGGCAGAAGCCTCAGATCTGTTTTCATAGATGCGCCCCCTTAGTTTGTTGCGGTCGGCCATCCAGCTTACAGACCGCCGCAGAAAATAAAAAAGAAGACAGCAAAGAAACACACGGCTTCTTTGTCGTCTTCGCAATGATTGTATAGCGGAAGTAGGAAAAAGTCAAGAACGCAAAAATAAAAACAGCGAAAACAGCAAAAATAAAAAATGGGGCTTGACAGGCTTGAAGGTTTGGGTTATAGTCTGACGCATAGACAAACAAGGGCGTTGGGCAGCCGTAAGACTGCCGGCGCTTTTTTTGTTTTCCGGAAACTCCCTTCCGGTGGTAACTGTTATCGGATGCAGGTGAGAAGGCAATCACAGTATCCGCATAGAAAAAATAAAGGAGGAGATTTGTTATGAAAAAGAAAATGGTAAGTGCAATGCTGGTGTTCGCAATGACAGTATCTCTTGGAGCAATGACGGCAGGGGCAGAAGAGGATCAGGTGATTCGGGTCGGAGCAGTATGTGCGATGACAGGTGGCTCTGCAGTATATGGAGAAGGTGCACAGAATGCGATTGATATGGCAGTAGAAGAGATTAATGCTTCTGATGCAGAGTACAAAATTGAGATCATCAACGGCGGAAAGGTTGCAGATGATGCAAAGGATGCAAAGCAGGCCGTTAATGCTTACAATTCCCTGATGGCAGAAGAGCCGGAAGCAATTGTTGGTTCCTTCTTCTCATCAGTAACCCTTCCAATGGCAGAGCTTGCGGCGGATGACAATATGCTTCTCCTGGCAACCGGAGCAACAAATTATCAGGTAACGCAGATTGGCCCGACGATCTTCCGAAATTGCTTTATCGACCCGTATCAGGGCAAGATGGCGGCTGCATTTGCAAAGGATCAGGGCTATACAAAGGCAGCGATCATTTACGCAAAGGATGATGATTATTCCAATGGTCTGAAGGATGCGTTTGTGGAAAGTGCAGAAGCAAATGGAATCGAGGTTGTATATGTCGGAGAATGTACGACAACCGATACCGATTTTACGGCGCAGGCAACACAGGCAGTCGGAAGCGATGCGGATTTCGTGTTCTATCCATGCTTCCTTGATACCGTTCCGCTGCTTGTACAGCAGGTAAGAGATGCAGGATTTGAGGGTGCGATCATGGGAGGCGACGGCTGGGACGGCGCTGATACGACAGGTCTTGAGGATTATTTTGAGAACTGTTATTTTACAAATCACTATTCGTCCGAGGATACTGCGCCGGCGGTACAGGAATTCGTATCCAAATATACAGAGAAATACGGTTCTGACAGCCTGAATGCATGTGCAGCACTGTATTACGATGCAATGTACATGCTTGAGGAAGCTGCGGTGAACGGCGGCGGTTCCGATACCGCGTCTCTGGTGAAGGGAATGACAGGAATGAAATTCAGCGGCGTAGCCGGTGATATCTACCTCGATGAGAATGGAGATGCGATCAAACCGGTGGTTGTCAACACGTATGAGGATGGTCAGATTAAATGGCTGAAGACAATCGCGCCGGAAGAGTAAGAACCGGTAACAGAAAGAACTGTTTCGTCCGGTAATATTAATATAGGAAGAAACAGCATCAGCGATAATTAGATAAAGGGGATTCCTGTCATGGTACAATCATGTACCAAAGATAGGAATCCTTTGCTTTTTATTGTGACAGTAAAAGGGAGGAAGGAAGCGTGTCCATATTAATTCAGAGTATTGTAAATGGCCTGAATCAGGGGGCAATTTATGCACTGATTGCACTTGGCTATACGATGGTATATGGAATTCTTCGAATGATTAATTTCGCACATGGCGATTTTATTATGGTTGGTGCATATACCATGTTTTATACAGTTCCGTTGATGGTGAGCTATGGAATGCCGGCGTGGCTGGCCGTAGTTGCGGCAGTTGCGGTCTGCACGGCAGTAGGCGTACTGGTAGAGCGAATTGCCTACAAGCCGGTAAGAAATTCCGGTTCGATCTCAGCGCTGATTACTGCATTGGCGATGAGCCTGTTTCTTGAAAACCTGGCGATGGTGCTGTTTGGAGGAAATCCAAAAACGGTGACAAAGATTTTTGATCTTCCAATGATTGAGGTGTTTGGCGCAAAGATTCAGATGAAATATCTGCTGACACTGGGAATTGGACTGGCAATTATGGTGGCGCTGACGTTGTTTGTACGAATGACAAAGCTTGGTAAAGCGATGCGTGCCGTTCCGCAGGACCGGGAGGCAGCTACGATTGTCGGGATCAATGTTGACCGGATCATTACGATTACGTTCGCAATCGGATCTGCGCTGGCGGCAGTGGCTGCCATGATGTATGTTTCCACCTATCCGCGTTGTACGACGGACATGGGTTCCATGATGGGTATCAAGGCATTTATTGCAGCGGTGCTTGGAGGCATTGGTGTTATTCCGGGCGCGATGCTTGGAGGCATTATTGTTGGACTGATCGAGATTCTGGTAAAGGTTTATCTTGCACCTGGCTGGTATGAAGCAATCACGTACGGAATTCTGATTGTGGTGCTGCTGATTAAGCCGTCCGGCATTCTTGGAAAGAATACAGGCGAGAAAGTGTGAGGTGAGAAAAATGAGTATGCCGAAGAAAATAAAACGAAATTATATGCTGAATCTGCTCGGAGTACTTTTGCTGTTTTTTGCACTGTTTGCACTGTTTGAAACGGGGGTGCTTGGGTCACGGAGCAGCTACTTTATGGGGATTGCGACGACAGCCTGCTATACTATCATCATGGTAACCTCATTAAACCTGCTGGTTGGTATTCTCGGTGAGTTTTCACTCGGGCATGCAGGTTTCATGTCGGTGGGCGCCTATGCATCGGCAATTGTGACAAATGCGCTGGCAGATCAGAAAATTCCGACGTTTGGACTGTTTTTAATTGCGTTGCTCGCAGGCGGGGTAGCAGCCGGGATTATGGGTGTACTGGTCGGCATTCCGACACTGAAGCTTCGAGGAGATTATCTTGCAATTGTTACCGTGGCATTTGCAGAGATTATCCGTGTGGCTTTTACAAATTTTCAGATTACCGGTGGCGGACGTGTTATGTCCGGTATTGCAAAGCTGTCTAATTTTTACTGGGTATTCTGGGTGACGGTGATTTGTGTGACAGTAATGTATCTGTTTATCCGTTCCAGATTTGGACGTACGGTAAAGGCAATTCGGGAGGATTATATTGCAGCAGAGGCCTCTGGTGTCAATGTGACATTTTATAAGGTAATGACCTTTACGATCTCTGCATTTTTTGCAGGAATTGCAGGATCAATTTACGCACATTATATGACGGCTATGATTCCGACTTCGTTCAACTTTAATTATTCTGCAGAATTTCTGACGGAGGTTATCATCGGTGGAACCGGATCGATGACTGGCTCCATCATCGGAGCAGCATTCCTTTCCGCACTTCCTGAGGCAATGCGTACATTTGCAAAATATCGTATGCTCGGATATTCGGTGGTGCTGGTGCTGATTATGATTTTCCGTCCGGGCGGAATTTTTGGCACCTGGGAATTTTCACTTGGAAGAGCGCTGGATCGTCTGACGGGCAAATCAAAGAAGGAGGTGCCGGAGAATGAGTGAGAAAATACCTGTATTAAAAGCAAGCCATCTCGGTATTTCCTTCGGCGGGCTGAAAGCAGTGGATGACTTTAATATGGAAATCGGAGAATCGGAGCTGATTGGCCTGATCGGTCCGAACGGAGCAGGAAAAACAACGGTATTCAACCTTTTGACCGGTGTTTATCAGCCGACAGAGGGGGCTTTTTACCTGTGCGGCGAGAAAATGAACGGGAAAAAACCACATCAGGTCGTAGCGGCTGGTGTGGCACGAACCTTTCAGAATATTCGCCTTTTTAAAAAGCTGACGGTACTGGAAAATGTCAAGATTTCCATGAACAGAACGATGAAGTATTCAATGGTGGACGCGATTTTCCGCAGTGGACGTTACTGGGCGGAGGAAAAGGAGACCGATGAAAAGGCTCTGGAGCTGCTGCGTATCGTACACCTGGAGGATAAGGCTGGTTATGTGGCAGAAAATCTTCCTTATGGACAGCAGAGAAGACTGGAGATCGCCAGGGCACTCGCCACGGGGATGAAGCTTCTGCTTCTGGATGAGCCGGCAGCTGGTATGAATCCGACAGAGACAGCGGAGCTTCTGGAGATCATTAATGATATCCGAAATCGCTTTCATGTCTCCGTGCTTCTGATCGAGCACGATATGTCGCTTGTGATGAAAATCTGTGAGCGGATTCAGGTGATTGATTATGGTGTGACGATTGCAAGCGGAACACCCGGGGAGATTGCAAATCATCCAAGAGTAATCGAGGCATACCTTGGAAAGGATGAGGAGTAGGAGGGACGGAAATGCTGGAAGTAAAAGATCTTTATGTAAATTACGGAGCCATTGAGGCGATTAAAGGAATCAGCTTTACGGTCCGCCCGGGCGAAATTGTGACGCTGATCGGCGCGAATGGAGCAGGAAAGACGACGACACTTCATACGATTTCAGGTCTGATTAAAGCAAAAAGTGGAAGTATCACGTATAATGGAACGGATTTGCAGAAAACAGACCCATCAAAGATGATTTCGCTTGGAATTGCGCATGTGCCGGAGGGACGCCATGTGTTTCCGGAGATGACTGTGGAGGAAAATCTGCAGATGGGAGCGTTTATAAGTAAAAATAAGGAAGAAACTGCGGCGACGATGCAGGACGTATATGAAAAATTCCCGAGACTGAGAGAGCGACGAAGACAGCTGGCGGGCACTCTTTCCGGCGGTGAGCAGCAGATGGTAGCGGTAGGGCGTGCGCTGATGGGAAAGCCGTCGATTATTTTGATGGATGAGCCTTCCATGGGACTTTCTCCGCTGCTGGTAAAGGAGGTCTTTGCAATTATAAAGGAGATTCATGCGGCTGGCATCACAGTGCTTTTGAATGAACAGAATGCAAAGATGGCGCTCTCAATTGCAGACCGTGCGTATGTGCTGGAGACCGGCACAATTTCTATCAGCGGAGATGCGCAGGAGCTTTTGAAGGATGAACGCGTGAAGAAGGCTTATCTTGGGCAGTAACGAACAATGGAATGAATTTTGAACCGCCTGACGGAGAAAGCGTCAGATGGAGAAACGGAGCAGAGTATGAAAAACGAACATTTTGCCATCTGTATTACACGAACCTGTGGTTCGGGTGGAACGGAAATTGGAAAGATGCTGTCAAAGCAGCTGGGGATTGACCTGTATGACCGGAAGCTGTTGCGGCTGGCTTCCGAGGATTCCGGAATCAACGAGAAAATTTTTGCAAAAGCGGATCAGGATACCAAAAAAACATTGCTTTATAAGGTTTCAAAAGCGGTTTACAGTGGAGAAGTCATCCCGCCGGAGAGTGGAAATTTTCTTTCGGATCGCAGTTTGTTTGAATATCAGGCAAAAGTATTACGGGAGCTTTTGAAAAAAGAAAGTTATGTGGTGCTTGGTCGTGCGGCTGATTTTGTGCTGAAGGACAAAGCGAATGCGGTCAGCATTTTTTTGAGTGCGTCGGAGGAAGCCTGCTTTGCACGGGAAAAAGAGATTATGCAAATGGATGCATTCGGAGTAAACCGTCATATAAACAGCATCAACCGCTACCGAAGCGATTACTATCGTTATCATACCGGAAAGAAATGGAAAAATCCGGAAAATTATGACCTTTGTCTGCGCACGGATGTGCTTGGCTACCAGGGCTGCGTGGATCTGATCTGTGAATACATTGAGAAACGGATCGGGCGAACGCTGGAGAGAAAGCAGTAGAGCTGGATTTTTCCCGTTAAAGCTTATGTGCACAGATCAGGAACATCGGTGTTGGATTATAGAATTCATCGCAGTGCTTATAGATGCGGGAGGAAATTTGCGTGTCGGTACAGACATTCTGATATCCGATCTGATTTAAAAGGGCCGCGTCCCACGTAGGACGGACATTTTTGCTGATGGAGAGCTGCTCCTTAATATCCTCGCATTCCTGCAGCATTTCACGTGCCATGGTGCAGTGCGCATGTGTGGGCGGGAGAGAGGAAGCATCTTTGTTGCAGCTGTCATGACCGTAATCGGCATCAAAATTCAGGAGGATGCCGCCTTTTTTGAGGACACGGAACCACTCCTTATAAGCCTGCTCCGGGTGCGGAAGCGTCCAGGTGAGGTTTCTGGTGAGAACGACATCAAAGGTCTCATCCGGAAAATCGGGACGCTCTGCATCCATGCAGAAAAAACGCGCAGATGAATGCTGTTTCTTTGCCAGTTCCTTTGCGTGCAGAATCATATGATTCGTCAGGTCGATGCCGGTTGTCGTATGTCCGAGCTTTGAGAGCATCAGAGAAAACATGCCGGTTCCGCAGCCGACATCCAGAATGTTTAAGCTTTTTCCGGCCGGAAGGTGCTGCAGGATTTCGTTCAGCCAGGCCTCGCCGGTTTCAGACACCTGTTCTTTTTCACGCTGGCAGCCAAAGTCGTGGCTTCGTTTACTCCAGTAAGTGACAATTCGGTTTTTCAGTTCCCCGGATTCCGGGTGAAGTGTTTCTTTAAATTCCATAGCAGTTATTTACACGCCTGTATGCAAAACATGGGAGTTGCAGCGTTATTGATCCTTTCCATAAAACTGTAAACGTGTTTGTCGATGTTTTCTTCAACTCGGGTGGAGGAGAAACCAATGGACGTAAGGATGTCGAGATCCCATACCGGACGCAGTGTGGCAGACAACGGCATATTTTGTGCGAGTGCTTCCATCGTATCGATATCGGTACACGTATACTGATCTTCAAGATTCAGGCGGGCCACGTTGAGACGGTCTGCTTCGTATGCAAGTCTTTTCTCTTCATCAAAGAGATAGGCGTACCAGTTTGCATCAAAATTGAGCAAAATGCCATCCTTCCGAAGTACACGGTGCCATTCCTGATAGGCACTCTTTGGATCATCAAGGTTCCACGTGAGATTTCTTGATACGATGACATCAAACTGTTCATCAGAAAAAGCAAGATTCTGCGCGTCCATCTGCAGCCAGGTGATTTTATCTGCCAGGGCGCCGGCATTTTGTTTTGCCTGTTCGAGCATTTCTGCGGTATAGTCAACTGCGGTGACACGATAGCCTGCCTCAGCAAGAATAATTGCAAAGAATCCCGGACCGGTTCCGATGTCAAGCACGGAGATTTCGTCCGGGCTTTTTTTCGGAAAACGGGACTGCAGGTAACGAAACCATTTCTGATGCTGTTCGCCGGAGAGCTCCTGCTGATTTACAAGAGAGTAGCCTTCTGCGCGGCCGCTCCAGTACTGTTCCAGTTTTTCTATTTGTCGATTCATCATAAAATTCCTTACTGTAAAAAATTTGTAATCCCAATACATGTTAGAGAGAAACGAAGGAAGAGTACGTTTCTCTCTAAAAATTGGGTGATTTTAAATTTTGCGGCAAAAAATTTGCATATTGATTGGAGGTATTTGCAAATTTGCGCTGCACTTTCGTGCTGAGATCATTTTACCAGAAATTTTTTTGAGGACAAGCCTCCCGGGGGGATAAAAATGACAAAAAAATAAAAGTGGGAAGAACGTTTGGATAGAAATACAAAAAAGAATACAGAAATAACCCCGGGGGTGGGTTGCGCGGAAAAATGGTTTCTGATAAACTGACTGCCATGTGAAGAGGATTGTGAATGTCCGCTTTACAAAAGAAAACCGGGAGACAGAAAGATGAATATAAGACAGGGGAAATATTACATAAAAAAAGCAGGTTCTTTTCTGGCAGTTCTGATCGGGATTACCTTTCTGTCGTTTCTGTTGTCTTATCTTTCACCAGGCGATCCTGTTGAGATAATGATGAAGAAAAAAGGCGGCATGGTTTCAGAAGAGGTAATTCAGCAGAAGCGGGAAGAACTCGGACTGGATCAGCCGATGATGATACAGTATATGAAATGGCTGAGTGGGATTGCAAAAGGGAATTTTGGAATTTCCTACAAATCTAACAAACCGGTTCTGACAGAAATCAAAAAGTGTCTTCCCTATACGATCAGGCTGACGCTGCTTTCGATGATTCTTACGGTATTGATCTCGACGCCGCTTGGCATTTTGTGCGCAAAATATAAGGACAGGCTTCTGGATCATCTTATGCGTTTTATTACCTGCATTTTTTCGTCGCTTCCTTCCTTCTTTCTGGCGCTGATGCTGATGTATTTCCTGTCGCTGAAGCTGAAACTGTTTCCTGTGATCGCAAAAGGCAATAAAAATGGAATTGTGATGCCTGCGCTGGTTCTTTCTCTGACACTTGCCTCATGGTATATCCGTCAGGTGAGGGCAATTGTTTTGAAGGAGCTGGAAAAGGAATATATTGACGGGCTTCTTGCAAGGGGTGTGTCGGAGCGAAAAATTCTGTTCCATCATGTACTGCGGAACTGCCTGACACCGCTTGTGACACTCCTTGGTATTTCATTCGGAACCATGCTTGGAGGATCGACGATTGTGGAAAGTATTTTTACCTGGCCGGGAGTAGGGAAAATGGCGGTCGATGCGATCACCTCCAGAGATTATCCGGTGATTCAGGGATATGTCGTTTGGATGGCGGGCATTTTTCTGCTTCTCAACATGCTCGTGGAATGTTCATATTCTTTGATGGATCCGAGGATTCGCAGGGGAAAGGAAAAAATGGAATGAAAGGCTGGGAGCTTGGAATGAAACGGAAGATTATGTCAGGAATGGTTATTTTGATTATTCTGGCGGCTCATTTCTGCCGGTACATGCTTCCGTATGATCCATTTAAGACAAATATGGCAGAAGCGGCACTTCCACCGTCCTCCTCACACTGGTTTGGAACAGATAATCTGGGACGGGATGTTTTTTCAAGAGTGCTTCAGGGAAGCCAGACATCTCTGTACGCTGCGCTGTGTGTGGTGGCAGTAGTATTTTTGACTGGTACGCTTCTGGGGGTGGCAGCCGGATATCTGGGTGGATGGCCGGATGCGGTAATCGGGAAGGTGATTGTTATTTTTCAGGCGTTTCCGGGCTTTATTCTTGCGGTAGCAGTAGCCGGAATGCTCGGTGCCGGAATGACAAATGGAATGATTTCTCTGTGCGCGGTTTACTGGACCACGTATGCAAAACTGGCCAGAAGCCTTGTGCTTCAGATGAAAGATATCACGTATATTCAGGCAGCAAAGCTGTGCGGTGCGAACCGACGCTCAATTATAATCCGATATATTCTGCCGAATGTAATCTCGCCGCTGGTTGTGACGGCCGCACTGGATGTGGGAAGTGTGATTCTGAGTATGGCAGGTCTTTCATTTCTTGGGCTTGGTGCTCAGCGGCCGACCGCAGAGTGGGGCGTGATGATGAGCGAAGCTCGAAATTATATACAGACAGCGCCGTGGATCATTTTTTTCCCGGGACTTGCCCTGTTTCTGGTAGTGACAGTGTTTAACCTGTTTGGAGACAGCGTAAGAGATGGGCTGGAGAAGAAGAACGGGTGAAGCAAATGCAGAGAGCCTGTAAATAGCATAAGGAGGATTTTAAAATGAAAAAGAGAACAGTAGCAGCAATTCTTTCACTGGTGGTGGTGTTGTCGGCAGGAAGCGCGGCATGCGCAGAGGAAGGCAAGCATCTGACAGCAGGAGCAACAACAGGATTTTTCGGAGCAGAAAGTCTGGACCCGGCCTACAACTGGGACAGCTGGATTATGTCCATTTATGGAATCACCGAAAATCTGTTCCGGCTTAACAACAATTTTGAGCCGCAGCCATGGCTCTGCGAGTCCTGGGAAAATACAGATGATCTCACCTGGGTCCTGACACTGCGTGATGATGTAACATTTTCAAACGGTAATAAGATGACGGCAGACACCGTAAAAAAATGCTTTGAACGTACAGCAGAGCAGAATGCACGTTTTGCAGATACGGTTTCTATTGATTCGATGGAAGCGGATGGACAGACACTGACTATTAAAACATCCATACCGGAACCGACGCTGCTCAATGATCTGTGTGATCCGATTATGGCTGTTTACGATGCGGAAGCCCCTATTGACGAGGAGCTTGGAGCATCCTGCACGGGACCGTTTATCGCCACTGCATTTGAGGCGATGACGGAGGTGCAGCTGAAAAAATATGAGGGCTACTGGGGCGGAGAACCGAAACTGGATACGGTGGAGCTGAAAATTGTGGATGATCAGGATGCTCTGAATATGGCGCTTCAAAACGGCGAACTTGATCTGGTGGCGCAGCTGCCTGCAGCAGGAACGGATCTGTTTGCAGATGATGACAATTTTGTTATGGACAGTGTGACATCGACCCGTACCAGTTTTCTGATGTATAATCTGAATACTCCGGCGCTGCAGGATGTGAGAGTAAGAAATGCGCTGAGCTGTGCGATTGACAGAGAAAGCTTTGCAAATGTTGTCTTTAAGGGATTTGCAGATCCTTCTTATGGCGTTTATTCTGCGGCACTTCCGTACGGCGGGACAGATGGGCTGGAGCTTGCAGTGGATTCCTTTGATCCGGAAAAATCATCAGAGCTTTTAAAAGAGGCGGGCTATGAGGATACAGATGGAAATGGAATTGTAGATAAGGACGGAGAGGACCTTTCGCTTCGGTTTGTCACCTACAGCTACAATACGGAGTTTCTGCAGTTTGCAGATATGTATCAGGCGCAGCTGGCAGAGATTGGTGTAGACCTTCAGGTAGAGACGTATGATGTGCTGGATGACACTATGGCTTCAGGCGAATACGATATTGCAGGACTGAATTATGCGATGGCTCCGACCGGAAGTGAAGCATATTTCCTGAATATGGTTTTTCTGCCGGGAGCAAGCAACAATTATAATGGATATGATAATGCAAAGGTAGATGAAATTGCAGAAAAACTGGCCACGGCATATGAGAAGGACGAGCGGAACGATCTCATGAAACAGATGGAGCAGGAAGTATTAAACGATGGAGCGTATGCTTTTTTTGCAAACCAGAAGCTGATCTGCGTTTATAATAAGAAGGTAACCGGATTTGAGATTAATCCTACGGAATATTATCTGATTACAAATACAATCGATATTGATGAGTGATCCGGGGGTAAAAACGTGCTGGAAGTAAAGGAGCTTTGTGTTTCTTATGGAACTGTATCTACGGTAAAAGATGTTTCTTTTGCCGTAGGAGCCGGGGAGATTGTCGGACTTGTCGGAGAAAGCGGAAGCGGGAAAAGTACAGTTGTGCGAAGCATTCTCGGGCTTTTGCCTGCAAATGGAAAAATTACATCCGGAAAGATTGTCTTTCAGGGTCAGAATATCACAGGCACAGACCGAAAGGGCTGGACAAAACTGCGTGGAAAACAGATTTCCATGATCTTTCAGCATCCGCAGCTGTCGATGGACCCTGTATTCACGGTGGGTACGCAGCTCTGTGAATGTATGAAGGAAGTACAGGGAACGGGGAAAAAAGAGGCGCTGGAAAAGGTGAAAGAGTTGCTGAAGGATCTTAAACTGAACGATCCGGAACGGATACTGAAAAGCTATCCGTTTGAACTCAGCGGCGGAATGAGCCAGAGAGTTGCGATTGCCATGGCGATGGCGAATAATCCCAAATTGCTGCTGGCAGATGAACCGACCAGCGCATTGGATGTAACCGTCCAGCTTCAGACAATAGATGTACTGATGGAGCTGCGAAAAAAATATGGCACATCTATTTTACTGGTAACACACAATATGGGAGTCATTGCGCACATGGCAGATATGGTAGGTGTGATGTATCAGGGAGAGCTGGTGGAATGGGGAAAAAGAGAGGAAATTCTGAAAGAGCCTGCCCATCCCTATACCAGAGCACTTATTCGGGCAATTCCATCCATGAATGGAAAGCTGCCTGAGTACATTTCGGTAAAAGAAAAAATGTTGTTTACGAAAATTTCGGAGACACACTGGGCTGGGACAGGAGACAGAAGAGATGCCGGAGGAAATACTGACAGTTGAAAATATAAAAAAAACATTTCGCAGTGGGAAGAACGAAATCCAGGCAGTAAATAACGTCAGCCTTTCCATCCATCGCGGTGAATGCTTCGGGCTGATTGGAGAAAGTGGAAGCGGAAAAAGTACGGTGGCAAAGATTGTCAGTGGCCTGTTGAAACCATCTGCCGGAGCAGTTCGGTTTAACGGAAAAAATATGCAGATGGTATTTCAGGATCCGCTGACATCCTTCAGTCCGAGAATGACAATTTTGGATAGTTTATGCGAAGGTGTCCGTTATCGTACAAAGCTTACCAGAAAAGCGCAGGAAGAACGGGCGTATGAAGTGCTGGAGCAGGTTGGACTCAAAAAAGAATATGCAAAAAAATTCAGCTATGAGCTTTCTGGCGGTGAATGTCAGAGAGCCGCGATCGGGCGTGCAGTCATGATAAAGCCCGAATTGCTGATCTGTGACGAAGTAACCAGTGCACTTGACGTATCTGTGCAGGCACAGATTATCGGTCTGCTGAGAAAGCTTGCAGATGAGTTGCAGATGTCTTACCTTTTTATCTCACATGATCTTGCATTGGTAAGCGGTCTGTGTGACAGGGTGGCGGTGATGTATCAGGGAGAGATCGTGGAGATGGGAGAGACACAGGAGGTGCTTGCACATCCAAAAGAAGCGTATACGAAGCAGCTGGTGGATTCTGTGCTGTCTGTATGATAAGAAGCAGGTTGCCGTAACTTTGTACAAAACAAAAACGCCCGGGGAAGCACGGAAATGTGCCAGCCGGGCGCTTTTATATGTATCTGAATTGTATTTTGGCGTGCTCAGTCCAGCGGAGCATGCTCACGCAGCGGTTCCATTGTGACCTGGAGGCCGAGACGGCGCAGGGTATCGAGATCTACTTTGGAGAGGCGCGCAGAGCAGTGCAGCTGGCAGCCGCGAAGCTGCGGGATGGCATCGAGCGCGAGCTTTGCAGTTGGATTGCCGGAAGCACTTACCGAGAGGGCAATCAATGTCTCATCAGTATGCAGGCGTGGGTTTTTGCTTCCGAAATAGTTTGTTTTTAAGGTTTGGATCGGCTCAAGTGCATGTGGCGAGATGAGCGGAATCCTGTGATCAATGCCTGCGAGCAGCTTTAAAGCGTTGAGCAGGACGGCTGAGCACGGACCGAGCAGATCAGAAGTTTTTCCGGTGACGACGGAACCGTCTGCAAGCTCAATTGCTGCGCAGGTAACACCGAGCTTTTTCGCTTTTTTATTTGCAACGGCGGTGCAGGTACGTGCATCGACCGTCAGACCAAGCTGCTGCATCAGAAATTCGATTTTAAACAGTTCATCTTCTGAAGCAAGCAGGTCAGCGCGGCGGATCAGAGCCTCGTAATAACGGCGGATAATTTCCTGTCTGGAGGCTTCCCGGCATGCTTCGTCGTCAAAAATACAGAAGCCGGCCATATTGACGCCCATGTCAGTCGGAGATTTGTACGGGCTCTCACCGAAGATCCGGCGGAACATTTCGTTGAGCACCGGGAAGATCTCGATATCGCGGTTGTAGTTGACGGTGGAGACACCGTAAGCACTCAGATGGAAGGAGTCGATCATATTGACGTCGTTGAGGTCCGCAGTGGCTGCCTCGTAGGCGAGGTTGACCGGATGCTCAAGCGGAAGATTCCAGATCGGGAAGGTCTCAAATTTAGCGTATCCGGCGCGGATGCCGCGCTTATTTTCGTGGTAAAGCTGAGAGAGACAGGTCGCCATTTTTCCGCTTCCCGGACCCGGTGCGGTGACGATGACGAGCGGTCTGGTCGTCTCAATGTAATCATTTTTACCGTACCCATTTTCGCTGATGATGAGTGGAATATTTTTCGGATAACCCTCAATGCGATAATGGCGATAGACCGGGATGCCCTGGCTTTCCAGTTTGGCGCGGAAAGCCTGAACGCTGGAATGATCCTCGTAGCAGGTGAGCACGACACCGCCGACGTAGAGTCCCTTGCTGCGGTAGACATCGATGAGACGCAGCACATCGCGGTCATACGTGATGCCGAGGTCGGCACGGACTTTGTTTTTTTCAATGTCGCCGGAGTTGATGACGATGATTACTTCCGCCTGATCAGAGAGCTGCAGCAGCATCTGGAGCTTGCTGGACGGTTCGAATCCCGGAAGTACACGGGAAGCGTGGTAATCGTCAAAAAGCTTTCCGCCGAATTCAAGATAAAGTTTGTTGTCAAAGCTGGCAATCCGTTCGCGGATCTTCTCGGACTGCAGTTTCAGGTATTTCTGATTATCAAATCCTGTCTTCATATTTAAAATCCTTTCTGGTGTATCATAAGGAGTGGATCTCATAAGGAGTGAGAATGCCATATGAGATGGTAGGCAGTAAGGCGAATGAGAATATCCGCTTTGATCTGTTCAAGAGAATGAACAGAAGTGCATACTATTTTTATTATACGATAGAAAGATGCGAAAATCTATGTATTTTTCAAAAAATTGATGTTACTGTTCAGAGCCAATCTCAGAACAGTAAAAAACAGAACCGGAATTGTCTGTCGCTATGATGCAAAATCAGAATATCTGTTCCGTATTGACAGCAGGAAAGGAAAAAATTATAATATAACGGAATAGGCAAAAAAGGGAAAGGGATCAATATGCGGGTAATAGCAGGAAAAGCGCGGAGACTTCCGCTGAAGACGATAGAGGGATTGGACACAAGACCGACGACAGACCGGATCAAGGAGACGTTATTTAATATTTTACAGAATGATATCTACGGCATCCGATTTCTTGATATTTTCAGCGGCAGCGGCGGAATCGGCATCGAGGCACTCAGCAGAGGTGCGTCGGAGGCGTATTTCATCGAAAACAACCGTGCGGCAGCCGCATGCATCAAGGAAAATCTGAAGTTTACGCATCTGGATGCGCAGGCGACGCTTCTGCAGTGTGATGTTCTTGCAGGGCTTGGACGTCTTGAGGGCCAGAAGCCATTTCAGATCATTTTTATGGATCCGCCGTATGGAAAAGAACTGGAGCGGGAGGTGCTGGAGTATATCGCAGCGCACAATCCGTCTTTTGTGGATGCTTCGACGATGATTATCGTGGAGGCACGTCTTGGAACTGACTTTTCCTATGCAGAAGAGCTGGGATTTACGGTAGACCGCGTGAAAGAGTACAAAACAAATATGCATGTTTTTCTGCATAAATAACAGGAGATAAATTATGGCAACAGCAGTGTATCCGGGCAGTTTTGACCCGGTGACAAAAGGTCATCTTGACATTATCGAGCGGGCAGCGTCCCTGGTGGACGAGCTGGTGGTCGCAGTATTGAAGAATAATGCAAAAACACCGTTGTTTTCTGAGGAAGAACGTGTTAAGATGATAAAAGATGTGACAAGTCATATTCCAAATGTACGCGTGGAGTCATTCAGCGGTCTTTCGGTTGAATTTGCGAAGCAGTGCGGGGCAAAATTTATTGTGCGCGGGCTGCGGGCGGTGACCGATTTCGAATATGAGCTTCAGATGGCACAGACAAACCGAAGCTTATGTTCTGAGGTGGACACGCTGTTCTTTGCGACAGATTTGAACTATGCGTATATCAGTTCGACGATCACAAAGGAGATTGGATCCTATGCGGGGGATATCTCCGGATTTGTGCCGGAGCAGCTGGTGGATCAGGTATATGAAAAGATTGCATCCAGACAGAGAAATGAAAGCAATAAGCAAGGCAAATAAAAAGGGAAATAAAAAAGATTAAATATGCAGGGCGTTGTATAAATAGAATAAGGAGAGTGTACTATGAGCAGCAGAATTGAACAGATCATTGAAGAAATTGAAGAGTTCGTCGACAGCTGTAAGTTTCAGCCGCTGTCTTCCACGAAAATCGTTGTAAATAAAGAAGAGCTGGAGGAGCTTCTGCGTGAGCTTCGCATGAAGACTCCGGATGAGATCAAGCGTTATCAGAAGATCATCAGCAACAAGGATGCGATTCTGGAGGATGCACAGCAGAAAGCAGATGCGATTATTTCCGAAGCAAATGCAAAGGCACAGCAGATCGTGAGCGAGAGCGAGGTAATGCAGACCGCGCTGCAGCAGTCCAATCAGCTGATCGAGCAGACAAACGCACAGGCACAGGAGATCATCGATAAGGCGACGCAGGATTCCAATGAGATCCGCATGAGCGCAATCCGCTACACCGATGAGATGCTTGAGAATCTCGAGAAGATCATGAGCCATACGATCGATCAGGCCGGCACGAAGTACAACAACTTCATCAATTCCATTCAGTCCTGCTACGACATTGTAAACAAAAACCGGATGGAGCTTTCCCCGCAGACTGAGCCGAGTGGATATACTCAGGTTCCGGAGGAGACACCGGAAGAAAAGACAGAAGAATAAGATTTTGAAAATCCCCTGTTTTAGCTGCGAGCGATAAGCGGGGGATTTATTTATATCAAAAATGAGGTAAAATCAGTCGTGATAATGGCTGTTATATTTTCGGCAACGTTTACCATAAAAAAATGGCCGCACAGAGAAGAACACTGAGCAGGGTGATGCACACCCTGCTTTTTATGTATGCAAATGTTTTTCTTCGGTTCATATGAGCGATGCCAATCGTCTGCGCCAGTGTGCAAAAACCGCCAAAGGAAGCGCAGGCGGAAAGAGAGACGAATTTTACAGGCCATGAGAATGACGATGCGGCGAGCAGATGAAGGCCGTTTGTCACTTCAACCAGAGCACGCATAAGAAGTCCGGCTGGATGGGAAGGGGAAAAAGCAGCTGCGAGAAGATGGGAGATACAGCCGTCAAAAATGGAAAAGAGCACGAGATAGCCGCCAAGGCGAACGGTATTTTGAATGGCATCCATAATGCAGGGGTCAAGCATGGAAAAGGAAAAACGGAGGTTTGATGGGGCCGTTTTCTGATTTTTTTGCTGAGGCTTGTTTCGAAAGGAAAAGGATGACAGGAATCCATAGAGAAACGGAGCACCCAGGACGGTTCCGAGGAAGATCGGGCCAAGCTCCGGCGCATTCAGCTGATCGGAGGCAAGGTACGAGAGCAGAAACGCAGGGCTTAGATTATTGCAAAAGCCAAGCAGAAAGTTTTCCTCGTCGGCAGAGATCAGATTTTGATCAGCGAGATCGGAGGTGATTTTGGCACCGACCGGAAATCCGCAGAGAAAACCGGACAAAACGGCAAAGCAGCCAGCCTGTGAACAGCCAAACAGCAGATACAGCGGTCGGTAAAGAAAAGCAGTCAGCGGATAGATCAGCCCGGTGCGCAGTGCAAAATTGCCAAGCAGCATAAACGGAAAGAGAACCGGGACGACGCTGCGATACCAGAGGAGCAAACCGCGGCGTGCACTTTCAAGGGCAGGACGCGGAAAGGCGAGGAGGTAAAAGAAAAAAGCGAAGAAACCAAGAATGAGGGGAAGTTTGCGGCGCATGGGGCCTCCGGTTTTTGGGGATGGTGTTTGCAGTAAATATATGAGGGAACGGGACGGGATATGTGTATATAGAATTTGAAGGCAAAATCAGGCAGGCGGCAAAGCGCAGTAAGCGAAAAACAAAAGATCAAAATGGCAGTAGCTTCGAATAAGTTACATGGCTGAAAAATAGAATGAAAAATGGAAATAAAAAAGAAATGTAGTTCGGAGCAGCCATGAAGCCTAAATTTGTTATGTTACCGGTACTCCTTTTTACACTGGTACTGCTTGGTGCGCGGCAGTCGGCCAATCTTTATCAGCAGTCGGCCGCCGCCTATTTTAACCGGGCAAACCTAAACTGTGATGCCTTTCGGCGCATGCAGCTTGGCGTTCATGCGATGGAGCAGCTGCGCCGCGATGCAGAGTGGACGGGACTTTCGCCGGGGGAAGTTCTTGCGATTCGTCTGCCGTTTGAACAGTTTTCCTTTGGAGCAGGAAAGATATGGACAGCCGAACGGTACGAAGCGTGGCGCATGCTTTTCTTTCAGAAAAATCGGAGTGGTTATGAGCGCGTATGCCAGGCGTACGCGGCAGTCTGGGATGACATCCGCTGCTTTCCGGTCTCTGCCTCCGGTGTCTGCTATGAAAATTCATGGATGTTTGAGCGGACGTACGGTGGGCTGCGCGGTCATGAGGGGACGGATCTGATGCCGCCGGAAAACATTGCCGGCTATTATCCGGTTGTGAGCATGACTGATGGAGTCGTGGAAAAGATTGGATGGCTTCCAAAAGGGGGCTGGAGGATTGGGATACGAAGCCCGTCAGGCGGATATTTTTATTATGCGCATCTCGACTCCTACAGCCGAAATTTTACCATAGGAGAATCCGTTGCGGCCGGAGAAGTGCTTGGCAGGATGGGAGATACTGGATATGGGGTGGAAGGAACGCACGGAAAATTTGCGGTACATCTGCATCTTGGCATTTATATTCGGACGGAAGAGATCGAGGAGCTGAGTGTGAATCCATATTGGGTGCTGCGTTGGGCGGAAGCCTTGCGCTCCGGCTGACGGCACGAGGGCTCTGGTTCCCTGGCAATTGATAAAGATAAGATGTATTGACATATCGCGTTAAATATTATAATTTAAGAGGCTGAGTCGATGCTCAGAATTCATTGCATCTTCCACGCAGGTGTGCTACAATGTAACGAAAACCAATTCCGCATGGAAGGAGAAGAAAACGATAGATCAGACGCAGGAGCGATTGCGTGTCTGTCAAGGAGAGGCTGCGGAATATCTGGAAAACAGAAATGGGAGAGGTTAAATGGAAATACAGTTATGGCGCGAGATTCTGACACCATATGACCTGGCAGTGAAAGAACTCATTGTAAAATTTGAGCATCTGATCTACGAGCATCGCAGCCGCGGTTTGTATTCTCCGGTCGAGCAGGTGAGCGGACGTGTAAAAACGGTGGCGAGCATTCTGGATAAAGCACAGAAAAAGGGAATTGCGGTAGATGAGATAGAAGAAAAGCTGACTGATATTGCGGGCGTGCGGATCATCTGTCAGTTTGTGGAGGACATTCAGAAGGTGGTTGAGATCATCCGCGGACGTACAGATATGGAAGTGATTGCCGAGCGGGATTACATCAGCCATATGAAGGACAGCGGCTACCGCAGCTACCATATGATCGTGCTTTACGAAGTGCAGACACTGGAGGGAAGCCGGAAGATCAAGGTGGAAATCCAGATCCGGACGCTTGCTATGAATTTCTGGTCGACCATCGAACATTCGCTTCAGTATAAATATAAGAAAAATATACCGGATCACATTCGGGAGAAGCTGATGAATGCGGCCAATGCGATCATTTCTCTGGATAATGAGATGTCGGCAGTGCGCAGTGAAATTATGGATGCACAGAATTCGTCCCTGCTGCACAGTCAGATTGTGGCAGATATCTTAAATAACATTCAGAATCTTTACCGAATCGCAAATAAACGGGAGGTACATAAGATTCAGGATGAGTTTTATCGAATCTATGAGCTGAATGATATTGATCAGCTGAAACGCTTTGGCAGGGAACTGGACATTATTTCTGAGGGATATCGGGCGCAGTCAGTTCCGGCAGAGGATATGGAGCTGAATCTGAAGGGATAATGATACCTGAGAACAGATCGGATCGGCATCTTCTGCAGTGTGCTGTAACTGCACTGCCACACGGCTGCGCAGAGGATAGTCGTCCGGCCATGGAAGAAACAGATATGAGGGAAAGATGAGAGAACTTCCGGAGCTTTTTAAAGCACGAATGAAAGAACAGTTAAAAGAAGAATACGAAGATTTTCTTGCATGCTATGAAAGGGAAGGGTACGCGGGACTGCGGGTGAACACAGGAAAAATTTCTGTAAGCCGCTTCCGTGAGCTGTTCCCTTTTCCACTTGAGCCGGTACCGTGGACGGATTGCGGATTCTATTATAAAAAAGAGGATACTTCCGGTGAAGCTGCAGGTGTGACAAAGCATCCATATTATTATGCAGGCCTTTATTACATTCAGGAACCAAGCGCGATGCTTCCCGCAAGTGTACTTCCGATAGAGCCGGGAGACCGTGTTCTGGATCTGTGTGCGGCGCCGGGCGGAAAATCGACACATCTTGCAGCAAAGCTTGGAGGAAAAGGACTTCTTGTGGCAAATGATGCGAGCGCAAGCCGGGCAAAAGCACTTTTGAAAAATCTGACGGTGTGGGGCTGTAAAAACAGTGTGATCACCGGGGAAACGCCGGAGCGGCTGCAGGAAGCGTTTGGCTGCTTTTTTGATAAGATCCTGGTGGATGCTCCATGCTCCGGAGAGGGAATGTTTCGAAAGGATGCGGGGCTTATCAAAAGCTGGGAAGAACGCGGTCCAAAGGAGTACGCGGCACTCCAGAAGCAAATTCTGGACTGCGCGGTAAAGATGCTGCGGCCGTCCGGTATGCTTTTATATTCCACCTGCACCTTTTCCGAGGAGGAGGACGAGCAGGTGATTGCATGGATCCTGGAGCAGCATGAAGATCTGGAGCTGATTGATCCGGTGATTCCGGGTCTGTGGAAAAAGGAGGCAGACGGGGCAGCTCCGGATGGATTTGCACGGGGCTGTGCACCGTGTGAAAAGGCTGTTCGACTGTGGCCGCACCGGATCTGCGGCGAGGGACATTTTCTGGCACTGCTGCATAAAAAGGGAGCCGAGAAAACAGAGGTCAGTGAGAAAGAGCTGTGCAGTGAGGCGGCAGAAACTACCGGTTTTGCGTCGTTAAACTATTCCGGTTTGGAACAAAAACAGGCGGACCTGCCAGAAAAAAATGCAAAATTCGGGAAGAAAAATCGAAAAAAGTCGGGGGCGGATTGTACAAAAACGGCTTCTTTCCATCGAAGGAGCGAAGCAGCCGATGCCTCAGAGGCAGAAGAATTTTTCCGCCTGCTCCCGCCGTCTCTTTTTGAGGGACATACGCTTCGCCAGATCGGCGATCAGTACCTTCTCGTGCCGGAAGATATCCGTCTTCCGGGCAGCCTGCGCTACCTGCGCACCGGACTTTTGCTCGGCACAGCGAAGAAAGCGCGGTTTGAACCGGATCAGGCGCTTGCAATGGCACTTGGCGCGTCGGATTATCCGCAGGTACTGGATCTGGCAGCGGATGATCCGCGTGTGATCCGTTATCTGAAGGGGGAAACGATCGATCTTTTGCCGGAGGAAACGGAGAAAAAGAAGGGCTGGGTCCTGATCTGTGTGGACGGATTTGGGATCGGCTGGGGAAAATACGCGGGAGATTCAGTAAAGAATAAATATTACCCGGGATGGCGTCTTCAATAAAAGAAAGGCTTCAGGTGAGATCAGGGTTTGTGATAATACCGATGATGGACAGAAGAATGAGGAGAGAAAACAGATGCGGCTTGATAAATTTCTGGCGCAGTGCAGCGGGAATACCCGCAGTGAAGTAAAAAAATGGCTTAAAATGGGGGCTGTCACCGTAAATGGCACGGTGGCATCGAAACCGGAGACAAAAATTGATCCGGAAAAGGATATCATTACGCTGCAGGGAAAGCAGCTTTCGTATCAGTCGTTTGTTGGTTTGATGTTTCATAAGCCGGCGGGCTGTGTGACGGCGACGCAGGACCGCTATCAGGAGACAGTACTGGATTACGTCGATCATCCGCGAAAAAAAGAGCTTTTTCCGGTAGGCCGGCTGGACCTTGACACGGAAGGGCTTCTGTTTTTAATCAATGACGGGGAACTTTCGCATCGGATGCTCTCTCCGCGCTACCACGTGCCGAAAACGTATGAGGCGCAGATTGCGGGGGAAGTGACGCAGGAGGATGTCAGGGCATTTGAGGAGGGTATTGATATCGGTGAGAAGAAAAAAACGCTCCCGGCACGGCTTGAGATTGTGGAAGTAAATACGGAGGCTCCCCCGACATCGAGGATTCGTCTGACGATCTGTGAGGGGAAATTTCATCAGGTAAAACGGATGTTTGAGGCGAGAGGAAAGAAAGTGACGTATCTGAAACGCGTTTCCATGGCGGGAATACCGCTGGATGAAGCGCTGAAGCCGGGACAGTGGCGAGAACTGACCGCAGAAGAGGCAGAAAGGCTGAGAGAATCATGTTAGATATGTTGAAAGGAAGAAAAGCAGTGATCTTTGATCTGGATGGGACGCTGATGGATTCGATGTGGATGTGGCGTGATATCGACATCGAATATCTTGGAAGATATGGCTACACGCCGCCGGCGGGACTCGATCAGGTAATTGAAGGAATGGGATTTACGGAGACGGCGCAGTATTTTAAAGAGCGTTTTCAGCTGCCGGATTCGATTGAGAAGATCAAGGAAGACTGGCTTAAAATGGCATGGGACAAGTACGCGCATGAGGTAAGACCGAAGCCGGGAGCGGTCGATTTTTTGAGAGCGATCCGTAAAAAGGGACTGCGTGTCGGCATTGCGAGCAGCAACAGCCGTGATCTGATTCTTGCGTGTCTTACAGGAAACGGGATTGCGGACTGTTTTGACTGCATTGTGACATCCTGCGATGTGGCGAAGGGAAAACCAGCGCCGGATGTGTACCTGAAAGCGGCAGAGCTGCTCGGCGTAGAACCGGAAACCTGCCTGGTATTTGAGGATGTCCCGATGGGAATTCTGTCCGGAAAAAATGCGGGTATGCGTGTCTGTGCGGTGGAGGATGCTTATTCCGGCGGTCAGACGGAGAAGATTAAGGAGCTTGCGGACGGGTACATTGTTTCTTACGACGAGATCCAAAGATAGAAAAAAGCAGACGACGGAAGACGTGTTGTCTGATAAGCGGGAATGCGGGTGAGAAAAAACTGCTTTCCTGCACGGGGAAAAGAGATAAAGGAGAAAGTGCAGCATGAATCATCAGTTTCTTCCGGTTTCAAAGGAAGATTTAAAACAGAGGGGCATCGACCAGCTGGATTTTGTGTATATCACCGGAGATGCGTACGTGGATCATCCGTCGTTTGGCCCGGCGATTATCGGGCGTCTGTTGGAATCCCGTGGCTATACGATCGGGATCCTGGCACAGCCGGACTGGAAGGACAAGGAAAGCATTACGGCACTTGGAAGACCGCGGCTTGGCTTTCTGGTATCCGCCGGAAATATGGATTCAATGGTCAATCATTATTCTGTGTCAAAAAAGCACCGTCAGACAGATTCCTACACGCCGGGAGGGGTGATGGGTAAGCGGCCGGATTATGCGGTAGTCGTGTATACAAACCTGATCCGGCAGGTGTACAAGGAGGTTCCGGTGATTGTCGGAGGCATCGAGGCAAGCCTGCGGCGTCTGGCACATTACGATTACTGGTCGGATCATGTGAAGCGCTCTGTTTTGATGGATGGAGGAGCAGATCTGATTTCGTATGGTATGGGTGAGCATTCGATTGTAGAGATTGCAGACGCGCTGGCTGCCGGAATCGATGTGAAAGACATTACATTCATAGACGGCACATGCTATAAGACAAAAAAGCTGGATTCGGTATACGATTATGTGTTGCTGCCGTCCTATGAGGAAATCCGGGAAAATAAGCAGGCATATGCCAGGAGCTTTGCGGTGCAGTACAAAAATACAGATCCGTTTTCGGCAAAGCGGCTTGTGGAACCGTACGGCACCGTTTACGTTGTGCAGAATCCTCCGGCAAAACCGCTGACTCAGCAGGAAATGGATGATATCTATGCGCTTCCGTACTGCAGGACATGGCATCCGATGTATGATGCGGCAGGCGGTATTCCGGCGATTGCAGAGGTGAAATTCAGTCTCGTCAGCAACAGAGGCTGTTTTGGCGGCTGCAATTTCTGTGCACTTACGATGCATCAGGGTCGGATCGTGCAGACGAGAAGCCATGAGTCGATTCTCGCAGAGGCGGTGGAGATGACAAAAGACCCGGAATTCAAGGGGTACATTCATGACGTCGGCGGACCGACCGCGGATTTCCGCCATCCGTCGTGCGATAAGCAGCTGACGAAGGGTGTCTGCCAGAACCGGCAGTGCCTGTTTCCGACACCATGCCCGAATCTGAAGGCAGATCACCGCGATTATGTGGAGCTGCTGCGCAAGCTGCGGAAGCTTCCGAAGGTAAAAAAGGTATTTATCCGCTCCGGTATCCGGTTTGACTATCTGATGGCAGACAAATCCGATACTTTTTTCCGGGAACTGGTGCAGTATCATGTCAGCGGGCAGCTGAAAGTGGCACCGGAGCACGTCGCAGATCCGGTGCTTGCGATGATGGGCAAGCCGAGGCATGAGGTATACCAGAAATTTACCGAGCGCTACAAAAAGATGAATGAGGCGTGCGGAAAGAATCAGTTCCTGGTTCCGTATCTCATGTCATCGCATCCGGGCTGTACGATGAAGGAAGCGGTGGAGCTGGCCTGCTTCCTGCGTGACCTCCACTATATGCCGGAGCAGGTGCAGGATTTTTATCCGACTCCGGCGACGGTATCGACGTGTATGTATTACACCGGGCTTGATCCGCGGACGATGCAGCCTGTTTACGTGGAAAAAAATCCGCATCGAAAGGCATTGCAGCGTGCGTTGATTCAATATCGCAGGCCGGAAAACTATGAGCTGGTGCAGGAAGCACTGCGTCTGGCAGGACGAACAGATCTGATCGGATTTGGGGAAGAGTGCCTGATCCGGCCGCGTCAGCTGAAAGGAAAAAATGCAGGTGCTGGGAAGACAGGGGGCCATGGTACATCAGGTGGTTCCGGAAATCGAAGAAATAACGGAGCACAAAGTGAACGAGGATACGCTGAAAGCTATGTGTCGTCCCGGAAACAGAACAGCGGACGTGTGCAAGGCGGAAGTTATGTATCATCCTATAAGCAGAGCGGAGGGCATGGGCAGGCTGGAAGTTACACATCGTCCCATAAACAGAGCGAGGAGCGCGGCAGAAAGAACGGAGGGCGGAACGCTTCAGGAAATCAGCCGGTTAGCCGAGGATATGGTGCGCCTGATCATTCCCACAAAAAGGCAATTCGGAATATTCACAAAAAGAAATGAAAGGATTTTATCTATGAAGAAAACAAAAAAAGGAACCTATGGTTATATCCGGCATGAGCGCAAACGGTGTCTTCTGATCACGCTTGCCTCGTTTGCGATTCCGTTGATTATTTACGTCACCGGTTATATCCAGACAAAGACGAGGCTGAACCTCTTTACGTTTGTGGCAATTCTCGGATGCATTCCGGCTTCACAGATGATGGTGAGCTTTCTCATGATTATGATGCAGAAGCCATTTCCGAAAGCAGATTATGAGATGGCATCCGCGGCTGCCGGAACGCTGACTGCAGCATACGAGATGATTTTTACAGCGTATGAGCATACGACGAACGTCGGCGCGCTTGTGATCTGCGGCGATCATGTAGTGTGTTACACAGCAGATGATAAGATCGAGCCGGCAAAGCTGGAAAAGCACATTGAGAAGCTTCTGACGGCGAACGGTTTCGGTGATGTGCAGGTCAAAGTCATGAAAGAGATGAAAAATTACGTGAACCGTGTGAAGGATATCTGTGCAAAGCAGGATCACCTGCGCGAAGGGCTTACGTTTACGCCAGACTCCCGTTATCCGGATCTGACACGAGATGAGATGGTGCTTCATATTCTTCTTGCGATTTGCCTGTAGGGAGGCTGGGAGATGACTCAAAAAGCGATTTTAAACAAAATTCCAGTCACAGATTTTCAGGCGCCGGAGCTGGATGTCTATGCGCGCATGAATGAGATCCAGCTTCTGAACCGCCATGAACCGGAAAAAGGAATGTTTATCGCGGAGAGCCCAAAGGTGATCGAGAGGGCATTAAATGCCGGCTATCAGCCGCAGTCTTTTTTAGTGGACGATGAGCATATGGAGGCAGATGCGTATCGGATTCTGGATCGCTGTAAGGAGACGCCGGTTTACGCGGCACCGTCCGATGTGCTGAGAAATCTGACGGGATTTCCGATGACGCGTGGAATGCTCTGTGCAATGCACCGTCGTCCACTTTTGCGTCCGGAGCGTCTTCTTGCAGACGCAAAACGAGTGGCGGTGCTGGAGCATGTGGTTAATCCAACGAATATCGGGGCGATTTTCCGCAGTGCTGCTGCATTAAATATGGACGCGGTATTGCTGTGTGATAACTGCAGCAATCCGTTGTACCGCAGAGCAGCGCGCGTAAGCATGGGAACGGTATTTCAGATTCCATGGACAATTCTGGATGAGACCGTTTCCTGGCCGGAAGAGGGACTGAAGCTTCTGAAACACTTTGGCTATAAGACAGTGTCGATGGCGCTTCGGGATGATTCCGTGAGCATTTCCGATCCGCGCCTGAAGCAGGAAGAGCGCCTGGCGATTATCCTTGGTACGGAAGGGGACGGACTTGCAGCAGCGACGATCGAAGGCTGTGACTATACCGTGCGCATTCCGATGTCGCATGAGGTGGATTCTCTGAATGTGGCCGCAGCGAGCGCAGTTGCTTTCTGGGAGTTTGGACAAATCCTCTCATAGTAGGAGGAACTCAGTGGAAACTCCTTATGGCTTCTACGAACAGCATAGTGGATTTCAACAAAATAATGAAAGAAGTTTCCTCCCTTTAAGGTGTTGAGATGAATTGCAACAAATATCCTTTTTGCGATGGAAAACAAAGACTACGGCACGCAAAATAAGTACCGGAGTCGGAATGGAAAAATAAGAAAAATGAAACAGATAACAGTGACGAAAAATGAGGCGGGCCAGCGCGCAGACAAGCTGCTTGCCAAATATTTAAAGGAAGCGCCGAAAAGCTTCCTTTATAAAATGATGCGGAAAAAGAACATCGTGCTAAACGGAAAGAAGATGCAGGGAAATGAGATCCTGCAGGTGGGCGACGAGCTGAAGCTCTTTCTGGCCGATGAGACGGTGGAGAAATTTCAGGGCAGCATGCCGGGCGAAGCAGGACAGGGGAGAGCTGGCGGAGCAAAAAGTGGAGAGACGCTTCCGGATTCGAAAAAGCTTCCGGTTCTTTATGAGGATGATGACATTGTTCTTTTGAATAAGCCGGTGGGAATGCTTTCTCAGAAGGCGCAGCCGCAGGATATTTCAGCAGTGGAATACCTCCTTGCACATCTTCTGGAAAATGGCAGTCTGACGCGCGAGCAGCTGCGCAGCTTCCGCCCGTCGGTCTGCAATCGCCTGGATCGCAATACGACAGGAATTCTGATTGCCGGAAAAAGTCTGGTGGGGCTGCAGACGATGAGCGAGCTGCTGAGAGATCGCAGTGTACATAAATATTATTGCTGCATTGTGAAAGGAAAGATGGAGGGCACGCAGCATCTGAAGGGTTATCTGGTAAAGGACGGTACCGCAAATCAGGTGCGTGTGTCAAGAGAACTGCCGAAAAATGAGGAGGCGCAGCCGATCGAGACAAAATATCGGGTGATTGCATCAGACGGGAACCTGACCTTGCTTGAGGTACTGCTTCTGACCGGGCGCAGCCATCAGATCCGCGCACATCTGTCTTCAATCGGTCATCCGATCCTTGGAGATCCCAAGTACGGTGATCCGGGACTGAATGTTCGGTATAAAAGCCGGGGGGTAAAACATCAGCTGCTTCATGCGTGGCGGCTGGAGTTTCCGGATGTGAAAGGGGAGCTTTCTTATTTATCCGGTAAGACGTTTACGGCACCGCTGCCGGGAATATTTCTGAAGCTGTTTCCGCAGTTGAAATCTGATTAAAAAACCAGAGCGTATTTGAGAAAACGCAGGTATTTTCTGCTGATGTGAAAAAGGGATAGTTCAGTGGCTGCATTACTGCCTGTCCGGAAATTGCAGAAGGAAAAGAGGAGAAAAATGGCAACCTGGAATACACGCGGTTTGCGAGGCTCTACACTCGAGGAACTGATCAACCGCACAAATGAGCTTTATCTGGAAAAAAATCTGGCGCTGATCCAGAAGATTCCGACGCCGATCACCCCCTTAAAGATCGACAAGGAGCACCGCCACATCACGCTTGCGTATTTTGAACAGAAAAGTACCGTCGACTACATCGGTGTGGTGCAGGGCATTCCGGTCTGCTTTGATGCGAAGGAGTGTACTTCAGATACATTTGCTCTTCAGAATATCCATGAGCATCAGGTAAAGTTTATGGGGGAGTTTGAAAAGCAGGGCGGAATCGCGTTTCTGGTACTGTTTTTCAGTATGCGCAATGAGCTTTTCTATCTTCCATATAAGGATATGATAAAGTTCTGGAACCGGGCGCAGGACGGCGGCAGAAAAAGCTTCCGTTATATGGAGCTTGACCAGAATTATTATCTGGAGCCGAAGAACGGACTGCTCGTGCCGTATCTCGACGGCCTTGCGCGTGACCTGGAATCCAGGGATTGACAATCGATGGAAAATTTCGTATAATCTTGTGGATTGTTTCATGTGGTAGAGAATTATCACTGTGAAGCGATAAAGCGAAATAAGAGAGGAACTGTTTATGCAGAAGATTTTACATACGCCTGAGGGAGTGCGTGATATCTACAGCAGAGAATGCGAACAGAAGCATGCACTGCAGGATCGTCTTCACGCGACGATCCGTTCTTATGGATATCATGATATCGAGACGCCGACCTTTGAATTTTTTGATGTGTTCAGCAAAGAGATCGGTACGACTCCGTCAAGAGAGCTTTACAAATTTTTTGACCGCGAGGGCAATACGCTGGTGCTGCGGCCGGACTTTACACCGCCGATCGCGCGCGCAGCGACAAAATATTTCCTGAATCAGCCGATGGCGGTGCGCCTGACGTATCTTGGAAATACGTTTATCAACAATTCCAGCTATCAGGGCCGCTTAAAAGAGACGACACAGATTGGCGGAGAGCTGATCGGGGACGACAGCGCGGATGCGGATGCAGAGGTGATCGCTCTGGTGGTGCAGACCCTGCTTGCTTCCGGGCTGGAGGAATTTCAGATCAGCCTCGGACACGTCGGATTTTTCCGGGCGCTTGTACAGGAGGCCGGTTTTGATGAGCAGACAACCGAGGAGCTTAAAACCTTGCTGCGCAACAAAAATACGTTTGGCGTGGAAAAGCTGATGGAACAGCAGCCAATCAGCGAATCACTGCGGACGCTGTTTGTTTCCCTGACCAATCTGTTTGGTACGGAGGAGATTCTGGACCGGGCGGAGAGCCTGACCGAAAATGAGGCTGCAAAAAATGCGCTGCAGCGTCTCCGTGAAATCTGGAGAATCCTGAAGATTTACGGTGTGGAGCAGTACGTTTCGTTTGACCTTGGCATGATCAGCGGTTATATGTATTACACGGGCATTGTGTTCCGCGGCTATACATTTGGAACCGGCGACGCAGTCATCAAGGGCGGCCGCTATGACCGGCTGCTGGAGCAGTTTGGAACACCGGCACCGGCCGTTGGATTTGTGGCGGTGATCGATCAGCTGATGAACGCGCTGTCACGCCAGAAAATTTCACAGCCGCAGCCATCCAACCACTGCATGATCATTTACGAAAATGAGAAGCTGGAGGAGGCCGTGCGGCGCGCATCCGAGCTTCGCAGCCGTGGCATCGATGTCGAGTTGGTACGTATTACGCCGGAGCGCACGCGGGAAGACTGCCGGGCTTATGCAAAGGCAGAGGACTGCATGCTGGTAGTGGAGCTGTAGAGGGGAGACGGAGTATGGAAAAGGAAAAGAGATATCTGACGTTTGCCCTTACAAAAGGGCGGCTTGCAAAAAAAACGCTGGAGCTTCTGGAGCAGACCGGAATTACCTGCGAGGAGATGAAGGATCCGGCATCGCGGAAACTGATCTTTGTAAACGAGGAGCTTGGGCTTCGGTTTTTCCTTGCGAAGGGACCGGATGTGCCGACGTATGTGGAATACGGTGCGGCGGATATCGGCGTGGTCGGCAAGGATACGATTCTTGAGGAGGGCCGCAAGATCTATGAGGTGCTGGACCTTGGATTTGGAAAATGCCGGATGTGCGTGTGTGGACCGGAGTCGGCGCGCAGCCTGCTGAACGGCCAGGAACTGATCCGCGTAGCCACAAAATATCCGAATATCGCCAAGGATTACTTTTACAATCAGCGCAATCAGACGGTGGAGATCATCAAGCTGAACGGCTCAATCGAGCTTGCACCGATTGTCGGACTTTCCGAGGTGATTGTAGATATCGTGGAGACCGGCTCGACCTTAAAGGAAAACGGACTGGTTGTTTTGGAAGAGGTGTGCCCGCTGTCGGCGCGCGTAGTGGTCAATCCGGTGAGCATGAGAATGGAAAATGAGCGGATCACGAAGCTTCTGTCGGAACTGAACCGTGTGATCTGCGAAGAAAAATGAGGGGTGAGACGAATGAAACTGGTAAAACTGACACAGGAAACGAAACAGGATATTCTGAATCATCTGCTGAAACGCAGCCCGAACAATTACGGGGAATTTGAGGCTCGCGTGGACGCGATTATTCAGGAGGTGCGTGCGCACGGAGATGAGGCGCTGTTTTCTTACACGGAGAAATTTGACGGTGCAAAGATTACGGCAGAAACGATCCGCGTCACAAAAGAGGAGATTGAGGAAGCGTATCGTGAGGTTGATCCGTCACTTCTTGATGTGATCCGCAAATCTCTGGTGAACATCCGCAGTTACCATGAAAAACAGAAAAAATACAGCTGGTTTGACACCACCGAAAACGGAACCATTCTCGGACAGAAGATCACTCCGCTTGGAACGGTCGGCGTGTATGTGCCGGGCGGAAAGGCAGTCTATCCGTCTTCCGTTCTGATGAACGTAGTTCCGGCCAAGGTAGCCGGTGTCGGCCGGATCGTGATGACGACACCGCCTGGAAAGGACGGAAAGATTCCGGTTTCCACGCTGGTAGCAGCGCATGAGGCAGGTACGGATGAAATTTACAAGGTAGGCGGCGCGCAGGCAATTGCAGCGCTGGCCTATGGTACGGAGAGTATTCCGAAGGCTGATAAAATCACAGGACCGGGCAATATTTATGTGGCGCTTGCAAAGCGTGCAGTCTACGGTCATGTGAGCATCGATTCTGTGGCAGGCCCGAGTGAGATTCTCGTGCTGGCAGATGACAGCGCGACACCGCGTTACGTGGCAGCTGACCTTCTCTCTCAGGCGGAGCACGATGAGATGGCCTCTGCAATCCTTGTGACGACGAGCGAGGAGCTTGCAAAGGAAGTACAAAAAGAGATCGAGGGCTTCTTAAAGACACTTTCCAGAGCAGAGATCATCCAGAAATCACTGGATCAGTACGGTTTTATCCTGCTTGCAGATTCGATGGAGGACGCAATCGACGCGGTCAATTCCATTGCATCCGAGCATCTGGAGATTGTGACGCGCAATCCATTTGAGGTTATGACAAAGATCCGCAATGCGGGTGCGATTTTCATCGGCGAGTACAGCAGTGAGCCGCTCGGCGATTACTTCGCAGGCCCGAACCACGTGCTTCCGACGAACGGCACGGCGAAATTCTTCTCCGCACTGTCGGTCGATGATTTCATTAAGAAATCGAGCATTGTTTATTATTCGAAAGAGGCGTTGGAACCGATCCATCAGGATATCATTGCGTTTGCGGAGGCAGAGAAGCTGACCGCACATGCGAATTCGATCCGGGTACGGTTCGAGAAATAAAACGGGTAAAAAGCAGAAGCAATGTTTTGCGGATGCGGCTGGAAAACTGTCAAAGCGGATGTGTGTGGTCTGCTTTGACACTTTCTTGATTCGGTTAAGTAATGTCATGAGATAAACGAGAAAGGGGCGAGCGTGCGATGGAACATCGGACTGCCGAGGTAGTTAGAAATACGAAAGAGACGAAGATTCGGATCCGCCTGGATCTGGACGGAACGGGAAAGGCGCAGATCCACACCGGGATCGGCTTTTTCGACCATATGCTGAACGGGTTTGCAAGGCATGGACTGTTCGATCTGGAGGTGGAAGTGGACGGAGACCTGGAGGTGGACTGCCATCACACGATCGAGGACACCGGCATTGTGCTGGGACAGGCGATCCGTGAGGCAGTCGGAGACAAGAAAGGGATACGCCGCTACGGAAGCAGGATTCTTCCGATGGATGAGGTGCTGGTACTGTGCGCGGTCGATCTGGGCGGACGCCCGTATTACCGCAGCGACGCGGAGTTTACGGCAGAGCGCATCGGAACGATGGATACCGAGATGGTGCGCGAATTTTTCTATGCCGTTTCCTACAGTGCGGCGATGAATCTGCACTTCAAAATGCTGAGTGCAGGCAACAATCATCACATGGCAGAGGGAATGTTCAAGGCATTTGCGAAGGCGCTTGACGAGGCAGTGAGCTATGATCCGCGGATTCATGATGTGCTTTCGACGAAGGGCAGCCTGTAAGACAGCTGAAGTGGCGCTGGCACCAGGCGGGCAGATGGGATGCTTATATCGGCCAAGAGCGCCAATTGACAAAACGCGAAGCGGACTGTGGGTAATCCGCTTTGACAGGAGAGAAAAAAGAAAGGCGGGAGCGCTTTATGTATAGTAAGGAACTGGTAGTACCGGTTTATCTGAAAAATGGAAAGGCAGCGGCCTCTCCGGCAGACGATCAGCCGTATGGCGGCGGGGATGCTGCTGCACTGGCAGTGGATGCCAGCAATCACGGGGCGGATGCGATTCTGGTGTTTGATTTTTCAAGTGGAGACGCGCAGCACGATGCGGCAATCGCTCAGGTCAAGGAGATGGCGCGCGCGGTAGACCTTCCAATCTACGGCGGCGGCAACGTCCGGCGGATGGAGGATGTGAAAAAGCTGATCTACGCCGGATGCCAGAAGGTATTTTTAAATTATGCAAAAGAGGGAAACGTCGAGCTGACGCATGAGGTATCCTCCAAATTCGGAAAAGAAAAGATTCTTGCCTGTGTCAGAACGCAGGAGGAACTGGCAGAGGCAGTGAGCCACGGCCCGCTGCTCGGCGGAATCGTGACACTGTCTGACCTGGCGTTTGCCAAAAAGGCAGTTGAGGCGGCGCAGGAATACGATGAACTGCCGGTTCTTGCAGTGCCGGCGTGGGATGCGTCAGGTGCGGATGCGCAAGAGACACAGACGAACGCTGTGCGGAAGAAAGAGGATGGAACTGCGGAGGATGAAACAGGTTCCGGTTTGGGGCAGCTGACGGAGGAAGAGGAGAGCTTTCTTCGCCTTCCGGCGGCACTTGGCCTCTGCTGCGGCGCATTCCAGAAGCCGGAGTTTGAATTTATGGAATTAAAGCATCAGCTGAAAGAAAATGGCATCGCAGTGAATACGTATGAGTCTTCGATTTCATGGGATGAACTGAAGAAAAACAACGATGGCATGGTGCCGGTTGTGGTTCAGGATTATAAGACGCAGGAAGTGCTGATGGTCGCGTATATGAATCAGGAGGCGTTTGAGACGACAGTCCGCAGCGGAAGAATGACGTATTTCAGCCGCAGCCGTCAGGAGCTTTGGGTGAAAGGCCTGACCTCGGGACATTTTCAGTATGTAAAGGAACTGCAGGTGGACTGTGACAATGATACACTGCTTGCGAAAGTGCATCAGATTGGCGCGGCATGCCACACCGGAAACCGCAGCTGCTTCTACCGTACCATTCTGAAAAAGGAGTACGACGAGACGAATCCGCTGAAGGTATTCGAGGATGTTTACGGCGTCATTGAGGATCGGAAGATTCATCCGAAGGAAGGCTCCTACACGAACTACCTGTTTGACAAAGGAATCGACAAGATCCTGAAGAAGGTCGGCGAGGAGGCAACGGAGATTATCATCGCTGCCAAAAATCCGGATCCGGAGGAGATTAAGTATGAGATTTCTGATTTTCTGTATCACGTGATGGTGCTCATGGCGGAGCGCGGCGTGACATGGGAGGATATTACGAAGGAGCTGGCGAGGAGATAAGAGGAACGTAATCAATTTGCAAGGCAAATTGGTTACAGGCTGCGCATCATCGTGCGTATCACGATTTTGAATATGCGCAATACCAAAAGAGGAAAGTTATGAAAAAACTGAAGGCAGGAATCGTCGGATGCAGCGGCATCGCAAATGACAAGCATCTTCCGGCGATCCAGAGAAATGGAAATTTTGAAATTACAGCGTTCTGTGATCTCTTCAAAGAGCGGGCAGAGGCAGCAAAGGAGACGTACGGGACAGCGGATGCCCGGGTCTATACCGATTACCGGGAGCTTTTAAAGGAAGACCTGGACGTCGTTTATGTGCTCACACCGAACAGCACACATGCCGAGGTCAGCATTGCGGCGATGGAATCCGGCAAGCACGTGATGTGTGAAAAACCGATGGCGAAGACGTATGCGGAGGCCAAAGCAATGGTCGAGGCAGCGCAGCGCACCGGAAAAATACTGAATATTGGTTATCAGTGCCGTTACCGCGCGGATGCGCAGTATCTGAAACAGGCGTGTGAGGACGGCGAGCTCGGCGATATTTATTTTGCAAAGGCACTGGCGGTGCGCCGCAGAGCTGTTCCGACGTGGGGCGTATTTCTCGACAAAGACAAGCAGGGCGGCGGCCCATTAATTGATATGGGAACGCACGCACTCGACATGACGCTGTGGATGATGGATAATTATGAGGTAGAGAGCGTTACCGGCTCCACGTTTCAGAAGCTGGCCGACCAGACGAATACCGGCAACCGCTGGGGCGACTGGGATCCTGCGAAGTTTACGGTGGAGGATTCTGCGTTTGGATTTATTAAGATGAAAAACGGTGCGACGATTATCCTGGAGTCCTCCTGGGCACTGAATATGGTGGAGTCAGAGGGCGCGCAGACGCTTCTGTGCGGCACGAAGGCGGGTGCGGATATGAAGGACGGCCTTCGCATCAACCGCGTAAATCATGGCCGTCAGTGCATCGAAAAGCCGGATCTTACGACCGGCATGCCGGAGAATCCGGACGACATCGAGCAGAGAATTTTCTATCATGCGGTGGCGGATGGTACGGAGCTTGTCGTAAAGCCGGAGCAGGCACTTGTGGTCACACGGGTGCTCGAGGCAATCTACGAATCCGCCAAAACAGGAAAAACGGTTTACTTTAACTGAGTCAGGCAGCGAAAAAAGCAAATTGTCGTGGCGGGAATTCTGTGTTAAGGAAGCAAAGGAGATGGGAATGGATCCGCAGTTCGCACAGGTGAATGTGCCGATCCTGGCACTGGTCGGCGAGAAGGAGTCGCGCGACATCATGATCGAGTCGACCCTGACTCTCGTCCGCATGAATCCAAACTGCGTTTGCCAGGCATGGAAAGACCACGCGCACGATATCCCCTCGGTGTGTCCCGGGGAATTCAATCGGGTATTCTTGGATTTCATGCAGGGCGCGCCGCATAAGGCGGCGACGAAAGCACCGGGAGATTGACGGAAAACAGAAGATCGAAATGCTGATATCGGAGCCAGAAGGCCGGGGAGGTTTGCTGGTTCTGATATTTTTTTTGTTTCTGCGGCGCTTAGAATCTTCTGTCTGTTTTACATATAAGACGTATGATGCTACAATGCAGTTAGCGTATTCTAATAAAAAGTAGCTGCAGCAAAACAAAGCAGCATGATAAAACAAGAATGCAGATTGCACGGTAAAAGTATGGAGGGAGAGCGGATGATCCGAAGCGGAAACAGGATTAAAAAAATCGGAAGAATGGTAAAAACAGCGGCCCAGATCGGGAACGCTGCCGTGCCGGTTACGATCAAGGCAATCGGGGTAATAATGAATACAATGCTGTCAAGACTGAGAAGTAAAAAAAACAGGAGTTAAAGAGGATATCCGCGATTCAATTCATTACGCAGACACAAAATCGCAGTAGTAAAAACCGGAAAAGTATGATATGTTTAATGCAACGAAATACAAGGGGAAAATCAAACAGGAGAAGGAGAAGGAACGGCATGCGAAATTACGAAGATCTGACACATCTGTCAGAAAACAGGGAGAAGCAGCGCTCATATTATATTCCGGAAAATGAGGGCGGATATACGCTGCTGAACGGGATCTGGAAGTTCCGTTATTATGACTGCGATTATAAGGAGGATCTGGAAGAAAAGGGCTGGGATGAGATCCCGGTGCCGTCGTGCTGGCAGCTGCAGGGGTATGCACATCCGAATTACACGAACGTCTGCTATCCGTACCCGGTAGACCCGCCGTACGTGCCGGATGAAAATCCGATGGGAGTCTACGAGCGAACTTTTGAGGTGCAGGATATAACAAGAAAGCATTATCTTGTTTTCGAAGGTGTGTCCTCCTGCCTTGAGCTTTACGTGAATCATTGCTACGTGGGATATTCGCAGGGCAGCCATCTGCAGGCAGAATTTGACATCTCCGCCTTCGTGACCGAGGGCGAAAATATAGTGACGGCGAAGGTACGCAAGTGGTGCAGCGGAAGTTATCTGGAGGATCAGGATTTTCTTCGCTTCAATGGCATTTTCCGTGATGTGTACCTTCTGTCGAGACCGCAGGGACATATCCGCGATATCCACATCGAGACGGAAGGAAATCAGATCATTGCGAAATTTGACCGATCAGCTTCGGACGGAGAAACGAGAGGCTGTGCGGAAGTTTCTCTTTATGACGGCGAGACGCTCCTTGCATCAGAAAAGGCGGAGAATACCGCAGTCTTTACAGTTGCAGATCCGAAGCCGTGGAATGCAGAAAAGCCATACCTTTATACGCTTCGTTTTTCCTGCGCGGGTGAGGTGATCACACAGAAGGTGGGATTTGTCACGTATACAATCGGAAAGGATCTGGCTTTCTATGTCAATGGCACGATGGTGAAGCTCAAAGGTGTGAACCATCACGATACGAATCCGCACACCGGATGGTGCATGACGGACGAGGATATCCGAAAGGACCTTGTGCAGATGAAAAAACTGAATATCAACACGATCCGTACATCGCATTATCCGCCGACACCGAAATTCCTGAATCTGTGCGATGAGATGGGTTTTTATGTCATGCTGGAAAACGACAGCGAGATGCATGGATTTGTCAATCGTTACCCGAATGGAACCGGTTACGATGCCGTGAACAATCCGGAGTGGATCTGTAATCAGAAAGAGTGGGAGCAGGTGTTTGTGGAGCGTATGGCGCGCACGTACAACCGGGATAAAAACCATACGTGTATTTTCTCGTGGTCGCTTGGAAATGAGAGCGGATTCGGCACGAATCACAAGAAGATGATCGAGTATTTAAGGCAGACCGACACGAAACGACTGATTCACTGCGAGGATGCAACGCGGATCTCCGAGGAGCAGAATATTCCGGAGTTTGCCGATCAGCCGGATCTGTTTTCAAGAATGTACCCGGCGGTTGCGGAGATCAAAGCGCACGCGGAGGATGAGAACTTCCGCCATCCGTATTTTATGTGTGAGTACTCCCATGCGATGGGCAACGGACCGGGAGATGTCTGCGATTACTGGGATGTCATTTATCAGTATCCGAAGCTGATCGGCGGCTGTATCTGGGAGTGGGCAGACCACACGGTCATTGTGGACGGTGTGCCGCGCTACGGCGGAGATTTTGAGGGCGAGATGACGCACGACGGCAACTTCTGCTGTGATGGCCTGGTGTTTGCCGACCGCAGCTTCAAGGCTGGTTCGTATGAGGCGAAGCGTGCCTACCAGTATCTCTCCTGCCGTCTTGAAGGACGTACGCTGGTCGTAAAGAACCTGTATGACTTTACGAATCTGAATGAATTTACATTCCGCTATGTCGTGGAAAATGACGGCGAGCAGATTTGTGAGCAGACCATGACGCTGGATCTTGCGCCGAAGGCAGAGACAAGGCTGGAGCTGCAGATTCCGGAGACGACGAAGCTTGGCGCTTATGTGAACTGCTGTCTGTATGACAGTATGGGCTATGAGACGGCGATGGTACAGCTGGAGCTCCCGTCTGCAAAGCAGGCAGATGAAAACGCTCCGGTGCTCGCAGCAGTTTCAGAAAACGCGCATCGGATTATTCTCACGGACGAGACGACATCCTACATGATTTCACGCCACAGCGGTATGCTGGAGAGCGTGCGCAGGGACGGAAAAGAGCTTCTGGCTGCACCGTGTCAGCTTTCGGTATGGCGTGCACCGACCGACAATGACCGCAACATCAGAGCAAAATGGGGCTGGTACAACATCTGGGAGGGCGAAAATTTCAACCGCCTTTTCACGAAGGTGTATGAGGTAAAGGCAGAAGGCCAGGAAGTGAAAGTAAAAGGAAGTCTTTCCGGCGTATCGCGCATGCCGTTTGCACAGTTTGAGATCACGTATTCCTTATGGGAAAAGGGTCTGAAGACCGAGATCCATGCACAGGTAGCAGACCGCTGCATCTGGCTGCCGCGCTTTGGAATGGAATACTTCCTTCCGTATGAGGCTGAGAAATTCACGTATTTCGGCATGGGAGAGCGGGAAAACTACTGCGATATGAGCCGGAGTGCGCGGATGGGAAGATTCGAAGGCAGTGCCGATGCGCAGTATGTGAACTACATCATGCCGCAGGAACACGGTAACCATACGAAGACAAAGTATCTGGAGATGCGGGATTCCCTGCGATTTACGGGAGAGTTTGAATTTAATGTTTCCCATTACTCGGCGGATATGCTGACAACCGCGATGCACATCGATGAGCTGAAAAAGAGCAATGTCACCCATGTACGGATTGATTACAAGGTATCCGGCATCGGCTCGAACTCATGCGGTCCGGAGCTGATGGAGAAGTACCGGCTGAGTGAGAAAGAGATCCGGTATGCATTTTACTGCAGGTAGGTATCCATTCTGTACATTCTGGCAGCTTTTTACAAAAATAGTATAATCCGAAAAAAGAGAGCAAAAGTCCAGACATACTGCCCAGGTTGCAAAGCGCAGCAGGCAGTATGTCTGGACTTTTTTTAATTGCAGCAAACTACCGGTGATTGCAGGAAATGTAAACGTATCCGTCGCCGGCATCCTGAATTGCCCAGTTCAGGGAAGTGACGGCGTCTTCACTTTTTGCCGCATCGAAGTCGACAAGAGAGGGAGATACATTTCCCAGTGTAGAATTTATATCAGGATCGGCATCCGGCAGAGCAGAAGAAAGATACCAGCCGGAATTCAGGGAAGAAATGCGGTATTTGCCGGTGGAGAGCTGGTCAATGTAAAATCGCTGCTGGTTGACATCCTGCGCGGTGAAAAGCTGCAGGGGACCGTCGGAGGTGTCGGTTTCGCTGCTCTGGGTACAGGTGCGCACATCAATTTCAGAACTATCTGCTTTGACTGCGGATATCCCCATTTCTGTCCATTAGAGGTGGAAGCACCAGAATTGTAAAGCGGAGATAAAACGAATCATTGCCATTTAGCACAGAAAGAACAGGCCGCTGATGAGAGGAAAATAACAAAGCTTTGTAAGGTCAGTGCAGGCCATCTCTGATTTGTGTAAGCAATATCCGTAAGCTATGTAAAATTTTCTAAAATGATTGCAAAGTCTATTGAACCGTCTGTTTTTCAGTGTTATACTCCGCACTGTCATCGGGACTTCGGAAGGCGCCAGTGAATCTCCATGACAGGAAGAAGAAAAGAAGAACAGAAAAAGAGCGGTCTGAAAAACCGCCGAAGTCAGAAAGAGAGGTTCATGGAAGACCATGAGAAGAAAACATTATATCGCTGTAATCACTGCACTTACCATCACAGGAGCAATGGCATCATGTCCGGCTGCATTTGCATCAACCGATCATTATAACGATTCCAGCAAGACAGGAACGCAGGAGGCGTGGAGCGCATGGCAGGATCAGTGGGAGGAGACCGCTGCTGATTTTACGAAGGTATCCATTACACCGGGAGCAGATGAGACACAGCTGAATTTCGCATGGTACAGCGAAAATACAGGAAGTGAAGCGACACCGGTGGTACATTTTGGAACCGACGAGGCAAATCTGGAAGCATTTATCGGAGAGAGCGGAGCGGTAAACACGGATCTGACCGGCGGTGCAGCTTATGATTACAATCACGTAACGGTTACCGGACTGACACCGGATACGACTTACTATTATACAGTAGAAAAGAACGGCGAGCAGACAGAGGCCGTAGAATATAAAACAGGAAGCCTGGACACTGTAAAGATCCTCTATGTGGGCGACCCGCAGATCGGTGCTTCCAAGGGACAGCCGCAGGGCGACGGCGAACTTGTAAATGACGAGGGAGCAGCAAACACGGCAGCGGAAAATGATGGATTTGCATGGAACCGTACCCTGCAGACCGCGGCGGAGCAGAATACAGACCTGAACTTTGTGATTTCCGCCGGTGACCAGGTCAACAAGACCGGAAAACCGAAGGAGGAAGAGTATGCAGCTTATCTTGACTCAGAGGTTCTCTCCGGACTTGCGGTTGCAACCACGATCGGAAACCATGATTCTCTGAATGAGGATTATATGTATCACTTCAACAATCCGAATGCAACCGAGCTTGGCACAACGGCAGCGGGCGGCGATTACTATTATTCCTACGGTGACGGGTTGTTCATTGTACTGAATACAAACAATTACAATGTGGCAGAACATCAGCAGGCGATCGAGGAAGCCATTGCCTCTCATCCGGACGCTGCATGGAAGATTGTCACGATGCATCAGGATATTTACGGAACCGGACTGGACCACTCCGATACGGACGGGATGATTCTCCGTACACAGCTGACTCCGATCTTTGACGCAAACGATATCGATGTGGTACTTCAGGGACATGACCACACCTACAGTCGTTCCAAGCTGCTTTACGGCGACGGACAGACCCATGGAAAATATGAGTTCTCTCTGACAGAGGATGGAACGGATTATGACTGGGAGCATGCGACAAATACGCAGACCGGCGAAAAAATCCAGCTGAATCCGGATGAAAGCGACGCTGATGCAGTGGCAGCAAAGGATGCATTCCAGCAGGACAACCTCTGCTACACAATCGAGGATGTGGAAGGAAACAGTGTGACGGACCCGGAGGGAATCCTGTATCTGACCGCCAACTCGGCAAGTGGATCAAAGTTCTATGAGCTGATTGCACAGCAGCAGGATTACATTGCCGCAAGAAGCCAGAACTGGCTGCCGAGCTACTCTGTGATTACGCTGACAAAGGATACCTTCTCCGTGGACGCTTACCAGATCATGGATGACGGCAGTGTGGAGACCATCGACGATACCTTCACGATCACAAAGACAAAATAACAGAAACAAAGGCAAAGGAATGCGTATTATGCTTCGGAAGAATCGAAAAAAGCTGATCTCGCTCCTGATGCTGATTCTCTTTGCGGTTTTGGTTGTCCGGGTAAACCAGGTGACCAAAACCGAACTTGTCAGCAGAAATGGACAGACATTTGAAAAAGCAACGGTAGAAGAAATCCTGATCGACAATCTTCAGGCGGACGGTTCGAGAGCCGGACAGCAGACCGTAACCGTAAAAATGCTGACCGGTGTGAGAAAAGGGGAAACGCTGGAGGTGACCAGCAGCTCGGGCTATCTCTTTGGAGCAGGCTGCACACCGGGCATGCACGTCATTGTGATGCAGAGCGTGGCGGGCGAGACGACGATCGCCAGCGTGTATACACAGGACCGGGAATGGGTGATTTACTTTTTTGCAGCGTTGTATCTGCTGCTTCTCTGTGTGATCGGAGGAAAGCAGGGAGTAAAGGGAAGCCTGGGGCTGGTCTTTACGTTTATCAGTGTGATCTTTCTGTATATCCCGCTGATTTATCAGGGGTACTCGCCGTTTTGGACGGCCGTCTTTGTCTGCTTCATCACGACGCTTGTGACGATGTATCTGATCGGAGGAACTGCCGGAAAAACGATCTGTGCGATCGGCGGCACGATCGCGGGAATCCTGTGCGCCGGTATCACGGCACTTGTTTTCAGCAAGGCCTCCGGTATCTCCGGCTACAATGTCTCGGATATCGAGACGCTTTTGACCCTGTGGAACACGGACGGCATTCAGGTGGGCGGACTTCTTTTTTCGGGACTTCTGATTTCCGCGCTTGGCGCGACGATGGATGTGGCGATGTCGGTCTCAAGTGCGATGGAGGAGATCGCAAAGCAGAATCCGGATCTGACGCTGCGGGAGCTGTGGCTGTCCGGCATGCGGGTCGGGCGTGATATGATGGGAACGGACAGCAATACGCTGATCCTGGCGTTTGCAGGCACGAGTACAAGTACATTGCTGCTTGACTATGCGTATGATCTTCCCTATCAGCAGATCATCAATTCCAACAACATCGGCATTGCGATTATGCAGGGGCTGTCCGGCAGTTTTGGAATCGTGCTTTCCGTACCGCTTACGGTGACGCTGTGCGCGTTTGTGATGAAGCGGGAGATTGCCTGGAATAAAAAAACGGTATGTGAGGCTTCGAGGAAGCAGACGGCAATGGCCGGAGAAAGGCAGATGAATTGAACGCAG
>JAQXVT010000026.1 GCA_029225065.1 Lachnospiraceae bacterium | reverse complement strand
GTTGATTTCTTCAAGAGAGGCTGCGAAGTAAGTGGGAAGTTGCGCCAAGATAAATATTCCATAGTTTCAAACGTGCAAAGCTTAAAAAAGGTAAGAGCAGGAGGCGTTGAAGCACCTCATTGACCGGCCATGGAGTGGTTGTGAATGTCCGGGTTACCAGAGTCAGACAAATAGCCTGCTGCGATTATAAAAAGAACAGAGAGAAGGATCCTCTGAAACAGATCGGATGATATGCCGAAATTTGTTTCAGGGGATCTTTTTATTGTACTTCTTTCGAATTTCTTTCGGATTTTTTTCTGTTTTCTTATGAGGAAAGGAATGGTGGTTTTCCGGTTTCACTGGTATGATAGTGCAGGAACAGAAAAAAGATTCTGATAAGAAATTCGCAGGAGCAGGCAGTACGTGTACGTGGCGCGGAGTGAAAAGAGGATATTTGTGACCTGCCTGACTCGATTAGAGAATGCGTACAGAGAGGAAAAGAGAAAAATGTATCATATACTTGTAGTGGAAGACGACCGGGCAATTTTGGATGGTGTGGGAATTTACCTGAAAAATCAGGGGTATAAGGTGTTTAAGGCACAGAACGGAAAGGAGGGGCTGGAGATTCTTGCCAACGAAGAGATTCATCTGGCGATTGTCGATATCATGATGCCGGTGATGGACGGCATTACGATGACGATAAAGCTTCGGGAAAAGTACGATTTTCCAGTGATCATGCTGTCGGCAAAGTCGGAGGAGGTCGATAAGGTGATGGGATTAAATATCGGCGCGGACGATTACGTGACAAAACCGTTTGCACCGATGGAGCTGATCGCGCGTGTCAATTCCCATCTGCGCCGGTATTCGAGGTATCTGAAAATGGCGGGTAAAAAAGAGAACGATCATACGTATGTGATCGGCGGCCTGGAGTTGAACGATGAGACGAAAGAGGTGCGGATCGACGGGGAGACGGTGACGATGACACCGCTGGAATTTAAGATCCTGGCGCTTCTGATGAAAAACCCGGGACGTGTTTTTTCAGCAGAAGAAATTTATGAGAAGGTATGGAATGAAAAGGCAATCGCAACAGAGACGATCATGGTGCATGTCCGGCATATCCGGTCAAAAATCGAGGTGGATCCGAAAAATCCAAAATATTTAAAGGTGGTGTGGGGCGTTGGCTACAAAATCGAAAAACAATAAGGCAATTATTTTTGCAGGGATTCTGATCCTGATCTGTGCTGCGATCATGACAGGAGTCGCTTCGGATCTGTATTATCAGATTTATTATGAATATCGGGCTTCCATGGACAGCAGCCAGAAAACACAGGCGACAGAGGCGGATGCGCCGGAAAACACCTGGCCGTCCTATGACGGCGGAGCGGAAGAGAATCTGAAAAGCTTTGCGCAGTTTATGTACGTTGGCAGTTATGTGATGTACTGGCAGCTGCAGGAAAAACTGCAGCAGCGTACAGTGCTTCCTTCGGAAGTATTTTTTTCAGACAAAATAAGGGAGCAGGCAAAAACGGATGAGGATCTGGAAACACAGCTGGCTGATTTTGATGTGGAATTTCAGAGCTGGTACAATGGATTTTCCTCATTGGTCGAGCAGTACCAGATTGAATACCGGATTGTGGATCAGGAAAGCGGAGAGGCAGAGACAAATTCGTTGGAAAATCTGGAGCAGTATGAGAGCGCTGTGGAAAATGCCCCATTTTTCCTTAAAATGACGTTTGATGAAGAAGGCAGTGTGTCGATCGACGAGATGCAAAATCAGGATGGAATCATCTTGTCGGCCGGAGATATCCGGAGGATGACGAAGGCACGGATTCTGAACTGGATCGGAAATACAGAGCTGTCTCCGACACTTCTGCAGACACCGAAACAGGTTACAGTCTATATTTATTCGGAAAACCAGGACTGCTATTATACGGGGGTACAGTGGCAGCCGGAAGAACAGGCTTTTGAGACAGCGTATGGAGATCGTGGAAGCTGGTATCTGGAATCGTACATCATACCGCTTTTTCTGCTGGCGCTGGCCGCATTTTTGATTCCGCCGTTTAAGCGGCTGCGCAGAGAGAGCCGACTGATTGGGAAAATTCCGTTTGAAGCGGCCTTGGCCGGTGCGATTCTGATGATCACGGCATATGGGGGAATCATTTCTTTTGCAGTAAGGATCGTACAGTCAGACGACAGCTGGTATGCGATGTATCTTCTTGTCTGCCTGTGCTTCCACTTTGTGGCCTACAGTGTGTGGTTTGCCGCGGTCATGGCATTGCTGCAAGTGTTGGATGTCGGAGTGGTTCCTTACCTGAAAGAGCGCTCCCTCTTATATCAGAACGGAGACCGGATTTTGGCCTGGCTGAAGAGTAAGATAAAGAAACTGGTGAAGGAGCTTCAGACAGTCGATCTGACGGATTCCTCCGATCGCTGGCTTTTGCTGGTAATTCTTGTGAATTTTGTGATCCTTGCAGTACTTTGCAGCCTGTGGGTGGGCGGTATTTTCTGGATTTTCCTGTATTCGGCTGTGCTGTTTCTGATCCTGCGGCGCTATCTGAACCGGATCAAAGAAAATTATCGGGTGCTGCTTGAGGAAGTAAAGGAGATGGGAGAAGGAAATCTGAACGCTTCGGCGGACGGTGACCTCGGCATTTTTTCTGCTGTGGGAGAAGAATTGGAAAAAGTAAAAGAGGGATTTTCTGCGGCGGTGGAAGAGGAACTGAAAAGCCGGAACATGAAGACGGAGCTCATCACAAATGTCTCACATGATCTGAAAACACCGTTGACCGCGATCATTACGTACGTGAACCTGCTGAAAGAAGAGGGAACGACAGAGGAAGAACGGAAAAGTTACATTGAGATCCTTGACCGGAAGTCCCTTCGCCTGAAAAAGTTGATCGAAGATCTCTTCGAGATCAGCAAAGCGGCGAGCGGAAATATCCAGATCAGACGGCTGCAGGTTGATCTCGCCGAGATGGTAAAGCAGGCCGTGCTGGAGCAGGAGGACCGTCTGGCAGAAGCGCAAATCGACTGCCGCGTATCGGTACCGGAAAATCGTGTTCTGATTTTTCTGGACGGGGAGAAGACGTACCGCATCCTGGAAAATCTGATTGTCAATGTGAGCAAATATGCGCTTGCAGGCACGCGGGCGTGGATAACTTTGCGCGAAACCGTCGATGACGTGGAGATCGAGGTCAAAAACACCTCCGCGCAGGAGCTTGCCGAAGACTGCAGCTATTTAACCGAACGCTTCGTGCGCGGCGACACTTCCCGCAACACCGAAGGAAGCGGTCTTGGCCTTGCGATTGTGAAGAGCTTTACGGAGCTTCAGGGGGGAAGCTT
>JAQXVT010000025.1 GCA_029225065.1 Lachnospiraceae bacterium | reverse complement strand
CTGATATAGCGGGACTGATTTTAGAAGAAGATTAATATTACATAGAACATCTGTCAGAAATGGCAGGTGTTTTTCTTTTGTTACGGAGCAGAGATGCTCCTTTTTTTGTACCCATTTTTAGGAGGAGGTGAGAGGCATGGCGAGCCGTATTCAGGGTATTACCGTTGAAATCGGTGGTGATACAACAAAACTGCAGAACGCTCTGAAAGGCGTGAACGGACAGATCAAGTCCACCCAGTCACAGCTTAAGGATGTGAATAAGCTGCTGAAACTGGATCCGGGAAATACGGAGCTTCTGGCACAGAAGCATAAACTGCTTGCGGAAGCGGTCAGTGAGACAAAAGAGAAGCTGGCTACCTTAAAGACCGCAGCAGAACAGGCAAATACGGCACTTGCCAATGGTGAGATCTCTAAGGAGCAGTACGATGCCCTACAGAGGGAGATCGTAGAAACAGAGCAGGACTTAAAGAATCTGGAAACACAGGCGAACCAGTCCGCAACGGCAGTGCAGAAGATCGCAGCAACAGGTGAAAAGTTAAAGACGGTCGGGGACAATATTTCCTCTGCCGGGCAGAAACTCCTCCCGGTAACAGCCGGGGTGACTGCACTTGGTACGGCATCCGTAACAACGGCAGCAAACTTTGAATCTTCCATGTCACAGGTACAGGCTACTATGGGAATCACAAAAGATTCCATGTCTAAGGTAAACGGACAGTCCGTAAATACAATGGATACCCTTTCCAAGCTGGCAAAGAAGATGGGTGCAGAGACGGCCTTCTCTGCATCCGAGTGTGCCGAGGCATTAAATTATTTGGCACTTGCCGGATATGACACGGAGCAGATGTGTAATACACTGCCGACCGTACTTAACCTGGCAGCAGCCGGGGATATTGCTCTTGCTGATGCTTCCGACATGGTAACGGATGCCATGTCTGCACTTGGTATGGGAGTGGATGAGGCAGAAACGATGGTAGACCAGATGGCAAAAACGGCATCTACCACAAATACATCGGTTGCACAGCTTGGCGAGGGAATCCTTACCATTGGTGCGACAGCCAAATCCATCAAGGGTGGTACGGCAGAACTAAATACTGCACTTGGTATCTTAGCAAACAATGGTATCAAAGGAGCAGAGGGTGGTACACATCTTCGAAATATTATTCTATCTTTACAAAGTCCAACAGATACAGCAGCTAAACAAATGGAGGCATTAGGACTTTCTGTTTATGATTCCGAAGGAAACATGAGAAGCCTGAATGACATCCTTGGTGATTTAAACACTTCTATGGACGGTATGACATCTGCGGAAAAGTCTAACATCATCAGTAAGATATTCAATAAGACAGATCTATCTTCCGTCAATGCATTACTTGCCAACACGGGTGGTACGTGGGATGAACTTCAGCAAAAAATCATTGAAAGCGGTGGTGCTGCACAGCAGATGGCAGATACACAGCTTGATAATCTACAGGGACAGATCACAATCCTCAAATCTGCCCTGGAAGGATTGGCGATATCTTTTGGGGAACTTCTGATGCCGGCCATTAAGCAGATTGTTGGATGGGTGCAGACCTTTGTAGACTGGCTGAACGGACTGAGCGATGGAACAAAAAAGACGGTCGTTACGATTGCACTTCTGGTAGCAGCACTCGGCCCCGTTCTTATCGTGATTGGTAAGGTGATATCGGCAGTCGGTACGATTATGACAGTCGTTCCTAAGATTGCCGGGGTAATCAATACAGTAAAGGGTGCATTTGCAGCACTTAATACCACAATGCTTGCAAATCCGATCACACTTATTATTGCGGCCATTGCAGCTCTTGTGGCTGCTTTTATTTATCTGTGGAATAACTGTGATGGGTTCCGTCAGTTCTGGATTGAACTCTGGGAAAACGTAAAGCAGGTAGCTGTTACGGCATGGACTGCCATTAAGGACTTCTTTTCACAGGTGTGGGAAGCAATTAAGATGATTTTTTCTACCGTATTTGAAGTAATCAAGACGCTTGTAACAACTTACTTTAATCTGTATAAGACGATTATTGAAACTATTTTTAATGTGATTCAGACAGTGATCACAACGGTATGGGAAGCCATCAAAGGTGTCTTTACCACAGTCTTTGAAGTGATAAAAACACTTGTGAGCACCTATTTTAATATCTATCAGACAATCATTCAGACCGTACTGACGATTATACAGACGGTTGTTACGACTGTATGGAATACGATAAAGACGGTTATTACTACCGTGATGACAGCAATTCAGACCATTTTTTCCACAGTATGGAATACAATCCAGACCATTATCAGCAATGTTGTGAGCGGAATCAAGGCACTGATCACAGGTAACTTTGAAGGTGTTAAAAATGCCATTGCTACCATCATGAATACGATTAAAAGTACGATATCCACTATCTGGAATACTATAAAGTCCACGGTATCTACCGTACTTGGCGCGATCAGGGGTACTGTTACTTCCGCATTTAATGGAATCGTAAATGCTGTGAAAGGTGCAATGGGAAATGTCCTGAACACTGTGATAAGTGGTTTTTCTAACGTGAGAAATCATATTACGGGACTAGCTTCCCAGGCTTTTACCTGGGGAAGGGATCTGGTCATGGGAATTGTAAATGGAATCAGAAGCTGCATCGGAGCAGTAGCGGATGCAGCAAGTTCAGTTGCAAGCAAGATCAGATCGTTTCTACATTTCTCTGTACCGGATGAAGGACCACTTACGGATTATGAATCCTGGATGCCGGACTTCATGGGAGGTCTCGCAAAAGGAATCGAGAAGAGCCGCAGTATGATACAGAATGCAGTAAAGGATGTTGCTTCTGACATGATCCTGAATCCCGATGTCAGTGTCGGTGCAGATCTATCTACAATGGGAAACAGCAATGAAAGCCCATCACAGAATGGTCCTGTCCAGAACATTTCGGGACCATTGATCCAGATACAGGAAATGTCGGTAAGAAATGATAACGATATTAGAAAAATATCACAGGAATTGAATTCAATGATGTGCGCCGGAAGAAGGGCACGTGGACTTGTTTAAGGAGGAAGCAATGGGATTTATTTTTGATGGGGTATCCTCGTCTGAAATGGGCATTCCGTCAAGGATGTCTGTGCAGAACAGGATACCGGATATACGGAATAATACAGATAAACTTGCAGGAAGACACGGGATTATGGATTTTGGCGAGACGATCTCTGAGCGGAAAATAGAGATCACCTGTCTGATTCCTCCGGGACTCAATGCCCATCAGCTGCTTGATAAGAAGGACAGCATTGTCGGATGGCTGAATCCTGATAAAGGATTGTGCAGACTGGAACTTGGGCAGGAGCCGGACAGATATTATAATGCAAGGCTTTTGGACGGGGTGTCCTTCACAAACCTTGTGCGGAATGCAGATACATTTGATCTTTCTTTTTTCTGCCCGGATCCTTTCGCTTATGCCATTCAGGATGAGGAATTTATCTTAAAGGCAAGCGGGGATATTAAAAGAACGCTTGGTAATGTGGAATCTCATCCGGTATATGAGATCAGGGGGAATATGGCCGACAGTTCACAGGAAGTAAAGTTTCTGGTCAATGGAGAAAGTGTGACACTGTGCGGCCCTCTTTCTGAAGGTGATGTCCTTGTAATCGATACGGATGATATGACAGTAAAGATTGGGACTGAAAATGCCTTGGGACAGATGAAAGAACTGAACTTTCCATATTTAAAAGCAGGGACAAATACTATCACGTTTTCAGAAAGCACGGGAACGCTGACATCCGTATGTGTTAAAGCAAAGAGCCGGTGGCTGTAGGAGGTATGGAATGAATACGGACAAGATACCAGTTTTATATGAAAAAGATAGACCCCAGGCAGTTTTTACGAAGGCATTTAATATAATCACTGTTGCGGAGGTTAATGCTGAAAGCTATCTGGAATTTGATCTTTATTTTACGGATAAGAAAAGAGAGCATATAAAAAATCAAGCTGAGATCCGTATTGACAACAAGGCATATAAGATTAAAACCGTGATGGATAATAAGGAACACGGTTCTGCAAAAACAACGCATGTATATGCAGAAGAACTGTATTATGACCTGGCAAGGGCGGCAAGACTTGAAAGCACGGTGTTTGATACGGCGAAAGCAGTTACTCCTATGAAGTTTGCTTTACAGAACACGGTATGGGATATCGGGACAATAGAAATTAATTCTGCAAAATCGTTTGAAAGTACAGAGGAAAATCCGCTCGCATTACTGCAGCTTATCGCAGATATTTATCATGGGGAACTGGTCTTTGATTCCATCAGGAAAACCGTCAGTCTTTTGAAAAAGACAGGAAGGGACAGGGGCATCCTGTTTCATTTCAGAAAAAATATGAAATCGATACAAAGGGTGGTCAGTACTTCTTCACTTATCACAAAATTGTACGCAGCCGGGAAGGATGGGATGACATTTGCCTCCATCAATGATGGGAAATCCTACGTTGAAGACTATTCTTATACGGATGAGATCCTTGTTGGTTCTCTCGACTGCAGTAACTTTACAGATGCGTCTGATATGCTTTCCTATGCAAAGATGAGAGTCACTGATTATTGTAAGCCGAATTATTCTTATAAGCTGTCAGTGCTTTATCTCAGCGGCCTTACAGGATATGAGCATGAGATTTATGGACTTGGCGATACCGTGCGGGTTATGGATGAAGAACTTGAACTTGATATTACGACAAGGATCGTAAGAATGGAAAAGAACATCCAGGAGCCGTGGAATACGGTGGTGGAACTTTCAACAACGATTGGTACATTGTCGCTCGAAAATGATGTATCCGTTCAGGAAGCAATCGACAGTGTGATCAAATCATTTATTGCACCCAGGCTGATACAGGCAACAATTAATACGCAAAAAGGAGAGGTCAATGCAATGTATGAACTTGGTGTACCCGTAAAATATACTTACAGGGAAACAGAGGACGGCATTGTATTTACTCATCCAGACGGGCAGATATGCGAGATAAAAGTAATTTAGGAGGGAACGCTGTGGCACTGAACAGATCAGAAAAAATAAACCTTGTGCAGATGGCTATGAAACGTGTAAATGTTGTGCCATACGGGGAAAACCAGATCGCATTTGGAACAAACAATGAAAAGATTATTCTTGGGGAATCAGCAGTTACCATCTGCGAGAGCTATATCAACATTCCGGACGAAAAGCATACCTGTCATGTTGGCTTTTCTGTTCTTATGTCCAATGCCGTAAAATCTGATTTCTATATTGAAGTCGATGGGAATGAGCGGTCAAAAATATATAAAAATTCAAATAAGACCATGCAGTTCTTTGATCTGTTCCTTCTTGGCAAAGGGCTGCATTGCATTGCAGTAAAAGCAACAGCGGAAAGCTCTGTGGAGATATCTCCGAGGGAAGCACAGCTTGGGGTGTATCTTTAGCTTACCGAGACTGACATATGAAACTGCAGGACTGAAAAAGACAGGCAGGGGATTTAAACTTGATACAAAGTACAGGCAGCCGGAACCTTTTATCATCTATTACGGAACATATGAGTATTCAGGACTTACGGATTATTCCGTGTATGGGATGATGGTGGCATCTGACCAGACGGTTGAAGAGATCCTGAAGGCAAGGGCATGTGGTACTAAGATTTTCCAGTATCTTCCTTTTGGCAGCCGTTTTAATACGGATAGCTTTCTTGCTGATATGAAATCGACAATCCATTCCCTGGCATCGAACCATATCGCAGATGGAATATTCCTTGATGAATGTGAAGTTGGATACTGGGGAGATTATTATGGTAATGATGAGATGGCACAGATCTTTGAAAAAGGCCTGAAGGAAATATGTGATTACTGCAGGACAACGGGGCTGGAAACAATCGTAAACGGTGTGGCAGGATACGCAGATTATGGAACATATTTTTTGTGGGAGTCTTTCTCCGGATCATGGAATACCAATAAGATCAACTGGAATGGTACAGGGAGAGGACAGAGAGTGGTCAATGCCGACAGTACGATAGAATACAATTATAATTTTTCTGACTGGACGATGACGGGAAGTCTCCATATTGAGAATGGAATGGTCGTTGATGGAACAAAAGGCACAATGACATTAGACATCAATATGAATGACCTGATCAGGGAATCCGATAGAAGCGAGACCTACCCCTGGGTATATTTTGAGTGGTTCGGTTCCGGAGCAGATGATAATTCCCTGGAAATATATGCATATATCGGAAATACATGGCCGTTTGATAAAAACACATGGACGGACTTGCCGAAACTATGGAAAGGAGAACCCGCATCATGGAAGGGAATTAATAAAGAAACCAGATATCTGAGACTGGAACTGCGATTTGACGGAGCGGCAGACCTTAAGATGGAACGCAGCT
>JAQXVT010000024.1 GCA_029225065.1 Lachnospiraceae bacterium | reverse complement strand
CCATATTGACTGATGATGATCTGCGCGATCTTCGCGTTCGGTGTCTTGATATTGACAGGGTATTCCAGTCTCTTTTCATAATTCCACATACTTAACAGTCGCCTCCTTCCCATGGCCATGGCTGCTGCATCCAGTTCCAGGTTTCGGAGGGGGAGGCTGATGCCGTATCGATGGTGAGAGGACCATACAGCCGTCCGTACTCTCTTACAGCCGTCTGGTAACGGTGGTTGTGAAGATGAAAGTAATCTCTTGCGTCTGGGTCGTCTGGATGTGTATCGAGGTAAAGAACTGCTTCATAGGATGCGAAGCCCTCCTCATCGATGACACTTAAAAGAGCTCTGCGGTTTCCAACCGGAAGATCCGATGGAACTTCTTCAGGACACCGTCCGGTATCAAAGCGGCAAGCTGCTCTGGAACGGTTTTCTGAGAAGTTTGGATTCTGGCCTGATATCTGGCATCTGCCATCGCATGGTTCCGGATTTCTTTTTGTCATCTGGCGTCCGTTTGCGGATGATCCCATGTTATAATTCATACGGTTCATCTCCACGCACCTCCTCTTCCACAGAATGGTTTTTGCAGTTCTGGAAAAATGGTTCCGTATTTTAAACCCTTGGAGAGCGCAAAGGTTCGGTTCCAGTGCTGGGTTGGCACATATCCCATAGCCAGAGGGGCGTCTGCTTCTCTTAAATGATGATAAACAGAGGTTACCTGATTATTCTTACAGCGGCAGTCTGTACTGTTTCCTGCAGTCATATATGCTCCTTTCCTGAAAAAATGCTTTCTTCCTTATAAAATATGAAGCTTCCGGAGAAAAGATGGTTGTACCACACGGGAAGAGAAAAAAAACTCCCGGTCCTCAAACGAGAACCGGGAGTGTTATCAAAATGGATATTTGTAATCCAATCTGTTTTTAATAGAACTGATGTGCTCCGATTTTTGTTCCTTTACCGGAGCCTGTGTTAAAGTAAAGTGCGCCGCCAACCGGATTTTCTCCGGCGATCGCTGCTGCCGCAGCCTGATAACAGGTACTTGATACACCACTTGCCAGTGCGCTTGCCAACGCTCCACTGTAAGCCGGTGTGAACTGCCCACTCTGATAAATGACTTCGCTGATAGAATTCGGGAAGGAGGAACTGGAAACACGGTTCATAACAACCGCACCGACTGCTACCATTCCTTCATAACTCTGGTTGCCTGCCTCACAGTAAATCAAAGCACCAAGCAGTGTGACATCATCGGAGCCCGACTGAGCCGGTGCTTCCGTTTCCGGAGCCTGTGTTTCCGGAGCTTCTGTCTGTGGCGCTTCCGTTTCCGGAGCACTGGTCTCCGGAGCTTCTGTCTGGGATGTACCATCCGGATTTACCGGATTCCACCATGCATCGTAATAAATTCCGGTACCAGAATCGTAATACAAGCCGGTTGATGCATCATAGGAAATACCGGTTTCGGCATCGTAGTAGCTTCCATCATCGGAGCCCGACTGAGCCGGTGCTTCCGTTTCCGGAGCCTGTGTTTCCGGAGCCTCTGTCTCCGGAGCGCTGGTTTCCGGCGCTTCTGTCTGAGAAGTGCCATCCGGATTTACCGGATTCCACCATGCATCGTAGTAAGTGTTGGTACCGGCATCATAATACAGTCCCGTTGATGCATCATAGGAAATGCCGGTCTCAGCGTCGTAATAACTTCCATCATCGGCCGCGTCGGTAGCCGGCTGAGTTTCTTCCATGTAAGCGTCGGTAGTCGGCTGTGTCTCCTCTGCGTAAGCATCAGTAGTCGGCTGTGTCTCCTCTGCGTAAGCATCAGTAGCTAGCTGTGTCTCCTCTACGTAAGCATCAGTAGCTGGCTGTGTCTCTTCTACATAAGCGTCAGTAGTCGGCTGTGTTTCTTCTGCATAAGAATCGGAAGTCGGCTGTGCCTCATTTGGTGTGGTATCTGCAACGGTCTGCGTTTCATTCTGGCTGTCTATTGGAACTGCCGTATCAAGCAGGAGAACTCTGGAAACATCCTCAGAAGATACATAGGCGGTACTGTCGGCTCCATTCTGAACCTCGAGCCAGTGACCGTTATCCTGAGTCAGGATATAAGAAGAACCACTGTCAAGGGAAGTGATAACGGATGAAGCACTGTTGTCTTCTTTGGAATAAAGCTTTACATCATCCCAGGTCGTCGTAACGCCCTCCGTTCCGTAGGCTGCCGCAAGACCGCGCGCATCCTCTCCGTAAACGAGATACTCATTTTTAACAAAACCGGTGATTCCGCCGGAGTAGATCTCGGTCCATTCATCCCCTTTATTGATGACCCATGCAGCGCCGCCATAGTACAAACATCCGATCACGGAGCTGTCCTCGCTTGCAGCGCTTCGGATATTGACACCGGTCGTAATGGCATCGTCGTTTGTCATTGCGATCTGGGACCACGCATCGTCTTTCTGATACTGAAGTGCGATGGTATTTTCAGCAGCCATCGCCGGGATATTCATCAGAAGAGAGGTGCTGGCGGCAGCCAGAATGCACAGGGTTCTTTTCTTGCGATTTCTCATGTTCTATGTACTCCTTTCGCCTGAAAAAAGAAGCCTTTCAGGCTTTACTAAAATTCAATGAATAAATATTACAAAATTATTAACATCTGTTACGGTTGTATTTTAATATAGTTAATGAGATTTGTCAAGAACTAAATATCGTGTAACTATCATGGTAAAAAAGGGAAAACAAAGGGGGTTCTGTTTTTTGCAGAAACGCTTGACAGACCTCTCCTGTTCTTGTTAAACTGGTCAGGTACAAGGACGCCGAGCAAATCAGCGTCTTTTCTTATGAACAGTTAATAAAAAAGTGTATAGAAAAGGAGACAGAAAGAAATGCTGAAGGTATGGATTGTCGGAGCCTCCGGCCAGATCGGCACTGCTATCAATGAAGTGCTTGATCCGCTGGAGATCGAAGTGTTTGACACAGACAAAAATGAACTGGACATCACACAGACAGATGAGGTACTTCATTTCGGCGATATCAACCGTCCAAATGTCATCATCAACTGCGCAGCGATCACGGATACGGCGCTGTGCGAGAAAAATCCGGAACTCGCGTACCGTGTAAATGCGCTCGGTGCAAGAAACTTAAGCATCGTCGCAAGCAAGGTAGGGGCCAAGATCGTACAGCTCTCCACGGACGACGTGTTTGACGGAATCGCAAATCATCCGTATTCGGAGTTTGACGATACGAACCCGCAGACCGTATATGGGCGTTCCAAGCGCGCGGGCGAAAATTATGTGAAGGAATTTACGCACAAGCATTTTATTATCCGAAGCAGCTGGGTCTATGGAAAGGGAAATAATTTCGTAAACCGTGTGCTCGAAGCGGCAGAAAAACACGAACCATTTGCGGTACCGGCCGGAGAAATCGGTGCGCCGACGAGTGCGAAGGATCTGGCACGTATCATTCTTCATCTGATTGAGACAAATGAGTACGGCACGTATCATGTGACCTGCAAGGGAAGCTGCAGCCGCTATGAGCTGGCGCAGGAAGTCCTGACACTTGCCGGAAAAACAACCGAGCTCACGGAGGCTTCGTCAGTTGTATTGGCGCAGCCGGCAGTGCGTCCGGCGTATGCGGTTTTGGACAATTTTATTCTGCGGATTATCGATGTCTATGACATGCCGCACTGGAAAGACTCCCTGAAGGAATATATTGAGGAAAGGATGGCACGCGGATGACCAAAACAAAAGAAAAGAAAAAAATGGGACTTACGACCAAGATCTTTGCCGCGCTGCTGGCCGGTGTAGTGCTTGGAGTTGTCCTTTGCTATTTCGTCCCGGACGGAAAAATCAGAAACGACATTATAATAGAAGGAATTCTTTACGTGATCGGTCAGGGCTTCATCCGCTTGATGAAAATGCTTGTCGTGCCGCTCGTCTTCTGCTCGCTTGTCTGCGGAAGTATGGCGATCGGCGATACGAAAAAGCTGGGAACGGTCGGTGCCAGAACACTGATCTTCTATCTGGCGACGACAGCTCTGGCAGTTACTGTGGCTCTCTCAGTTGGAAATGTCATCAATCCTGGCGTCGGTCTTGACATGAGTAAGATCAAGACGAGCGCACAGACGGTGGAGAGCATGGAAGCAACCTCTTTTGCAGAAACGCTGCTGAACATCATTCCGGACAATCCGTTCAAATCGCTGGCTGGTGGTGAAATGCTTCAGGTCATTGTGTTTGCACTGATCGTCGGCGTGATTCTGGCCAAGCTTGGCGACCGGGCGGATACGGTCACGAACTTTTTCAGCCAGTTCAACGATATTATGATGGAAATGACGATGATGGTCATGAGCCTGGCTCCGATCGGCGTTTTCTGCCTGATCGCGCGGACCTTTGCAAACATCGGTTTCAGCGCATTTCTTCCGCTTGCAAAATATATGATCGCAGTTCTTGTGGCGCTCGCTATTCAGTGCTTCGGCGTTTACCAGATTCTGCTGAAGATTTTTACCGGCTTAAATCCGATCCGGTTTATCAAAAAATTCTTCCCGGTTATGGCATTTGCGTTCTCTACCGCAACGTCAAATGCGACGATTCCGCTCTCGATTGATACTCTGAATAAGAAGGTCGGTGTTTCCAAAAAGATTTCGTCATTCACGATTCCGCTCGGTGCTACGATTAATATGGACGGAACGTCGATCATGCAGGGTGTCGCCGTTGTATTTGCAGCGCAGGCATTTGGCATTTCTCTGTCTCTCACGGATTATATCGTCGTAATCGGTACGGCAACGCTCGCTTCCATCGGTACCGCCGGTGTGCCGAGTGTCGGTCTTGTCACCTTGACGATGGTATTTAACTCTGTCGGTCTTCCAGTTGAGGCAATCGGACTGATCATGGGTATTGACCGTATTCTTGATATGGCGAGAACAGCAGTTAACATCACCGGCGACGCAGTCTGCACGACGGTGGTTGCACACCAGAATCAGGCGCTGGACAAATCCGTGTTCAATCAGGATAACTAATCGAACCGAAGGCGTCCTGTTCTGTTCCGTCGTGAAACGGCTGTTTTATTTGTGAGACTGATTACAAAGAACTAAAATTTGATTTTTATATGTAAAAATCCCCCTGCATCCTGTTTACAGGGTTACAGAGGGATTTTCGCATATGCGATTCATCCGAATATTCGTAATCTGTTTTGTTACTTGTCCATAGCTGTTATTTTATGATACAGGCAAATTTTTCTTTTATTGCTTCGCGCAGTTAAATCAAAAGATACCTGAGTCAGGTAAATTATAATGCAGAAACGGAAATCAGCTCCTGCGCCGTCTCCATCTCATCATCCGTAAATCCGCAGCGGTCGGATTCCAGCTCGCCGCACTGATTATCATACGGGTCCGTGCGCATAAATGATTTTTCCACGGAGAATGGATGCTGGAATGCATGGTTGGCAGTCATACGGAACGGATCGATGTTTCCGAAATACAGTCTTCTGCGCGGCTCATCTCCTGCGCGCTTCGCAGAGCCGCCAAAGGACGGATCGACCGGACGCCAGCCGTACTCCTTTGTGTAAAACAGAGCCCAGTCATGCGGACCGGAACGGGCCGGATTCGTGTAGAGTCCGCTCTGCCATCTGGCCGGAATGCCGCAGATCCGGCAGAGGGTGATGAACAGAAGTGCCTGGACGCCGCAGTCCCCGCGCAGGTTTCGTGCGCAGTACTGCGGGATGTCCGGGATCAGCGCATAATCGCGCATATAGGAATAGTCCACATTCTCTGTGATATAGTTGTAGATATTTCTCGCAACAATAAGCGCATCCGGCTCCTCACCTTTTAATTCCTGCGCCAGTACTTTCAGATATGGGGTAAACCGAATGTGCGGCATCTGTTCTTTCGTATCCGCTTCCACTGGATCAGGCATTCTCCATCTGGCATTTTCCGGGAGTGAAACGGCCGGTGCCTGCCAGAGATCGACAAACGTGCTCCTGACCGTGTATTCATATTCGACAAAGAACGGCCTGTTTTCCTGCAGCACAGCCTCGATGCAGATGGTACGGCACAGAGCATCCTCCGGATCGATGGTCACCTTTCCTTCGGAGTGAGACAGGATCCGTATTTTTTCGATTGGTGAATACAGCGCAGGAATTGGAAGGTGTGCTTTTAATGCAATCTCCGGATAAAATGCTTCATCCTTCAGGCCAATCGATGCGTGCATCCGGAATACTCTTCCGGCTTCTCCCTTTTCCTGCATTTCCTGCAGCACTTTCTTCAGGAAAATGGATTCCTGTGACGGAGCAACGTCGAGATGGGCGCGGACGCGAAGATCTGCGTCGACGCGCATCACGTTATCGAAGACGTTATTGATGTAGTGCTTTTCACCATCCAGAAAAATCCACTCAGCAAGCCCCGCCTGATCGAGACGCTCCAGATCAGCAGCAGTAAAGTCTGTGACTGTCTTCTGAAACAGACGGATCGTCTCCTCTGGCGTATAGGGATACTGCTGCGGCAGCTTTGCCAGAAAATCCTGCTCGATGCGGATCCTCTGCTTCAAAGCCTCCGGAATCGGTCTTTGCAGCCAGCGGTCTGTCGCTTCGGAAGCGTGTTTAAAGTCTCCGCACATTTTATATTTTACGATCTCATCCGGAAGCTCAAGCGGAAGTGTTTCCAGCTCGTAATCGTTTCGTGTATTCATAAAATTCCTCTTTTCTCGGTTATGAATTATCCTGATCTTCGTCACGCAAGCAGCTCTTCGATCATCGCGCGGTCAAATACAACGGATGTCTTATGATCTACTTCGATCTGATACAGTGCGTTGGCTGCGATGTGCTCGGCAGCCTGCTCCAGATCACGGATTCCGGTTGTATCGGCAAAGTTTTCGACAACCGCATTCAGCGCATCTCCCTCGATGATGCACTCCTCCTTGTGCAGCCCCATGCGGCACAGTACCTTTGGAAGTGCGAAACGGGAAAAGATGATCTTCTTCTCTTCTGCCGTATAATCCGGGATATCGATGACCGCAAAACGTGACATCAGCGGCGCACTGATATTACTCTTGTCATTTGCCGTCGCGATCGGATACACACCGACGGTTGGCACCATACATTCCATATAGTTGTCGGTGAAGCCAAGGTTGTCAAGCAGCGTCAGGAGGACGTCGGCCGGGTTGCCGTTTCCCTTTCCGGAAGCGGCCTTGTCAAGCTCATTGATGATAAAGACTAGATTGGACTCTCCTGCCGCAGAGAATGCTTCCATAATAATACCCGGTTTTGCGTTGGCATAGACGCGGGAGCTTCCGGTGAGCTGCTCCGGATCGTTGATTGAGCTCATGTCAAGTGTCGTCCACGGCAGCTTTAAGATACGGGCAACCGCGTAGGCAATCTGTGATTTTCCGGTACCGGCCGGTCCTATCAGCAGCAGTCCGTAGGCCGGAAGCGTATGGGTACGGTTGATCTGGATGATTGTCTCGATGATACGCTGTTTGACGCGCTCCATACCGTAGAGCTCCTCGTCAAGAATCCGTCTTGCTTCCTGTGGGTCAATTGCTTCGAAGTAATTATGTTTCCACTGAACGTTCATCATGATAGAAAGGGCACGCTGTGCGTGACGGCGCTCCTCCGGCGATACCTCATGCGAGCGGGCAACAGCAAGGTTGCGTCTTGCCCAGAGGCGGATGTTGTCCGGCAGCGTCCGTCCGGCGCACGTCATAAAGTCCGTGATGCTCTGCAAACTTGTCAGCTTCATCTCATCGCCGACTTCCTCCTGATCCTCGTCCTCGATCTCTTCGGTCGGTGCGTTGCTTGAGAGCAGACGTTCGATCATGAACTGCAGAAAACCATCCTCTGCAGAAAGCTTTGTGCCGCCGCCGAAAGCAGTCTCGCGAATCTTATACACCGCATAGCCCTCCTCCGTATTTTTTCCGGAGAGCCGCACATTGATGCGGTTTTCACCGAGCCACTTTAAGAGGCTGACGAATCGGGCATCAATTTTTCGGATATCTGCGCTGATCACGCCGTCTTCTTCTTTGAATTCGAAGGCGGTGCGCTTGGACGGATTTGTAAAAATACCGCAGGAATGGTGACGCCAGCTGCGTTCATGGTTATCCAGCACCAGAATTGGTTTTTCCGGTGATGTCTCGGAAGCATTGGAATAAAAAGCAGTGTAAGTGCATTCCGGATGCGCATCAGGCACCGGCGCGCTGTTGAAATCAAATACAGGCATAAGCTCTCTCCTTTGTTGTTCTCTGCCGAAGGCATTTTCTGTCAAACAGTTTACCATTGAATCCATAAAAAGGCAATCCCGGAACTGTAAAGTGTGAAAAAGCTGAAAATTCTTTTGATTTTGAACTATTTTTGTACAAAAATCCTCTTCCTTTTTGTTATAGATGTGCTATAATATATACAGTTCATGAAGAACCGGATACATAGAGTTACGACGTAGATCGCAGGCCCTGCAGTTCTTCTGATAAAATAAAAATCTTATCTCAAATAAGAAACTATTCATTCAGGAGGCGCAATACTATGATTACCTTAAAAGCAGAAAAAAGAGACGCAAATGTAAAGGCGAAAAAATTAAGAAAAGAAGGATATACAACCGGTGTTCTTTACGGTAAAGAGATGAGCGAAGCAGTTCCGCTTCAGTTCGCATCCGCAGATGCCCTTCGTTTTATCGGTAAAAACGGAAAAGGCAGCCAGGTACTTCTGGAGATTGGCGATGAGAAGGTCAGCGCCGTTGTAAAGGACATTGATTACAACAGCATGCAGCGCCAGATTATGGCACTTGATTTCCAGGCACTTGTAAAAGGCGAAAAGATTTCCACTACGGTTCCGGTGCATTTTGAGAATGCAGATATCGTTCAGGGTATTGTCGAGCAGGAGCTTTCCGAGATTCACTACAAAGCAGAGCCGGATAAGCTGCTCGATCCGATCGTGATCGACTTCAAGGAGGTTCCGAAGGAGACAAGAAATATGTATGTCAAAGACCTGCATCTGGAGGAAAAAGGTGTGCAGCTGATTACGCCGGAGGATGATGTCATCTTCCATGTCGCTGATTATGCAAAGACAGAGGATGAGGATACCGAGGAGGAAGCACAGGCATAACGTCTTTCAAAGAAGCTGAGTAGTTCCGATTGTGAGTACGCTTTTGTTGAAAGGTTATTTTTGTAAAAACTCGCAGGATTTTCGAATAAAAGGATGTGATTTCGAAAATCCTGTGAGTTTTTTAACTGAGCCAAGCTGTGAAGCGGCTGCTCGGTTAGGAGCAAGTAGCGAAGTGAATTGCGAATATCCGCTTTGATAATGTTTTAACCGAATCGAAAAACAAGGCTGAGTCAGATTGTTTTAATTGCCAAAGAGCAATAAGCAACAGACTCAGCCTTATTATGTCAAAAGAATTGAAGCCCATTTTTTTTATTTGTTGTTTTATGATTTATTAGTTTATGAAATCCTTATGAGATTTTGTAAATGGAGCCCTTTTTATGAAGCTTCAAGGACAAGATCTCCTCGCGGCTGCGTTCAAAATCATACACCGTGCAGCCGGAGCGTCGCAGTGTCTTTTTCGTGGAAGTACCGCGGCGCATCAAATACAGAATGCCGCCATAAAATCCGGCAGACACAGCAGCTGTCATGGCAATTAAAAGCACTGATCCAGGAAAGGTTTCAGAAATTGTGTATGCGAAGAAAAGTCTGGCAGCCACGCAGCATGGAATACCTGCAAGTCCTCCGATGCAAAACCAGGCAATACTGCAAAAAGCCAGAAACAGTTTGTTTTCCCATTTTTCTTTTCCAATTCGTCCCGCTGTCTTTTTTGATAAGTGAGCGATTCCTCTGTACATAGATCCTTCATCCCTTTTCTTATTTTTTCCAGGTCAGTTTAACCCGTACATGTAAAATCAGGATGCAGGAATTTGTAAAATGAATGTAAAATAAATCATGATATTCCTGGTTTCTTATTTCAGAACCCTGCAGCTCAGTATCTCAACTGCAAGCTCCCGCTCGCGTCTGCAGTCTGCCTGTTCAAAACACCTAAGTTCCTCTTCTGTCTGAAACCATGCATGGTAGGAATGGCGCAGTCCGTCGTATCCAATATCTGTATAGATAAGTAAAAAATATTTATCCATCTGTTCCTCCTGTTCCGCCGTATCAGGGCATCAGTTAGTTTTTCTATGCCAAGTGCAAAGGAGTTGTCACGCCAGCTCATTCCCAAAATTCTGTAATTCTGTTTTTCCTGCAGCAATGCCGGTTGTGTTATTATTATTTGCTCTTTAAGTATGATTTATGATTCTTCTTTCTTCTTACACTGGTTAAAACGGATATTTACAATCCGCTTCGCTGTTTAATTCAGTTAAAATCCCGAAAAATATAAAAGTCCTCTGCAGAAATTTTCCGCAGAGGATAAAGGTAATTCATGACTTCTACTGCTGATGGAGCGGTCTTTTTTCGGCATCAATGAAGCAGTTCCCGGTACAGCCTTGACACATTCTGGTATAAAATGCCGTCGATTTTGTCATCAGAAATATGTTTTTTGTGCAGTGCCCAGGCAAGATCCTGCATTGCAGAGGCATCTTTCGGCTGGCTCTCGTCGTGGAAGCCATCGAAATCGCTTCCGAGTCCGACGCAGCTGCTTCCGCCGGCGTTCATCATCTGTACGGCGTGGTCAGCTGCAATCTCAAGCAATGATTTTTCTGCATGCTGCGGATCTGCAGTCAGGAAATCCGGATAGAGATTCAGGCCGGAAATACCGCCGCGGTTTCCAAGCATATGGAGCATTTCGTCCGTCAGATTGCGCTGGTGTGGGCAGCGCGCACGGGCATTGGAATGGCTGGCTACAAACGGCTTTGTGGTGTGTTCATAGACATCAAAAAATCCATCGTCGGAAAGATGGGAAACATCAACGATCATGCCGAGTGTTTCCATCTCGGAAAGAAACTGAATACCGGTCTCTTTCAGGCCAAAGGCGCGCTTTTCTCCCGGACGGTAGCCGCTGCTGCCTTCTTTCTGCATGGAAGCAGGATATCCGATTTCATTTTCATAATTCCAGGTCAGCGTCATCATGCGTGCGCCATCCTGGTAAAATTCACGAAGCTTTTCAATGTCACCAAGGCAGATACCGCCCTCCTCAAGCGTCAGCATGGCAGACGGAACACCCGCCTCCTGATTTGCCTGAAGTTCTGTAAAAGAAGCGGCCGGTCGGATCAGATCGGCATTTGCGGCGGTCTGTTCTTTGAAAATGCGGACAAGTTCCCTTGCATAGCGATACGGAGCATCTTCTCCGCCAAGAACCTCTTTTGCCTCTTCCATATCTACAAAAACGGCGAAATTCTGCAGAAGATAATCACCGGCTTTCATTTTCAGCGCATTGACGTGAAGGGAAGCGGCATCACGCAGAGAAATCGCATGGCCTTCGCGTTCTCCCTGATAAATCTGATACAGGGTGTCACAGTGCATATCAATGATATTCATAAATAAAATCCTCCTCTGTTTCTTCTTCTATCCATTATAACGTTTCTTTTGAATTGTGCAAGATACCGTATATAAAATGTGCAATACAATTGTTTACAATTATTTCCGGATGTCTGAATCAAATAAAAATCTGAAACAAGAAAAACCACCGTCTCCAGTGGTTTTCCATTCGCCGTATTTTCTGCCTTTCTAAGACAGCCTGTTTATAGCCGCTCTCGATCAGAACGCAAGATCGTTTAAGAATACCGTACCGTTTTCCAGTACGTTGATGCCCTGCAGTTCGCTCCGGTATGCAAAGTAAGACACATCAGAGTAGAACGGAACGATATCGAGGTTCTCAAACATCTTGATCTGGATGTCGCCGATCTTCTGTGTACGCTCTGCTGCGTCAATCGTCGTGGCAGCATCTTCAACCGATGCGTAGTAATCGTCGTTGTTGCCAGGTGCATCCTTGTCATAGTAGCAGCAGTTCAGAACGAGCATCGGCTCTGCCCACTCCAGTACCTCGATTCCGGCGTCATAATCATCATCGCTGATACTCTCGTAAATGTAGTTCCAGTCGATCGATTCGATGTCCATCTGGATGCCGATCTCAGCCATCTGCTCCTGCAGTCCCTGAGCCATGATAATGCTCGTGCCGCTGGAACGGGTGTAGAATGTAAATTCAAGCGGTGTGCCGTCTTTTTCCAGGATACCGTCTCCGTCACTGTCCTCATAACCCGCATCAGCAAGGATCTGTTTTGCTTTCTCGGGATCGTTGCTGTAATTGTTCATGAAGTCATCCTTGGCTTCCTGAGAGAAGTTGGTTACGGAATCATAGATCATGGAATAAGCCGGTACGGCTGCTCCGTCGGTCAGTTCGCAGAGTGCATCACGATCGATTGCATAGGCAACTGCCTTGCGGACTTCGATATCGGAGAAGATGCCGGAGGTTGTATTCATCTCAAAGTACTCAATGTTCGGGTAGGTTGCATCCTGGATCGTGATGCCGTCCACACCATCCAGCTCTGCCTTTCCGTCCATGGAAAGAGAAAATGTGATATCTGCGTCGCCGCTCTTTAACTCTTCCAGCTCGGTAAACTCTTCTTTGGAGAATTTGACTTTAATGCTGCTCATTTTTCCGGCGCCCTTGTTTTCGACAAGCGGGTTGTCTGTAGAATAACCTTCGTTCGGGACAAGAACGACTTCTGTACCCGGCTCGTAGCTTTCCACGCTGTACTGACCGTACGGTACGGCGCCCCACATCAGCTCGTCCTGATCCATGGAATCCAGCTGATCCTTATCGATGACACCGACAAAGCAGGCTGCCAGGTTATAAAGCATATCCGAACGGAAGCTGGAAAGATGTAAGGTGACCTGTCTGCCGTCGATGTCCATGGATTCGATGTTCGAATAGCCGTCTGCATACGGGCTGACTTCCTTGCCATATTCCAGAGAGGCAACGACGTCCTCCGGTTCTACCTGCTCGCCGGTTGCATAATATTTGCCTTCCGGCACGGTAAACGTTGCGGTCAGACCGTCATCGCTCAATTTCCAGTCGGTACAGATGCCATCCAGAAGCTCACCGGTTTTCGGGTCTTCTGTAAAAAGCGGATCTGCAATCAGGGACTGTGCGGATGCCCAGCTGTCCTGCTGGAACATGTCAGTGCCGTACCATTCGCTGTCAATCACAACCATGGTATCCTTTGCATCGCCGTCTGCCAGTGCAGTCATGGAAAGCGGCAGGGTTCCTGCCATTACTGCTGCCATACAAAATGCCAGTGTTTTTTTCATACATTTTTCCTCCTGGTTATCTTTCTCCCCGGATCTGCGGGGGATGAATCGACGGTTTAACGGAGCTTTTTGCTGTTTTCACAGGCAGGGGGTATCGATTCCGCTGTTCCGCCCTTTACCCGCTTTTCCTCATCAATCCTTCAGCGGATGCAGGCAGGCTGCCTCATGATCCGTGCCGACGGGTATCATAGGCGGAACCGTCTTTTTACAGTCCGCCTGCGCATATTTGCAGCGCGGACAGAAATGGCAGCCCTCTCCCATGTGAATCAGACTTCCCGGATCGCCGGTCATTACTTCTTTTTTTCGTCCCCGCAGCCGCGGATCGAGAATCGGAGCGGCATCCATCAGTCCCTTTGTGTACGGGTGCTTCGGATGCTCCGCGATCTCTTCGACCGGCCCGAATTCTACGAGCTTGCCGAGGTACATGACGGCGATCTTATCGCTGATATATTTGATCACGTTGAGGTCGTGTGTGATCACAAGGTAAGTCAGATGCAGCTGTTCCTGCAGATCGAGCAGCAGATTTAAAATCTGTGCCTGAACGGAAATATCCAGAGCACTCGTCGGCTCATCGAGGATCATGATCTTCGGTTCGAGCGCCAGTGCACGTGCGATGGCAATTCGCTGAAGCTGGCCGCCGGAAAGCTGATGCGGATAGCTTTCCAGATACCGCTCGTCCATTTTTACCATGGCCATCACCTCACGGGCCTTTTTGCGTGCCGTGGCGCGCGGGACTCCGTGAATAATCATCGGACGCATGATCGAGCTTTCTACGGTCTGGCGCGGATTTAAGTTTGCCGCAGGATCCTGAAAGACAACGGCCACTTCGCGGTGAATCTGGTTCATCTCTTTTCGGCTGGCTTTTGCGATATCGATGCCGTTGATGCAGACTTTTCCGCCGGTCAGCTTCGTGAGGCGAAGAAGTGCACGGGCCAGCGTGGTCTTTCCGCTTCCGGATTCTCCGACGAGCCCGACAATTTCTCCCTCCTGAATTGTGAAGGAAACGTCATCCACCGCTTTTACGCTGCGCGCATTTTTCTTCAGAAAGCCGCCGCCGATGGAGAAATACTTTTCTACGTGTTCCAGTGTTACCATTTCACCCATCTCTCAGGCCTCCTTTTTGACTGCGCGGAAACATCTGCAGGTGTGCGTCGCGGAAAGCGATGCCACAGGTGGATTTTCCCGGAAGCATTGTTCTTTTGCGTACGGGCAGCGGTTTGCAAAACGGCATTCCGGTTTCTTTTCCAGAATACGCGGAACGGAACCGTCGATCGTCTGCAGGCGGCCTTCTTTTTTCGTTTTGCGCGGAAGCGCCTGCATCAGAAGTGTGGTGTACGGATGAGTCGGATGCTCGAAAATTTCAAAGACATCTCCGCTCTCGATCACCTCACCGGCATACATGACAGCAATCTTGTCAGCCACCTCTGCGACCAGTCCAAAATTGTGCGTAATCAGCATGATTGCAGTATTGTAGGTGTTTTTTAACTCCTTGATAATCTCAAGGATCTGAGCCTCGATCGTCACATCCAGTGCCGTTGTCGGCTCGTCGGCGATCAGAAGCTCCGGGTTGCGGGAAAGCATCATTGCGATCATGACTCTCTGGCGCATACCGCCCGACATCTCATGCGGATAGCTTTTGGCACGCTCCGCCGCATCCGGCATTTTTACGTCCTGATACAGCTTTAATACTTTCTCCCATGCCTGTGCATGATTCAGGCCGTCGAGCAGAATCGCTTCTTCTACCTGACTTCCCGTCGTATAAACAGGATTTAGTGAATCCAGCGGATTCTGAAAGATCATGCCGATGTGTTTGCCGCGGATTCCCTCCATGGTTTTGTCGGAACAGGCATTGATGTCTTCGCCTTTGAAGAAAATTTTTCCGGTCACTTTGGCGTTGCCGCCCGGGATCAGGTGCATGATGCTGTGTGCAACGGTAGATTTCCCGCAGCCGCTCTCTCCTACTACGGCAAAAACTTCACCGCGGGAGATGCTCAGGTTTACGTCGTTGACGGCAGATAAGTAGCCGCCTTTTACTTTATACTGGATATTCAGGTGTTCCAGTTTTAACAGTTCTTCTTTTTTGAATTCTTCTTTCATATCCACACGCTCCTACTGTGATTTCATGTGCGGGTCAAGGATGTCACGGAGTCCCTCACCGAGAAGATTGAAGCCAAATACCGTATAGACAAGCGCAAGTCCCGGAAACAGTCCGAGCCACGGAGCACGGCTGATATAGGAAATGCTGTTGGAAAGCGCGAGCCCCCAGTCCGGTGACGGTACCTGCGAGCCAAGGCCCAGGAAAGAAAGCGTTGTGGTGGACAAAATGGCGGACGGCAGGTTGGTGGATACCATAACGATCAGAGACGGCAGGACATTCGGAAGAATGTAGCGTGTGATGATCGAAAACGACGATTCACCGAAAGAAATACCAGTCTCCACGAAGGCCATATTGCGAAGTGCCATCGTCTTTGCCCGGACCGGCCGTGCGTACGATGCCCAGCTGACAAGCGAGATTGCGATGATGGAATTAGTCAGTCCTTTTCCAAGCAGAGTCACGACTGTCAGGGCCAGAATTGTGCCGGGGATACACCAGGTAAGGTCGGTCATGAAAGAAAAGACGCGGTCCACCCATTTCCCAAAATAGCCGCTGATCAGTCCGACAGCCACACCGATCACAAGCTGAAGCGCAGCGCCAAGGAAGCAGATCCATAAAGTAATTCTCGTACCGGCGATTACGCGGGAGAACATATCTCTTCCCATCTCGTCGGTTCCAAACCAGTGCTCTGCGCTCGGCGCCTCCAGACGTCCGCCTGCCGAGTTTTTGTTGTACGGAAACGGTGCGATGGAATCTGCAAAGATGGCGATCACAATGATCGAAAGCAGAATCACAAGCCCGATCATAAGGTTGCGGTTGTGAACGCAGTCGTGCAGTGTATTTTTTAATTTACTCTCTTTCATCACCGGTCACCTCCATTTAAGGATACGCGGATGCGCGGATCCAGCATGCCGACAACAAGGTCGCTGATGATGTTGCAGATCACCGTAAGAATTGCGATCAGAAGTACGCAGGCCTGTACAACCGGGAAATCCTGTACAATGATCGAGTTTAAAAGCAGGTTTCCCATGCCTGGAATACCGAAAATGTTTTCCGTCACGACGGCTCCGGAGATCAGCCACGGGATTGACATGAATACGAGGACCGTCACCATGATGAGCGCGTTGCGCAGCACATGCTTTACCATAACGGTCTTTCTCGGAACTCCTTTTGCGAGCGCTGTTGTCACAAACTTTTCGTTCAGCACCTCAAGTACCTCTGCCTTGATCAGTCGGATGGTACCGGCGACGCTTCCAAGTGTCAGGGAAACGACCGGGAGAATGAAATTTTCCGGCTTTTCATATCCGCTGATCGGCAGCCATTTCAGCTTTACACTGAAGATGATGATAAAGAGCACACTGAGCCAGAAGGTCGGCACTGCGGTCAGCAGCAGGGAAAAATTCACCGTAAACCGGTCAAAAAACGTATCTTTTTTGATTGCGCACAAAAGCCCGATTGGAAGTGCCACAATCATTTCCAGCAAAAGGGATAATCCGCATAAGGTCAGGCTGAGCGGAATCCGGTTTTTCATCAGATCCCACACCGGTGTCTTATAGCGGGTGGATTTGCCAAAATTGTGATCAATAAGAATATTTTTCATCCAGTCGACGTACTGCTCCACAAGCGGCCGGTCATAGCCCATCTCATGTGCAATCTGCTCTTTCTTTTCTTCGCTTACCTTTCGGTCAACAACCATGTCGACCGGATTACCGGGCATCAGGTACAGCAGGCTGAATACCAGGACTGATACGCAAAATACCAGAACAATGCCCTGTAAGATCTGTTTTGCAATGTAATTAAAAATAGTAACCGCTCCCTTCTTCCGGCAGTGAAGATACCAGTTTTCGCCGCTGTCCACTGCCGTTCTCTTTCATTTGCAATGATCTGGAATCAAAGCTGACAGGTACAATCTGTTTCGCTGCTTGCGTAACCTGTCTGATCAGCGGTCTGTCCGCTGGTAGATTCTGGTATAGCAGCGGACGCCCCAGGCTTTTCCGTCTTTTAAGTAAAATTCTGCTGTGCTGATCCGCTTGCTGTGATCGTTTTTGTCGACAATCGCAAATACGGTTTTGCCGCACAGAAGAAAATCAACCGGCTGGTCGTAGTACGTACCGGTCAGCACACCGTTTTCGTATCGGACGATGCAGTGGGATGGAACCCCCTCTTTTGCCATAAAATCGCCGCACAGTGCTTCCGGCATGGAGAACGTCTGTCCGTTTGGCTCTGCCCAGCGGTGTGTTGTCTCAAGCGGCAGTCCGAGGATATAATTGTAACAGATCCACTGGAATTCATCGACATCGACGTCTCCCTCATTGCACAGTACCGCGCAGGAGTAGCCGCCCTCAACGAGGCCGCCCTTTGTGGAAACGCCGTGCAGTCCGCCGGAATGCTCGCAGATGACCTTTCCATGAATCAGTCGTTTTTCCAGGCCAAGGCAGTAGTACGGGCGCTCCTGCACCGGAAATGATTTTCCGATCAGAAGATCGACGGCCTCAGCCGGGATGACCTGGCGGCCTTCCCATTTTCCTCCGTCGCAGAGCATCTTGTAGTAGCGGGTGATATCACTGGAAGTAGACTTGACACAGGCGCAGCCGCGGAATGGAGGGAGGACGGACCAGTTGTCATCCTGGATGAGGGAACCGTCGTCATCGCGTTCAAAAAGGCTCGTCATATTTCCGCCGGAAAGCACTCTCGCCTCACTGCCGTCCAGGTCAAGAATGGTTCTTGTCATGCCAAGCGGCTGGAAGATGCGCTCGGTCAGAAACTGTTCCAGAGAAATACCGGCTGCCTGATCGACCACGTAGGAAAGCAGTGCGTAGCCTTCGTTGGAATAGCTCATATAATCCCCCGGCATACCGAGCACCTCATAATCGCCTTTGGAAATGTAATCCACGATCTGCTCGATCTGATCCATCTTGTTCGGGGAGGTGGCAATCATCTGGCGGTACCAGTCGGTATCACGCTCGATGCTGTTCATTGCAATCGACCACTCGAGCGGTTCCATCGGAGGGATACCGGCGCGGTGCATCGCGATCATCCGCAGCGTCACACATTCGTCCGGAATGCCCGGAATGTGCAGGGTCGGGAAATATTTTGTGATTGGATCTTCCAGATTCAGTTTTCCTTCCGTCTGAAGGATTGCACAGGCAAGCGCCGTGATGGATTTGCTCATCGAAGCGATGCCAAAGATCGTATTTTCATCGGTCGGAAGCTGATGCTCTATATCACGCATTCCATATCCTTTTTCGAACAGAATGCCTTCCGGTCCGCGGATCGTCACTGCGATTCCCGGAAATCCTTTTTCTTTGAATAAACGTGCCAGCGCCTCATCCAGCGCTTTCGTGTCTCGGTTCATATTTTTTTCTCCTTGTGCTTATGCAGCCGCCCTCATTCAGGCGAACTCTTTCTCAAATTGTGATTCACATCTTGCAGAAGGCATTTTCCCAAACAAATTTACTGCGGCTGCTTTATTTATGTTATCTTTTATTTATATTCCGGTTTTACTTCTCTTCCGCTGAAGGCGATTACCCGTGCGGCCAGTATCCGCATCGGATCGATGTAATAAGGCCCAAAGTGCAGCTCGTCTTTCACAACGGAAAGCTCTGTGCAGCCCATGATGGCGCAGCTGCAGTTTTGCTCCTGCAGATAAGCTGCGATTTTGTCCCAGACTTCTTTTTCTGCCGGAAGCCCTTTTTTTATGCGTTCATAGATCTGACTCATAATGAGTGATTCGATCTCTTCAGACGGAACAAACGGGTGACCGCCGTGTGCCTCGAGACGTTTCTGATAAAGCTTTGTCTGGATCGTGCCGCGCGTGGCGAGAATCGCAATCTTTCCGCCGCCTGCCTGGTGTACGGCCTCCTTTGCGGTCTCTTCCGGCATGTGAATAAGCGGAACCTGTGTCTCTTTTGCAACCTTTTCCATGAAAAAGTGTGCCGTATTGCAGGTAACAGCGACTGCCTCACAGCCGCAGCCAAGGAGGGTTTTCACATCCTCCCGCATCTTTTTCATGACCGGCTCTTCGTCTCCGCCAAGGATTGCGGCCGTGCGGTCCGGCATTGCAGCGTCACTTAAAATTACCATGTTGACGTGATCCTGATCGCAGGAAGCTTCGGTCATTTCCGTTACATACCGGTAAAAAAGCCAGGTTGCGGCAGGACCCATACCGCCGATAATGCCTATTTTTCTGTCGTTTTCCATTGTATTTTTCTCCTCTGCTGACAAAGCGGATATGTTTATCCAATAAATGACATCGCTACGCGGACATCATAAAAATTTTTGCTTTCAAAACGTACGGTATGCGCATCGATCTGTGTCACACCCGGATACCAGCTGGCGCTGCGTGCATCCATATGAGACTTGTACTGGATTTCCAGCACGTAGTGGTCACTTGCTTTTCGCAGGGGATGTACCGTGCCAAGTGTTTTTGTGACATCTTCTTTGATCTGACGGAGTGCCGCCTTTGGATGCAGGTTCCAGGTGCCGGAACCAATCCCTCTTTTTACGGCTGTCGTGATGATTTCCGGATACTCTTCTTTTGCAGTATTGCAGATCCCCTCATCTCCGGAAAGGTAAATCGACGGAATGCCGCACAGATCCGCCCACAGGGAATTGATCGTAAATTCGGATGCAATGCGGTCATTGATTTTTATGTAATTGTAACGCTTCAGATTTGTGGTATGTGCAAGCGGACTTGTGTTGGTGAAGGCTGCGGAATGATATCCGATGTACATTGCCGCATCAAAGCTCTCATCGATTCCGGCCATCATGGAAGCCGGGCAGCACATCCAGCCGCGAATCAGCTCTGCGCCCTCCGGCAGCAGGTCCGGAAGAATGTTGCAGGCATCATTATGTGCATCACGGACAACGACGGAATGCCCTGCCTCCAGAATTGCCTCGCAGGCAGCTGCCGCTTCCAATGACATCTGACGTCTTGCCATTTCATAATCTTTTCCGCCGTGTTCTGTCTCTTCCCACTGCGTCACGCCGGTAACGCCTTCAATATCTGCACTGATGAATACTTTCATATAGTATAAACTCCTGTTCCTTTCTATCCGTTGACTCTGATGGAATATTTTGTTCAGGTGAATATTCACCTGTTTTTTTATAATACTATGCAGAATAGTTGCTGCCACCTCGGTATTGCCTCTTTTAATCGAATCAAGAAGGTAGCGAAGCGGATTACGAATATCCGCTTTGATGGTTCTGCATCAGAAGTGCTTCTGAATTCAGAGATACTCCCGCAGCCCGTAGATCACATTTCCCCGTACGCCCTTCATCGTAGCGGCGTGGTCGAGGGAGCTTAATACTGCTTCCTCCGCTGCCTCCGCGGTCGCTTCGAAGACGAGATCCATCGCATCATCACGGAATGCCTTCATCTCAAAGATTTTTTTCTCGCTGTAATGTGGAATGCGGTTTGCCGTAGAAAAGGCGATCGCGATATCTCCGCTTCCGTTTCCAAGAAACGAACCCGTCCGGCAAAGACCGACGACGCTTCTTCTTGCCATGCGGCGCAGCTGACGGTCAGAAAGCGGGAGATCTGTGGCGAGCACAAGAATCACGGAGCCCTTTTCACATTCCTGCGGCGGAAATTCCATTCCCTTCGGGCGGAATCCGTCGATGGTAAGATTGCCGCGCATTCCGAAATTCGACATCAGAATCACGCCGATCGTGTACGCTTCGTTATCTACGGTAACAATACGGGAGGCGGAACCGATGCCGCCCTTTAATCCCATGCAGCACATGCCGGTACCGGAACCGACTGCGCCCTCCTCAAAGGTTTCCGAGCAGTTGGAAAGTGCCTGCCAGACATCTTCTTCTGTCACATGCATTCCGCGGATGTCATTTAATTCTCCGTCGTTGCACTCTGTCACGACGCAGTTTACGGTGCCGGTCGTCACGCCGATGTCCGGATTTTCTTTTAACATATATTTTGTCAGCGCACTAAGTGCCGTCCCGACGCTTAAGGTATTTGTCATGATGATCGGTGTTTCCAGCGTGCCGAGTTCCTCAATCTGCACCAGTCCGGCACTTTTCCCGAACCCATTGATTACTGCCGCCCCGGCCGCCAGCTTTTCCTGAAACAGATTTCCCGCGTGTGGGCGGATGGCGGTTACTCCGGTATGGATCTCTTTTTCATCATCGTTTAACGTCACATGCCCGACAGTAACGCCTGCAACATCTGTGATCAGGTTGAGCGGCCCTTTTGGAAACTTCTGATGGATCCTTATTTTGCTGTTCTTTTCTAATCCCACTTTTTTTCCCCCTGTCTGAAAACAATCTATTTTTGAGTATACCTGTTTTTTCAGGTTTGAACAGTTTTTTCTGGAAATTATTTGATCATTTTCCATAACTGCAAAAAGGGGACTATGCACATGCATAATCCCCTTTGACAATACGTCTGCTGTCGGTAGTATACCACATCTTTTGGATACATGCAATTCTTTTTTTCAGTTGTTTCTGCTACTTATTACTGTAATATTTTCCTGTATCAGGATTCACCTGACGGCATGATCACGATGTTCTCACCCGGAATCCCGGTCTTGCGTTTCACGATATCCTCGATCTGCGCACGGCTCGCATCATCTAAAGATGCGGCGTTTATCACGACATCGGCTTTTCCGTCGGCAATGCTGACCACGCATCCGGCAAAGCCCTTTGCCTCCAGAAGAAGCTCCGCTGCTGCCTCCTGCTCTGCGGTCTCTGCCATTTTTTCTACGGCGGAGGCTGCGCTGTTCTTCTGCTCCTGTTCTACGGAAGTACTGTTCATGACTTCCAGAAGCTCTTCCCTGCTTTTGGCGCGCACCTGTTCACGGTTCAGTTTTGCCGCGGCGAGAACGCTCGTTGTGCCGGAACTGTTGGCGAGCACCGCTTCTCCGATGTCTGATTTTTCTGCTGTGGATGCTGCCTCGCTTCCGTCACCGTCAAGGCTTGCGATGTCCTGATATGCATTGTCGGCATAGGTGGGAACCTGTGCGCTGTCATCGGTAAGAAGTACGGTACTGTCATCTGCGGATACCGGTTCTGTCTGCTTTTCCAGAATCCGGCCGGAATAGTTCAGATACCCGGCCGCTGCAATCATGACTGCAAGTGTGGTAACGATCACCTGATTCCTTTTTAAAATACGTTTCACACTGCTCCTCCTTCTTCTTTCTTTATTCCAGTTTCATTACTTTGATTTTATGCGCGTCCAGATGAAATAATGCCATCACTGCTTCTGTAATCTCCGCCTGAATGCTGCCGTCACCTCCTCCCTCGGCGAGAATGAGAACGCCGCAGATTTCCGGCAGGACGGTTTCTGTCACAAACGGAACATCTTTCCCGGATATATCCTTTTCATATACGGTATTTTCAGAAATCTGCACAGAAGAACTTCCATCTCCCTCTCCCGTTCCGTCTGTTTTCTCCTCCTGGCGCGACGTATCCTTTTCCACAAGCGCGCGGCCGTCAGATTTTACTGTAAGAATCACCTCAGTCCGTCCCACACCGGCGACCTGCGACAGCGCGGTCTGCAGCTTCTGCTCCAGATATTCCGTCCACTCTCTTGCCGGATCGCCGGACGATGCGATGTCTGCCGTGTTTGAAGAAAACGCTGCTGCTTCTGTGTCCTTTTGAGTTTCCTGTGTCGGCAGTGCGATCACAAGAAGCAGAATTCCAATCAGAAGCAGGATCAGGATCTGTTCTTTTTTTCCACCGTTCCATTTTGGTAAGTTCAAAGGGATGCGCCTCCTGTATCAAAGATGAGAACCGCTTCTGAGGGCAAGGCATACACAGAGCATAATTCTTGGCGAAGTGCATCGGCGGCCAGAGAAAGCTTTGCAGAATCAGTGGCTTGAGGCCGGGATGTCTGAGCAGCAGAAAATGTTCTTTCATCTGTAGAATCTGCCTGAGATTCAGTGTCGGCCAGATGAATCATGACTTTTGCCGGTGTATATCCGTCTGCGGAAAATGTGACCGCAGCGCTTGCTTTTTTTCCTGTACAGGAAGCGGCGATCCCGGCAATCTGGCGGCAGATCTCGTTCTGGTACGAGGCCTGAATCTGGGCATTTTTGAGTTCGCCAAGCCCCTCCACGGTACTGGAAAGATCGCGGTAGTCTTCTTTCAGGAAACGGAGCTGAAGAACTTTCACCAGTTCGCCATCCTCCAGAAAAAGCCCCAGCAGCGGTTCAAGTGCAATGAGAAAGAAAAGCAGTCCTGCGTAAAAACGGACGTACTTTACAAATTTTCCGTCCGGGAGCAGATGCAGAAGCAGCGTAATAATACAGATGGAATACAGCAGCAGCTTCAGCCACTCTTTCATAACGCTTAGCCTCCTTTTACTGAAGACAGAATCATTGCGAGCAAAATCAGAAGCACCGCCATGGACCCGCACAGAATGCGCAGCAGCAGCGCGGCAGCGCAGGAAATGCTTTCCACACACGCAAGCATCCGTTTTTCACAGACCGGCTGGATCACCGCGCAAAGCAGACGAAAAATCAGAATACAGGCGAGCAGCTTCAGAATCGGAAGCAGACAGATGGCCGCAAGCAGCAGCATTCCCCCTGTCCCGATGGCATTCCGGATGACGATCGCAGAGCCGGTCACCGTCTCGGAGGCAGCGTCAAACAGGTTGCCAAGCCCGGGAATTGATTTTGCAATACGGTGCGAGGCAGAATTTTTAAAGGAATCCACGCCCGGCGCAATCAGGCACTGCACGGTCTGCAATCCGACGGCAATGCCGATTACCGTTTTTAAGGACCAGTCTACGATCGTCTGCAAAAGCTGTGCAAATCTGGAAAAGAGATCTTCTTTCGTCATCTGATTGAGCATCAGAACGGCGAGATAAAACTGCAAAAGCGGCAGAATCACGCGCATGATCACACCCTGCAGCAGCGCAATTGTCACGGTTGTCACCTGATAAAAGCCGAGCGCAGTGAGGCTTCCGGTAGAAAACACGATTGAGGCAAGATAGGCCGGGAGCAGAAGCTTCATCAGGCTTGTGATATGGGAAATCGTTTCTGTCACAAGCGCATCCATACTGGAAAATGATCGGAGCAGCATCGTCGAGACGAGCAGGTACATCATATAAAAGCTGATCTCGGCAATCTGGCTTTTTTCAAACACGCGGATAAAATTGGAAAAGACTGCCGAGGAGAGCACAATCAAAAGAATCTGCAGCGCCATCTGTTTCTGGCTGAGGATCTCGGAAAAAAACAGGTCTGTCACATACGTCCGAATTTCTTCAAGCTGAAACGGAATCCTGCCGGTCATCAGACCGCGTACGAGGTTGAAAAACGTTACCGAGTCCGGCAGGCCGGAGTCGGAAAGCAGATCCTCAAGCGCCTGCTGGTCCGACTGTTCGAGGATTTTGTCCAGAGTCAGCGTCAGGGTATCTTCTATCTCTGTTTCTGCGTCCTCTTCAGAAGCAGCGGCAATACAGACGGAAAAAATCAGCCAGAGAATACACAGTGCCGGAAGCAGAAAAAAGGCAGGATATTTTTTCATGAGAGCCTCCTGTTGCTGATGATTCCATGCAGTCTTTACAGCAGATTTGAGATCGTATCCAGCAGAGCCAGAATGATTGGAGAACTAACTGCCAGAACGGAGATTTTTCCAAAGACCTCGATTTGCCCTGCGATTGCCTTGTAACCGGCATCGAAACAGATGCTCGAGGAAAAATCAGCGACGTAGGTTATGCCAATAATTTTTAAAAGAATCCGGAAATAGCTCTCCTGCATGGAAACGTATCCCCTGAGCTGCTCCAGCATTTCAAAGACGGAAGTAAGCTTGGTCAGGGTACAGAAAATAATCAGAAGGCTGGCCGCCAGACTGATCAGCTCCGCATAGGGAGAATGGCTGTGTTTTAAAAGACCGGCAAGAAGCATACCGGCAAATCCTACGCATGCAATCTTTATCATAGCATCTCCTTTCACACAACCGATTATCAGAGCGGATATTCGCGATTGCTTATGTGGTACAGCAAGTCCCCTTCCATACAGCTTATTGCTCCGCGTAATTCAAGCAGTATGCTTGCCCCACTTGGTTATAGTGCAAATAAAGTCTTGACGGTTTCAAAGAGCTGGCTGATATAAGGAAGAAGCCAGAATAAAACGAGAATCAATCCGGCGATTCCGGTCAGAAATGCATGCTCTTCTCTTCCGCTCTGCTTTAAGATCTGGCTTAAAACGGAGACCAGGATACCGACTGCCGCAATTTTAAAAATAAGATTTACGCTCATATCCCACCTCCGTGTCTGATCTATATTTTACGTTCACTTTGTAAAATTTCGCCTGGCTCTGAATTGTTACAAGAGCATCAGGATTAAAAACAGTCCGGCGGCTGCAGAAAGCCTGCGGTACAGACTGCTCTTCTCCTTCCAGATCTCCTTTGCATCCTTTCCAAGCTGCTCAAGCTGTGCCTGGTACGCATCAAACCGCGTTTTCTGTAAAATAGCATCGCTGCAGCAAAGCGCATCCGAGATGCCGGAAAGCAAATGCAGTTCCTCCTCGCTGAAAAGATCAGGTGAGATACACTGGCGAACCGCATCCTTCCAGAGGCTGTGAAACGCGCCGCCACGCTCAGAAAAATGAACACATGCATACGTAAAAAGCTTTTCCGGGCCTGCGCGGCAGCAGGCAGATGCTTTTTCAAGTGCCTGCGGCAGTAACAGGCGGTAATGAAGCATTTCCTTTTCCAGGCAGGAAAGCGCAGTGGCCATCTCCAAAAAGAAAAGATACCGTTGTTTCAGCTTTTTTTCCAGCGTATTTCCGATCAGAAGGCTGGAGAAAAAGACACAGATGCAGCCAGCGAATTTCAAAATGATTTGCGGGTTCATGATAAAGCAAGTCCCTCCTCAGAATAAGCTTAACTTTTTACTTGCAGGCTTACGAGATTCCGCAAACGAGCACTCCTTATGATATTTCATAAAGGCAGTGGTTTTGTCGTCCGCGTTTAAAAATCTTCCATCCGCGTCAGAAATCCGAATAACGGTTCCGGGGTAGGGCCTGCCGCTTAAAAGCACAAGGCGCTGAAACAACCGCTGCTCAAGCAGCGCGCGCAGAAGCGGGGAACTGTCATTGCCACCCGGTGATATCCCGTGTGCGGTCGCAATGAGATGGCATCCGCAGTGAAACACGGATTCAATCGCATAACGGTCCTCCTGATTTCCAAGCTCGTCTGCTGCAATGACATCCGGAGCCATGGCACGCAGCAGCATCAGCATCCCCTCGGATTTCCGGCAGCCGTCAAGCAGATCGGTACGCGGTCCGAGATCATTTTGCGGGATGCCAAGGTAGGCACCTCCGATTTCCGAGCGCTCATCGACAACTCCAACGGTCATGCCCGGATGAAATGCACTGCCCGTTGAGAGCTGCCGGATGAGATCGCGCAGCAGCGTCGTTTTTCCGCATCTTGGCGGGCCGATGAGCAGTGTATCGCAGAGTTGGCCGTTTTCAAAGAGATATGGCAGGATACCGGAGGCACAGCCTTTTTTCTCGTGAGAAAACCGAAGATTCAGGAAGGAGATATTGCGGATACAACGGACCTTCCCATTTTCAAGAACCGTCTTTCCGGCGATACCGACGCGATGCCCGCCCGGAATCGTGAAAAAGCCCTGACGGGTCTCCTCCGCAAATGCATACAGCGAACAGCCGGAAAGTGCGTCCAGCACTGCTTCGAGCTGCGCAGAACTGATGCGCACGCTTTCTGTTAAGTTTTCTGTGAGTATTCCTGCTCCTGTGATGCCGTACTCACGGCTTTTGTAGCGCAGCGCAAGAGGTTGTCCTATCCGGAGCCGGAGTTCTTCCAGACTGTCTTCGTTTAGTGCTGCCGCCTGAAAGAGACGGCGAAGTTCTGATGGAAACGAATCGTAGAACGGC
>JAQXVT010000023.1 GCA_029225065.1 Lachnospiraceae bacterium | reverse complement strand
CTGATATAGCGGGACTGATTTTAGAAGAAGATTAATATTACATAGAACATCTGTCAGAAATGGCAGGTGTTTTTCTTTTGTTACGGAGCAGAGATGCTCCTTTTTTTGTACCCATTTTTAGGAGGAGGTGAGAGGCATGGCAAGCCGTATTCAGGGTATTACCGTTGAAATCGGTGGTGATACAACCAAACTGCAGAACGCCCTGAAAGGTGTGAACGGGCAAATCAAGTCCACCCAGTCACAGCTTAAGGATGTGAACAAGCTGCTGAAACTTGATCCGGGCAATACGGAGCTTCTGGCACAGAAGCATAAACTGCTTGCAGAAGCGGTCAGCGAAACAAAAGAGAAACTGGCTACCTTAAAGACCGCAGCAGAACAGGCAAATACGGCACTTGCCAATGGCGAGATCTCAAAGGAGCAGTACGATGCCCTTCAGAGGGAAATCGTGGAAACAGAGCAGGACTTAAAGAATCTGGAAACACAGGCGAACCAGTCCGCTACGGCAGTACAGAAGATTGCAGCAACAGGCGAAAAATTTAAGACGGTCGGTGACAACATTTCCTCTGCCGGACAGAAACTCCTCCCGGTAACAGCCGGGGTGACTGCACTTGGTACGGCATCCGTAACAACGGCAGCAAACTTTGAATCTTCCATGTCACAGGTACAGGCAACCATGGGAATCACAAAAGATTCCATGTCAAAGGTAAACGGGCAGTCCGTAAATACTATGGATACCCTTTCCAAGCTGGCAAAGAAGATGGGGGCAGAGACGGCTTTTTCCGCATCCGAGTGTGCCGAGGCATTAAATTATCTGGCTCTTGCCGGATATGACACGGAGCAGATGTGTAATACACTGCCGACCGTACTTAACCTGGCGGCAGCCGGAGACATTGCCCTTGCCGATGCTTCCGACATGGTAACGGATGCAATGTCCGCCCTTGGCATGGGCGTGGACGAGGCAGAAACGATGGTAGATCAGATGGCAAAGACCGCATCTACCACGAATACATCGGTTGCACAGCTGGGCGAGGGAATCCTTACCATTGGTGCGACAGCCAAATCCATCAAGGGTGGTACGGCAGAACTGAATACCGCGCTTGGTATCCTTGCCAATAATGGTATCAAGGGGGCAGAAGGCGGTACGCATCTGCGTAATATTATCCTGTCACTGCAGAATCCTACAGATAAAGCAGCCGCCCAGATGGAAGCACTGGGCATTTCCGTATATGATTCCGAAGGAAACATGCGGTCAATGAATGATATCCTTGGTGACCTGAATAAGAGCATGGACGGAATGACATCAGCGGAGAAGTCCAACATCATCGGCACGATCTTTAACAAGACGGACCTGTCTTCCGTAAATGCACTGCTTGCCAATACAGGAAGCACATGGGACAGTTTACAGAAATCCATCACGGAAAGCGGTGGTGCTGCACAGCAGATGGCAGATACACAGCTTGATAACTTACAGGGACAGATCACAATCTTAAAATCCGCATTGGAAGGTCTGGCGATATCTTTTGGGGAACTTCTGATGCCGGCCATCAAACAGATCGTGTGATGGGTGCAGAAATTTGTGGACTGGTTGAATGGACTGAGTGAGGGGACGAAGAAGACGGTCGTTACGATAGCCCTTCTGGCAGCAGCACTCGGTCCCGTGCTTATCGTGATCGGAAAGGTCATATCCGCAGTCGGTACGATCATGACGGTTGTACCGAAGATTGCCGGAGTCATAAATACGGTGAAGGGGGCTTTTGCAGCACTGAATACAACGATGCTCGCAAATCCAATCGTACTTATTATCGCAGCCATTGCAGCTCTTGTGGCTGCTTTTATTTATCTCTGGAATAACTGTGACGGATTCCGCCAGTTCTGGATCGACCTCTGGGAGAACGTAAAACAGGTTGCAATTACGGTATGGAATGCAATCAAGGAATTCTTCTCACAGGTGTGGGAAGCCATCAAGACTATCTTCTCGACCGTGTTTGAAGTGATAAAGACCCTGGTAACAACTTATTTCAATCTGTATAAGACCATCATCCAGACGGTTTTCAATGTGATAAAGACGGTCATCACGACCATCTGGGAAGCCATCAAGGGTGTATTTACTACAGTTTTTAATGTGATAAAAACACTGGTGACAACGTATTTTAATATCTATAAAACGATAATTCAGACAGTCCTGACCATTATCCAGACTGTCGTTACAACGGTATGGAATACGATAAAAACAGTCATTACCACTGTACTGAATGCAATAAAGACGATTTTTTCCACGGTATGGAATGCCATCAAGACCATCATCAGTGCCGTGGTAAGCGGAATCAAGGGATTGATCACAGGGGATTTTACTGCGGTCAAGAATTCTATTACCACCATCATGAATACGATTAAGAGTACAATCACCACCATATGGAATACCATCAGGTCGACCATTTCAACGGTGCTTGGTGCAATCAAGGGTGCGGTCACATCCGTATTCAATGGAATCGTAAATGCGGTGAAAGGTGCGATGGGAAATGTCCTGAATGCAGTAAAGACAGGTTTTTCCAATGTGAAAAATCATATCACGGGGCTTGCGTCACAGGCATTTACGTGGGGCAAGGATCTGGTCATGGGAATCGTAAACGGAATCAAGAGCTGTATCGGTGCAGTCGGGGATGCCGTTAAGGGCGTGGCAGACAAGATCAAGTCATTCCTTCACTTCTCCGTGCCGGATGAAGGTCCGCTGACGGATTATGAATCATGGATGCCTGACTTTATGGGAGGTCTTGCCAAGGGCATAGAAAAGAGCCGTGGCATGATCCAGAAGGCGGTAAGCGGTGTATCTTCCGATATGGTGGTCAGTCCGAAGGTCAGCAGCATGGAAAGCATGACGGGAACAGGAACGGCAGCACAGCCGGAAGGCATTTCCGGGATGCTTTCTGCAATTACTTCTGCAATCGAGAATATCAAACCGGACAGCGGTGACATCGTCATTCCTGTGTACCTTGGCGGTACGATACTTGATGAGGTTATTGTTTCGGCACAGCAGAGGGCGAACTTAAGAAGCGGGGGCAGATAAAAATGGCATATATACAATATCTTGTTTTTAATGAAAAACCTCTTCCTCTGCCGGATTCCTACGATATCGGACTGTCGGATGTCGAGTCGGACTCCGGCGGTGAAACAGAGGCGGGAACCACACAGAGGGATGTAGTAAGGACGGGAGTGGCTGACATTTCCGTCTCTTTTTCCGTGTCCCCAAAGTGGCTTAAACTGCTGACGGCATATTCCAAGATGCCGAAGATCGCAGTGAAATATTTTGACACGGAAACACTGGAACTGAAAGATGCAGAAATGTATATCACGGGATTTAAGGCAGCACTTAAAAAGGACACATCCTATAAGGGACTGTGGACGGTATCCTTTACCCTGAAAGAAATGTAGGAGGCAGATGCTGTGATCGAAGTATCAGAGAAATTCAGAAATGCCGTAAGGCAGAACACAAGAAAATATGAGTGGTACGGTTCGATCACGACAAAAGCCGGGAAGGTGCATGAATTCACGGCAAAGGATATCGTGAAGGGTTCTGGCTACATAAAATGGCAGTGCTGCAGTAACACGGAGATAGAACTCGGAACAGTGTATGCAGCAGAAATGGGAATCAGCCTGTTTTCGGAGATCGACCGTTACACTCTGGAAGATGCCGAGGTACGGCTTTATTACCGTCTGACACTTCTGGACGGGACAACGGAGTCCATACCGATGGGAATCTATGAAGTTTCCGAAGCCAACAGGAAGGTGCGGACACTGGAACTGAAAGGCTATGACCATATGCTCCGTTTTGAGAAGTCCCTGAAACTGGAATCCTCAAGCGGAACGCCATACCAGTTCTTAAAGGCAGCGTGTGATGCATGCAAGGTGGAAATGGCACAGACGGTTGCGGAGATCAGTGCCCTTCCGAACGGTAAGACCACGCTCGGTATATATTCGGATAATGACATAGAGACCTTCCGTGACCTGGTCTTTTATGTGGCACAGGTGCTTGGCTGTTTCTGCCAGATAGACCGATACGGAAAACTTGTCCTTAAGCGGTACGGGAATGAATCCGTATGGAACGTGGAGCAGAAGGAGAGGTTCGACAGCAGTTACTCTGACTTTGTTACAAGATACACGGCAGTATCATCTACAAACCAGATCAGCCAGACGGCAGAATACATTGCGATGGAAAAAGATGATGCCCTTACCATGAACCTTGGCATCAATCCGTTACTGCAGTTCGGACTGAAATCCGTAAGGGAGAAGATACTGCGTGAGATACTCACAGCACTGCAGAAGATAAATTATGTACCGTTTGACAGTTCCACCATCGGGAATCCGGCACTGGAAGTCGGGGACATCCTGAAGTTTTCAGGCGGACATGCAGATGAAACAAAGATAAGCTGCATTACGAGCATCGAATGTAAGATCAACGGGAAGATGACACTGAAATGTGTAGGGAAGAATCCGAGGCTTGCATCTGCCAAGAGCAAGAATGATAAGAATATTACAGGTCTTATCAATTCCGTGGAAAGCGGAAAGACCATAATTTACAGTTTTGTCAATGTTGCCCCGTTTGAAATTGGGCAGTCCCTTATGAATGTGATGGATATTGACTTTACTGCAACGGAAGAAACCACGGCAGCATTCCAGTGTGAAATGCTTCTGGAGGTGGTAAAGCCGGATACCGGGGGAGAGCCGGAAGAAGGCGTGGCAGCAGAAACGGAACTGTCGGAGCTGTCCATTGTTTATAAGATAAATAATGAAACCATAGATACATTCATGCCGACCAAGACCTGTCTGTATGGGAAGCATATCGTGACATTGTTTTTTCCGATATCGAAAGTCATAGAGAACAGCTCCAATACATTTTCCATGTATCTGAAGATATCATCCGGGAGTGCTAAGATTGGTGAGGCACAGATCAGGGCAACCATCAGCGGTCAGGGACTCGCAGCAGGACTGGGAGACTGGAACGGACGCATCAATATCAATGAGAATATTGGAAATATCAGCATTACGGATGTACCGTTTGTGGCTGATATGTTTAAGGATACGGCATCCGTAACATTCCCTTCCAAAAAGACACAGGGACTGACACAGACAATCGGGAATATTCCAATCACAGACCAGAACTATGAAGCAGATGCATTTACGGACCGTGCATGGATCACGGAGATCCTCCGAACCTTTGTACTTACAAGCGTGCGGGGAAATCCAAATTATAACGGATATATCACGGTCAATACGGAAGAACGGTTCATGCTGCGGAAACGGTATGTACAGAAGTCAGGGCCGGAATCCCTCGACCACGGATATGCAGAAGACCTCGTGATCGATATTTCATACTTTACAAAGGTGGACGGGGTGGAAGTCAATGGTTATACCGCAGCAGTCCGTCAGCAGTATGTGATCACCGCAGCAGAGACTTCTGTTAAGTTCCCGGATACCATTACCGTTGAAAACGGGTTCTTTGAACTGAAAGCAGTAACCGAACAGACACAGGAAGCCGTGACGGATGAAGTGGATGAAGGTTTCCTGGAAAGGACAACGATTGATATATCCGGCTTTGACGGAGTGAAAGGAGTTGAATTTAAACTATGAATTATGACAATATAAATGATATTTTTTCGGCCGGTGTCACCAATATGACCTGTCTGTTACAGGACAGCAACAGCTATGATGGCGGTACGCTTGCCGTGAGCGGTGCGGATTTTTTCACGTTCCTCGGAAAAGCCGTGCCGTACATTTATGCACATGGTGATTCTTACTGGGGAATCGGCAGTGATGCTACGCACCTTAAAGTGGATAACCGTGATACCAGAATGAGATCGCTTTACAGGGAAGAAGGGACTTTATACAGTTATTACCGTTTTCTGAAAATACGGTGGGAAGGATGGTCGCATTACAATGCATCTGGGGCGGACTACCAGTTAAAGTATGACCTTCTGTTCTGGGACACGGGAGATATTTCCCTTCATATGATTTCTGTTCCTATCCAGTGCTATGATGGAGGTTTCGGTTTTAGTGCAGACAAGAACTATACTTTCACAAAGCCCAATATAGCTTCCCCGGATATTACTTTCCAGTATTATGCGGACAGTAAGACCTTTGAAGTGAAATACACACCGATTGACCTGTTGGTCCCGTTTAAACTCCTGATAAAAGACGGGGACGGAAAACTGTATACGGTGGAGAACCGGATCATAAATGAGGAACTGTCAGAAACAGCAGATGTACTTGTCGGACTGGAAGAAACAGAGGTCAATGCACTTTTGTTTAAGAAACATGGATTTGCAAAAATGCCGGAGTGGGATCTGATAAAAGGGCTGACGCTTCCTTCCGTATTAAGTTGGAGTGACAGCAGGGCATTTCCACTGAATGCCGTGATTACGGGAACACCGCCAAAACAGTATATCGAATGCATGGCGGATCTTTCGGATGGCACGGTTCTTGGAATCAAGGCACTGAATGCAGAATATGAGGGAGAGATCACGGTACAGTACAGTTATGACGGGGAGACCTTTACGGGTGAAACCCCGATGGCGGATTTTCTCACAATGGATCTGGATGAATTGTATGCCGGACTGCTGGAAGCAAAGACGATAACCTTCCGTTTCTGGCTTGCGGGCGATGCAACGCTTACATCCTTTATCATGAATTATAGAAATGGAGATGATGACGATGCTCAAGGGAACAACAAGAATAGAACTTACTGATGTAAACACGGGTGAAGTGGAAACCTACCAGAACAGCAATATGGTCACCAATGCACTAAGGGACATCCTGAAACCGCTTGGACTTTCCAAGAGACCGAACAGGTTTTTGAATGAATTCGTGCCGTATTATGAAAAACTGCTCGGAGGCATCCTGTGCTTCGACAGGGAGATACCGGAGAATGCGGATGAATATTATCCCCCGGCAGATGCAAACCTTGTCGGCTGTGCTTCACATGGAATGCAGAACAACACAAAGAATACCTTCCGTGGCGGATTCAACCAGACAGAATCGGAAGTAAATCTGAAAGACAGGTATGTGAAATATGTATATGATTTTGCAACCAGTCAGGCGAACGGCACGATTGCCAGCATCTGTCTTACACATAAAAATGGTGGACTTACATCATACGGAAGTAAAAATACCAGTCCAATCAGGGATAATTTACTGATGCAGTCCATTGCAGAAGACAATCTTCAGTATGTGTACCCTGACAGGACAGGGGCAAGCACGAGCAGCAGATATTCCGGTATGACGATTGGAAAAACAGAGCTGATATTCCTAATCGACAGGGCAAAGGACTGTGTGTATTATTTCAAGGTGGCAGATAAGAACCATATCCACATCACAAAAAGACGTGCATTTTTAAAGACGGTATCTATTCTTGATAATATTTACACCACGAAACCGCTTATCGAAGAAATCGAACTGGCAGAACTGTCTTCGGAATTGCAGATTGGCTACTGGTCATATAATTATGATCCGTCAAATGATTGTCTGTATATCTGCACGAGCAGCAACAGCAGGACTGCCCCAGAGGGCAAGTTTCTTATAACGGAAATAAAAGTGGACACTTGGAAAATCAAGCAGTATGAAATAACAAACACCACGGATAAATATCTCAGGACGGAAGGAAACTGGGGAATGTTTGTTACCGAAGGCTATCTTCTGCTGAGGGGATATGATGCCCCGTATGATGTGTATAAAATCCAGATCACGAATCCGGCAAATGTTGTAAAGCTGAAGCGGACCAATGTGACCAACATCAATGGCGAGCCGAAGTTCGTGATTAACGGACGGGTTTATTACGAATACAGTTATGAACAGCTTCTGATTGCGAATCTGGCAACAGATGAGATCATGCCACCGGAGACACAGACATTGTTTAATTCCAGTTATACGATGAGCGTAACTCCTGTAAGAAATGAACCACTCATCTATTTTTGTGATTATGGCACATGGTCAACGTCCGGGTGGTACATGATGTGTAATTATCTGGCAACCATCAATAACCTTGATGTCCCGATTACCAAGACGGCAGATAAGACGATGAAGATCACTTATATTTTACAGGAACAATAAAATTCTTTTTGGAATCAGGCAGTTATCCATTGCGGGTAGCTGCTTTTTTCATACAAAAAATCAAAGGAGGACAGACAATGAAGGAATTCTGGAACGCAGTACAGTTTGTATTCACGGCAGTCGGAGGATGGCTTGGATACTTTCTGGGAGGATGTGACGGTCTGCTCTTTGCACTGCTTGCATTTGTGGTCATCGACTACATCACGGGAGTCATGTGTGCAATCAGCGACCAGAAGCTGTCCAGCGCAGTAGGCTTTAAGGGAATCTGCCGTAAGGTGCTGATTTTCCTTATGGTCGGTATCGCAAACATTCTTGATGTATATGTCATCGGAACGGGGAGCGTTTTAAGGACGGCAGCCATTTTCTTCTACATCTCAAATGAAGGGATCTCCCTTCTGGAGAATGCATCCCATCTGGGACTTCCGGTTCCGGCAAAGATCAAAGCCGTGCTGGAACAGCTTCATGACAGGTCAGAAGAAGACAAAGACAACGGGGAAGGGTAGCACCTTCCCTCTTTTATTACAGAAAATTGGAGGATCATATTATGGGTCAGAAATTTGGAATCG
>JAQXVT010000022.1 GCA_029225065.1 Lachnospiraceae bacterium | reverse complement strand
GTCTGCGCAGCGATCGCGATGGGACTTATTTTCCGCCTGTTTTTCGATGAAAATGCAGGATTGATCAACGAGGCGCTGGAAGCATTTGGACTTTCAAGAGTTCCATGGCTGACGAGCACGCAGTTTTCCAAGATTCCGGTCATCATTTTGAATGTCTGGAGAAATACGCCGTGGTTCACGATGATTATTTTATCGGGCCTTCTGAATATCCCGCGCGATTACTATGAGGCAGCGACGATGGATGGCGCCGGAAAATGGAAGCAGTTCTGCTATATCACCCTGCCGTCACTTGGAAATATCCTGTTTTTCTGTTCGGTGACGCTGACGGTAGATTCCTGGAAGCTGTTCAACGAATCCTACATCCTGCCGGGACCGGGTACATCAAACACTTCCTTGTTCCAGTATATGTATGAGTCGGGCTTTAACACCTTCAACATGGGCTACGCGTCCAGTATCGGAGTGGTACTGATCGTAATTCTTGCGGTGATTTCTGTGATTCAACTGGTAGTCCGCCGCAGGCAGGGTGAAATTTAAGGAGGGTATTATGGGCGTAAAAAAGAAACGGCTTGCAGAATCAGCCTTACTGCATATCATTATTATATTTATTACCCTGATTTGTGTGCTTCCGATCATTTGGATGTGCCTGATCGCGGTAAAACCGGCATCGGAGAGTATCAGTGGTTTTCATTCGATTCTCGTCGAATCACCGACGCTGGCAAACTTCAGCCGTCTGTTTGAGATGATTCCGGTGCTTCAGAATACGTTCAACAGTGTGTTTACCGCAATTCTCGGTACCGTGACATCGCTGTTTTTCTGTTCCCTGGCGGGCTTTGCGTTTGCAAAGTATTCGTTCCCAGGCAGAAACGTGCTGTTCTATTTTGTGATCGGCACGATGCTGGTGCCGCCGGAGGTAGGTGCGGTGCCATTGTTCGTCATCATGAAAAAGATCGGGCTGATCAACAGCCTGTGGTCCCTGATTATTCCGCGTATCGCGACTGCAGTTGGTATCTTTTACATGCATCAGTACATCAAGGATGTGCCGGATGAGCTGATCGAAGCTGCAAAGATCGACGGCTGTGGTGATTTCAAGATTTTCATGCGCATCATCATTCCGGTGATCAAGCCGGCGCTTGCTTCCTGGGCGTCCGTCACATTGATTGCGAGATGGAATGACTTTTTCTGGCCACTTTTATATCTGAGAAAGCAGGCAAAATACACGCTGATGGTAACAATTTCATTGCTTCCGGTCAGTGAGGGGCTTTCAACGCCATGGCCGGTCATTCTCGCAGGAACAACACTTGTCATTGTTCCGATTGTTGTGTTATATTTATTATTACAGACATTCCAAAAGGCAGGGCTGATGGCCGGAGCAGTAAAGGGTTGAGAGGGGCACGTATGGAGAAGGAAAATAAAAAATACGGTGCATACGTTCAGATCTTAAAAGAAGAACTGATTACAGCAATGGGGTGTACAGAACCGATCGCACTTGCGTATGCAGCTGCAAGGTGCAGAGAAATACTTGGAAAGCTGCCGGAAAAGGTCATAGCAGAGGTAAGTGGCAGTATCATCAAGAATGTAAAATCCGTCGTTGTGCCAAACACAGGCGGCATGAAAGGAATCAAAACTGCTGTGGCGGCAGGTCTTGTGGCTGGCCGTCCGGAGAAAAAACTGGAGGTCATCTCAGAGGTCAGCGAGGCGCAGCGCGAGGCACTTCACGCGTATGTGAATCAGGTAGATATGGAAATCAGCTACCTGGACAGCGGAAGAGTCTTTGATATTATCATTGAAGCATTTGCCGGGAAAGATACGGCAAAGGTGCGGATCGCCAACTACCATACGAATATCGTGCTGGAGGAGCATAACGGCAAAAAGCTGTTGGAGACGGTCGTGGAAGGAGATCAGGAAGAGGGTCTGACCGATCGCAGCCTTCTGGATATGGAAGATATTTGGGATTTTGCGATGACGTGCGAGATCGAGGATGTGAGAGCGGTTCTTGAACATCAGATCCACTGTAACATGACGATCGCGGAAGAGGGCATGAAGCATCCCTACGGTGCGTGTATTGGACAGGTCATGCTCGACGCATACGGAAATGAGATCCGCAACCGCGCCTGTGCCAAAGCAGCAGCTGGCTCCGATGCGCGGATGAGCGGCTGTGAGCTCCCGGTTGTCATTAATTCTGGAAGCGGGAATCAGGGCATCACGTGTTCTGTTCCGGTGATCGAGTATGCCAGGGAATTGCAGGTGGGGAACGAGAAAATGTATCGTGCACTGATACTTTCCAATCTGGTGGCGATCCATCAGAAGACCGGAATCGGAAGACTGTCGGCATTCTGCGGCGCAGTCTGTGCCGGCATTGCAGCCGGTGCCGGTATCGCATACCTGAGAGGTGGTGGCTACACGGAGGTCACGCATACGGTTGTAAACGGACTGGCAATCGTCTCCGGAATTGTGTGCGACGGCGCGAAGCCGTCGTGTGCAGCGAAGATTGCAGCATCGGTAAATGCCGGTATTCTCGGCTATGAAATGTACGTCAGAGGGCAGCAGTTCTACAGCGGTGACGGCCTTGTGACGAAGGGGGCAGACAATACAATTCGCAATATCGGCCGTCTCGGAAAAGAGGGAATGTCCGGAACGAATGATGAGATTATTAAGATAATGATAGAATAAACCAGTATCGCATCTTAGCAGACAGAAGCTGTGCAGCAGCGGATAGTCCGGAGGGGCATGTCTGTGGCAGAAATGCGAGATGTCAGAAAAACTCAGCCAAAATCGCAGATTCAGGAAAGGAACCACAATGCAGAGCCAGTCAATTAAAGATCAGGTATATCAGGGTATTTTAAACGACATCCTCGACGGAGCGTATGATGTCACCAGTGTGATAAGAGAGAAAGATATGATCGAGAAATATCATGTCAGCAAGACTCCTGTGCGGGAAGCGTTGGTGCAGCTGTGTGGGGAAAATATCCTGCGCAATATTCCACGCTACGGCTATCAGATCGTTGCGATCACGCCGCAACAGATCAGGGAGGTTGTCGAATACCGCAAGGTCATCGAGCTGGGGGCATTGGAGGCAAGCTTTTCTGTTCTGACGGAGGATAATCTGGCTGAACTGGAAAAATTAAATGACGAGGTAGAGGGTATCGAGACAATTCATGATTATAAGTTGCACTGGAAATGCAACCTGGAATTTCACCGTAAGCTTTGCAGCTTCTGTTGCAATGCTTATCTGCAGAAAGCACTTGAGGAAGCTTTACGTCTTTGTACTGGCATTTCCAATCAGTATTATACAAAATCCTGGGAGGGTGGCAAAGAAGAACGTGCCGGAAATCATGAGAAGATCGTGCAGGCACTGCGTGAAAAAGATCTGGAGACTGCAAAAGAAATTCTGGCGCTGGATTTGGAAGCTTTCAGGGAGGAACTGCTGTAGAATCGGAGTGATTCAAAGTAAACGCATAGATCGGCGGCAAACATCTTTGCTGCTCAAAGAAAATAGAGAACAGGGATTCTTTTAGGATTCCTGTTTTTTCTTTTCCTTGAAACGGCAATTCTTTAGCAGTTCTGTACAAAAGTTATCTGCCAATTTTAGATAAAAAGGCAAAAAGAAAAAAAGTAATGAAAAGCACTTGTAATTTCACAGGAAGCGGTGTATATTGATGGCATCACTGATATGAATAGCAATATGAATAGAAACGATAACAGAAAAATATTAGAAATATGAACAAAAAGGTTACAGGCGGAAAAAACAAAAAGCAATGACAGAAATTTGGCGCAGGCACAACAGCAGGATGGGAGATTGAAATGATACAAAAGGAAATGTCTCAGAAAACAGCTTTAAGGAAAATGACACAGGCAGAAATGCTTCAGATATTAAAGCAGGAGCTTGCTCCGGCACTTGGATGCACGGAACCGGTTGCAATTGCCTATGCAGCGGCAAAAGCCAGATCTGTACTTGGAACAATGCCGAATCACGCCAAAATTCTTGTCAGTCGGAATATTTTGAAAAATGCCATGGGAGTTGGACTCCCGGGAACAAAAGTGGTTGGACTTGAGATGGCGGCTGCACTTGGCATTATCGGCGGAAACAGCGATGCGATTTTGGAGGTGCTGGACGGTGTGACGCCGGATCAGATACAGATGGCAGAACAGTTTGCAAAGACCGGCGTGGAGGTAGAACAGAAAGTAACATCCAAAAAGCTCTATATAGAGGTGATTCTGAAGACAGAAGAGGATAATGCATCGGTTGTAATCGAGGACAGCCATACCAATATCACAAAGATCACACACGGAGCGGTCAGTATTTATGACAGAAGCAGCTGCGGAGAAATCGAAGAAGCAGAATGCGATAAAAGCGGACTGACTGTGGATGGTATTTACGAGGCTGTCACAAGGATGGCACCGGAAGAGCTTTCATTTCTGAATGAGACGATTCAGATGAACTGGGCAATTGCGCAGGAGGGTCTGCAACGAAGATATGGACTTGGGGTTGGAAAAAATATTTACGACAGCATTAAGACAGAAGATAAAGCAGATGACATGCAGAATTACATTGTTGCATTGGCAGCAGCCGCTGCGGATGTACGGATGGCAGGCGGCACAAAGCCGGTGATGACGATCTGCGGAAGCGGAAACCAGGGTATTACAGCAACGCTTCCTGTGATAGCGGCGGTAATTTCCTTAAAGGCAAGCGAAGAGATGCTGTGCCGTGCCCTTGCCCTTGGATGTCTGATCACGATTCATGTAAAGCAGTTCATCGGAAAGCTCTCTCCGCTATGCGGATGTGGTATGGGTTCATCCATCGGTGTGTGCTGTGCCCTGACTTATCTGCAGGGCGGCGGTCTCTCTCAGATCAAAAGCGCGATCAACAACATGGTCGCAGATGTTTCAGGCATCATCTGTGACGGAGCGAAAGCGGGATGTGCCCTGAAGATCGCAACGGTAATCTCAAGCGCTTACCAGTGTTCGCTGCTGGCCCTGAAGAATTCCGGGGCAGGAGAGCTGGACGGAATCGTCGGAGCAGATGTGGAAAACAGCATTCGGAATCTCGGCGAGCTGGGTAATCGCGGCATGGCAGATACGGATCGCGTGATTCTCGACATGATGGTATGCCGTTAGACGTTGAAGAGATGAAACGAATCAGGTAAGACGCAGGGTGGGCTGTGAATACAGCTTTGACAAAAATGGATTGGAATATCACAGATGGAACTGTGTCATGCAGGAAAAAACACAGGTACCGTCTGAAATATAGAGATAAAAAAGAATGAATGATATCTGGGGGGACAGATACAAAAAGAGGAGGATCCGATTATGGACAAGAGAACAAGAGTATTAAATGCAATGAACAAAAAAGAAGTGGATCATGTGCCGGTAGGCTTCTGGTTCCATTTTGGCGGAGAGGAAGCAGAGGGGGATGCATGTGTTCAGGCGCATCTGAAATATTACCGTGAGACGGATCTGGATTTTGTAAAGATCATGTGTGACAGCTACTTTCCGTATCCGCTCCCAAAGATTGAGAAAGCAGAGGACTGGACAAAGCTCACACTTCTTACAGCAGATGATCCGTTTATCCGCGGCCAGGTAGAGCGTGCGAAGAAGATTGTAGATGAGATCGGAAAAGAAAGATGCGTATTTTATAACGTGTTTGCCCCATTTTCTTCTCTGCGTTTCGGCGCAGATGCAATCGGCATCAGTGACGATCAGGTGATGGAATACATTCACGAAGACCGCAATGCAGTGATGAAGGCGTTGGATGTCATTGCACAGTCTAACGCACTGCTGGCAGAGCTGCTGATTACGGAAGCAGGCTGTGACGGCGTTTACTACTGCGTACAGGGAGGCGAGTACACCCGCTTTACACCGGAGGAGTACCGTGCGACGATCACACCGAGTGATCTGTATGTGCTGGAACACGCCAATCGTTATTCGGACAACAATATGCTTCATATGTGCGGCTGGGCAGGTAATCGCAATCAGCTTGCCATCTGGGAGGATTACCCGGCGAAGGTTGTAAACTGGGCGGTATTTGTAGAAGGGCTGTCACTGGATGCCGGGCGGTATTTCGTACATGGCAGAACGAGTCTTGGCGGGTTTGAGACCCACTGGGATGAGCATACACAGCAGGGAATTATTTATACAGGTACAAAGGAGGAGCTGCAGGAGTACACAAGAAATCTGATTCTGAATCACGGAAAGATCGGTCTGATGCTCGGCGGCGACTGCACGATTGATGCAAAGCTTGACTGGGAAAGAATCCGCTGGGTAGTAGAGGCAGCAAGAAGTATCTGATAAAACGCGGCACGGGAGCGTATTGGAAAGAGAAATACAAAGAGAGAAGTTCTCTTGCGTATAAAAAAACAAAAGGAAAGGAAGAAAAAAATGAAAAACTGGAAAAAAGCAGCAGCAATGGGACTCACCTTATCGATGCTCGCAGGCATCCCGGCAGGTGCAGAGGGGACTGTGTATGAAGGACCGGAAGAGCCGGTAACACTTACCTTCTGGAATGGATTTACAGGAACGGACGGAGAGGTTCTCGTCGATATTGTCAATACGTACAATGAGACAAATGACAAAAACATCAAGATTGAGATGGATATTATGCCATGGGATACGTTTTATGAGAAGCTCCCACCTGCAATTGCAACTGGTACAGCGCCGGATTTCGTACTGATGCCAACGAGCCGTCTGCGTGTATACGGCTCAAAGAACCTGGCAAGCATGGCAGATTACTTTGATTATGAAGGAAGCAACCTGGACGATTACCAGGACGGCGTACTGGAGTCTTTCAAGCTGGACGGTGAGTACTATAGTGTTCCGATGCAGATCATTTCCCATTATCTGTTCTGGGACAAAGATATGTTTGAGGCAGCCGGCCTTGATCCGGAAAAGGCACCGGAGACCATGGAAGAGGTTGGCGAGATTGCAAGACAGCTGACAGATAAAAGCAAAAACCAGTATGGACTGGCAATGGACTTCAGCGGTACAAATCTGCTGTATCAGTATATGATGTTCGCATTTGGCGATGGTTTCTTCGATGAGGAGACGGCAACACCGACAATCGATACAGAGGATAACATTAAAGCAATGACCTTTGCTCAGGACCTGTGGAACGACGGCGTATCTCCGGCCGATATTGATGATACTGTGCTTTGCTCCGGTCAGGTTGGCATGTTCATTAACGGTTCCTGGATGATCAACGGACTGCGCAACGCAGGAAGAAACTTCGGCGTAACTGCAGTGCCGGCAGCAGAAGGAGAAGAGGCAAAGGCATTGTGTGTTCCGGTTGGATTTGAGATTCCGTCTACCACTTCTGAGGAGCACAAGCTGGCTGCATACGATTTCATTCGCTACTGGAATACAACGGAGGTTTGCAAGAAGTGGACACAGAAAAACGGTGTTCCGCCGTATCTGAAATCCGTTTCAGAGGATGAGGAGATCAAGAATGATCCGGTTGTACAGGCACTGATTCCGACCCTGACTTATGCATATCCGCAGTTCCAGAAGATCACCGTAGGTGCATCGATCACGTCTGATTATATGGAGCCGGCTTCTGAACAGATTCAGAACGGCGCAGATGTTGCAGAGACACTTGCAAAATGCCAGAAGGATGTAGAAGTATTCCTCGCAGAAAACGAGTAAGAAAAAGAAGCAAAGAGAACTAAGGCTGCTGCGTCTGCAGCAGCCTTTTCTGTAAATGAGGTGCAGAGTATGAATGCAAAAGAAGGCAGGTTTTACAAAATAAGATCGTACTGGAATCGCCCGGAACATGCGGCATATCTGTTTATCGCTCCGGCGCTTGTGATCATTACACTTTTCGTTATCGTACCGCTGGTCAGTTCCTTTGTGATCAGTCTGACCGACATGGATATTTTCATGCAGGACGTAAAATTTATCGGTTTTAAAAATTTCCTGAAATCATTCCGTGAGGAGCGTGTGTGGAATGCATTTCTGAATACATTTAAGTATGTAATTTTTTCCGTCCCGATCCAGATTGCCGTGTCGCTTGTGCTGGCTTTCTGGCTGTTCCGCACAGACCGATTCAGCAAGCTGATGCGTTCTATTTATTTTATTCCGGTAATCTGTTCTTTCTCCAGCCTTGGAATTATGTTTAAGATCTTTTTTGGCTCGGCAGTTGGATTTTTTCCATATGTGATCTCATTAATTACGAAAAACGGAGTTCCGAGCTTCTGGACAGATGTGCGGTATGCATTTCCGTTAATTATTTTCATTTCGGTATGGAAAAAATTTGGGCAGACATTGATTATTCTGGTAGCCGGGATTAACAGCATTTCAGAAACCTATTTTGAAGCAGCGAGAATCGACGGGGCAACCGGAAAGCAGATCTTCCGTTATATTACGATTCCAATGCTGTGGCCTACCCTGAGCTTTGTAATTGTAACAACCCTGATTGGAGCAATGCAGGTATTTGACGTCGTATTTGTAACGACGGGAGGTGGGCCGCTGAATTCAACAGAGACGATTGTGCAGTATATTTATTCGAGAGGATTTGGCAATACGTACGACCTTGGATATGCATCGGCGCTGAGTGTGGAGCTTTTTGTTGTGATTGCGGCACTTACGCTGGTTTTAAGAAGATACACCGATAAAAAGGTGGAAGAAAACACGTAAGGAGGGATAGAACATGAGAAAACAGACACTGGTAAAAGCTCTGGAAAAGGGAATCTGTATTCTGGTGATGCTGATCGTTCTGGTTCCTTTTATTTGGATGGTAAGTATGGCGTTTAAGACAGATGCGGAAATCCTGTCCTTTCCGCCGACCTTTTTTCCAAAAGAAATTACCTGGAAACATATGACAGCAATCTGGAAGCGAATTCCACTTATGACCTACATAAAAAATACCGTGATTTTTGCGGTTGGTGTGGCATTTGTATCGGTAATGATCGATTCACTTGCCGGATATGCGTTTGCGCGTATTCGATTTAAAGGAAGAAATATTTTGTTCAGCCTGATTCTGCTGACGATGATGGTGCCATTTCAGGTAACTATGATTCCACTTTATATCGAAACTTATAAATTTGGACTTTTGAATACCTTTGTCGGACTGATTCTTCCAAGAGCTGCTACCGCATATGGCATATTTTTTATGCGTTCGTTCTTTCTCGGACTGCCAAAAGACCTGGAGGAGGCAGCGCGGATTGACGGACTGAATGAATTCGGTATCTATGTAAAAATCATGCTGCCGCTTTGCAAATCGGCATTTATTACACTGTTCATTTTTGTATTGATGGGCAACTGGAATGATCTTCTGTATCCGATGATGATGACGAGTTCGACAAATATGCGTACGCTTCCGGCAGGACTTGCCATGTTTGTCGGCGAGGGACTGACGGAGGTCGGACCGTCGATGGCCGGTGCATTTATTTCCATGCTCCCGCTGTTTATTCTGTACTGCTTTGCCCAGAAATACTTTGTACAGGGAATTGCGGTATCAGGTATGAAGGGCTGAGCCGGAAAGAGGGAAAAACATGAAAAATCAAACATATCCAAAACATCCGGAATATCTGGAGCATCTGGCCTCTATGATTCGGATTCCAACCGTATCAACGTCCGGATATGAAGCGCAATATCATATGGAAGCATTTCATCAGCTTCTTGAAACGCTGTATCCGACTCTGTGGAAAACGGCAGAAATTCAGAAGATTGGAAGAGCGCTGCTTCTGCGGATCAAAGGTGTGGGAGAAAAAAAACCGATTCTGTTCGTGGCACATATGGATGTAGTTGCAGCACAGGGGAACTGGAAATATCCGCCATTCTCCGGCACGATTGCGGAGGACTGTATCTGGGGAAGAGGTTCTTTGGATATGAAGGGAGCGCTTTGTGCGCTTCTGGAAGCGGTAGAAGAATGTTTGCAGCAGGGAATGCACTTTGACCGCGACCTCTATCTGAATTTAAGCTGCGACGAGGAGATTGGCGGACCAACAACAAAAAAAATTGCGCAGATGCTTCGAAAGAAAAAAGTACGATTCGAAGTGGTTTACGATGAAGGCGGTACTTTTGTTATGAATCTGCTTGGAAAGGTGCGAGTGCGCAGCGCAGCAGTTGCGATTGCAGAAAAGGGAAGTGCGAAGGTGTACCTGACGGCGCGTACGCATGGCGGCAGGGCTGCAAATCCGCCAAAGGGAACGCCGATCGCACGGCTTTCTGACTTTGTACATTATGTAGAGCATCATTCAGTTTTTAAAAAGCGTGTACCGGAGGAGATTCTTCTGATGTACGAAAAATCGGCACCTTATATGAAGGGGATTGACCGACTGCTTTATGGAAATCGTCTGTTTTTGAAACTGTTTGGACGGTTCTATCTGGAACCATCGATGCTCGGCACAACGATTGCATTTACACTTACCGAGGGCGGAAGTGCGGTCAATGTGATTCCTGAGCAGGCGGTGATCACAGCCAATGTGAGGGTAAATTCAGTGGAGAGCCTGAAGGAATCCTTAAGGAAGCTGGAGCAGATCGCAAAACGGATGGACATTGAGGTTTCCTGTGACGGAGACGGGGATGCAATTAAGGTGACAGATATTCACTGCGAAGGCTATCGGAATCTGGAAGTCTGCATTCGCGAGGTGTTCGGTGAGATTCCGGTGATTCCAACCATGTTAAACGGTGGAACGGATTCCAAGCATTACAAGAAAATGACTGAAAATATCGTTCGTTTTTCACCGATTTATATCAGTCCGGAGCAGGGCAGCGGTGTACACGGTGAAAATGAGCGGCTGTATGCTGACCAGATGGAGCAGGCGGTAGCGTACTACCGCTGTCTGCTTGGAAAATATGAGAAAAACAGGAAGAGATAACGAGAAGAATTTTAACTTTGGAACAGGAGGCTGGAATTATGTTTGAACGGATCGCCAGGAGTCTTTCTGGAATGGTACAGATCCCGACGGTAAGCGGAAATGGAAACGAGTCGCTTTATGAGATCGGAAGATACAGGGAATATCTGGAACAGGAATTTGAACATCTTTTTGCGCAGGCAGAGCGGACAATGATCGGAGAGGCGATGCTTCTGCGGCTTGCCGGTCCGACTTCGGGAAAAAAGCCTCCGGTGCTTTTTACGGGGCATATGGATGTCGTTCCGGCAGATGCGTCGGCGTGGAAATATCCTCCATTTTCCGGCGCGATTGTGGACGGCTGTATCTGGGGACGCGGCAGTCAGGATATGAAAGGACCGCACTGTGCACTTCTGTCAGCACTTGATGCGCTTCTTGAAGAGGGATGGCGTCCTAAACGGGATATCTGGCTTTACTTTTCCTGCGATGAGGAAATTGGAGGAGCGACAACGGAAAAGGCAGCCGCGTTCTTGAAAAAAATGGGAATTCACTTTGCAGCAGTATTTGACGAGGGCGGCACGATCTGTGAGAACTTCATGGGGCTGATCGACGGAAAAGCGGCGCTGTTTGGAATTTCAGAGAAGGGTTCTTTGACGTACCGTTTTACAGCGTATTCAGAAGGTGGACATGCCGCGAATCCACAGCCGCATTCTGCGATTGTGCGTCTGGCAGAGCTGATGCATGACGTGGAGGCAGAAGACTTATTTGTGCGGCGTTTGAGCGCTGGAAACCGTGCGATGCTTCTGGCGATTGCCAACTGCAGTACAGAGGAGAAGGCTGTACTGCTGCGGCGCGCAGCACAGGAAGAAGCACCGTATGAGACACTGCATCAGCTGACGAAGGAGGCGCGGAATCTGCTGGGAGGTACGATTGCCTTCACAATGATTGAGGGAGGAAGTGCCGTCAATATTATGCCGAAAAAAGCGGTGCTTACGGCAAATGTGCGTGTGGCCAGCGTAGAAGGTGAAGCAGAGGTGACGAGAAAGCTGCAGGTGCTTGCAAAAAAGCATGATCTGATTTGTGAACTGTCAGGAGGCGTTGATGCAGCACCGGAGAGCCGAATGGATACAGAAGAATATCTGGCGATGAAACGTAGTGTGGAAAAGACGTATCCGGGACTTCCGGTTATTCCGTTTGTGCTTGGCGGCGGAACGGACTCCAGGCATTTTCTGGAAGTGACGGACCAGGTGCTGCGTTTTTCACCGATGCATGCGAGTCCGGAGCAGGGACGCGGTGTGCACGGAGATAATGAGTCGGCAGACATTAAGGCTGCGAAGGATGCAGCGCAGTGTTACTATGAGCTTCTGAAAAATCAGCTGTAGACGGCTTGCTTTACGCGGCATCCCGTTTACGGGAGAGCACGTTCCCATTGCATTTGCCGAATATCAGTATAGTACAGCAAGGCGAACGAAAGACATGCGTGAAGCAGAGTACAGAAAAGAGGGATTGTATGGATAAGATCAGACGATTTCAGGCGGCAATGCCGGAGAATATGGAAGCAGCGATCTTTCGCGACCCGGCCAACCGTTTTTATCTGACGGGAATGCGGTCGTCGGCGGGAACAGTTGTGATCACAAAGAAGTATGCATGGCTCATCATCGATTTCCGTTATCTGGAGGAGGCACAGAGAGAGGTAAAAAACTGCGGTGTACTGGAAGAAAAAGATGTGTATGAACAGATTCGTACACTCCTTATGGCGGAAGGTATCTCGCGTGTGAGTATTCATTCCGGCGAGACCTCGATGGAGGAATATCAGACCATAAAAGAGAGGATATCGCCCCTTACTGTGGACGGTACGTCAAAGCTTCGTATATTGATCGAATCACTTCGGGCAGTAGAAGAGGAGGATGAGGTAGCGTGCCACCGGAAGGCACAGCAGATTACGGATCATGTGTTTTCGCATATCTGCGGTTTTATCCGACCAGGGATGACAGAACTGGATGTTTCCAGAGAAATTGGAGTGATGCTGACAACACTTGGTTCAGATGACCGGAATTTTAATTTTATCGTTGCATCAGGTGAAAACAGCTCTCTGCCGCATGGATTTGCGACAAATCGTATGATTCGAAACGGTGATTTTGTAACGATGGATTTCGGCGCGGTGTACGGTGGCTATCTGGCAGATATGACACGGACGGTAGCGGTCGGACATATCTCCGATGAGCAGAAAAAGGTTTATGAGACGGTGTACGAGGCACAGAAGAGGGCGTTTGACTGTATTCATCCAGGGGCTGTGTGCAAAGAGGTGGACGCGGCGGCGAGAACTTATATTTATGAGATGGGCTATCGGGGGTGTTTTTCGCACGGACTGGGACACAGTGTCGGCGTGGTTGTACATGAAAACCCGCGCTTCAATGAGATGTGTGAAGAACGGCTGGTTCCGGGTATCGTGATCACGGTGGAACCCGGCATTTATCTGAAGGGGCGCTTCGGCGTGCGCATCGAGGATATGATCGTAGTGAGGGAAAATGGATTTGAGAATCTGGCAAAGAGCCCGAAGAAACTGATTGTGCTGTGATTCTAACCTGGCCAGGTAAGCCCACTGCATCAGGATTTACGCAGAGCAAAATGAAAAATCATATCACAGCAGCGGAAAAGCTCAAAAATGAGAACAGCATGATATGGTAAATAAGAAAGGAAGGAAAAATATGCAGAATTTTGAATTTCAGTGTGCAACAAAAATGATCTTTGGAAAAGGAACGGAGCAGAAGGTCGGTGAGGAGCTGAAAAAGCATGGCGCGACCAAAGTTTTGTTTGTGTATGGAGGTTCATCGATTAAAAGAAGCGGGCTGTATGACCGTGTTGTGAAGTCACTGACAGATGCTGGCCTGTGGTTTACCGAGCTGCCGGGCGTTGTGCCGAATCCGAGAGTGTCTCTGGTAAGAAAAGGCATTGAGATCTGCAGAAAAGAGGGGATTGATTTTCTGCTGGCGGTCGGCGGCGGAAGCGTCATCGATACGTGTAAATCGATGGGCTTTGGCGTATATTACGATGGAGATGTGTGGGACCTGATCTGCGGAAAGGTAAAGCCGGGCGAGAAACGGATTCCGGTGGCAGATATTCTGACTCTTCCGGCAGCAGGAAGTGAAGAGAGCGACAGCTGTATTGTATCAGACGAGACGATTCCAATGAAGACCGGATTTGGTTCCCCGCTGATGCGTCCGATATTTTCAATTATGAATCCGGAGCTGACATACACGCTTCCGCCGTATCAGACGGCATGCGGCTGCATGGATATGATGTCACATGCGATGGAGCGTTATTTCAGCCGGACGCCAAATGTGGAGATGACAGACCGCGTAACAGAGGCTATTTTGCAGACAGTTATCCATAACCTTCCGATTGCACTCGCAAAGCCGGATGATTATGCGGCACGTGCGGAAATCATGCTCTGCGGCACTTGGGCGCAGAACGATATGACGGGCTGCGGTCGTGCACAGGATTGGTTCAATCACGGACTGGAGCATCAGATCAGCGGATTTTATGATATTGCGCATGGTGCAGGGCTTGCAATTTCGACTCCGGCATGGATGGAATATCTCTCCGAAAAGGAGGACTGCCTGCCGAAGCTGGTGCAGTATGCAACGCGTGTATGGCATATCGATCTCAACTTGGAAAATCCGAAGGAGACGGCGCTGGAGGGTGTTCGGAGACTGCGTGATCTGATCCACCGTGCGGGCTTACCGCTGACACTTGCAGAGGTGGGCATCGGCACAGAAAAATTTGAAGAGATTGCAGATCTGATGACAGATTGTGGAAGCCATACGTGCGGAAGCTTTTATGCGATGAGCCGTGCAGATATCCTTGCGCTTCTGGACAGAATGAAATAAGCGTGTTAAGATAAATACAGGAAAAAGTCAGCAGTGTGGCGGAAAAGTGTTTCGCCGACGAACTGCAAGAATATTAGACACAGGATGGAAAACGAATGGACGTGATGACAGAGTTTATGCCGACAAGGCAGGTATCCCTGACTGACCGGGTGCACGATCAGATTCTGGAGCTGATCATTAAAAATGCTTCCGAGGAAGAAATGGTGCTCACGGAAAAAAAACTGATGGAGCTGCTCGGTGTCAGCAAAGCACCGGTACGGGAAGCACTGATCAAGCTTTGCAGTGAGGATGTGCTGATTAATATTCCACGGTTTGGGTATCGGGTCGTGCGAATGACGGAAAAGGACGCGCGGGATGCAAAAAGGATGAGAAGTCTTCTGGAGCTGGAAGCACTGCGGACTTCCTTTTCAAAGCTTGGCGATGCGGAACTGAAACAGTTGAAAGAACAGGTGAAAAAAGCTGCGGCGAAGCAGAATACGGATGTCTGGGAGGTCTGGGAGGATAACGAGGAATTTCATCTGCTTCTGGCATCATTTTCCGGTAACAAGGTACTGATGAAGCTCCTGCGGGACTGCATGGGGATTCTCAAACGTACGTATGCGCAGCAACGCTGGAACAGCTGGAGCAGCATGGACGATTCTGTGGACAACAGCGTGCATGCAACTATCTGCAGGCATTTGGAGGAACGGAATCTGGAAAGTACGCTGGAGCTGCTCAGAAAGGATATTGAAGGCTGCGAGACTGAAGGATGACAGCGGTGGGCTTATCCTGTAATGCAGAAAAAGCCGGAAAAATTAACAAAAATCTATAAGATTTTCAGGGGATGACTAAATTTCAGAAAAAGAGAGCAGGACTTCGAAATATTGAGGTCCTGTTTTTATATTATACTTTCAGATAATGGAAGATATTTTGAGATTGCAGAATAGATGACGGTATATTAGAATGAAAGGAACATATGAGATAAAGTCGGAAAATTTTGTCAGAGGAGGAGAAACATGAACTGGGCAGAAGAGGAAGGAATCCGGCCAGACCTGCGTCAGGCAATTGAAGAATTTCGCAGAAACTATGAGGGGAAGATGATTTCATGCAATCGTGGAGGGATGCTTGTGCCGCGGTTTCATTATTACGGAACGGATGTGATGGAAAAAGCGATCTGTGCGCTGTTGGCACAGAAAAATCTGCTTCTGTGCGGTCCGAAGGCGACCGGGAAAAATGTACTGGCAGAAAATCTTGCCTATCTGTTCGGACGTCCGTACTGGAATGTTTCTTTCCATGTCAATGTGGACGCTTCCTATCTGATCGGTACTGATACATTTGATGGAGACAAGGTAGTTTTCCGACCGGGACCGATTTACCAGTGTGCAAAATATGGTGGCTTCGGGATCCTGGACGAGATCAATATGGCGAAAAATGAGGCGATGGCTGTGCTGCATGCGACATTGGATTACCGGCGGATTCTGGAGGTGTCCGGGTATGAACGTCTGGAACTGCATCCGGCAACGCGGTTTATTGGCACAATGAATTATGGCTATGCCGGAACACGGGAATTAAATGAGGCGCTTGGCTCGCGCTTTCTGGTGCTGCAGATGCCTGTTATCAAGGAAAAACAGTTGGAAAAGCTTTTGCGACGGGAATATCCGGAGATCAGCAAGGCGATGTGCCGCCAGCTATGTGCGATCTTTTATGAGCTGGACGAAAAGGCTGGTAATCTGGAAATCAGTCCGCGCGCAGTGGATCTGCGCGGCCTTCTGGATGCAGTCAGCGTTATGAAGCTGGGACTTTCTCCGCTTGAGGCAATGGATATGGGCATCACAAACAAAGTATTTGACAGTACGGAGCGGTCGATCATTCACGATGTGATCGCAGCGAGGATACCGAAATCATGGAATTAAACGATGCCCGCCGGAAACGGGCGATAAATATGGTGTGGACGGCTGCAGATCGCTATGATTTTGAGCCGCAGTATCTGTTTTTTCACGGGGATGGGGAGCCTGATTTGTATCTGAATACGCTGGAAGGATTGGCGTATGCCTGCATGGACGAGGAAGTTCTGATGCCGTTTCTGCGCGGGCTTGAGTTTGGACGCGATCCAGATAAGTTCCGTGCTCTCGCCCAGCTTGTCCTGGAACAGGCTGTTTTTGAGCGGAAAAAAGAAGAGCGTCCGTCGCTTTTGGAACTGAGGAAGGAATATGCGAAAATTCATCTGTCGGAATTTCGCGCGATGGACCGCTATCGGGAACTTGGCTGGGAACGTCAGTCGCTACTGCGCTGCCGGAAGATCCTTGGCATGGATTTTGATGGGTTTCATAAAAAAGAGCTGGAGCTGGCGGCGGCACTTGAGGAAGCGGCTTCTCTTTCGGATGCGCAGCTGGTGGTAAAGACGAAGTGGGTATTTCGCCATTTTTATTTTTATCAGGCGATAAAGGCACGAAAATCAGAAGAGACTGCGTTTGTCGGAGCGGGACTTTTGATTGTACTGATGCGGCATCTTTTGGCGGGTGAATTTCACGTGCGCAGCTCCAGAGGGAGTGGAAATGGAGATGGAGAGGAGCTTTCCAGATGGCGGATTGCATGGAAACATCTGCGCAGTGAGACAACGCAGGCGGAGGATCGTGTATTTGTGCAGAATACATTTGGTCCTTGTATTTATTCGGACATGGTTATGCAACAGATCGAAAAAGAGTATTGCGTAGGCTATCACAAGCGATGTCGGCTGTGGTATTCAGGTTCGGGCACAGCAGATCAGGAATTTGGCTGGGAACAGGAAGAACAGATGATGAAGAACCGGGCTTACTATCATGCGGATCGTCAATATTATGAGCGCTGTATTGCAAGGATTACCACGCATCTGAAAAATGCACTGGAGGAGCAGCAGGAGCCGGATATCGTTCATACAAACAGTGGACGACTGGACGCACGCGTCGTTTATCGGATCCGTGCAATGCATGACTTGGATGTTTTTTGCAGGGAAATCGTGTATCCGCTGCCGGATTTTACGGTTGATCTTGTGCTGGATGCCTCAAGCTCCAGATACCACGAACAGGAGGGGATCGCTGCGCAGGCGTACATGATCGCGCGCAGCCTGATAAATCTTCATATTCCGGTGCAGGTAGTGAGCTTTCGCAGCGTGCGCGGCTATACGGTGCTTCAGCGTCTGAAAGGATACGGAGAGGCAGAGAGTGCAGAGGGAATTTTTCGTTATTACACAGCGGGAAACAACAGGGACGGACTGGCGCTTCAGGCGATACGTGTGCTGATGGAGCAGTCCGGCTATGAAAAACAAAAACGGATTGTGCTTGTGCTGACGGATGCAATGCCTTCCGATGCCTATAAAGCGTTTGTGCCCGGGCGTTTGCGCAGTTCCAGAGACTACGACGAAACACTTGCGGTGGAAGACACCTGCGCGGCGGTGCGTTCCCTGCGCCAAAACGGAATGCGCGTGGCAGCAATCTTCTGGGGCGGAAATTATGCGGTAGAGAATTTGCGGAAAATATACAGCGACTCCTTTGTGCGCATTCGAATGATCAGTCAGCTGACCGATGCAGTGATACATCTGTTATTGCGGATTCTGGCGGAACTGAAAGATATAGTGTAATACCTGGGATGCGGAGGTGCCAAAGCGAAGTTTGGCTTTTTCTTTGATCGTGGTAAAGCATATTAAAAAAAATTTTCTAAAAGCGTAGAAAAAATATAAATAATATGTTATATCATACATACTAAATAAGAAATAAAATAGAATGAGAAGGAGGGGAATTATGGCATTGACAAAAGAAGACTTACAGGCGATTTCACAGCTAATGGACGTGAAACTGGATCCGATCAAGGCAGATGTGTCCGATCTAAAAAAAGATATGGTAGAGGTGAAGGCAGATGTAGCCGGTCTGAAGAAAGACATGGTAGAGGTGAAGGCAGACGTAGCCGGTCTGAAGAAAGACATGGTAGAGGTCAAGGATATCGTGAGCCGGAATTATGACAAAACACTTGAGTTTTATGGAAAGCAGCAGGAGTACAATATAGCACAGCAGGAACAGATGGAAGAAATGCAGAGTTTGTTTGCAATTTATTCCAGACAGACTGTAAGAAATACAACGGAATTAAGGCAGATTAAATAAAAATATGTATGATAAGGATTTTAGTTTGATAAAGGGCTGACATTTGGCAGCCCCTTTTATCAGTGCTGGATAAAGTATGAAGTGCAGATAAAAAATGAACTCCCGGAGAAAAGTATTATACCAAAACACCAAAGTAGTCAGTTTTTCAAAAAAGAAAAAACGTGGAAAACTTGCTTAAAATCAAGCTTTCCACGTTTCATCAGTTATGCGGAAGATGGGACTTGAACCCACACGAGCGCAATGCTCACAAGATCCTTAGTCTTGCTCGTCTGCCAGTTCCGACACTTCCGCAGGAACAAGATGAATTATAGCATCGGTTTTTTAAATTGTCAACACTAAAATTCAAAAAAATTAAAAAAATTCGAAGAAAATATTTTTTTAAAAAAATTCAAAAAAGGTGTTGACAATTTAAAAAAGATAAGGTATTATATCGACTGTGAGTTGCGAGTGCAGCACTCACAAAGACGCGGAGATGGCGGAATAGGCAGACGCGCAGGCTTCAGGTGCCTGTGGTGGCAACATCGTGTGGGTTCAAGTCCCATTCTCCGCATGGAGCTTTCTGAGTGAATCAGAAAGCTCTTTTTTTCTGTATAGAAGAATTCTGACAAAGGAATTCGCGTAAAATTTATTTGACATTTTGCGGGGATACTGTAATAATGAATGAAGTATCCTATAAAAATGTCAGTTGCTTTTACCGGGCAGAAAAGTGATAAACGCAGGAGGGACTCTGAGATGTCAAAGAACAGAGATGACCGTTCTGGTTCCATGGGAGATGGAAGGAACGGTTCCGGAAACAGGAAAAAGCCGGGAATGAATATGAAAAAAGTGTTCGCAATCAGTTTTTGTATTGTACTTGGTGTGGTACTGATCAGCGGAGGAGTGATTTACAAGCTGGGGCATGACCTTTATAGCAATGTGAATTATGTCGCAGATGAGGATGTCAAGACGGTAGAGACGCTTCCGGAGGAAGCTGTGGAGGAGACACTGAGCACGGAGGAACGTACCGGTGTTGCGGTTAATGAAAGCGAGCTTGCGAGCATTCATGATAAGATGAAGCAGAGCACAACAGACGTAGAAACAAAGTCGGACGATGATATTTACAACCTGCTTCTGATCGGGGTAGACCGTCGGGATAAAACCTGGAACGGAAACTCTGACAGTATGATCCTTGTGTCAATCAACAAGGCAAAAAATAAAGTGTCAATGGTATCCCTGATGCGTGATACGTATGTGGACATTGACGGAGTCGGTTATGCGAAGCTGAACGCAGCTTATGCATACGGAGCAGGCCCGCTCCTGTGCCAGACGATTACGGATACATTCCGCATTCAGGTAGATCGTTATGTGGCGGTAGATTTCTTTGATCTCATCGATATCATAGATATCATCGGAGGTGTCGATCTGGAGATCAGCGCGGACGAAGCTGAAGTGGCAAATGGCTATATTATGGATATGTGCAATCTGATGGATATTGATGGTTCCGAGCATATGATTCCATCTGAGGGTGGAATGGTTCACTGTGATGGCGTGCAGGCAGTCGGGTTTGCAAGAAATCGTTACGTCGGCAATTCCGATTTTGAGCGTACTGAGCGTCAGCGCTATGTTATGACACAGCTGATGGCAGAGGCAAAGCAGATGAGCCTTGCACAGATGACGGAGAAAATGCAGGAGATCCTTCAGCATGTGACAATGAATATTCCAGAGACAGAAATCTGGAGCATGATTACCGAGGTTCCGGAGATGCTCGATTATGAGTTTGAGCAGAGCCGCGTGCCGTACGATAATATGTATGATGTGATCTACGTAAAGGGTCAGGATATGCTGGTGCCGTACTGGGACGAGACACTGGCCAAACTGCAGGAACAGATTTACGGGTAATAAACAAACCCATAGAAAATAAGACAGAAAAGACAGCCGCTCGCGAGAATGCGATGCGGCTGCTTTTTTGCATTTTGAACGTAGATAAGCATTCCTTTGCTTCAAGTATGTAGAGCACTAAGTGGTAGGGATGACTATGTCGGTTGGATTGCGAATATCTGCTTTGGTTCATCTTCTGAGCAGGGTTGACATTGCAGGAAAAATCCAGCAAAATAAGAGAAAAGTCTGCAGCACTCATGTAGCAGATTCAAATATACTGAGGGAAAAGCTATGACGAAAAAAAGTAATGCAACGATATATGACATTGCACGTGAAGCAAATGTGTCTCCATCGATGGTTTCCAGAGTCTACAATCAGAAACCAGGTGTTTCCAGGGCAAAAAGGGAACTGATCGAAGGCCTGCTAAAAAAGCACAATTATGTGCCGGACGAATTCGCCAGATCCTTAAAAAAGCAGAGAACAAGATGCATCGGGATTATTGTATCGGATGTGTGTAATCCTTTTTTTTCACGGATCGTGTATGAATGCAATCAGATTGCCGAGAAAAATGGCTATTCTGTTTTTTCATATGAGACACACGATGTTCCGGAAATTGAAATGAAATTCCTGAATCTGTTATCAGAACAGAAAATGGAAGCAATTATTTTGCTGGGCGGAGAATCAGACTGGGCACGGATCGATGAGGCATATTACAGTTGTGTGCAGAGAATTGCGAAAAATACACCAATTGTCACTATGGGACGGATGGAGTGCGAAAACGTCTGTAATGTGATCACCGACGAGGGACGGGCAATGCGGACGTTGATCGAATATCTGATCGGGCTTGGTCATAAAAGCTTCCTTTTCCTGGGGGGAGTATTGAATGCACGTTCCTATGAAGATAAGGCGGAAGAGTTTTCGCATATGATGCGGCGTTATGGGATTCCTGAGAAAAAAAGCATGATCGATACGTGCGGATATGAAAAAGAAGGCGCCTATCAGGAAATGCGCCGCATTTTGTTAAGAGGAGAACAACCGACGGCAGTGATCGCAGTGAATGAAATTGTTGCGATTGGAGCAATACGGGCAATTAAGGAAAAGCATCTGAGTATTCCAGAGGATATTTCGATTGTCTGTTTTGATAATTCTTTTATTTCAGAAAGTATTACGCCGAAGCTTACAACTGTGGGCTGCAATTATGAAAAGTTTGCCCAACGGTTGATCTATACGGCGCTTGATGCTATTAATGAACCAGATTACTATCTGATAAAAAAGACAGAGATCATAGAATCGGTCTTTGTAATCCGGGATTCTGTAAAATCATACAACTGAGGCATTTGATTATGGAAAAAAATGTAACAATTGTGGATATAGCTAAAAAGACTGGACTGTCGGTGGCGACCGTTTCAAGAGTGCTCAATCGACAGACATCGGTGAAAGAAGAGACCAGAAAAAAGGTGCTGGATGCAGCAGAAGAGCTTGGCTATCAGGCTAATTATCTGGCTAGAAGTCTTGGAACATCGACTAGCAATATGATTGGTATGCTGATCCCTGATATTCGGACTCCTTTTTATGGACGGATTTTTTCGGTTTGTGAACGAAGAGCTTTGCGGAAAGGCTATGTTCTGGCATTGTGCAATTCATTTAACAGCCTGAAACTGGAAACGCATTTTTATACACATCTTCTGGCACAGCATGCCTGTGGAATCGTTCAGATTGGAGGATCACTTGACCGTCAGACGATCCCACCGCAGCTTTACAGTCAGATCAAATCGACAGCGGAAAAAATACCGGTAATCACCTCGGTCCCGGTAAAAAATACGGACTGTCGCTGCATTTATGTGGATAATGCCAGAAGCATGCGAACACTTTTGGAATATCTGATTGGTCTTGGACATAGGAGAATTGCATTTGTCGGCGGAAGGAGTGATGTCTGGTCCACGGTAGAAAAGCGTCGGACTTATTCAGAGGTGCTGAAGGAATGCGGTATTGCGCAGCAGCTTATCTGTGAGGGAAATTATGGGAAAGAGGATGGATATTTTGCGGTAAAAAATCTTCTGCGGCGTGGTGAGACATTTACAGCAGTTGTTGCAGTTACTGACACTTGTGCGATGGGCGTGATGCAGGCGTTGAGTGAAAGTGGTTTGCAGTGCGGAAAGGACGTTTCGGTCGTTTCCTTTGACAATACATATATTGCGGAAATGTTGGAACCGGAATTGACATCGGTTTCTACAGATTATGAAATACTCGGAAAGATGATCATTGATACGATGATTGACATGATTGAAAAAAAAGAGACAAAAGACATCTATGATGTTCCGCTGATGTTTTCTGTCCGAGCTTCTTGTGAAAGGATTTGACCAATATCGTAAGAAAGAACCTACTTGCTGGGAGATTTCTTATGAGGAAAAATAAAGCGGATTATGAATATCCGGTTTATTTTTTTGTGAAAAAATTGTGAAATATTTGATTGACAAAAGACAAAATTAGTTTTATACTTTTTGTAAACGATTGCAAAATAAAAGAAAAAGCAATTAAAAAAGACATAGAAATGCAGTGAATAAGCCGTTTATTTTACTGCATATTTAAAAAATAATTATGAAAACGATTGCAAGAAAGGGCGGTGCTATGTTTCAGAAAGAAAGATTGAATTTTTTTACGATCGGTGGCCAGGTGAACAACAGCAGTTCGCGTGACAGGGAGGCGATCGATCGGGCATTTTCTATCATCAAAAGGTATGAAATGAATACGGCGGCTTTCCCGGTTTATTGGAACAGGCTGGAGCCGGAAGAAAATACGTTTGATTACAGCCAGGTTGATTACATCATTGACGGAGCGGTGAGAAATGGCTTGAAGCTGACGCTCTTATGGTTTGGCACATGGAAGAACGGAGCTTCTCATTACGTGCCTGGCTGGGTAAAAAAGGATCGTGAGCGCTTTTGGCGAGTGATCGATGCACTTGGAAATGAGTCAATGGTGTTGTCTCCGTTTTCAAAAGAAAGTTGCGCGGCAGATGCCAAAGCATTTTCGGCTCTTTTGCGCCATGTAAAAAAGTATGACAAAAATAACTGTGTATTGGCGATTCAGGTTGAGAATGAGCCGGGAATTCATGCTGCGCCGAGAGATTATTCTGGCATGGCAAACCGACTGTTTGAAGAAGAAATCCCGGAGGAGCTTTCTAAATTTGTTTTTGAAAAAAAAGATACAGCTGTGACAACAAAGTGGCAGGAGGCCGGAGCAGTCAGCAGCGGAAGTTGGCGTGATTTCTTTGGAATTCAAGCTGAGGAATTTTTTTCTGCCTATTATTTTGCAAAGTATATTGAGCAGGTTGCAATAGCGGGAAAACAATGCTTTGACATTCCACTGTATGTGAATGTATGGGTGATGGAGACACAGAACCGTGTGCCGGGTGTGGATTACCCATGTGGTGGAGCGACGAGCCTTGTGCTTGGTATTTGGAAAGAGTTTGCGCCAGATATCGACTGTATCTGTCCTGATATTTATTTTGATGACCAGAAAACGTATTTGGAGGTTTGCAGAGCTTATGCGAGAGAAGATAATCCACTGTATATTCCGGAATCGCATGCGGATGAGATTAATTCCCTGTATGTTTTTGAGGCAATTGAGTATTTTGGTCTTACCGGAATTCATGTGTTTGCAATTGATGCGACAGTTGATGAGCAGGGAGCACTAACACCGGCTGGAGAGGCGTATCGCCGGACGACACAGATCCTGTCTTCGGTAAAACCACTTTTGGAGCAGTATCGGGGAACCGGAAAGATTCGTAGTGTTGTGCAGCAGGAGTATGCAGATTCTATGTTTCTGGATCTTGGGACGATGTACGGAAGAGTTTATTTTCTGGACAGGATACCGGATGAACCGTATATTCATCTGGATAATTGCCATGAGGATGAAAAATATAAAAAATATCGTGGCAAGGGACTGATTATAACGGCACAGGAGTCGGAGCTTTATCTGGCCGGCGAGGGTTTTAAACTGGTTCTGTTTCCAAAACAGACTGCGACAAAGAGGGCTTCTGTTCTGCGCGGGACGAAAGGGCTGAATGCAAACAATGGGCCGTATCTGAGTGTTGAAGAAGGACATTTTGATGAAAAAGGCGTTTTTGTAGCGGACAGGGAACGCACTGGAGATGAGTGTGACATGGGATTATGGGTTTCAAGCGATGTCGGAGTAGTACGCGTGCTGCTGGATGTATGAAAGAAGGAGTGGTATGAGAAAGAAAAGAAGTATTTCAAAATATCTGTTCGTACTTCCGGGATTTTGTTTCTTTGCATTTGCAATGCTGATCCCATTCTGCATGGGATTCCATATAGCATTCACGGACTGGGACGGTGTAGGAATAAAATACAATTTCGTTGGGTTGAAAAATTTTCAGGCGATCTTTCAAGATATCCGCGTCCGCGGTCCATTCCTTAATACCTTGAAATTTGCAGTAATTGGCACAATCCTCGGAAACGTAGTTCCACTTGCTCTGGCAATGTTTGTAAATGGGAAATATCAAAAGCTGAATACTGTAGCAAGGGTGGCATTTTTTATTCCGGTGTGCTTAAGCTCGGTACTGACTGCATTTTTGTGGAAGTTTCTGTATCATGAATTTTTTCCGAAGGTATTTGGCTGGAAAAACATTCTCGGAAGTTCAAAGTACGTTATCCTAGGCATCGTAATTATCGGCGTATGGAATACGGCCGGTACGAATATGCTGATTTATCTCTCGGGTCTGAAAAACATTCCAGCGGAACTGTATGAGGCGGCAACTGTGGACGGTGCCTCTGGCTCACAGCGCTTTTTCAAAATTACGCTGCCGCTGCTCATGCCGTCGTTTTCTGTGTGTGTTACGCTTACACTGACCTCGTGGCTCAAGGAGTTTGCCACAACATTGTCAGCGACTTCCGGCGGTCCAGGCGGTTCTTCACGGACAGTATCGATTTACGTATTTGAAAATCTGTACAAATACTACAAAGCGGGGTATGGTCAGGCTGTATCATTGCTGTTTGCGCTTGTCCTGATTGTGGTAGGACTGCTGGTGTCCTCTTTCTTTCGGAAAAGAGAGGTTGAACTATGAGAAAACGAAAAATAAGTGTCTGGACAATCGTTTACCTGCTTCTGGTATTTCTGGCTATGGCAGTTTTTATACTGCCAATCGGTCTTGCTGTTCTGACTTCCTTTAAAAGTAAGCCGGAACTGGCAAAATCGGTCATTGGTCTTCCGAAAGCGCTTTATCTGAAAAATTACAGTGAAGCGATGATACGAAGCGATTTTGTACATTCGTTAAAAAACACGGCACTTGTTGTATTGCCGTCGGTGGTACTGATTGTGCTGTGCTCTTCGATGAGCGGCTATGCGGTGGCACGGTATGCAAAGGAGAAGCGGGCATTCCGCGTGTTGGATAAACTGTATCTTGCGTCACTGATGATTCCGTTTCAGATCCTGATGATTCCGGTATACAAGATTTACAAAACCTTGAAGATGTTGAATTTTTTGCCTGGCATGGTGCTGATGTTGGTTGGAACGAGTATTGCATATGCATCGTTTTTATACGTTGGTTTTGTCAAATCAATTCCAAGAGAGATCGAAGAATCAGCGTATATGGACGGATGCAGTGAGTTCAAAAGCTTCTGGCTGATTACATTTCCGCTTTTGAAGCCGATTTCGGCAACAGTCGCATCGCTGCATGTGATGTGGCTGTGGAATGATTTTAATATTTCTGTGATTCTTCTCCAGAAAGAAGCAGTTCGGACAATTACAATCAAGCAGTTTTATTTTTTCGGACAGTATACAGCCGATTACGGGATGGCTTTTGCGGCTGCAATTCTCTCAATGATTCCAGTAGTACTCTGCTTTGTGTTTATGCAGAAATATATTGTAAATGGAATTACCGTGGGAGCAGTGAAAACATGAAATTCGACCTATTAGCAGGTTCTCTATGAAATCTGTCTCTGTGCAGATGTTTCGTACAAAAGGAAAACGGAATGACTGTCTGGCAGGGAGACAATATAAAATTATCTATCATCTAAGGAGGAAAACAACATGAAAAAAGCGACAGTGGTTATGATGATGGCGGCAATGGTTGCATCAATGAGCGGAACAGTGATGGCAGCTGGAGATTCTGGTGACACGATCACTCTGACTTGGCTGAACCATTATGCAGAGGCTGGAAAGCAGGCGTGGATTCAGAGCGTGAAAGAGCAATTTGAGGCGAAGTACGACAATGTTATTCTAAACATTGAGACCGTAGATGCAGATAGTCATAAAACGATCTTGCAGACGAAGCTGGCATCGGATGACGCTCCGGCGATCTTTGACCTTGCAAGTAACGCGGATTTGGCAATTTACAATGAATCAGGTTATCTTGCTGATCTGAGCGATTTTGAATGTCTGAATAATGTGGACGCAGATCTTTTGAAGGAGGGTATGGTAGACGGAAAGCAGCTTGGTATTCCGATTGAACTTTCTGGCTATGGTGTATTTTACAATGTAGATATTTTTGAACAGTACGGTCTGGAGGAGCCGAAAACGCTTTCGGAATTAAGACAGATATGTGATACACTGAAAGAAAACGGTGTGACCCCATTTGCAACTCCGTTTGCAGAGGCGTGGGCATTTAGCTGCTATCCGCGTGCACTTTACGACGAAGTGTGCTGGCATGATGATGGTGATTTCTGGGCAAAGTTGATGGACCGCAGCGAGAAATTTGCAGATTCTGAGAGCTTTAAGACACAGATGGAAACCACGTGGTCACTTCATGAATACTGGAATGATGATGCATTTGGTACTTCCTGGGATTCTGCACAGCAGCTGATGGCAAATGGAGAGGCAGCGATGTGCGTTCATGGCTCTTGGGCGGTAGATGGTATTACATCTTATAATCCGGATATCAACATCGGTGTATTTCCGATGCCGGTAAGCGAAAATCCAGAAGAAGCGCTGATGATCAAGGAGCCGGGACAGCAGCTGGTACTTTACAATTTTGAGGACGAGGCGACAAAAGAAGCGGCACGCAATCTTTACAACCTGATATATTCGCAGGATTCTATGAAGGTTTATGCAGAGGAAGCGCACCAGATGCCGTCTGTGGCAGGTGATTATGATATGCTCCCGGCACTGGCTGAGATAATGAATTATCCGTCAGAGCAGTCGTTCAGCGAAGCAGGGCTTACGAGACTGGATTCTGAGCATCAGGATATCGTATTTGAGACAATCATGAATGCATGCATGGGTGATGAGTTTGATGTGGATGCGCTACTGAATGATCTCGATACAGCGTTTGATAACATTGCACAGTAAAGAAAAATCAGATACAATAAAAGAAATTGACGGATTTTACCAGTTTGTAGTATCCAGGGGGCGGAAGAGCCGCTCTCTGGATAAAATTTCTGCTGCTTGCTGATCGAAGCTGGAAAAGCAAGGGGTCAGTAAAACAAAAAAAGATGGGCGGAGGTATTTATGAAGATAGAATTGAATGAAAATGGAATCTGGATCAATGGGAGCTGTCGGGTGATTCTGGCATCTTCCTTATTTTATTTCCGGATTCCGAATGAGCGCTGGGAACAGAGAATGAAACTTTTAAAAGCGGCTGGGTATAATGCAATCGATGTTTATTTTCCGTGGAATTACCATGAGATATCACCAGGAAAGTGGACGTTTGAGGATAATCGTGATGTGGAGCGTTTTTTAAAGCTTGCAAAAGAAAATGACCTGTTCGTGATTGCAAGACCGGGTCCATACATCTGCTCAGAATGGGATGGTGGCGGGATTCCGTCATGGCTTTACGTGGATGGAATTCCAGTGAGACAGGATGAACCGACATTTTTGAAGGCAATGTATACCTGGTATTCCCATATTCTGCCAATTCTTGATCGATATCAGATCACAAAGCAGGGCAGTATTATCTGCATGCAGATTGAAAACGAACTGGACTTTTATGACTGCAAAAGCCCGGTTACATATATGGGAAAGCTCAAAAAAATGGCAGAGTCTTTCGGAATGGAAATTCCACTGTTTTACTGCTGCGGGCAGGATGATATTGTAAAAAGTGGAGGCCTTACGGAGGGATTATACTCTGCATTTAATGTTTATTCATCAGGAGATTTTAAAGGACTGGAGCAGAGAGCACTGCATTTAAATGAGGCCGTTGCACTTCGCAGGATGCCGTTTATGATTACGGAGACAAACCGGGAGCATGATTTCCTGAAGCGGCTTTTAGCGTGCGGAGCGAAGCTGCTTGGACCGTACAATCAGACATCCGGAACGACAATGGATTTTTATACCGGAATTACGAACTGGGGACCGAAGGATAAGCCGGTAGCGATCATGGCGACGGATTATGATTTTAAGTCTATGATCGGTTCGGCTGGAAATTATGATGAGGCAATTTTAAAGGCAAGACTGTTTGCAGGTTTGTTGTATACATTTGGAACAGCGATCGGAGCTGGAAAGCCGGAGAAAAGCAACGCCGTGATTTTCGGTGCGTGTGTCAATGAGGTTGTGCCGGAACTAAAGACTGATCTGGGCAGTCTGCTCGATGTATCGAATCTCGGAGAAAAGCAGACAGTGGGACTTTTATTAGACGGTGAGACATATGAACTCTGTATGGACCGCTGTGAGACGAAGCTGCTGCCGGTGAATGTAAAAATTACGGAGACAGCGAAGATTCGTTTTTCAAATTATGAGCTGGCTTCTGTTTACAAGGAAGATGGGAACACTGTCATATGGCTTTACGGAAACGGTAATGCAGTTCTTGTGGTTGAGGAAAATGGAGTGAGTGATACGATCTGTATCGGAGAACCGGAAAACGGACGAAAAGTGCAGAAAGGTCGTCTGCTGTTTTGCTTTGGTCGTTATGATTATGTGTCTGAGCACGGCCTGCCGTTCCTTCCACCGCTTGCTGTGCTGCCAGGAGAGCAGGAAGAAATAGTACCTGGTGTGCGGACTTCCGTTTATGACTGTAAACTGGAAACAGAAAAACATGAGAAGGGGCAGATCGCTCCGATGGAGTATTTTGGACAGTATCGCGGCATCGGAAGATATGAGACAGAGCTTCCGGAAAAGGGAGCATACCTTTTGTCTGGTCTTGCGGATATTGTCACGATAACCCAGAAAGAAAAAAGTGAGATTTTTTATGCGAACTGTAGCACAGCAGTCCGAAATTTTGAAGCAGGACATCTTCAGATAATGACGGAGATCTGGGGACACGCCAATTTTGATGATATCCGTGTAAAAAGCCTTCGCATGGGTTCTTTAAAAGGAATAGAGACGTTACTGCAGATCACTCGCACAGAAGATCTGACGAATGACTGGCGCGGATATGAAACGGATGAAATGCCGCGGCAGACCTGCTATTTTCGCCATTCGCCATACAACGCCATCATGAATGCAGACGGTTACAACCGTGCTGTTTCGCCGCTGGTGACGCTGATTAATCGCACGATCTGTTCACCGGAGGGAGAGGACGGGCTGTTTCTTCATTTTGAAAAGGCAGAATGTATGATCACAGTATATGTCAACAATCAGAAGGCAGCCAGTGTAGTAAAGGATGATCCATATGTGGATCTTTCCGCCTATGCGGGGCAAGGTGAGTTGGAGATTACACTGTATGTGTATAGGAGATACTATACAGATGAGATGGGGAATGTCACACTTTTTGCTGGAAGGAAAATACAGAAGTGTTCGTATGGAACAGTGCTTCCAAAACGGGGAGAGAAAACCGGAACGCGTCTTCCGCTTGTGCTTTCAGAGGGCGAAAATAAAATGCTTGAGGTGAAAGCAGATGCGGCCGCTGGTGAGGATCTGAAGTTGTTTTTTACTGGAAAAAATGTGAAATTTACTGTTTATGCAGGGAACCATGTGATGGGAAGAATCTATTTTTCCGAGAAAGACACACCGGTGGTTGGCGGCGGTACGGTGGATACGGCATTGGTACTTGGTGAATGGCTACAAAATGTACCAGTCAAGATATGGTGTCAGGCTATCGGGGAGGATGCAAAGGTAGAACGTATCACAGTGAAGCGATATAAGAGCGGAGTGAACTAAATCTGGAGAGATCTACGCTCTGTGAATATTGGAAAATGACAGGCGGCGGATTTGCATTTATTCGCCTGGTAGATAAGACAGAAAAGACAGCCGGAGACAATCATCCTGCTGTCTTTTTTATTCTGAGAAATTACAAAGTAAAAAATGAAGCGATCGACAGGGGAGCTGTCGACCGCTTCGAGGGGAGTATAAATAATTAATAAGGGGTTTGTAAAAAATGTTTTGAAGGGTAAGTTTTTTACAAGTCAAATTATAATACAGTTTCCAGAAAATTGCAATACATATTTTATAATTTTATCGGCATACTAGAGAATGCAGAAGCCGTTGAAATGCAGGGTTTCCGGTATCTGCGGCGCTGTCTGTGCGGCAGTGCAATAATCTGCAGGAGGCTGTGAAAATGGCAAAAAATACGACGAATTCAAAGGCATCAAATGCAAAGTCCAAGAGAGAAGATGTATCCGGAATGCAGTATGAAAATAAGGCTGCATACAAAAATGCGGAAAATACGAAAGCACGCAGTGCGAGAAACGAGCAGTCCGAGTATGAAGAAGACTGTCATGACTCGTACGGAAGTGAAAAAGACGAATATTAGGAGTGAATGCAGATGGGCCGGGAAGAAAATTCCCGGCCTGTTTCTGCACAGCTTTTCATTAGGCTGAATAAAGTCAAGTGCTGCAAAAAGCGAAAAAAGATTGTGAATGCCGGATCTGGATATGCCGTTTGGGACGAATCAGACCATGTTTGATAAGTTGCGGAAAACTCTGACTGGATGAAATAAAAAATGAGAGCAACACGTTCTGCGGTTTTCTACATATGATACAGCAGAGACGCAGGCGATTGGAGGGTGGAAGCGATGCTGGAGACAATTCCGGCAAAAGAACTGGATCAGTACGTTTACGATCCGCTTGTATTGATCGTGGATTTGAGAATAGAGGAAGAATATGAGGCGGGGCATATCGCAGGAGCCTTAAATGTGCCGCCGCAGGAACTGATGGGGCTGCGTCCTGGAAAAGACCGGATGCTGGTTTTGTATTGTGGCCGCGGAGGGTTCAGCCTGGAGGTGGCGCGCCGTCTGGCAGGAAAAGGATATCAGGTGAAAAGTGTGGTTGGCGGATATCGGGCATATCGAGGGAAAAATATTGTAACTGGAAAGAGGCGGGATGGTCAGATAGGGATTGACAGCAAAGCGGGCGGGCATTAAGATAAGGAATAAACCGATTCTAAAAAAAAGAAAAATGAAAGGGAAAACAGAGAAATCTGTTCAGACAAAAGGAGGAAAGGCATGAAACTGTTGATCGCATCTGATATCCACGGTTCTGCGTTTTACTGCAGAAAGCTGCTGGAAGCATATAAAAAGGAAAACGCACAGAGAATAGTATTGCTTGGAGATATTTTGTATCACGGGCCGCGCAACGATTTGCCGAAGGAGTATGCGCCGAAGGAAGTAATCAAAATGCTCAATGAGCATAAAAACGAAATCTATGCGATTCGCGGAAACTGTGAGGCTGAGGTGGATCAGATGGTACTGGAGTTTCCGGTGCTTGCTGATTATATGCTGCTATTTGATGGCACATGTGCGATCTATGCAACGCACGGTCATGTTTATAATGAAAAGAATCTTCCGCCGATGAAAAAAGGAGATGTACTTTTGCATGGCCATACGCATGTCCTTCGGGCGGAGCGGAAGGACGGCATTCTGATTCTGAATCCGGGTTCTGTTTCGATCCCGAAAGAAGGTAATCCGCCGACTTATGCAGTGCTGGAAGATGGAATATTCCGCATTCTTACGTTTGACGGTGAGATAATAAAGGAAGCGAAGCTTCATGTGGATGAGGAGAATGCATGAGAGAAGTATATGAACTGATGGCGCCGTGTCATTTTGGATTGGAAGCGGTGCTCAAAAGAGAGATTTTGGACCTTGGCTACGAGATCAGCAGTGTAGAGGATGGAAGAGTAACGTTTATCGGGGATGCGGAAGCAATCGCGGTAGCAAACATTTTTCTGCGCAGCGCTGAGCGCATCTTACTGAAGGTCGGATCGGTGCATGCGACGACGTTTGAGGAACTGTTTGAACGAGTGAAGGCACTGCCATGGGAGGCATATCTGCCAAGTGACGCGAAATTCTGGGTGACCAAAGCGACATCTGTGAAAAGTAAACTGTTCAGTCCGTCGGATATCCAGTCGATTGTGAAAAAGGCAATTGTGGAACGCCTGAAAAGTATTTATGGAATCGAATGGTTTAAGGAGGATGGAGCAAGCTATCCGATCCGCATTTTTATGATGAAGGATGAGGCGGTAATCGGACTGGATACGACGGGGGAATCCCTGCATAAACGCGGTTACCGCAAACTGACTGCAAAAGCTCCGATCTCAGAGACACTGGCATCGGCGCTGATCATGCTGACCCCGTGGAAGGCAGACCGCATCCTGGTTGATCCGTTCTGCGGAAGCGGTACTTTCCCAATCGAGGCTGCAATGATGGCTGCAAATATTGCGCCGGGTATGAACCGCAGCTTCCTTGCTGAAAGCTGGAAGAATCTTGTGCCGCGCAAGCACTGGTATCACGCGGTGGAAGAAGCGCAGGATCTGATTGATGATAAGGTTGAGACGGATATTCAGGGTTATGACATCGACGGCGAGGTGATTAAGGCAGCGAGAGAAAACGCGCGGCTGGCTGGAGTTGATCATCTGATCCACTTCCAGAAGCGCGGTGTCAGAGAGCTGAATCATCCGAAAAAATATGGTTTTGTGATTACCAATCCGCCGTATGGCGAGCGGATCGAGGACCGGGCGAACCTCCCGGCATTGTATACGGAGATCGGACAGGCATTTTCAAGGCTTGACAGCTGGTCAGAATATGTGATTACCTCCTATGAAGATGCGGAGAAATACATTGGACGCAAGGCGGATAAGAACCGGAAGATTTATAATGGAATGATCAAAACCTATTATTATCAGTTTATCGGACCGCGTCCGCCGCGCCGCGAAACGGGGAAAGCGATTGAGAAATACGAGAAATAAAATCAGATGGATGTGCGGAGTCTGGTGCGCTGCGGTTGTGGGCGGAATTGTGTACATGGGAAATGACAGAATTACGGAAACATCTGCTGTCGGGGAAAAAGATTCTATAGTTTTGAATGTTCTGTTTCCGGAGGCTGTTTTGCCAAGTTCTGTATCAGAAACGGACGAGCTGCTTCCGGATTTTTTCAATCTCCCGGGCGTCATTCCCTCACGTTACAGTTCTGCGGAGCATGGCCGAAAACCAACTGTAAAAAGCCAGGGCAGTTACGGGACCTGCTGGGCACTGGCGGCAACGTCAGCGCTGGAGAGCGCACTTCTGCCGGAAGAACGGATAGTTTTTTCTGCGGATCATCTGGCACTGCATAATGCATTTACTGTGCCGGTAAACGACGGTGGGGACGCCCGGATGACGATGGCGTATTTGAGTGGCTGGCAGGGACCTGTGGCGGAAACGGAGGATCCTTATGGTGACGGTTATTCACCGGACGGATTATCGCCGGTTGTGCATGTGCAGGAAATTCAGCTGCTGGACGGGGCAGACCGCCAGGAGATTAAGAGAGCGGTACAAAAGTATGGGGCGGTGCAGACATCCCTGTATCTGACCCGCGAGACCGTTTTGCCTGATGCCGGTTATTATAACGAATGGACGGCTGCTTATTATAATCCGCAGGAGGAGACGCAGAACCATGAGATTCTGATTCTTGGATGGGATGACAGCTTTTCAAGATTTCTGTTTGCACAGGTACCGGATGTGGACGGCGCATTTATATGTCAGAATAGCTGGGGAGAGGAGTTCGGAGATCAGGGCATTTTTTATGTTTCGTACGCGGATGCAGCTATTGCCGGAACGGCGATGGTCTACACGAAGATTGAACCAACAGACAATTATGACCGGATTTATCAGACGGATGACTGCGGCTGGCGGGGCAGACAGGGGTACGACGACGGAGAATGCTGGTTTGCGAATGTTTACCGTGCAGGTGACGGAGAGCAGCTTGCGGCGGCCGGGTTTTATGCGGTTGGAGAACACACTTCCTATGAATTGTATCTGGTGGAGGCGCCTTCCGGAACGGCAGATTTTTCAAACCGGCGTCTTTTAAAAAGTGGAACATTTTTGCGGAGCGGCTACTATACCGTGGAATTATCAGAGGAGATCCCGTTAAAAAACGGAGAACAATTTGCACTCCTGGTGAAGATCAGTACGCCCGGAGTCAAAAATCCGGTGGCGGTAGAATACCGGGGAGACACGGATACGAAGAATGTTACAACTGATGGGAAATACGGGTTTATCAGCCATGATGGGGTCGACTGGGATCACACGGAGAAAAAGTATGGCAGTAATGTATGTCTGAAAGCGTATACGCGTACATCAGAGTAAGAAAAGGAGAAAAAGGTGGAAAAGCGAATGATATTTGCGACCGGAAACGAAGGAAAAATGAGGGAGATTCGGATGATTCTCGGAGATCTCGGCGTTCCGGTCGTGTCAATGAAGGAGGCCGGGACGGCGGCAGATATCGAGGAGAACGGGACGAGCTTTGAGGAAAACGCGATCATCAAGGCCCGGACGATTATGGAAAAGACCGGCGAAATCACGATGGCGGATGATTCCGGGCTTGAGATCGATGCACTTGACGGGGAACCGGGCATCTATTCGGCACGCTATATGGGTGAAGATACCTCCTATGACATCAAAAATCAGAACCTGATCGATCGTCTGGACGGAGTTCCGGAGGAAAAACGGACAGCGCGTTTTGTCTGTGCAATTGCCTGTGCATTCCCGGACGGACGGATTCTGACGAGCCGCGGCACGATGGAAGGGCTGATTGCGCATGAGATCCGTGGAGAAAACGGATTCGGCTACGATCCGATTTTTTATCTGCCGGAGCAGGGATGCACGTCCGCGGAGATTTCGCCGGAGAAAAAAAATGAGCTGAGCCACCGGGGAAAAGCGCTTCGGGAGATGAAAAAGCAGCTTGCGGGCTGTCTGGAAAAATAGCAGGGCAGGGGAGAGAAGATTATGAAAGTTCTGATTATAAGCGATACACACAGCCATGAGGAAAATTTAGAAAAAATCCTTTTAGAGGATGGCATGCCGGATCACCTGATTCATCTTGGCGATTCGGAAAAAGGAGAGCACGCGATCCGAAATCTGGTGACATGTCCGCTGCATATGGTAGCCGGAAACTGCGATTTCTTTTCCAATCTTCCGAAAACGCAGATTATCGAGATTGGCGGGCAGAGGATTTTGATTACACATGGTCATTACTATTATGTATCGGTAGGGACGCGTGACCTCACTGAGGAGGCGAAGGCAAATCACTGCACGATTGCAATGTTCGGACATACACACAAGCCATTCGTGGATCAGAGCGATCCGGAACTTACGGTGCTGAATCCTGGCAGTCTTTCGTTCCCGCGCCAGGAAGGACGCCGTCCAAGCTATATTACAATGGAGCTGGAGGAAAATACGGCTCCGAAGTATGAAATTCACTATTTGTAACCACCTGGGGACGCGGGGGCTTCTGTCGCGGGCTTTTCAATCTGCCGGACTCCGTGAAAATGCCGGCTGCTGATTGGAATAAACCGGCTTGAGCCGGAGATCCCCCGGTGCGTGGTAACTGATTGCTGTGGAGCGTGTGCAAACCGCACGGAAGATGCAGAAAAAGCTTGACTTCCCATACTCCCCTGTGATATAGTAAACAGGCGTTATGGAAGCAGGCTTTTTTTTTGTGCCTAAAACAAAAAACGACAGCATTAGCTGTCGGCGTACATTAAATAGGAGAGCGAGGTGGAAGTTGTGCGCGTTAGAATCACATTGGCATGCACGGAGTGTAAGCAGCGTAATTACAACATGACGAAGGATAAGAAAACTCATCCGGACAGAATGGAAACGAAGAAGTACTGCCGTTTCTGCAAGAGACACACATTACACAAGGAAACCAAATAATCGGTAGATTCGAGCAAAGGAAGTGAAGGTATGGCAAAAACAGAGAAGACAGAGAAAGGCTCGAAAATGGAGAGCTGGATGAACGGCCTGAAAGCGGAGTTCAAAAAGATCATCTGGCCGGATCAGAAATCGCTTGTAAAGCAGACCGGCGCCGTTGTTGCCGTTTCTATCGTACTTGGGGTAATGATCGCGCTTCTGGATTTTATTTTCCAGTACGGCGTCGACATTCTGGTGAATATCAGTTTCTAAAAGATGAGTGAGGACAAGGGTGATTGTATGGCAGAAGCATGCTGGTATGTAGTTCATACTTATTCCGGGTATGAAAACAAAGTGAAGGCCAACATCGAGAAGACAATCGAGAACCGGCATCTGGAAGATCAGATACTGGAGGTTCGGGTGCCGCTTCAGGATGTTGTCGAAGTGAAAAATGGAGCGAAGAAAATAGTTCAGAAAAAGATGTTTCCGGGCTATGTACTTCTCAACATGGTGATGAACGATGACACCTGGTACGTAGTAAGAAATACGCGTGGTGTGACCGGATTTGTTGGCCCGGGATCCAAGCCGGTGCCGCTTACTGACCAGGAGATGTTCAATCTGGGCATCCAGGCAGGCAACATTTCCGTCGATTTTGCCGTAGGAGATATGGTGACCGTCACAGACGGTGTATGGAAAGATACGGTAGGTGTCATCCAGTCCATCAACGAAAGCAAACAGATCGTTACAATCAACATCGAGCTGTTCGGCCGTGAAACACCGGTTGAGATCGGTTTCGCAGAAATCAAGAAAGCGTAACGGCGCTTTTTTGAGACCCAAATCATGTAACAGTTAATCTTCCGCGGAGCAGTCCGTCGGACGTGGGAGGGAGAACTCCCGACATTACCACATAGGAGGTGCCTGACATGGCAAAAAAAGTAACAGGTTATATTAAATTACAGATTCCTGCTGGCAAAGCAACACCAGCACCACCAGTTGGACCGGCTCTTGGTCAGCATGGTGTAAATATTGTTCAGTTTACCAAGGAGTTCAACGCAAGAACAGCTGATAAGGGAGATCTGATCATCCCGGTTGTTATCACTGTATATGCAGACAGAAGCTTCAGCTTCATCACAAAGACTCCGCCTGCAGCAGTTCTGCTGAAGAAGGCATGCAACCTGAAATCTGGTTCCGGAGTTCCGAACAAGACAAAGGTAGCTACGATCTCCAAAGATAAGATCAAAGAGATCGCAGAGATGAAGATGCCGGACCTGAATGCAGGAAGCATCGAGGCTGCTATGAGCATGATCGCAGGTACCGCACGCAGCATGGGTATCACGGTTGAAGAGTAAACGTTGAACAAGTGGGAGGGTTATTCCCGCGAATACCACCAGGAGGTTATTTAATATGAAAAGAGGAAAGAAATACGCTGAGGCTGCAAAGGCAATCGACCGCGCAGCACTCTACGATGTAAATGACGCTATTGCTCTCGTGAAAAAGTCTGCAGTAGCAAAGTTTGATGAGACAATCGAAGTTCATATCAGAACAGGCTGCGATGGCCGTCATGCTGATCAGCAGATCCGTGGCGCGGTAGTTCTTCCGCACGGTACCGGTAAGCAGGTTCGCGTTCTTGTATTTGCCAAGAATGCAAAGGCTGACGAAGCAAAGGCAGCAGGCGCTGAGTTCGTTGGAGCTGAGGAGCTCGTTCCGAAGATCCAGAATGAGGGATGGCTTGACTTCGATGTAGTTGTAGCTACACCGGACATGATGGGCGTTGTAGGACGTCTTGGCCGTATCCTTGGACCGAAGGGCTTAATGCCGAACCCGAAGGCAGGCACAGTTACCATGGATGTAACAAAGGCTGTCAACGATATCAAGGCTGGTAAGATTGAATACAGATTGGACAAGACAAACATCATTCATGTGCCAATTGGAAAAGCTTCTTTCACAGAGGAGCAGTTAACCGACAACTTCCAGACGCTTATTGAGGCAATTAATAAAGCAAAACCGGCAGCACTGAAAGGTCAGTACCTGCGCAGCGTAACGCTGGCTCCGACAATGGGACCGGGCGTAAAGCTCAATCCGGTAAAACTTGCTTAAGTAAGACTCACAAAACCCCCGAAGGTACGCGCTTCGGGGGTTTTAAAATTTATTTCAAAAAATGCTTGACATATTTAATCTGATATGTTATTCTGTTAAACGATGACTGCCGAAGACAGCAGGTGCCGCAAGGCATAAGGAGAAAACGCCTGCCGAGGAGTATAGGATTCTAAGGAAGAATTTGACTACCCCTCTGTGCGCAGAGGGGTTTTTTGATATTCCTGTTTATACGGCGGTACACTCAAATCTATAAGGAGGTGCACCATTCATGGCAAAAGTTGAACTGAAGAAACCGGTTGTAGCCGAGATTTCTGAGAACATCAAAGACGCACAGGCTGTTGTTCTGGTAAACTATTGCGGTATCACGGTAGAGGCTGACACAGAGCTTCGTAAGGAGCTTCGTGAGGCTGGCGTTACCTACAAAGTATACAAGAACACCATGATGAACTTCGCGTTCCAGGGTACAGACTATGAGCCGCTGACGAAGCATCTGGAAGGACCGAACGCTGTCGCTATCTCTAAAGACGACGCAACAGCTCCGGCAAGAATTATTTCCAAGTATGCCAAGAAGGCTCCGACACTGAAGATGATCGCAGGTGTCGTTGAGGGCAATTACTATGACGAGAAGGGTGTTGCTGCACTGGCAACTGTTCCGTCAAGAGAAGAACTTCTTGGAAAACTCCTTGGAAGCATCCAGTCACCGATTACAAATCTCGCTCGTGTGCTTAATCAGATCGCAGAGTCCAAGACAGAGGCTGCTGCTGAGTAAGAGATTTCCGGTGAAAACCGTGCTGCATCATGCAGTGAATGGCCAAAGGCCGCTGAAGAAGTCTGCATATGGCAGACAGAAAAATTACATTATATAATCAGGAGGAAAAAGAAATGGCAAAGTTGACAACTGCTGAGTTTATTGAAGCAATCAAAGAGTTATCTGTACTTGAGCTGAACGAGCTGGTAAAGGCTTGCGAGGAGGAGTTTGGTGTATCTGCAGCAGCAGGCGTTGTTGTAGCAGCAGCAGGCGCTGGTGCAGCTGAGGAAGCTGAGGAGAAGACTGAGTTCGACGTAGAGCTGACAGAGGTTGGCCCGAACAAGGTTAAGGTTATCAAGGTTGTTCGTGAGGCAACTGGTCTTGGCCTGAAGGAAGCTAAGGAAGTAGTTGACGGCGCTCCGAAGGTAGTTAAGGAAGGCGCTTCCAAGGCAGAGGCTGAAGAGCTGAAGACAAAGCTTGAGGCAGAAGGCGCAAAGGTTACTCTGAAATAATAGAGCGCATACTGCGAGACGTGTGAAAGCATAGGGAAACACGCAGAAGGAATTATTTCCTGGCGCGTGTTTCCTTTCTTTTTTGCCCTGTTCAGAGCTAAGTAAAATTTCATAAACATGCGTAAAATGCTTGCATTTTTAAGCTTGTTTTTGAAATTTTATTTGGCGGATACGCCGCACCGACGAAATGCGCAGCACTTTGAACACAAGCAGCGAAGCGAATGTGTTCATGAGCAAGCAGCGAATGCGGATTGCGAATATCCTCTTTATTGTGAGCTCTGAACAGTAAACAGAAAAAAGTTACAAAACGTATTGACATAAATTGTTATATGTGCTAGAGTGTAAGTTGCACTATTGTGCAGGATTATGCCCTGCGGCATTACTATGCCCAAAAGTTGAATCAGACTGCAGAAAGAACAGAGGTGAAACATCGATGGAGAAAAACAGGATACGTCCTATTACAAATGGTAAGGGACTTCGCATGAGTTATTCGCGCCGGAAAGAAGTTCTTGAGATGCCGAATCTTATTGAGGTTCAGAGAGACTCTTATAAATGGTTCCTGAACGAAGGACTTAAAGAAGTCTTTGATGATATCTCACCGATCGAGGATTATGGCGGAAAGCTGAGCCTTGAATTTGTGGATTTCAAACTGTGTGAAGACGATGTGAAGTACTCGATTGAAGAGTGTGTGGCGCGTGACGCTACGTATGCGGCACCGCTGAAGGTAAGGGTTCGTCTCCATAATAAAGAAAATGATGAGATCAGTGAGCATGATATTTTCATGGGTGATCTTCCACTGATGACAGTTACCGGCACGTTCGTTATCAACGGTGCGGAGCGTGTAATCGTCAGCCAGCTTGTTCGTTCACCTGGTATTTATTATGCGATTGCCCACGATAAACTGGGTAAGAAGCTCTATTCCTGTACGGTCATCCCGAACCGCGGTGCCTGGCTGGAATATGAGACAGACTCCAATGATGTATTTTATGTACGAGTAGACCGTACCAGAAAGCTTCCGGTAACGGTTCTGATCCGTGCACTTGGCATCGGTTCTAATGCAGAAATCATAGATCTGTTCGGCGAGGAGCCGAAAATTGTTGCAACGCTTGCAAAGGATACTTCTGAGAACTATCAGGAAGGTCTTCTGGAACTGTATAAGAAGATCCGCCCGGGCGAGCCGCTTGCAGTAGAGAGTGCTGAGAGTCTGATCATGAGCATGTTCTTCGATCCGCGCCGTTATGATCTGGCGAAGGTCGGAAGATATAAGTTCAATAAGAAGCTTCTTTTCCGCAACCGTATCGCAGGCCATGTGCTGGCGGAGGATGTTATAGATCCGACAACCGGAGAGGTTCTGGCAGAGGCTGGCACGGAAGTGACCCGCGAGCTGGCAGATACGATCCAGAATGCAGCAGTACCGTACGTTATGATCCAGACCGAGGAGCGCAATGCAAAGGTTCTTTCCAATATGATGGTAGACCTTTCCACTTATGTGGACTGCGATCCGAAGAGCCTTGGTATTACGGAATTAGTATACTATCCGGTTCTTGAAAAAATACTGGAAGAAAATGAAAATCCGGAAGATGTCAAGGATGCAATCCGGAAGTCCGTTCATGAGCTGATCCCGAAGCATATCACAAAGGAAGATATTTTTGCTTCCATCAACTACAATATGCATCTGGAGTACGGCATCGGAAACGATGACGATATCGATCATCTGGGCAACCGTCGTATCCGTGCGGTCGGCGAGCTGCTTCAGAATCAGTACCGTATCGGTCTTTCCAGACTGGAAAGAGTCGTACGTGAGCGTATGACCACACAGGAGATCGAGGGAATTTCCCCGCAGTCTCTGATCAATATCAAGCCGGTAACGGCTGCTGTAAAGGAGTTCTTCGGATCCTCCCAGCTGTCCCAGTTCATGGATCAGAACAACCCGCTCGGTGAGCTGACCCATAAGAGACGTCTTTCCGCCCTGGGACCTGGCGGTCTGTCAAGAGACCGTGCCGGATTCGAGGTACGAGACGTACACTATTCCCATTACGGAAGAATGTGTCCGATTGAGACTCCTGAGGGACCGAACATCGGACTGATCAACTCCCTTGCATGCTATGCAAGAATCAACGAGTACGGTTTCGTAGAGGCACCGTACCGCAAGATTGATAAAACAGATCCGAAAAATCCGCGTGTCACCGACGAAGTTGTCTACATGACCGCAGATGAAGAGGACAATTACCATGTAGCACAGGCGAATGAGGCGCTGGACGCAGAGGGACATTTCCTCCGCAAGAACGTTTCCGGTCGTTACCGCGAGGAGACGCAGGAGTACGAGCGCAGCATGTTCGACTACATGGACGTATCCCCGAAGATGGTATTCTCCGTGGCTACCGCGCTGATTCCGTTCCTGCAGAACGACGATGCAAACCGTGCTCTGATGGGATCGAACATGCAGCGTCAGGCCGTTCCGCTTCTTACCACAGAGGCTCCGGTTGTTGGTACCGGTCTTGAGGTGAAGGCGGCGGTTGACTCCGGTGTGTGCGTTGTCGCAAAGCGCGCCGGTGTCGTAGAGCGTTCCGAGTCCAACCGGATTATCATCCGTGCGGAGGATGGTACGAGGGATGAGTACCACCTGACGAAATTCAAACGAAGCAACCAGAGCAACTGCTACAATCAGCGTCCGATCGTCTTCAAGGGCGACCGTGTCGAGGAAGGTTCCGTCATCGCAGACGGCGCATCGACCTCAAACGGTGAGATCGCACTTGGAAAGAACCCGCTGATTGGATTTATGACCTGGGAAGGCTACAACTACGAGGATGCCGTTCTTCTGAGCGAGAAGCTGGTTATGAACGATGTTTACACATCTGTTCATATGGAGGAGTATGAGGCAGAAGCACGTGACACGAAGCTGGGACCGGAGGAGATCACACGTGACGTTCCGGGGGTCGGCGACGATGCACTGAAGGATCTGGATGAGAGAGGTATCATCCGTATCGGTGCAGAGGTACGTGCCGGTGATATCCTGGTCGGAAAGGTTACACCGAAGGGTGAGACCGAGCTGACCGCAGAGGAGCGACTGCTGCGTGCAATCTTCGGTGAGAAGGCCCGTGAGGTGCGTGATACTTCCCTGAAGGTACCGCACGGCGAGTACGGTATTGTCGTAGACGCAAAGGTATTTACCCGTGAGAACGGCGATGAGCTGGCTCCTGGAGTAAATCAGGCAGTGCGTATCTACATTGCACAGAAGAGAAAGATTACAGTTGGCGATAAGATGGCAGGCCGTCACGGAAACAAGGGTGTCGTTTCCCGTGTGCTTCCGGTAGAGGATATGCCGTTCCTGCCGAACGGACGTCCGCTGGATATCGTGCTGAACCCGCTGGGCGTGCCGTCCCGTATGAATATCGGTCAGGTCCTGGAAATCCACCTGAGCCTGGCTGCAAAAGTACTTGGATTTAATGTTTCCACACCGGTATTTGACGGTGCAAACGAAAATGATATTATGGACACTCTTGATCTCGCAAACGACTATGTAAACATGGAGTGGGATGAGTTCAAGGAGAAGCATGGCGATGAGCTGCTTCCGGAGGTTCTGGATTATCTGTACGAGAACCGCGACCACAGAGCACTGTGGAAGGGCGTACCGATCTCCCGTGACGGAAAAGTAAGACTCCGCGACGGACGTACCGGAGAGTATTTCGACAGCCCGACAACGATCGGACACATGCATTACCTGAAACTGCATCATCTGGTTGACGATAAGATTCATGCACGTTCAACCGGCCCGTACTCCCTCGTTACACAGCAGCCGCTGGGTGGTAAAGCTCAGTTCGGCGGACAGCGTTTCGGAGAGATGGAGGTTTGGGCTCTTGAGGCATACGGCGCTTCCTACACACTGCAGGAGATCCTGACTGTGAAGTCGGACGACGTTGTCGGACGTGTGAAGACCTACGAAGCAATCATCAAGGGCAACAACATTCCTGAGCCAGGTATTCCGGAGTCCTTCAAGGTACTGCTCAAAGAGCTTCAGTCTCTCGGACTGGACGTAAGAGTACTGAGGGATGACAATACGGAAGTCGAGATCATGGAGTCGATCGATTACGGCGACACCGACCTCCGCTCTGTTATTGAAGGTGACAGAAAGTACCATGATAAAGAAGAGGATTCATTTGGAAAGTATGGCTTCAGCAAGCAGCACTTTGAGGGTGAGGAGCTGGTAGACATGGAAGAGGACAGCAATGCCGACGCATCTTCCGATGATGATTACCTCGACCTGGAAGAGACTTTTGACGAAGAGTAGCGTGTGAAAGGAGTACCATCAATGCCAGAGACAACTACTAACAACGAAGTGTATCAGCCGATGACGTTTGATGCAATCAAGATCGGGCTGGCTTCTCCGGAGAAGATCAGAGAGTGGTCTCACGGAGAGGTAAAAAAGCCTGAAACAATAAATTACAGAACTTTAAAGCCGGAGAAGGACGGCCTGTTCTGTGAGCGGATCTTCGGACCGAGCAAGGACTGGGAGTGCCACTGCGGAAAGTACAAGAAAATTCGCTATAAAGGCGTAGTCTGCGACCGATGCGGCGTTGAGGTTACAAAATCCAGCGTCCGCCGTGAGCGTATGGGCCATATCGAGCTTGCAGCTCCGGTATCCCATATCTGGTATTTCAAGGGAATTCCGTCGAGAATGGGTCTGATTCTGGACCTTTCTCCGCGTACTCTTGAAAAAGTACTGTACTTTGCGAACTACATCGTTCTTGATCCGGGTACAACAGACCTGACGAAAAAGCAGATTCTGACAGAAAAAGAGTACCAGGAAGCAAAGGAAAAATGGGGAAATGCATTCCGTGCAGGCATGGGTGCAGAGTCCATCAAGGAGCTTCTGGAAGAGATCGATATGGAAAAGGAGTCCGAGGAGCTGAAAAGAGGTCTGAAGGAGTCCACCGGCCAGAAGCGCGCAAGAATCATCAAGCGCCTTGAGGTCGTAGAAGCATTCCGCGAGTCAGGCAACCGTCCGGAGTGGATGGTTATGACCGTAATCCCGGTTATTCCGCCTGACCTTCGCCCGATGGTACAGCTGGATGGCGGCCGCTTTGCAACGTCCGACCTGAATGATCTGTACCGCCGTATCATCAACAGAAACAACCGTCTGAAAAGACTGCTGGAGCTTGGCGCTCCGGATATCATTGTCCGCAACGAGAAGCGTATGCTGCAGGAAGCGGTTGACGCGCTGATCGACAACGGCCGCCGCGGCCGTCCGGTTACCGGTCCTGGAAACAGAGCTCTGAAATCCCTTTCCGACATGCTGAAAGGTAAATCCGGACGTTTCCGTCAGAACCTGCTCGGAAAACGAGTAGACTATTCCGGACGTTCCGTTATCGTCGTAGGACCGGAGCTGAAGATTTATCAGTGCGGTCTTCCGAAGGAGATGGCAATCGAGCTGTTCAAACCGTTCGTTATGAAAGAACTCGTTGCAAACGGAACCTCACACAACATCAAAAATGCAAAGAAGATGGTCGAGAGACTCGAGCCGCAGGTGTGGGACGTTCTCGAGGAAGTCATCAAAGAGCATCCGGTTATGCTGAACCGTGCTCCTACACTGCACCGTCTTGGTATTCAGGCGTTCGAGCCGATCCTGGTAGAAGGTAAGGCAATCAAGCTGCATCCGCTCGTTTGTACCGCATTCAACGCGGACTTCGACGGAGACCAGATGGCTGTTCATCTTCCGCTGACCGTAGAAGCACAGGCGGAGTGCCGTTTCATGCTTCTTTCCCCGAACAACCTGCTGAAGCCGTCTGACGGAGGCCCGGTAGCCGTACCTTCTCAGGATATGGTCCTTGGTATTTACTACCTGACGCAGGAGAGACCGGGTGTGCTCGGTGAAGGCAAGTTCTTCAAGAGCATCAACGAGGCAATTCTTGCCTACGAAAACAAATATATCACACTGCAGTCCAAGATTATGGTGCGTGTCAGCAAAACAATGCCAGACGGCACAGTCATGACAGGCAACGTATCCTCCACACTGGGAAGATTCCTCTTCAATGAGATCCTTCCGCAGGACCTTGGATTTGTAGACCGCAGCGTTCCGGGCAATGAGCTGAAGCTTGAGGTGGATTTCCTGGTAGGAAAGAAACAGCTGAAGCAGATCCTGGAGAAGGTAATCAACACACATGGAGCAACCAAGACCGCAGAGGTATTGGACAACATCAAATCCATGGGTTACAAATATTCGACCAGAGCAGCGATGACCGTATCCATTTCTGATATGACGGTACCGCCGGAAAAACCGGAAATGATCAAGAGTGCACAGGAAGTCGTAGACCGGATCACCCGCAACTACAAGCGTGGTCTGATTACAGACGAGGAACGTTACAAAGAGGTTATCGAGACCTGGAAAGAGACCGACGACAAGCTGACGAAAGCGCTGCTGAGCGGTCTGGATAAATACAACAACATCTTCATGATGGCGGACTCCGGAGCTCGTGGTTCTGACAAGCAGATCAAGCAGCTTGCCGGAATGCGTGGACTGATGGCAGATACGACCGGTCATACGATCGAGCTGCCGATCAAGTCAAACTTCCGTGAGGGACTTCAGGTACTGGAATACTTCATGTCTGCACATGGAGCACGAAAGGGAATGTCCGATACCGCTCTTCGTACCGCAGACTCCGGTTACCTGACCAGACGTCTGGTAGACGTATCACAGGATCTGATCATCCGTGAGATGGACTGCAGCCATGGCGGAGAGATTCCGGGCATGTATGTAAAGCAGTTCTCCGACGGAAAAGAGGAGATCGAGAGCCTTCAGGAGCGTATCACAGGACGTTTCTCCTGCGAGGATATCAAGACAGCGGACGGCGAAGTGATTGTAAAGGCAAACCACATGATCACACCGAAGCGTGCCGCACGTGTCATGAAGGAAGGCGTGGACAAGGACGGACAGCCGTTCAAGAAGATCAAGGTTCGTACGATCCTGACCTGCCGTTCCCACGTCGGTATCTGTGCAAAATGCTACGGCGCGAACATGGCGACCGGTGAGCCGGTACAGGTTGGTGAGTCTGTCGGAATCATTGCCGCACAGTCCATCGGTGAGCCGGGTACTCAGCTGACGATGCGTACCTTCCATACAGGAGGTGTTGCCGGCGGAGATATCACACAGGGTCTTCCGCGTGTCGAGGAGCTTTTTGAGGCAAGAAAGCCGAAAGGACTTGCCATCATTACAGAGATCAGTGGTCTTGCAACCCTGAAAGATACCAAGAAGAAACGTGAGATTATCGTTACGAATGAGGAGACAGGTGAGTCCAAGACATACCTGATTCCATACGGTTCACGAATCAGACAGGTAGATGGCCAGCATCTTGAGGCCGGCGATGAACTTACAGAAGGTAGTATCAACCCGCACGACATCCTGAGAATCAAGGGCGTCGAGGCAGTACAGGACTACATGATCCGCGAGGTACAGCGTGTATACCGTCTGCAGGGTGTAGAAATCAACGATAAGCATATCGAGGTTATTGTACGTCAGATGCTGAAGAAGATCCGCATCGAGAACAACGGAGATACCGAATTTCTTCCGGGTACGCTTGTTGACATCCTTGATTACGAGGATGCAAATGAGCAGATGCTTGCTGAGGGCAAAGAGCCGGCAGAAGGAAAACGTGTCATCCTTGGTATCACGAAGGCTTCTCTTGCAACGAACTCCTTCCTGTCAGCCGCATCCTTCCAGGAGACGACGAAGGTTCTGACAGAGGCAGCGATCAAGGGTAAGGTTGACCCGCTGATCGGTCTGAAGGAAAATGTTATCATTGGTAAGCTGATTCCGGCTGGTACCGGTATGAAGCGTTACAGCAATGTACAGATTGATACATCAGGCACCGATGATTACAAGTACGTAAAACATGAGGAAAAGCCGGAGCCGGCTGCAGACGATAAAGCAGAAGATGAAGTGATCGACCTTGACGAGGACGCAGGAGACGATACACTGGATCTTGCTGAGCTGGACGGAGCATCCGACGAGGATCTTGGCGCATATGACGATTCCAATGAGGGCGCAGACGAGCAGGAGACTGCAGAAGATACCGCTGCTGATTCGGATGAAGAGTAAAGCTTTGAGATGTAAAATATAAGATAAGATAGTGGCAGAGCGGATCATTAAGATCCGCTTTGTTGTCTGATGAAGTTGTATAAGTATAAAAATAAGAGCCATCACCCAACAGGTTTTCTCCTGTGAGGTGATGGCTCTTGCTGCTTGCCTTGTTTACTCCGCTTTATGAACCGGATATTTCCCGGCGTTGTGGCGTTCCTGTTTCTGATCTTTAATATCGTGCATCAGCTTCCGGAAAGACATGTCCTCGGAAAGCTTGTCGGAAACGTAGTCGTCATCGTCGTCATCCATTTCCTGGTAAGGAGTATATCCGTTTTGCTGAGGATTGTCATACGGGTACGGCGCATATCCGTTTGAGTGATTCTGATAAGGATATCCGTTTTGCTGAGGAGCGCCGTAGGCATTGTCCGGATACGGTGTGTATCCGTTTGGATTGTTCTGATAAGGATAACCGCCAGCCTGAGGCTCGCCATATCCATCGCCAGCCTGTGGAACATATCCATTTTTTGAAGCCTGATAAGAAGAAGCATTCTGCGGTGCTTCATATCCATTGTTTGGATATGGTGCATAGCCATTTGGGTTATCGTAAGTGTTTCCGGAATATGGAGCATATCCATTATTCTGAGGAGCGCCGTACGCATTTCCCTGCTGCGGGACATAGGCGCCCTGCGGCGCTCGCTGGTATGGCTGATATCCGGCTGCCTGATTTGCACCAGCTGCCGAATTCTTTTTTGCAGCTTTTTTCTGCTTTTTGCGTGCTTTTTTTTCTTCACGCTTCTGGAGGGCTTCATCACTGAACGGCCGGAATATCGTCTTGCGGCCGGTCCAGCCGATGATGCGGGCAAGAATAATACCCCAGAAGACACCGAAGGAATCAATCGCAACATCACGCTTCGATGGAGAACGGCCTGCGACAAAGGATTGGTGATATTCATCGCCGCAGGCAAAGGCGACGCAGATCAAACCGGCCACCAGCATCAGCCAGATTCCGCGCAGTCCATAGACATAAAGTGGAAATGCAACGGCGACAGCAAGTGCAAAATATTCAGTCATATGCGCGATCTTGCGAACCAGTCCGTGAAAGCGTGTGGCGAGGCTGTCAATCTGATAAGGTTCCAGATTTTCTCCCAGAGCTTTTGCACCAACCTCTACGATTTTATAGCTGACTTTATAGCTGAGCGTGGAGGAGGTGACTCCGTCCTGCGCGGAAAAACTGAAAATCATATACATCAGGCACAGAGCCGGAACAAAAGACAAAGGCTTCAATAAAGCTCGTATAAGTTTCATGGCAAACACTCCCTTCGTGATTTCACGCTATTTTAACATCGAGGATGCAGACTGTCCAGTAATTTCACAAAAAAGTAAGAATCTCTTCCTATTATAATACTATAAGTGATTGTTCAGAGTCAGTTCCAAAATGCTGCATATTTTATCGGTATAACGTATCCGCCGGAAAAAATAAAAAATGCGAGATATTTTACAATTGTTTTATGAAATGTTGCCTTGCTCAGGACAGTAATTGCTGACATGCTAAACCGCTGAAATATTTTAAAATCTCCTTGACAAGCGCGAAGCCTCTAAGTATAATGTTAAGGTGTGCGTGATTATGCACACTTATTGTAGAACAGTTTGTTCTTGCAGCCACACGAGCACATGCTCAGCAAATGCAGAAAGGCATTTGGAATGCAGAACAGAAGTCAGATGATGCGTTCTGCATATCAAATCAGGAGGTGAAAGAATAAATGCCAACATTTAACCAGTTAGTAAGAAAAGGCAGACAGACATCCGTAAAGAAATCTACTGCACCGGCTCTCCAGAAAGGATTCAATTCCCTTCAGAAGAAACAGACCAACACTTCTGCACCGCAGAAGAGAGGTGTGTGCACCGCAGTTAAGACCGCAACCCCGAAGAAGCCGAACTCAGCTCTTCGTAAGATCGCCAGAGTACGTCTGTCAAACGGAATCGAAGTTACAAGCTACATCCCGGGTGAGGGACACAACCTTCAGGAGCATAGCGTTGTTCTGATTCGTGGTGGTAGAGTAAAGGACCTTCCGGGTACCAGATACCACATTGTCAGAGGAACACTTGATACCGCAGGTGTTGCAAAAAGAAGACAGGCCCGTTCTAAATACGGTGCTAAGAGACCGAAAGACGCTAAGAAATAATAAAACAGGCGTTTTGGTTTTGAAGAATCACAGTAAGTAACATTTGTTTCACCTTATGCCGGAGTTTCTGTTTACCGTATGGCTGCAGGTAAGATAGAAGTCCTTGCATGAGACGCAGCAGGCACATCCGTTTGGCTGTGCTGGAACTATTGTTGTGAGTACCTGTGATCTAATGATTATTAAGGAGGGAAGTAACGTGCCACGTAAAGGACATACTCAGAAAAGAGACGTTTTAGCAGACCCGTTATACAACAACAAAGTAGTTACCAAACTTATCAACAACATTATGCTGGATGGTAAGAAAGGTGTAGCTCAGAAGATTGTATACGGCGCATTCGGAAAAATGGAAGAGAAGACCGGAAAGCCGGCTCTCGAAGTATTTGAAGAAGCAATGAACAATATCATGCCGGTACTTGAAGTAAAAGCAAGACGTATCGGTGGTGCTACGTATCAGGTTCCGATCGAGGTTAGACCGGACCGTCGTCAGGCACTGGCTCTTCGCTGGATCACCATGTATTCCCGCAAGAGAGGTGAGAAGACTATGGAAGACAGACTGGCTAATGAGCTGATGGATGCAGCAAACAACACAGGTGCATCTGTAAAGAAGAAAGAGGATATGCACAAGATGGCAGAGGCAAACAAGGCGTTTGCACACTATCGCTTCTAATCATAGGAGGAAAAAGTTTTGGCTGGAAGAGAATATCCGTTGGAGAGAACCAGAAATATCGGTATCATGGCTCATATCGATGCTGGTAAAACTACATTGACCGAGCGTATTCTTTACTATACCGGTGTCAATTATAAAATTGGTGATACTCATGAAGGTACTGCTACCATGGACTGGATGGAGCAGGAGCAGGAGAGAGGTATCACAATTACATCTGCAGCTACCACATGCCATTGGACTCTGGAAGACCATACCAAGCCGAAGGCAGGCGCGCTGGAGCATCGTATCAACATCATCGACACACCAGGTCACGTAGACTTCACAGTAGAGGTTGAGCGTTCCCTGCGTGTACTGGACGGAGCAGTTGGTGTGTTCTGTGCAAAGGGTGGAGTTGAGCCGCAGTCTGAGAACGTATGGCGTCAGGCTGATACGTACAACGTACCGCGTATGGCATTCATCAACAAGATGGATATCCTGGGTGCAAACTTCTACGGCGCAGTAGATCAGATCCGTACCAGACTTGGCAAGAATGCCATTTGTCTGCAGCTGCCGATCGGTAAGGAAGATGAGTTCAAGGGAATCATCGACCTGTTCGAGATGGAAGCTTATATTTACAATGATGATAAGGGTGAGGATGTCACCGTTTGCGAGATTCCGGAAGATATGAAGGATGAAGCAGAGCTGTATCACACTGAGCTGGTAGAGAAGATCTGCGAGCTGGATGATGATCTGATGATGCAGTACCTCGAGGGCGAAGAGCCGTCTGTTGAAGATATGAAGAAAGTTTTGAGAAAGGCAACCTGTGAGTGTACCGCAATTCCGGTATGCTGCGGATCTGCTTACAGAAACAAGGGTGTTCAGAAGCTTCTGGACGCAATCCTTGAGTATATGCCGGCTCCGACAGACATTCCGCCAATCAAGGGTACCGACCTGGATGGCAACGAAGTTGTAAGACATTCTTCTGACGACGAGCCGTTCTCCGCACTGGCATTCAAGATCATGGCTGACCCGTTTGTAGGAAAGCTTGCATTCTTCCGTGTATATTCCGGTACAATGAATTCCGGTTCTTATGTACTCAACGCAACAAAGGGCAAAAAAGAGCGTGTAGGCCGTATCCTTCAGATGCATGCAAACAAGCGTGCAGAGCTGGATAAGGTATACTCCGGAGATATCGCTGCAGCAGTTGGATTTAAGACAACTACGACTGGTGATACAATCTGCGATGAGCAGCATCCGGTAATCCTTGAGTCCATGGAGTTCCCGGAGCCGGTTATCGAGCTGGCAATCGAGCCGAAGACCAAAGCTGGTCAGGGCAAGATGGGCGAGGCTCTTGCAAAGCTGGCTGAAGAGGATCCGACTTTCCGTGCTCATACCGATCAGGAAACAGGCCAGACCATCATCGCTGGTATGGGTGAGCTTCATCTGGAGATCATCGTTGACCGTCTGCTTCGTGAGTTCAAGGTAGAAGCAAACGTAGGTGCTCCGCAGGTTGCTTACAAGGAGACCTTCACGAAAGAAGTCAACGTCGACAGCAAGTATGCAAAGCAGTCTGGTGGACGTGGACAGTACGGTCACTGTAAAGTTATCTTCACACCGATGGATCCGAACGGCGAAGAGACCTTCAAGTTCGAGTCAACCGTTGTCGGAGGAGCTATTCCGAAGGAGTACATCCCGGCAGTCGGTGAAGGTATCGAAGAAGCAGCTAAGGCTGGTGTTCTTGGCGGATTCCCGGTACTCGGTGTTCATGCAAACGTATACGACGGTTCCTACCATGAAGTCGATTCAAGTGAAATGGCATTCCATATCGCTGGATCCCTGGCATTCAAGGATGCTATGAAGAAGGGTAATCCGGTACTGCTTGAGCCGATCATGAAGGTAGAGGTAACGATGCCGGAAGAGTATATGGGTGATGTTATCGGTGATATCAACTCCCGTCGTGGACGTATCGAGGGTATGGAAGATATCGGCGGCGGCAAGATGGTTAAGGGTTATGTACCGCTTGCTGAGATGTTCGGTTACTCTACAGACCTTCGTTCCAAGACTCAGGGACGTGGTAACTACTCCATGTTCTTCGAGAAATACGAGCAGGTTCCGAAGTCCGTACAGGAGAAGGTTCTGAGCGCGAAAGCAAAATAATTCATTCGGTTTCGACCATTTGCTGCGGCAGTTATAAAGCGGCCGCAGCGAATCAAAAATAAATCCTTATTTTTTTGAATATCCAGGACAGATATTCAAAAAAGGCTTGAAAATACTGGCGTTTTGAAATATAATCGAATCTAGCCGGTATAAATTAATCAGTAAAAGATGCGAAAGCAATCTATTCAAGGAGGACATTCAAAATGGCAAAGGCTAAATTTGACAGAACAAAACCGCATTGTAACATTGGTACCATCGGACACGTTGACCATGGTAAAACAACCCTGACAGCTGCAATCACAAAGGTTCTGGCTGCAAGAGTTGCTGGTAATACAGCTACAGATTTCGAGAACATCGACAAGGCTCCGGAAGAGAGAGAGCGTGGTATCACAATTTCTACTGCTCACGTTGAGTATGAGACAGAGAAGAGACATTACGCACACGTTGACTGCCCAGGCCATGCTGACTATGTAAAGAACATGATCACAGGTGCTGCACAGATGGACGGCGCTATCCTTGTAGTAGCTGCTACCGATGGTGTTATGGCTCAGACAAAAGAGCACATCCTTCTGTCCCGTCAGGTAGGCGTTCCGTATATCGTAGTATTCATGAACAAGTGCGATATGGTAGACGATCCGGAGCTGCTTGAGCTGGTAGACATGGAGATCCGTGAGCTGCTGAACGAGTATGAGTTCCCGGGCGATGACACACCGATCATCCAGGGTTCTGCTCTGAAGGCTCTTGAGGATCCGTCAAGCGAGTGGGGCGATAAGATCATGGAGCTGATGGATGCTGTTGATACATGGATTCCGAATCCGCAGCGTGCAACAGATCAGCCGTTCCTGATGCCGGTTGAGGACGTATTCACAATCACAGGTCGTGGTACTGTTGCTACAGGCCGTGTAGAGCGTGGTGTTCTTCATCTGAACGAGGAAGTTGAGATCGTAGGTGTTAAGGAAGAGATCCAGAAGACAACTGTAACTGGTATCGAGATGTTCCGTAAGCTCCTTGACGAGGCTCAGGCTGGTGATAACATCGGAGCTCTGCTTCGTGGTATCAAGAGAGAGCAGATCGAAAGAGGACAGGTTCTTTGCAAACCGGGCTCAATCAAATGCCATAAGAAATTCACAGCACAGGTTTACGTACTGACCAAAGACGAGGGTGGCCGTCATACTCCGTTCTTCAACAACTATCGTCCGCAGTTCTACTTCAGAACAACTGACGTTACAGGCGTTATCTCCCTTCCGGAAGGAACTGAGATGTGCATGCCGGGCGACAACGTTGAGATGACCATCGAGCTGATCCATCCGATCGCTATGGAGCAGGGTCTTACATTCGCTATTCGTGAAGGTGGACGTACTGTAGGATCAGGACGTGTTGCTACAATCATCGAGTAATTTTAGCATAACATCTTAATTATATATATTGAGTACCGTAAGGTATATGTGTCCAAGCGTAAGATACCCCGGAACCGTAAGGTTTCCGGGGTTTTTCTGTTGTGTAAAAGATTAAAATAAGGCTGTAAAGAATAGCGAATAAATTAAAAACAGGCAGATATGGGAAGAAAATGAAAATCTCCGCATATCTGCCTGTGATACTGTTATGATACTATTTCTATTCGTTATTGGAAAATTTCTGTGCTAAAAGTTCATCTCGTTTATGGATTCGTGTCTCAAAATCCAGTTCTTCAATTTCTTTATGAGTGACGGGTTTGGAAGTGTAGTATTCTAACATCTGTTTTTTCCACATGTCAAACATATCTTTGCCTGTGAAATAAGATTCCAGGCTTTCCCTATTCTCTTGCAGATCGGCAAGAAAATTACACATATCTGCATTTAAAGAGTGTTCCGGATCATTTCCATAAAAGCGAAGTCCGGCATACCATTTCTGTGTTTCTGTTTCTATATCACCGGGAAGTTTATTATTTATATCCAGTTCATACCGGAGTTCATTGGATTCATTCATTTGCAGTAAAACCCAAATAATATCGCTGAGAGTAGAAATCTGTACTTTATTTTCAGATAATCCAAA
>JAQXVT010000021.1 GCA_029225065.1 Lachnospiraceae bacterium | reverse complement strand
TATATTTCCTTTATACTGTAAATACACACCTTTGGTGTGAATACAGATAAAGGAGGTCGTAAGTTATGACCAAGTATCGTGAAATCCTACGCTTAAAAAGCTTAGGATTCAGTGAGAGGAACATCGCACAGAGTTGCGGTGTATCCAGAAACACAGTCGCCAAGGTTTTGAAAAAAGCAGCGGAAATCAATCTTTCATGGCCGCTGGATTTTGACATGACCGACAGTGCACTAGAGGAGCTGATGTTTCCTAAAGATAAGTCGGCAACGAATAAACGTATGCCAAACTTTGACTACATCCGCAAAGAACTTCTGCGGAACGGTGTAAACAAAAAGCTTCTCTGGGTAGAATACTGTGAGGAGTGCCGCATGAGCAGCGAAGAGCCTCTCATGTATTCTCAGTTCTGCTACTACATCCAAAAGGATGAAGAAAAACGCAGGGCTACCATGCATATCCCAAGAAAACCAGGTGAACAGATTGAAGTGGACTGGGCTGGTGATCCTGCCCACATCATTTACAATGAAAAAATATATTTTTTGGAGCTAAGCAGGTAATAAAGCTTAATAAGGATTCCTGATTCGGAACCCACCCCATCTATATTCCGGTTGTATATGTAGACTATTGAGTGGATATAAATAACTGAAAATATAGTTTGAATGTGCTTATAGTGTTCAGACGTGGTTACCGCATAATCTCACATTTACGTATCAACTTGCTATTTGCCCTCTTAGATGCTAAAATCAAAATACATCGTGGCAGGATAATCTTTACCTATGGAGTATAGCTTCGAAGGAGCGTGAATATATGGGGCAGCATTGAAATTACCGGTCGGCATCGAAGATTTTCGAGAGATTCGTCGTGCTGGATTTTATTATATTGATAAAACAAAACTGATTGAACAGCTTCTTGATTAGTTTGGTTGCACGGGAAGCCGATAAATTTAATTTTCTAAAAGACAGCGATAGACTGACCGATAAGGGAGTATTTCTGCTCAAAATTTCTTGCCACCACGCCGGAAAAGTGCTAAAATCAGGGCGTCTATGTGTTCTATATCTATTTTAACCAAATCAGGCAAGTACCCTGCGTCAATTGCGAAGAGTAATAAGCAGTAGATGACTTGCACAAAATACAGCAGTAAAACATGGGGCCGTGGATTTTTTCGCGGCTTTTTTCGATGAAGTCATTATTTCGGAGGAAGATTTGTGAATCAGGAAAGTTTAAATGCAGGCAGACAGGAAGCAATCAACGCTTTTGCGATACCGGGAACATTTGTGGAGTGTGAGCCGTGCGGGAATGGACATATCAATGATACATATATGGTCACGTTTGAAGATGAGAAAGGCATGAGCCGTTATTCGCTTCAGCATATGAACCGGTCGGTATTCAAGGATCCGGTTTCGCTGATGAATAATATTCTTCATGTGACGGCGTATTTGAAGGAGCAGATCAGTGCACAGGGCGGCGATCCGCAGCGGGAAACGCTCGATTTTGTCTGCGCGAAAACGGGCGAGCCGTATTTTGTGGACAGTTACGGAGAGTACTGGAGAGCGTATCATTTTGTGGAGGATGCGTATGCGCTGGAGAAGATCAGCAAACCGCAGGATTTTTATGAGAGTGCGGTTACGTTTGGCCATTTTCAGCGGATGCTGGCAGATTTTCCGGCGGACAGCCTGACGGAGACGATTGCCGGATTTCACGATACGAAAGCAAGATTTGCTGCATTCAATCAGGCGGTGGAGGCGGATGTCTGCCACAGAGCGGCGGAAGTACAGAGTGAGATTCAGTTTGTGCGGGATCGTTATGATGTTGCCTGCGTTTTGGGAGATCTTCTGGCGGAAGGAAAGCTTCCTCTTCGCGTGACGCACAATGATACGAAGTCTAACAATGTGCTGATCGATAATGCGACGGGCAAGGGATTGTGTGTAATTGATCTGGATACGGTTATGCCGGGGCTTGCAGTAAATGATTTCGGCGATTCGATTCGGTTTGGAGCGAGCACGGGCGCAGAAGATGAGAAGGATCTTTCGAAGATCTGGTGTGATCTGGATTTGTATGAAATATATATGAAGGGCTTTGTGGAGGGCTGCGGCGGTGCTCTGACGGACATGGAGATTGAATGTCTGCCGGTTGGCGCCAAGGTGATGACGTATGAATGCGGAATGCGTTTTCTGACGGATTATCTGGCGGGGGATACGTATTTTAAGATTGCATATCCGACGCACAATCTGGACCGTGCCCGCACGCAGTTCAAGCTGGTGTGGGATATGGAGCAGAAGTGGGAGAAGATGCAGAAAATTGCGGAAAAGTATAAACTATAAAATATGCAGATTAAGAAAGCGAGGACGAAAACATGGGCAAATATTTTGGAACAGATGGATTTCGTGGGGAAGCAAATGCAAATCTGACGGCAGATCATGCTTATAAAGTGGGGCGTTTTCTTGGCTGGTATTATGGGGAACTGAAAAGGAAAAGAGGCGAAGAGGGTCCGGCGCGCATCGTGATCGGAAAGGATACGAGACGTTCGAGCTATATGTTTGAGTATACGCTGGTCGGCGGACTGGTGGCTTCGGGCGCGGATGCGTACCTGCTCCACGTTACGACGACGCCGTCTGTGGCGTATATCGCGCGGGTAGATGAGTTTGACTGTGGTATCATGATCTCTGCGAGCCACAATCCGTATTATGACAACGGCATCAAGCTGATCAACGGAAACGGAGAGAAGATGGACGAGGAGACGATCTCCCTCGTGGAAGCATATCTGGACGGCGAGCTGGAGGTATTCGGACAGAAATGGCCGGAGATTCCGTTTGCGAAGAAGGAGCAGATTGGCTGCACGGTGGATTATATTTCCGGAAGAAACCGCTACATCGGCTATCTGATTTCACTTGGCATGTACTCGTTCCGTGGCAAAAAGGTGGGGCTTGACTGTGCGAACGGAAGCTCCTGGAATATTGCAAAGGCAGTCTTTGATGCGCTCGGTGCGAAGACTTACGTGATTAATGCGGAGCCGGACGGAACGAACATCAACCGTGATGCGGGTTCGACGCACATTGAAGGACTGCAGCGTCTTGTGGTAGAAAAGGGACTTGATGTTGGTTTTGCATATGACGGTGATGCGGACCGCTGTCTCTGCGTGGACGAAAAGGGAAATGTGATTACGGGTGACCATATCCTCTATATTTATGGAAAGTATATGAAGGAGCGCAGCAAGCTGCTTCAGAACACGGTGGTCACAACCGTTATGTCAAACTTTGGCCTGTACAAGGCGTTTGATGAACTGGGTATCGATTATGCGAAGACGGCGGTCGGCGACAAGTACGTCTATGAGTATATGATGAAGAATGGCTGCCGGATCGGCGGCGAGCAGAGCGGTCATATCATTTTCAGCAAGTATGCGAGCACCGGTGACGGCATCCTGACTAGCCTGAAAATGATGGAAGTCATGATGGCGTGCAAGAAAAAGATGAGCGAGCTGACAGAGGGACTGACGATTTATCCGCAGGTACTGGTAAACGTACGTGTCACCGATAAGAAGGCAGCGCAGGCAGATCCGGCAGTTCAGGAGGCCGTTGCCAGGGCAGCGCAGGCACTTGGCGATACCGGACGTATTCTGGTGCGCGAGTCCGGCACAGAGCCGGTGGTCCGCGTTATGGTGGAGGCAGAGACAGAGGAAGTATGCCATCAGTATGTGGACAGTGTGGTTGAGGTGATCAAGGAAAAGGGATATTCTATCTCATAAGGAGGGACCCGCTTACGGGAGGATTCCTTATGAGCCTGCAAGGTGGTTAGTGCAATTCGTAGAAGATTTTACCATTCTTCTTTACGCATGTCCGCTTTACCAAAAGAAAGAAAAAGAACGGGAAGGAATGTAATAAGGGGTGGAAAATCGATTAAATATCCAGAAATCTGCGCTGGAGAAACTGACTGCAGAGCGCACGGAAACCCATCTGTGGGACTGTGTAGTAACCTTTCAGAATATTCCATTTCGAACGGCGTCCGGGCTGCCGTTTCAGTACCAGCTGAAGGTGGGACGAAATGGTTCTTACAATAAAGAGCTTCTGATCGATCGCCGAAAGGAGAGCAAGAGTCTTGCGTGGAGTTCCATCCTGCTGGCATTTCGAAGAGTTGTGGAAAACGAGAATGGAATCTTTTTTGCAGACCGCCCGAAAGCACTGGGCGATATCCGCGGCGTATCGTATATTTATCCGCTGTTTTACCGGTTTGGGCTGATCGCGGTACCGGATAAAATAAAAGAGAAGATGGAAGAGAAAGAAGGAGAGGAAAATGGAACAAAAGAAACGTTTTAGAAAAGGACTGCAGGTACTTTTGCTGTTTTTCCTTTTGCTTGGTTCCGGAAAGATGTTCTGCCTTTCGGCGGAGGCGGCACAGGGAATTACGCTGGAGCAGTACTGGCAGAAGGCATGGCCGTTTGTAGAAGACGGGAGATTTCGTACCGGTGCGCCATATGCCGGGCGCAGCCCGTATCTGTCCGGGTATTCCTGCTCTGGATGTTTTGCGTATGCAGCAGATTTCTGCGCTTATGTTTATGGACAGTACAGTGCATGGAAGAGTGATTATTTTACGCGGTATTCGGGTGTTTCACAGATTCAGTCCGGTGATATCCTGCATATGCCGGGGCACTGGTTTGTCGTCGTGGAGCGAAACGGGGACGAACTGATGACGGCAGAGGGGAATGTTGATCGCTATCAGACCGGAAACTGGCTGGCAGAGTGCAGCAGAGACCATTACCGGATCGAGAATGGCCAGATCAAAAATTTATGGAAAAACTGCTATGTAACGATTGACGAAGCGTACCATTACAATTTTTCTCCGTCACAGGTAAATCCGGGAAAGACCTCGGTACAGGTCAGGGCGAAGAACAGCAGTACGCCGGTTGCTTTTTCCTGGAGCGCGACAGCAAATACGCAGTATTATAATCTCGGTGTTTACAATGCAGCGACAAATGCGTGTGTATTGAAAAAAGAAGGGCTGACTGCCACCAGCTATTCGGCTGTTCTTGGGGCTGGCGGCTATTATGTGCGTGTGGCTTCTGTGTCGGGGGAAAAATACACTGTGAGTGATGCTGTTTCTTTCCGTGTAGCACAGACACATACGCATAAATATCAGACAAAAGTGACAAAAGCAACACTTTCGAAGAATGGTTTGATTCAGACGGTGTGTTCCTGCGGAAAGGTGAAACCGGGCAGCACAAAAACGACAATTTACTATCCGAAAACAATAAAGCTTGCAAAGACATCCTATTCTTATAACGGATGGACAAAGACACCGAAAGTGACTGTGACTGGAAGCAATGGGAGAGCAATCAGCAGTAAATATTATTCTGTCCAGTATCCGGCCGGAAGAAAAAAAGCCGGGACATATACGGTGAAGGTAGTCTTTAAAGGAAATTACAGGGGGACGGCATCACGAAAATTTACGATCAGTGCAAAAAATCATCGCCATTCGTATCGCACAAAGGTGACGAAGGCGACAACGAAGAAGAACGGAAAGATCTGGAAAGAGTGCGCGTGCGGTACCGTCACAGCGAAAACGGTAATTTATTATCCAAAGAGCATTACGCTTTCGGATGTGACGTACGTATATGATGGTAAGACAAAGACACCAAAGGTAAAGGTGGTCGGAAGCAACGGAAAAACAATCAGCAGCAAAAATTATACCGTTTCGTATTCGGCTGGCCGCAAAAAGATTGGTACCTACAAGGTGACCGTGAAATTCAGGGGGAATTACAGCGGAACGGTAACGAAAACGTTTAAGATTGCGGCAAAGGGATGGATTTATACGGATAAGCTGCCTTCTGGAGTGACTTCTTCAAAATATGTGATTCAGTATAAACATACCTATAACAAGAAGGAGACGTATTATGAGAACTCAGGCGGAGTGTACGGATCGCTATGGCCGCTTGCTGTGTCACAGACTCGGTTGGATGCCGGTTACTATTATTTTCATTACTGCAGCGGATGGAAAGGCGCGGAAGTGAACTATGAACAGACGTCTGACTTTGTTCACTATGATCAGGTGGCGCCGGGAGCGGTGGATGTTGTCGCGACCGGTCTGGACGGAAGCCTGACCTATTATGTTCTGAACTGGAAAGGCACCAGCAGTCGTGCGTACTGTCAGAGCGGCGTGACGTGTGACGGATCAGCCGGAGCACATGGCACCCGCGGATATGCGTGGTATCGCATGAATCTGTATCAGGATCGCGTTTTAAAGACCAGAACCACGAAGACGCAGTCTGGCTGGGTTTCGAAAAAGGACGGAAAGGCTGCAAAGGTAACGTACCGGTATAAGAGAAAATAAGAAAACATAGAAATGCCATCTGGATTCATCCACTTGCCGAACCGACTTTTGGTCGTCACCCGTAAGTGATGGAAAACAGATGGCATTTTTTTAATCCTCTTTCGCCCAACCGTAAGCGTACTTGACGGCTTTTTCCCATCCATGAATCCGGGTATGACGTTCTTCCTCGGAGATGGACGGCAGGAAGGTGCGGTCGATGGAGAGATTTTCTATGACGGACTCCTTGTCTGGCCAGTAACCGACGGCGAGACCGGCAAGGTAGGCGGCGCCCATTGCGGTGGTCTCGACACAGCACGGCCGGTTGACCGGGGCTGCGATGATGTCTGCCTGCGTCTGCATCAGAAAGTCATTTGCGCAGGCGCCGCCGTCGACCTTGAGGGCGGACAGGGAGATACCGGAGTCAGCTTTCATGGCACCGAGTACATCGTAAACCTGATAAGCGATCGATTCCAGGGTGGCGCGGATCACGTGGTATTTATTGACACCTCTTGTGATGCCGACGATCGTGCCTCTGGCGTACTGATCCCAGTGTGGGGCGCCGAGGCCGGTAAAGGCGGGAACGACGTAGCAGCCGTTTGTGTCTGTTACTTTTTTTGCCATGTATTCGGAGTCCTCGGCAGAGTCGATCAGCCGCATCTCGTCGCGCAGCCACTGGATTGCAGCACCGGCGACGAAAATGGAACCCTCCAGTGCATAAGTGACTTTCCCGTCAAGTCCCCATGCGATTGTGGTGACAAGTCCGTTTTCGGAGAAAACAGGTTTGTCACCGGTGTTCATTAGAAGGAAGCAGCCAGTGCCGTACGTATTTTTTGCTTCGCCGGGCTGAAAACAGGTCTGGCCGAAGAGTGCGGACTGCTGGTCACCGGCAGCGCCCGCAATCATGATCGGGCCGCCGAGGAAGGACGGATCAGCCGTTCCGTAGATGTCACTGGAGGGGCGGACCTCCGGCAACATACAGCGCGGAATGGAAAGCTCACGCAGGATATCTTCGTCCCAGGTCAGCGTGTTGATGTTGAAGAGCATCGTGCGGGACGCGTTGGAATAGTCAGTGATGTGGATCTTTCCTTTTGTGAGCTTCCAGATCAGCCATGTCTCGACGGTACCGAAAAGCAGATCGCCTTTTTCGGCGCGGTCTCTTGCACCGGGTACATGATCCAGAATCCATTTGATTTTTGTAGCCGAAAAGTAGGCGTCAATCACCAGTCCGGTTTTTTTGCGGAAGGGCTCTGTCAGTCCTTTTGCTTTCAGTGTGTCGCAGTATTCGGAGGTCCGGCGGCATTGCCAGACGATGGCGTGATAGACCGGCTCTCCGGTAAAGCGATCCCAGACGATGGCGGTTTCTCGCTGATTGGAGATGCCGATGGCGGAAATTTCGGCGGCGGTGGCACCAATCTTGTTCATTGACTCGACGGCGACACCGAGCATGCTCGCCCAGATTTCGTCCGCGTCGTGTTCAACCCAGCCGGGTTTTGGAAAATACTGGGTAAATTCGCGCTGTGCACAGCTGCAGATTTCTCCTTTTTGGTTGAAAAGAATGCAGCGGTTGCTGGTGGTTCCGGCGTCAAGTGCCATTACATATTTTTTTGTGTTCATGTGCGGATACCTCGTTCATTTTTTATCGAATGGAATGCAGATGATCCAGGCGCAGGACATGGCCATGCCCGGGAAGATCCACAAGCAGCTGTTTCGATTATAGTTTTGGTTATAACATAAAAATACGGGGATTGCAACTTCACTGTCTGCAGATTACAAATACAGAGTGGCAGTTATGGGATTAACCATAAATGATACATTGAGGAAATGCAAAGCCGGTAGAAAAGTGATTGATTTCCCGTTTTTTTCATAGTACAATAAAAGTTAACGAAAACGTTTTTGCAAAGTGTGAACAAAGAGGACAGAACAAGAAAAAGGAATGGAGGAAATCGAAAATGGAAGCCTGTTTTGAAGAGTACATGAAACGAAGTACGCAGATTCGGCGACTTTCGATGCCTCCGGAGGGAGCAGGAGGTGACCCGGGACGGTTCTATCGGGCGTTTAATGAAAATTTTAATAAAATCAAGGTGCTTTTGCAGGAAAACCGGGGGATATTGGATCGCAAGGTGTATCAGCCGCTGAAGCATCTGGAAACCATGACGTTGGAGACCGCCGAGGAGCTGATAACGTTTTCTGATGAACTTGCGAATACCAGGACATTGGAAATGGTGGATGTGCGGCTTGCCTGGCTGATCGCAGACAAGCTGGAACTCTTTTATGAGAAACGATATAAAGAAGAGATTACAGAGGAAACGAAGAACCGTTATATTCACTGCCTGTTCCGCAAGCAGGTGCTGAGCTACAACGTGGGTCAGGGTTATGACCGCGGAAGGGCAACGGACGTGCTCACGGACCGTTACAAGGACTGTATTCTTGAATGCGCAGAAAAAGCAGAGCCATTTTGGAAAAATCTCGACTATTTTGCACATGCGTCAGAAGCGACCCAAAATGAGCTGATGACAATGGCACTGTTTCGTGCAACCGGCTATGAACGAGCTTACTATGATGAAAAGCTGGTGCGTCGGCAGATTGAGTGTTATGAGGATTATTTATCCTGGATGGAAGAACTGAAGCTGCAAAGAAGCTGTCCGAAGATCGACTGGGAGTTTGAGGTGTTTTCCGGATACAGCTATTTGAGCGCAGTACAGGAGTTTTTGTATTGGGAGAGCGTACCGGAGGATATTCTGAAGAAGCTGAAACTTGCGGTAGAGCGCGCGGAGGCATATGTGAAGGCACATCCGGACAATTTCCGGACGGATCTGGAGACGATGGAGACGGCGCACTGCGCGATCGATTATTATCTTGGAAAGACCGATTTTTCGAGGATGGTCCGCATTTATGAGCGGTGGGAGGAGACAGCTGACCCCACCGGTTATGACCGGGAAAGTGTCAATGCGAATCTCCTCTCGGTGATTTTTGTGCTGTGGATGTGCAAAAAGCACCCGGAGCAGATCGAGGCGCACCGTGCGTTTCTTCTGAAGGCACAGAAGCTCACATTTACGTATATCCGTAATGCGCGTGACCGTGGCACCTATGATCTGATGCAGCGCTACACCGGATATATCATGGATGACTACATCGAGCTGTCGGAAGGAATTTCTTTTCGAAGCTACTATGAGAATATCCTGATTACGACGCAGCCGACGCTGTACGTACACTGTTCGATGGTTGCCCGCATTGCGTCTGCGATACTGGACGAGGCTCTTTGCCTGGATCCGGAGCTGCTGCTTTATGCGAATGGATATGAGACGGTGGAGGAGATTCTTGCTCATGAGGAAGAACTTCGTACGTTTCTGTATGAGTGCTGCTTTTTCCACGACGCTGGAAAGCTGTTTTTTCTGGATACGATCAATCTCTACAGCAGACAGCTGTTTTCGGAGGAATTTGATCTGATCCGGCTGCATCCGCTGATGGGATGGGAGCTTTTAAATAAGAGAGAATCCACCAGGAGATATGCGGATGCGGCGCTGTATCATCATCTGTGGTACGATGAAAAGGGCGGCTATCCGATGAATCTGACGTATCAGGGAAATGAAAATGCATTCCTGTATCAGATCATCACATGTGCGGACTGCATCGATGCTGCGACGGATTCCGTTGGCAGAGCTTACAGCAGAGGAAAAAATTTTAAAGAGATGATGGACGATCTGCGCAGCAATTCGGGCAGAATGTTCCAGCCGGAGATTGTAGATCTGTTTGAAAGCAGCAAGAGGCTGCAGAAAAGAGTCGAATATCTGATCACGGCGGAGCGGGAAAAACTTTATAAACAGGCATTTTCATATGAACACGTATGAACGTAAGCGGCGAAAGCGGATTGCTAATTTTATGACATTTGAACGAAGAAAAAAGGAAGCACAGCCGGTTCTGGCAATCTGCTACGATTTTGATAAGACACTTTCGCCGGAGGAGATGCGGGTGCCATTTCGGAACATGGTCTATATCGGGGACAGTGATACGGATATTCCGTGCATGAAGCTGGTTAACGCCTATGGCGGTCATATATGAAAGACTGGAATCTCAATATTTTTGGGATATGGCAGAGGCAAAAAAACAAGAGAAAGAATTGACAAAAAAGAGCAAATAAGGTATTCTTAACACGAAGTCACATAAAGAGAGGTTTTTTTATTCGCGATTTTCATGACACACAGCAGTCAGAGTCTAACAGAAAGCCAATGAAGATGTACAGCGTCGGATGAGGCTTTTTTGCTGTTTGAGGGTAAATCTTCAGAAACAGAGGACGGTTTACAGGTGATGTGTGACGATATGTCAGAGGACAGAGCAGATTCAGGATGGAGGCAGCAGGGATGACAACAGGGATCTGTGACATGCATTGTCATATTCTTCCGAAGCTGGATGACGGATCGAAAAGCATGGATGAAACAATCCGGACTGTACAGGAAGCTGTAAAGCAGGGCATTCGTACAATTATAGTGACACCGCATTTTTATCCGGGACGTTATGAGACGGATGCGGAATTGGTTCTTCGGAAAGTGGAAAATGTGCAGCTGATCTGTCAGGAACGAAATCTTCCGGTGCGGTTTTATGCCGGACAGGAGTGCTTTTATTATTCCGGGCTTCTGGAGCAGTTAAGGACAGGCAGAGTACTGACGCTGGCAGGCAGCCGGTGCGCTCTGGTGGAGTTTTCACCGGACTGTATTTATTCACAGCTGTTTGCCGGGCTTTCTGAGCTTACAAGAGGCGGCTATATTCCGGTGCTGGCTCATTTCGAGCGGTATGACTGTCTTCGGGATGAAACGCGTTTGAGAGAGTTGAAGGACGCAGGCGTATTGCTGCAGATGAATTTTGATACGCTGCTGCGGCGCGGAGGTTTGTTTGGAAAATCCAGATGGAGGCGTTTTGCGCAGCAGGGTATGGTGGATCTGCTTGGCAGTGACTGCCATGGGATGGATTTTCGTCCGTACCATGTGGATCAGGCCTGCAGGTGGCTTGAAAAAAACGTGGATCCAAAGCTGCAGCAGAGGATTCTTGAAAAAAATGTACAGAAAATACTAAACAGAGACTGACGGGGAGATACTATGGAAAACAACACACAACAGCAGAAGATAGCTGCCATGCGGCAGGATGATGAGATGGAAATTGATCTGCGGGAGATTTTCTTCCTTCTGAAATCAAGGTGGAAATCAATCTTCCTCGCAATGCTGATTGGCGCGGCGATCTTTGGAGCTTATCATGTATTTATGGTAAAGCCGTCTTATCAGGCAGATGCTTCAATCTACATAACGAATACGGACTCCATGATTACATTTTCAGATCTGCAGCTGTCTTCCGCGCTGACAGAAGACTATGCAAATATCATCAAGAGCCGTACGGTACTGAACCGGGTAATTAAAGAACTGCAGCTGGATTTAAATTACAAGGCACTTGGAAATCTGATTTCTGTAGGCAATCCGGATGGCAGCCATATCATTACAATTAAGGTAACTTGTGATGATCCGGAGCTGAGCCGAAACATTGCAAATGCACTGATGAATATCAGTATGGAGCAGATCTATCAGATTATCGGAAGCAGCGAGCCGACGATTATCGACTATTCGGTCGCAGAGGCGGTGGCAGATGTGACGCCTGGTATTTCCAAATATTTGCTGATGGGTGCAATGCTCGGCGCAGTGATTGTATGCGGAATTGTAATCCTGAGAATGCTTATGGACACCACAATCAAGGGCGAGGAAGATGTGGAGAAGTACCTGCAGCTTCCGGTACTGACGGCAGTGCCGTATATCAATGAAGTAGACAGAAAGTGAGGCACAGCAGATGGAACAGCAGAATTACAGACGGGAACTTCCGGGAAATAACAGGGTGATTCCGGAAATAAAGGAACTGCCGTTTTCGGCAAGAGAAGCTCTGAATGTGCTTCGTGGAAATATTCAGCTGAGCGGTTTCGATCTGAAAGTGATTGCAGTGACAAGTTCCCTTGCAAACGAAGGAAAATCAACGATTGCATTCCGGCTTGCAAAGAGTTTTTCCGCGCTGAAGAAGCGTACACTTTATCTGGACTGTGATATTCGGAATTCTTCCACGATGGCGAGATACGGTATTCAGGAGGAAGTAAAAGGCCTGAGCGAGTTTCTTTGCGGAGAAGCGGTAATGAATGAGATCGTATATCGGACAGATGATCGGTATATGGATATGGTTTTTACGGGAGCGGTAGCACCGAATCCGAGTGAACTTGTTTCAAGTAAACTGTTTACGCTGCTTCTTGAGGAAATGCGGAAGCGGTATGACTATATTATTGTGGATACGCCGCCAGTCAACCCGGTTATCGACGGAGCGCTGATCGCGAAGAAAT
>JAQXVT010000020.1 GCA_029225065.1 Lachnospiraceae bacterium | reverse complement strand
GTCCCAGTCCGCTGTTTCCCGACCGTTTCTGGCATCATCGAGCATCGTCCCTGCTGTCCATTCGCCCTGTGGCATCATCGCAATGTTTCCGTTTTCAAAGAAGGAAATATAATCGTCTGAGGTTTCCATGACGACCGGAAGTGGCGGATGGCTTTTGTCAATATTATAAAAGCGATTCAGCATCTGAAGTCCATCCAGTGTTTCTGTTTTAAGACCAATCGCGGCAGTGCACCTGCCCGCTATATGGCTGCCATTTTGATCTTTTATATGATGGCCCTGTTCTGGCTCGTGGTGTATCTCTCTAAAGATATGTACTACTTTAATACGGCAAATTACTATTTCGCAATGCCGAAATTTATCTGGAAATGGCTCACGCTGCTGACCATCAGCCGTACCCTTATCATCCGCATGTGCAACTTCTGCGTCCTCGGTGTGCTTTACCTCGGTATTTGCTTTTCACTGTCCTTTATGCATCCGTCTCTGATGCAGATTGCGGCTCCGGTGAAGCGAAGCACCGCTGTCCTTCTGATCGCTGAATTGCTTTTTTATGATCCCGCGGTAGAAAAGCAGCTCTATTATGCGCTGTATCCATCCGTTTTTTCTGTTGCCCAGTATGACCATCTGCAGAAGCTTCTGCATGGTGTTACCGTATCACTGAATCTTCTTCTGGTTGTGCTCAGCTTTGGTCTGCTTTTTTATACGCTTATGCAGACCTCCAGGCTTCGCATGATCCGTCTCAATATTTTTGGTGTCATCGCATCATATCTGATGGTCATGTGTTCTTATCTTTATATCTTTCTTCAGTACCCCTGCCATCTGATTCGGTTTTCAAAGCTGGCAAACACCATCACGTATCTTTCGGCGCCGCTCATATCGTCCAACCTATTTTACCGCCTTTTTCCGTATTTTACAATCGGCTCTCTGCTTCTGATCTCGCTGTCCATTTATAAAAGCAATGATTCTGTATTGCGCATGCGAAATGATGATTTTTCGATCTCCAAGCAGATTGCAGCCTCCGATATCACGTCCCGCACCTTCTGTCATTTTATGAAAAATGAACTGTTGGCTATTGAAGCGGAGCTTGACGAGCTGCAGACAACGGAGGAGGGCCGTCAGGCGGTTCAAAATGTTATCGACCGCTGCGAGCATCTCTATCGCAGGCTGGATGTCATCCACCGCAATACACGCTCTGCTTCGCTTACGCTCCATAAGGAGCAGCTTGCCTCCATTATGACGGACCTGATCGCGGAGCAACTCGCAAACACGGATGTAGAAATTACCTGCAATTTCGACCAGACCTGTCCATCTGTCATGCTCGATCGGAATTACTTTGAGCAGGCGGTCATGAATATTATCACAAACGCGCTGGAAGCGATGCAGCAAAACCAAAATACTGCCAGGCGGCTGAGCTTTTCTTTAAATTCTGTGAATAAATGGGTGATTCTTTCGGTCGCAGACAGTGGTCCGGGCATCCCTCCGGAAATTCTTCCGAATATTTTCACTCCGTTTTATACCTCGCAGCCGGTTGCCAGGCACTGGGGCGTCGGCCTTTCTCTGACGCACAAAATTATCGCTGCGCACGAGGGGCATATTGAAGTGGAAAGTCATGCGGGAACCGGAACAACGTTCCGCATCATGCTTCCTGCAGTGCATTGAGTTTACTAAATTTTTCATTTATAAGAGGTGTGTGTGTTATTATGATACGAGTTTTAATTGCAGAAGATATTGAACCGGTCCTGAAGCGCTATGGGCGCATTCTTGGCACCGATCCAGAGATTGAGGTGGTCGGCCAGGTACAGACCGGCGAAGCTGCAGTGAAGGAATCACTTCTCTTCCATCCGGATGTCATTTTGATGGATGTGGAGATGGAAACCCGCACTGCCGGGCTTGACGCTTCCAGGCAAATCCTCGCGCAAACGCTGCCCACGCCGAAAATTATCATTCTGACCGTTTATGAGGATGATGAAACGGTATTTGAAGCCTTTCGACTGGGTGTTACGGATTATGTTCTGAAAAATTCACCGCCGGAAGAGATCATCGGCTGTGTCCGCGATGCCTATCTGAACCGCTCTCCCATCCGCCCGGCAATTGCCCGCAAGATTCGTGATGAATTTCAGCGGATCAAAAAGCAGGAGGACAGCCTGCTCTACTGCATTCAGATCGTCTCTCAGCTGACTCAGACAGAGCTGGATATTCTTACGTTAATGTCCCGCGGTTACACGAGATCCCAGATCTGCGAGATTCGCTGTGTGGAACTCTCCACCGTAAAATCCCAGATCCACACGATCCTGAAAAAGTTTGGCAAAAACAATATGCAGGAACTCATCGCCATGCTGAATCATTTGCATGTGCTTGAGTACCTGCATCTGAGGTGATGGGATCCAAAGAGGATATTCGCAATTTTTTTATGGAAAGCTGATTCCTTCTTTATCTTTCCTGATACAGAAACTCCACTGGCGCTCCCTGTGTGCTGCCCTTCGCAATCCACACCCGGAATTTTCCCGGCTCACTGCCGACCGTGCCATCCGCGCGCAGAAAACGAAGCATTTCCTCACAGATTTCAAACGATACTTCCTGCTCCTCGCCCGGTGCAAGGGTCACTTTCTTAAATCCTTTCAGTTCTTTTACCGGGCGCACAACGCTCGCAGAGACGTCCTGAAGGTAAAGCTGAAGGGTTTCGGTGCCGGTGCGGGCGCCTGTATTTTTCAGAGTAACGATTGCTTTTAAGCGTGCAGCATTCGTCAATTGCCCACAATCAAGTCTCACCGGTGACACCTCAAATTTCGTGTATCCCAGTCCATATCCGAACGGATACAGCGGCTCGTTCGGGATATCCAGATAACGGGACTTGAATTTATCCGTCCCATTCGGATCATCCGGCCGGCCTGTCGCATATGCATTGTATGAGATCGGCACCTGTCCGACGCTGTACGGAAATGAGATCGGAAGTCTTCCGGTCGGTTCCGTTCTGCCGGTCAGTACATCTACTATCGCATGTCCGCCCTCTGTGCCCGGAAACCACACCTCAAGCACTGCCGCCGAATATCTGCTTACTTCTCTCAGATCCAGCGGACGACCGCTGAACAGAACGGTCACGATATTGTGATTCACTTCCGATACGGCGCGGAGAAGGCGCATCTGTACCTCCGGAAGATCCAGCATCGCGCGGCTCGCCGCTTCCCCTGACTGCAGAAAATGCTCGCCAAGCGGCAAAATCACAATCTCAGCCTCTTTTGCCGCTGCAACTGCCTCCCGCAGCAGTGCTTCTTCCTCTTCCGGCGTATATTCCTTTTCGTCGTCCCTCCGGAATGCATGAGCCGCATAGCCGTGATCCAGAATTGGGCAGCCCTCCAGATATACTGTATTTGATGCGTCAAAAATTTCTTTCGCCGCTTCCTGAATCGTCACACACGGGTCTGTATCTCCGGTGATTGCCCAGCTGCTGATGATTGCCTTCCGATCCACATACGGTCCGATGAAGGCCACTTTCTGACCTTTTTTCGGTTTAATTGGAAGTGCATTGCCCTCATTTTTCAGCAAAACAAACGATTTTGCGGCTGCCTCTCTCGCCAGCGCGCGGTGTGATTCACACAGCAGAAGCTTCGCTTCCTCATTTTCACTGGCATCCTTGTACGGATTTTCAAATAATCCAAGCCTGTTTTTCAGCTCCAGCACGCGCAGTACGCTCTCATCTAACAGTTCCTCGCTGATCACACCTTTTCGTACCAGCTCCGCAAGATTTCCTGCATAAACGCCGGTCATCATATCAATATCGACGCCGCACTCCAGCGCATTTTGTGCCGCTTTTTCTTCATTTTCGCTATATCCGTGTGCGATCGTCTCCTGAATCGCCGCAAAATCTGAAATCAGCACACCGTCAAACCCAAGCTCTCCACGCAAAATGTCGCGCATCAGCTTTTTATTTACCGATGCCGGAATACCGTTCAGGGTATTAAAGGAGGTCATCACCATGCCTGCCCCGGCTTTGATTCCTGCCTCATAGCCCTTCAGATAAAAATCACGGAAGGTATGCTCGCTCAGCTCCACGGTATTGTATTCCCGTCCAGCCACCGGTGCCCCATAACCTGCAAAGTGCTTCACACACGCACACACCTTTCCCGGCGCTCCTGGTTCCTCCCCCTGAAAGCCTTTCACCTGTGCCTCGGTAAATTTTCCGACTACGTATGGGTCTTCTCCGCAGGATTCCATCACGCGCCCCCATCTTGCATCCCGCACGAGATCTGCCATCGGTGAAAATGTGACATGCAATCCACTTGCTGCCGCTTCTTTTGCTGCCGCTGCCGCACATTTTTCCGTCATCTCCGGCTCAAACGTCGCTGCCTGCGCCAGTGGCATCGGAAAGATTGTCTTCATTCCGTGAATCACATCCATCATAAACAGAAGCGGAATGTGATGTGGGTGCTGCTCCATATAATTTTTCTGAATCTTTTTTAAGGTTTTTGCTCCATATGTACCGAGAATCGAGCCGGCCAGACGAATGTTTTCTTCCGTCAGTCCAAGATTTTTGCCCGGTCCGGTCAGCACAGCTTCCACATCTGTCTCATAAAAATTGCCCATCAGCTGCACAAGCTGCCCCGCTTTTTCCTCAAGCGACAGCTCCCCGAGGAGATTCTCCAGCTGTTTCTGCTCCATATTTGTCCCCCTTTGTATTGCATTAGTCCACAGTTGATCTTTTCACGGACTCTGACAAAGCAAGAGGCTTCCACTCAAAGGCTGCGAAATCTGCCCATCCGCTTCCTTCATATTTAAAATACATGGAATGCACACCTGCCGGAATTCGGACTGTGCCGCAAAGTTCCGTCCACTTTTCTGTGTAAATCCTCACCGGAATCTCACCGCAAACGGTTTTGCAGGTCTCGTCATCAACTGCTATTTTCAGTGTACCATACGCACGGCCCCTGAGCAATACAGACGCACTGCTTTCTGACGTGAAATCAAAGAATTTATAGCCTGCTGTGCAGCCATCCGCAAAGTTCGCGATATACTGCGTAACATTCGCTGTTTCCATTTTCTCTTCAAGGCTGCTCTGTGAAAGCCGCTCTGCTGTATCTGTCTTCTCCGGATCTCTGTCTGCAAAATCCTGCTCATCCAGCAGGTACTCTTATCCGGCAGGCCGTAGAATCCGCCATCCTCATCCGTAATGCCCTTCAGGGAAGTTTGATATTTTATCAACCCGCCCGTCTCTTCTGATCCTTTTCTTTATTTTTCTTCCTTTCGCGCAATCACAAACCATGTCGCAGCGTGCTCTGAGTCCCGCAGCAGCTGATCCGTACACCACACCTGCGCAAATCCGGCCTTTTTCAGGAGCTGCTCCACCACCTCCGGCGCATAGATCCGCTCCCGGATCTCTTCCGTCTGAACAATCTCCTCATCCCGGAACAGCTCGATCTTCAGATTTACCAGTCCCTCCGGTGTACGGCCGATCTGAAACTGCAGCCTTGTGCCGTCAATTTCTCCGAGGTCCTCCGGATCGCATTCTGCCGTCTCTCCTTCCTTGAGCAGATCAAATAGAAAATAGCCGCCCGGTGCCAGATATGTATGCACGTGGCGCATCGCCTGCTCCAGCTCCGCCGGATCCAGGATATGATTCATCGCATCGCATGTGCTCGTCACAAGATCAAAGCGAAGCTGCGTATCATAGGTAATCATATTTCCCTGCTCAAATGGGATTTCCGGATACTTGTCCTTTGCCATCGCGATCATATTTTCCGAGAGATCCATTCCGTGCGCCTTGATTCCGTGCTCCTGCAGTACGTGGCAGAGCACCCCTGTTCCACAGCCGATGTCGAGCATGCTGCGCACATTGATATGCTGCTCCTCCATCCATTTTAAAAGTAATTGCGCGAACTCCTCCGGATAAAAATTCCAGCCGAAGGCATCATAGAGTTTACTGAATAAGGTTCCATACATAATTATTTTCCTTTATGCGGTCTGAATTCTTGCGGTTAGTTCGCTGAAAAAATGTTGAAAGCTGGGCGATTTGTTCTCATCTGGCGTTAAATTTTTACCGATTTTATCTGCCCATTCACACTTTGCTTTTCCAGTTTCACTGTAACTGCTTTTTGATTTTTTCTTTAATGCAGCCAGACCGCCCGGATAAACTGCATTGGCCAGCATTTCCCAGGTTTCACCAATTGTATCCTGTTCATATGCCTTTATGTATTTCTTTTTTGCCTGAGGATATGCACTTACAATCGCATTCTCATCACCAAGAAGCCATGCTTCCATTTCCTTTACCGCAATACAAAATACATAATCTGTATTTTGTACAGCTTCTCTGGCTACCTCCTCTAATTGCGCCGAAAATTCTTCCTGATCACGGGTGTCATTATCCATAATGATAACAATCGCAGACCGCTCCATATCCTTTAGTTTTTTATCAAATCCTCGCAGATAGCACGGAAGATCATTTAATAAATTACCGCTTTTCCGCTCTAGCAGAGTTCCCGTTTTCTTTAAATTCCCAATTCCTTTAAAGGATTTTATATCAAAGAAAATATCTCTATCTGGATATTGTTCTCTGAGTTTTTCCATTACATGCTCCACGAGAATTCCTGTGGACCTGTCTTCTATCAAGAACTGAAAGTACATACTGCACCTCTTTCTATCCGAAATATCTGCTGTACCACATATCGCCAAGCAGAATGCCTTCTTCCGAAAGTTCTTTTACGAAATCATACTCCGAAGCACGTTTAATGCTTGAAAAACCATCCTCACCCTTTGTCAGAACCCATACATTATCCGGATTCAATGCATTTACGAAAAACGGGCTGTGTGTTGTAACAAATACCTGTTTCGAGAAACCGGTTCCAACACTTCTTACCATTTCGTCTGCAAGAAGCTTTAAATATTGATGGTACAAACCATTTTCCGGTTCTTCTATGAATACAAGCTGTCTTGGATTATTTTCATGCAGCAGCAAATAATATGCAAACAATTTCAGTGTACCATCTGACATTTTGGGCGAATAAAATGCATTCTGAAAACCTTGCTCCCAGAATTTCAACATCATCTGCCCGTTATCAAATTTTACAGGTTCAATTTTTTCAATATTCGGAAGTTTCGTCTGAATCTCCTTCAGAACTTTAGTAAACTCTTTTTTATTTTCCCTATACATATACTGTGCCACATTATTAATATTGCTTCCGGTTCTGTTCAGATAGGGCTGCGGCGCAGCTGTCTGTAATGTTCTCGCGGCATCCGGCGAAAAATAACACAAATACCAGCTTTTCAGAAAATTCAGGAATCGCTCAATACGCTCATACTGCTTCATTGCCCCAAGTGTAACTATGCCAAGCTTTCGTATATCTGCAAGTTCCACGTCTACTTTCTCTCCGTTTACGCTTCGTCCGCTGTCATCAGCACCGCCTTCTGTACCCTCATATGCATAACCCTTTCCATTTTGCAGAAACAAAAATGATAAGGGCCATCCCGTCTTTGTTACACGCTGACGCAGGCGTTCTTCCTTCACATAGGGCCGCCCCATGGCATCTTCATCAATCTCTAATTCATAAGTGATCGGGCGGGTGTTGCTGCTTTCACGATAATACAGTTCAAATTTTACCGGCTCTTCAATCCCCTGCGAACGAATCTGCATAAAGCCTCCACGATTCTTTGTATCACAGGCAGCTTCCACACCTACCTCCAGGCAATCTGCTAAAAATCCAAACGCATCTGCCAGCGTGCTCTTTCCGTTTCCACTTGGTCCTATAATCGCAGTCACATTTCCAAGCACACTGCCTTTCTGATTGGAAAGTGTTTTCCCCATTATAATATCTTTCAGGGGGCCAAAATTTTTAATTCTGACTCCTTCTATTTTTCCCATCGCTTTCCTCCTGCCGTCAACTCAGTCTACGGTAAAAATACTTTAAAGATTCCCTGACAATCATATTATCATAACTTTCCCAAAAAGCAACACTACACTGGCAGCAATATCGCCAGAAAAGCTACATTTGCAGCCGTAAACGTTACAAAATAGCCTTCTTTTTTCTGCGTCAGTTCCTTCGCCATCCAGCCAAAAACACCGATCTGCTTTAAGCCTGCCACAATCATCATCAGACAGAATAAAATTACAAATTCCATTCCCTTTTCAGCCCCTGTAAGTATTCTTTTTGCTCCTGTGTAATCCGAAAGCTCTCTCTGGCCTTCTGGATTGTCTTATTGTGAACCCAAAGCGGAAGACGGTTTTCTTCCAGATAGGGAATCGTGCTTTCCCACTGTTTTGCGAGCGCCGTTGCATAATACCAGGCAATCATCATGTTGACGTAGTACTCTTTGCTTGAAATATCTGCCGGCCAGCCAAGATACTCCGGTGAAAACTTATCATCCAGGTAATAGCTAAGCAGCATGCCCACGCCGAACCGGCACGTATAAGTTTTATCTGACACAACCCATCCGCGGACCTTCGGCAAAAGTGCTTCCGTATGCTTTTTAAAAACTGCAGGACGGAGAGTATCACACACGGCCCAGTTGTCGATGTGCGGAAGGAAGTGCTCCACCTGCTCCACGCATCGGTCAAAGTCCCGGAGCTGTGCCAGTAAAATCGCATGCAGCATGTTTTCGTCGTAATACGTATGCGGCAGCATTTGCAAAAATATCTCGCAGTCATTTGGAGATGTTTTCATCAGCCTTTTTGCGTATGCCCGGAGCATCGGAACCCGGATTCCAAGAAAGCACTCCGGTCGAAGCCCCGGTGTGAGCTTTTGCTGAAATGCTGCATTTTTTTCCTCTGCCATCGCAGACAACTCGTTTTGGATTGCCATAATCACAGGGTCTTTCATATGTATCCTTCCCTCATCTTAACTGATTGGGCTGTTGAAATCATATGCCACGATCTGGCAGTTTCGGATTCCAAATGCCGCATACTCTGCGTTTGTCATATCGGTAAAATAAGATTGCACAACGCGGGAGATTCCGTTGTGTGCGACCAGAATATACGTCCTGTCCTCCCTGCGGATCTCATCGAGCAGATTGTAGACGCGCTGCGCCAGATGCAGCATGGATTCTCCGGTCCCGTAGCGGCAGGCAAATTTTTCTTTTTCTTTCTTAAATGCATCGCCGTTTCGCGCGGTACCTTCCCAGATGCCGAAGTTCTGCTCTGTCAGACGCGGCTCCTCGCGCCGCAAAATTCCGGTGATTTCTGAAATATGCCTGGCTGTTTCCGCTGCCCGCACAAGCGGAGAATACAGGATTGCATCTGCCTTGATACCGGCCTTTAATATCTGTCTTCCGGTTTCGATTGCCTGCTCGTGGCCACGCGCGGTCAGCTCGATATCGGTCGAACCGCAGATTTTGTTTTCCACATTCCATATGGTCTCGCCGTGGCGCACGAAGTAAACCATTTTTGGCTTTTGCAGCCTGCCCTCCCGGTCGAAATAAACGGTATCTCCCGGCTCGATGCCTCTTTCATACAGCATTTCATCCGGCTGCTTTTTCTGCACCTTTACTCCGCTCTCTTCCTGCAGCGTCACAACTGCCATCCGTGCTGCCGCCATGCGCTCCTCGCAGCCAAAATCCAGATCCTCCTCAATTGCAAGAACCCTGTATTTCCGGTCGTTTTTCATTTAGATTTCCCTTTCTTTTTTCTGCAGATCATTGTCTGACTGTTTGTACGTTGTATTTCTTTTCGTCTTTCCTGAGATGGAAAAACGCTCCCGGCATCATTATAAGCCGGGAGCGTTCTCCATGTCTATACCAAAAATGAAGGATTCCGGGATTTCCCCAAAATACACTAATTTTCGTCTTTTATTTTTCTGCTGTCGTAAATCACCTTGCAGCCCGCATAATTCATCTCAAGCTGATACGGCCGGATATCGTGCTTTCCTACAATATCCGGATAATGCGGCATTCTTCTCGGATAAATCGGCTGTCCGTTTTCACCGAACATCTGCTTTAACTCCGGACCCGGCTGCGGTTTTACACCTGCATGACCAGCCAGGATATATTCCATATTTTTCCGGTATTTTTCTACCCAGTCCGCTTCAATGACACCAAGGCCGGCGCAAATCCTGTCAAACTCGCCCCTTCTTGCCTCCAGCTTCTTTAAGTATCCGTAAAACCGCTCCACACTTCCGTTCAGCGGTTTTCCCATCGGCATAATCTCGTCCCCGCAAAACAGGAGACGTTCCTTTCTGTCAAGCAGCGCAATGCTTCCTACGGCGTGATCCGGGATTTTAAACACCTCCAGATCTCTTTTTCCTAAATGAAATACGTAGCCCTCGTCAATGACTTCGATCGGATAATCTCTCGGAAAATCAATGCCTGCAAAGCTCTCAAACGGGATTGTCGCAAGCGGCTTTGATTCTGCGCTCATAAATGCACAGTCAAAGTAGCAGTTATTCGCCGTATGGTCAAAGTGATCATGTGTATTTACCACGTTATGAAGCGGCTTTTTCGTCAGGCTCTGTGCATATTCACGGATATTTCCGGCGCCATACCCTGTGTCGATCATCAGGGCCTCTTCGTCCCCTTCCACCAGGTAGCAGTAATCTCCGTCCGTGCGAATTTTCCAGGTACCCGGTGCGATCTGTTCCGATTCAAAATACGGCTCATCCATCGGCTGCAGGGTTCCATCATCATTCTGAAGCATCACATTATGCTTACAGGAAAAATCGATTGTTTTCATGTTCAGACCTCTTTTCCTTTCTGATTCCATCTGCTTATCTCCATCCATTCTTTTCCCGATACCAGGTAATTTCCTTATCGTTGGAAAGACGCTCGTACGGCAATGCCCGCTCAACTGTTCTAAGTATGACCGCCACCATTCCGCCTGCAATGTATGCGGCAAGGCAGATGATCTGCTCCTGTGCTGTATTTTTATTAATCAGAATATCTGCGAGAACAGAAGCAGCATCGAGGAAAAATACCACAGAAAGCCATTTGCAGACCTTGAGCATCTGCAGGGCAGTGCTTTTATACTTATAACTCGTCATATTCTCCGGGGCAAAGATATAGTAGAGGAGCACCCAGACAAACCAGATAAGCAGAAGCAGCGTAACTGCCTGAAGTATCACCATGACAGGCAGCGTATTGCAGTGTGCCATGCGCGCCGCCCCGAACAGAAGACAGGCGGCCGCAAGACACCCAAGCACAAGATAGAGAAGCCGAAGCGCGATTCTTGTGATGCGCTTCACACCAAGACGATAATAGTATCCGACATATTTGTGTTCTATGTGCGTTCCTTTTCCGTCACGGTTTGGCACTCTTTCTTCCTCATAATCTTCAAAATATTAGTGGTAATAATTCTTCATTTTTTTGCCTCATACAAATTGGGATTTGGAGAAAGCCGCATCCTCTGCTATGAATTTATGTCTTCTACCCGGCAGCAGGAAACGAAATGTTCCGGTGAAATCTCCCGAAGCTGCTGCGGTTCATGGCATTTCTGTGTTGCGTATGGACAGCGTGCCGCAAAACGGCAGCCAGGCTTTGGCTCTACCGGGGAAACAATCTCTCCTTCCAGGATAATTCGTTTTTTCCGGTTGTGAATATCAATAGACGGAATCGCCGAAAGCAGTGCCTTTGTGTACGGATGCATCGGATGGGCAAACAGCTCTTTCGACGTGGTCGTCTCCACAAGCTGTCCCAGATACATGACACAGATATGATCTGAAATATGCTTTACTACAGACAGATCATGTGTAACAAACATGTAGGCCACCCCTGATTTTTCCTGCAGATCCTGCAGCAGATTCAGTACCTGTGCCTGAATGGAAACATCCAGGGCGGATACCGGCTCGTCACATACTACAAACGATGGGTTCAGTGCAAGCGCACGACCGATTCCGACTCTCTGACGGCGGCCTCCATCCAGCTCATGCGGATATGAGTGGCGCAGACGCTCGTCGATTCCGACCAGATCCATGATGCGTTCTGTCTCATCCATGAGCGCACCCTTTTTAAACTTGCCCGACAGCTCAAGCGGCTCTCGGATTGTCTCCTCTACCGTCATACGCGGATTCAGAGATGCAAACGGGTCCTGAAAAATAATCTGCATTTTCTCACGCAGCTCGTGAAGCTTCTTCTTGCTGACGTGTGTGATGTCTTCTCCTTCAAACAGGATCTGTCCTTCCGTACTCTCGTACAGATGAATCAGAGTTCGTCCCAATGTTGATTTTCCGCATCCGGACTCTCCTACCACACCCATCGTCTTTCCTCTTCCGATTGAGAATGTGACATCATCGACCGCATGCAGTGTACCTTTCGGAGTATCAAAAAATTTCTTTAAGTGTTTTACCTCGATCAACGGCTGTTCCATGTCAATCCTCCTTTCCTGCTTTGATGCAGCGGCAGTAATGTGTACCGCCAAGATTTTGCAGTGCTACCTTTGCTTTTCGACACGCCTCCGTTGCATGCGGACAACGCGGCGAGAATGCACAGCCCTGCGGAAGGTTGCTCGGATCAGGCGGCATACCGGCGATCGGGGACAATCGTTCCACATCTGAATTAATATCCGGAAGAGAACCGAACAATCCAATCGTATACGGATGCGTCGGATGATCAAAGATTTCCTCCAGGCTTCCGGACTCAATTACCTCTCCTGCATAAATGACCGCCACCTCATCACAGACCTCTGCAATGATTCCGAGATCATGCGTAATCATAATCATGGCTGTATTCAGTCTTTGCTGAAGCTCTTTGATGATGTCGAGCACCTGCGCCTGAATCGTCACGTCGAGTGCCGTCGTCGACTCATCTGCCAGCAGAAGATCCGGACTGCACGCAAGTGCCATGGCGATAACTACACGCTGTTTCATACCGCCGGAAAACTGATGCGGATAATCGCGACACCGGGAACCCGGGATGCCTACCATCTCCAGCATTTCCTTTGCCTTTTCCTCGGCTTCCTTTTTGGATACCTTTTCGTGTAATGCGATGCCCTCTGCAATCTGCTCTCCGACACGCATAACCGGATTTAATGCAGTCATCGGATCCTGAAAAATCATGGAAATCCGCTTACCGCGAATTTTCTGCATTTCTGTGTTTGGCAGCTTCAGCAGGTCTTTTCCGTCCAGCAGAATTTCCCCGTGATCCACATGCGCCGGCGGCTCCGGCAGAATACGCAGAATTGATTTTGCAATCGTTGTTTTTCCTGCACCCGTCTCGCCTACAAGACCGAGTGTCTTTCCTTTTTTTACTGTCAGGGATACATGATTTACCGCATGTATCTCCTTTCCCTCGGAGGTATAATGAACAACCAGATCTTTGACCTCCAGAAAAGGAACCTGTTTATTTTCAGCCATTCTTATTTCCTCCTGTTGTCACTGCTTCAGCTTCGGATCCAGTGCATCTCTTAATCCGTCACCCAGCATATTTAAAGACAGTACCACCAGTGCGATTGCAATTCCCGGGAACAGTACCATGTGCGGATAGTCGCGCATATACGTACGTGCAGAGGAAAACATTGCACCCCATTCCGGTGTCGGCGGCTGTACGCCAAGTCCAATATAGCTCAGGGAAGCTGCCATCAGGATGGTATTTCCAATTCCCATAGTAACTGATACGATGATCGGTGAAATACTGTTTGGCAATATATGCTTCAGAATCGTACGCGGTACCGAGCAGTTGATCGTCTGTGCTGCCTCCAGATACTCCATCTTTCGAACACCCATGATGGAACCGCGCAGCAGACGTACGGTCATCGGAATTCCTCCGATTGAAAGTGCAATAACCGTGTTCATAAAGCCACTTCCAAGACATGCTGAAATTGCAATTGCAAGCAGGATTCCCGGAATTGCCTGCAGAATATCAACCAGACGCATGACAATCGTATCTACAATTCCGCCGAAGTAGCCAACGATCGAGCCGATCACCATACCTACTACCGTGGAAATAATAGTTGCAAGAAAGCCAAGTGAAAGGGATGCTCTTGCTCCGTACAGCAGACGGCTGAAAATATCACGTCCCATATCGTCTGTGCCACACAAATGTGCAAATGACGGACCAGAAAACCGTTCCTGCATATTCATTGCGTCATACGCATACGGCATAATCCACGGGGACAAAATCGCCAGAAGAAACAGAACCAGAATAATGACAAGTCCCGTCATGGCTATTTTATTTTTACTTAAGCGTTTCATTACCAGTGAAAACTGGCCTTCTTTCTTTCTGCGCATCTTGATGTCTGACGCAGAAGCTGTCGCACTCTTAGCCATTTGCTTTCCTCCTTCTAAGGCTTCTCTGCTGCCCTTCATACTGTGCCTTGATTCTCGGATCCACGTAAGCGTAAACAATATCTACAAGAAGCATAATCAGTCTGTACTGACAAGCTCATGTTTTGCATTTATACATTCCAGCATCAGGTGGTTACAGCGTTTTACCAGACAGCACAGTACTGCAGTCACAATGGCATATTCAACTGTAAATCCGGCTGCATATGCCATAAAAATATGCATACGCGAATAGCCCTGAAATAAAACCTCCGGCCTGACCGCTGAATTGATATACAGAGAAACAATCATAGCCACATAAGAAACCGCTGCTATTTTCAGCACAAAAACAAAATCCAGATACAGACAGCTCAAAAGAGGAATCAGGATATACGTAATGTAGATTCCGATATTTTTATTCGCTCCCATCACACCGATAAAGATGGCTGCCGAAATAAACATATAGTATTTCATAAAATCAGGCTGGAAAAACCGGTTCAGAAGCTTTGGCAGCAAACTGATCATCAGTCCTGTAATCAGAACAAAATACGTATAGTCTCTGCCAAATTCAAAAAATCCGACCAGGGATAACGCTGCAATCGCGATAACCGCAACAGAACAGCAGGCCAAAATCGTCGCAACAGTCCCGTTGATCTGTACCGTATTTTTTTCAAAAACTCTGGCAATGTTTTCCGGCCGCAGCTTTTCTGTACTTTTTACAGTCTCTTTGCTCATTTTCTCTCCGTCCTCCATACAGGCCTCTTCGCCAAAAAGCAAAAAAAAATTGTCTTTTCAGACAATAATCTCAAACATTGCAACTGGCTGCCATTTGAAAGGCCCTATAGCTTTGCGTCTCAGACTTTCGCCTGATTTGCCTAAATCAATATCCTGTTATGTCGTATTTTTTATTATGCAGTTACGAAAAGGAAATGTCCATGCTCTTTGAAAAATTATGCAGAAAATATTTTCGCATCAGCCAAAATAACAGCAAAGGGATCATCGCTTAAGTTACTCTGTGCGGCGATCCCTCTTCTGTCCGGTTCATTTCTCTTTGCCTTTCCTTTAGAATTTTATGCCGGTTCTCTCAAACCTCATGCGTCATTTCATGCCATGCTTCCCCGCCCCAGGTGGAATTGGCATAACCAAGATCTTTGAAGCCGAATTTCTCGTACATCGCTACCTTTTCATCCAGACAGGTAAGCACCAGCAGCGCCCTGCCCTTTTCTTTTTCGCGGCGCAGATACTGATTCACGATTTCACGTGCAAGCCCCTGACGACGGTATTCCGGGCGCACATCAAGTCCGAGCAGCATGACATTCTTTCCATCCGCATCATGAAGCGTGATGTCGGTAAAAAATTCATCACGGAACAATGGCTCGTCGGTCGCGATACCATTCAAAAAACCTGCGATCTTCCCATCCGCACGATCAATTGCCACAAGGAAAAGTTCCGGTGCTTTCTCGACGCGCTCGCGCATAGATTTCGGCGAACATGCCTCATTTGGCGGAAAACAGATCTGCTCAATCTCAATTGCTTCCTCGGCTTCCTCCGGTCGGATGTCTCTAAATTCGTATTTCTGTGTCAATCTTGATTCCATTTTTCTCCTCGTCCTTCTATTTATTCTATCATATGATTTTCCCGGAAAGGTGGTCAATCTCATGCCTGACTCCTGCTGCTCCTCTTCCAGAATTTTCGCATAAAATGCTTTCTGTTCCTTCCCGTCCGTTTTTCGGCAAATGAAAAAGCTCTCTCAACTTATTATTATAAGCTGAGAAAGCTTCCCATGTCTACACCTAAAATGCAGGATTCTGCGGTTTTTCCTGAGTTTTCGACGCGATCCGCCTCTTATTTTCTCAGCGTCTCCTCCCACTGTGCCTCTTTAAATCCGACCAGCACAAAATCATCTCCAATCAGCATTGGACGCTTCACAAGCATTCCGTCCGTCGCAAGCAGCGCATACTGCTCCTCCTCCGTCATTTCCGGAAGCCGGTCTTTTAGCTGCATGCTCTTGTATAAAAGACCGCTTGTATTGAAGAATTTTTTCAGCGGAAGACCGCTTCGCTTCTGCCATTCCTTCAGTTCTTCTGCATCAGGATTTTCTTCTTTGATTGGCCGCACCTCATAGGAAATATGATTTGCGTCCAGCCATTTCTTTGCCTTCTGGCAGGTGGTGCACTTTGCATAGCATAAAAAGATCATAGTCCGCCTCCTCACTGTTTCTTCTCAAACACCAGAATTTTCTCCGCAAATTTTTTCACGATCGGCATCCATGCCACCAGACCGTACAGCGGGGTCAGGGTCAGCATACCGCGGACAATGTTGTCATCCTTTACCTTCTGGTAGCCCTCTGCTATATCTCCGAGATCCGCAAAGCAGTTCGCACCCCAGGTAAAAGAGGCGCCGGTGGCCTTGATTGATTTCTCGATGCCCTCTTTCTTTACAAAGAACGGGCACAGACATTCCATGCAGACGTATGCGTTGTCAAAATGATCGCGGATGATTCCAAGCATGGTCTTTACCTCATCTCCCGTCATGTACATCGTCAAGCCCTCTATGATAAAGAGCATCTTGCCGCGCACCTTTACCTGATCGACCCACGCCGGATCGAGCACGGAGCAGGCGATCGTCGAGATCCGGCCGGATTCCTGATAAATCGAATCCCGCACCTCGATCGTTTCCGGCAGATCAAGGTTGTACCAGGTCAGCTTTCCGTTGTCCATGCGGTACGCGCGGGTATCCAGACCGCAGGCGATATTTACCACGGTACAGTCCGGATATTTTTTTATAAAGTCACTGACCAGTTCATCAAAGACAACGCTTCGTGCTACAATGCCGCCGCTCATGGCCGCGTCATCCTTTGCCTTGCTGAAATCATAGTCCAGGCGGTCGATCAGTTCTTCCGCCTTGGCATCGTGAAATTTATTTTTCGGATTTTTGCTGTGCATCGCACGCGCATAGAAGCACTGCAGCATCGTCTCTGCCGTGCCGTTTAATTTCGGTTTTATTTTTTCCCTGTTCATGGAACTTCTCCTCATCAAAACAACTGTGCTCAGGCAATCTCCCGGAGCGGATATTCGCAATCTGCCTTGCTGCTTGCCCCACTGCTGGCCTGGTTATTTCGGATTTTTCATTTTATCCCCGACAAACCAGTAGTCACATACGCTCCCGCCGCTTGCCAGCGTCTGCTCTCTGTGCAGCTTCGCGTGCATCAGCCCGGCAGTTATATGATCGATGTCACACATGACCGGGAGCACTTCCAGATATCCCTCGCGTCTTGCAAAGGTATTGAGCGGACACTTTGTGAAATGATAATAAAAGCCATCCTTATGCCGGTTCTTGTCAAAATTGAAATCCCAGGAATATTCTTTGTACTGCGGATGTTCATCCAGCCACGTAGCGTCCTTTACCATCATGCTCTCAATCTTTTTGATTCCGCTCTCCTTATTTGCATTGATGAAAAGTCCCATCACCTTCAGAAACGGTGTTGCCAGAATCTCTCTTGAGATCTCCCGCAGGTCATCTACTGAAATTTTTCCATCCGCCGCTTTCCATACTGCCAGAAAAATCAGACATTCATACAGATTCGACGCCATGGGATTATCTTTTCCGATATCATCCGCCCGCTTCAGCATGTCCCGGTACTCTGTATCTGTCTTTTGGAGCAGTTCCTCTGTATATGCTTTTCCGTACCGCTTTTTCAGACTCTTTTTCAGTAAAGGGACAAACATGTTCCAATACTTGCCCGTATACTCCATCATAACTTTTCCCCCCTCACTTTTTTACCATTTTAAGAAGAACTCCAGTGTTTTGGTAAGGGAGTTCATTCGGGCTTTCCGTCCGCCCTCTTTGTTTTTCCCGCGTTCTCCTTTGAAGAATTTTGTGCTTCGCAGTTCCATCGGGACAAACAGTTCTCCATAAACCCCATCTGTCCTGACACGGAACCGCTCACTTTCTGTTTTAGACGTATCCTGTCTCCCTTTCCCTGGTTTGTTTTGACTAATTTCGATTATACTACACTTTTCAGGTTCTTGGAAGAGGAACAGGCTGTTTTTTTCAATTAAAGACGCAGAGCAAACCCGCATCTGTCTGGTTCTGCTCTGCGTCTTAAGTGTCTGGCAGGAAATTGTCCTGCGAATTTATGTTATTTCACTTCTTTAAAAATCTCATCGAGAATCTTCGCAATCACCTTCATGTCAATCGGCTTTACAATATGTCCGTTCATCCCGCATTCAAAGGCTTTTCTTCGGTCCTCCTCAAAGGCATTTGCTGTCATCGCAACGATCGGAATATTTGCTTTCCGGTTATTGGAGAGCGTGCGGATTTCCCTTGTCGCCGTATAACCATCCATCCTCGGCACAGTCGACCTCCATTCCTGTTTCCTGCAGCATTGCAAGCGCAAGCTCCCGGTTCAGTTCATTATCCTCTGCAAGAAGAATGGTCTTTGCTTTGTTCGCTTGCTGCAAGCTGCAATAAGTTATAGTAACTTTTTCAATGTATACATCTCTTCTGGAAACTGATGACGGCTGTTTTCCTGAATCGTAAACATCACATTACAATCTTCCTGATTTGCTGCAGCGTATAATTGCTTCGCCATAGGAAGACAGTCTTCATCTTCCTGACCGCAGAAAATCCGAAGCGCAATATTCTTCTGCCGGAGCGCATGCAGCAAATCTTCTGCGTGATCCTGTAAAACCGGAATCCACGGGCTTTGCAAAACTATCAGATCGCAGCGCGCCGATGTAAACGTAATTGAACGCAAAAGCATATCGCATCCGGCAGAAAAACCTCCGCAGGCAATTTTGTGATAACCTTCATTTTGCACCATTTCCATGGAATGTGCTACCGGCAAATAAGAAGTCATATCATAGCTCCACCGATACGTTCCATATCCATCCGGCTCGGCGCTTTGCACGGTTTCAATCTGCCACCGCTTATCCCCATCAAATACCGGTGTCCAATCCTCTCTCGCTATCGCTCCATTCTGCGTATTCCCATGAACAGCTAAAAACAGATGATCAGCCTCCCTTTGCTCCCAGGAAAATACTGCTTTTGATATGGAAACAGCCTCTGCATAGCGAGCGTCCGAAACAGATTTCAGGGCAATAAACTCCGCATCATCTTTCAGTATTTCAAGGTCTTCATCTTCCAGCACTTCCGGTCGGTACCACCATCCATGGTCTGCGATTGCTGTCTTAAGCCATCCCAGAGCATCCGCTTTCTTGTCCGCGCCGCCAGCCAGACAGGAAAGAAAATACAGCGTCTGCGGCCCATAGTTTTCGCTGTGTTTTTCATATTCCTTCAACAAAAACTGATACGCTTCCGCATATCCTTTTTCCGCAACAGCCAGTGTTGTTTCTAATACATCATTTTCTTTTTTTGTATTCATTCTCTTCTCTCCATATTTTTCTTCCATTCAGTTTTCTCCCTGTTTCTGATGATTGTGGCGCCTGAGAAGCTGTTTATTGATCTGCGTGGCCGTTCGGATGCTCTGACCGAAATCGATCAGATGCCAGAGGATTTTCGCCGCCAGAATAAAACTGGCATAAATGATCGCATCCAGAGGTCCGTACCAAAATTCCCAATGGTGCGCAAGGGGCAGCAAAACCGCTTCCAAAAGAACCGTATGCAATATCGTACGAATCCACCAGCCCCTCAAAGTCAGTTCCGCTTTGGAATAATATACGACTAATGTAGCCATACACACCAGGGTGAAGAGGATACATCTGCCGAAAAAAGGAACCACCGGCAATTCGGAAGCAGGATTGAACAGCAGACACATAAAAAAAGTGCTGAGCATAATGATTCCGTAAGCCAACACAAAACGGTGCAGCCAAAAGACAATTTTTTTCATAAGCACCTCCTACATCCCCAGCATCCGCTTTAGTTTGCCAACATACTGCCGGGAAATGATTACTTTTTCGTTATTCGTCAGCGTGGCCTCGAATCGTCCAGATACAGAAGGGCGGACATATTGGATCTTGTCCGCGTTCAGAATCATAGATTTACTGCATCGGAAAAGCATAGAGTCCCGACACACTTCTTCAAATTCATATAACTTTTGCCGGCACTTGAAAACGGATTTCTCGCAATACAGAAAAGAGCACCCATCCACGATCTCAAAGTAATAAACATCACTGAGTTTTAACCGATAAACTTTTTCCTCCGCAAAGGCACTGATGAAAACTTCTCCGACAGTAACCGCACGGATCGCTCCCACCCATTTTTCCTGTGTGTCATAGCAGCGGACGATGACTTCTTCCTCGTTTTCGCGGGGAATCTTTTCCACAGACAGCTTCATGTCCACACCTCCTTTCGGTTCTAAAATAATAATATAGCACAGAACGCTTTCCATATCTATATTGTAGACTGTAAGTTGTAAAAATCAGGGGATAAGCTGCCCTGTCAATCACCTTTTTCTTTTTTAACCAATCTGTTTGTATACCGCTTCTATTTGCCCACAGTTTTTTAAAAAGATCTCTGTCAAAAAAGGATCAAATTCCTTCCCTTGCTATTTTTTCGTATTCTTCATCGCCTGCATTTCCAAATGTGCTTTTTATTATCTCTCCGCCTTTTTCTGCATGTGTTTTCATAATTTCATATTCTTCTGCTGTCAGTTTTCCTGCTTTTACCAATAATTGGAATGGACTTTAATCTTCTTGCTCCACAAAAAAAGACAACCATTTCCAATAAGTTAAGTGTGTTTAATCGTGCTTCATTACAAAATCACAAACAGCTTTTTTGATTTCTTCTCCATGTCCTGCCATCAAATGTCCGCCGCTTTCAAAGGAAACGAATGTGCAGTTCGGAAATCTTGACACTGC
>JAQXVT010000019.1 GCA_029225065.1 Lachnospiraceae bacterium | reverse complement strand
GGCACAACTACATTGAAGATTAAGTTAAGCTATCATCAGAATCCAAATGACAATATCGGATTTGGTGATCTGGTTGTAACAGCTGATACAGGACTTGCAATTACAGGCGTAAGCATTACAGACTAACTGGGATGGATTATCCGGACTAAGCTTTGAGCCAGATGCTCAGTTACAAGCAGGCAGTGAACGAAATTGCAGCGATTTATTATGACTCATATGGATGACAGAAAGTATCCCCGCAGATTATGTTCTGCGGGGATTTTTTCGTTCTCATATTAGTGACAGATTAGAGCCTGTTTGATTCGGTCAAAAATCTTTCATCATTTCAGAGATTTCCTCTTCACTCAGCACATCGCATTTTTTATCCCTTATCGCATAGACTCTGGTGCAGATATTCAGAACCGTCGGCCGGTGTGTGGTCACGATGCAGGTTCTCGGATAGGTGTCCTGCATGATATTGCGCAGGACTTTTCGCTCGGTGGCCACATCCAGTGCGGAGGTGGCTTCATCCAGCAGCAGGATCGGGGATTTGCGGAGCAGTGCCCGGGCAATGGAGAGGCGCTGTGCCTGCCCCTCGGAGAAACCGCCGCCGCGCTCCTTGATCTCACTGTAGATGCCGTTCGGCAGCTTTTCCACAAAGTCCCAGGCGCAGGACTGCTTCATGGCCTCGATGATTTCCTCGTCAGTGGCGTCCGGTTTTACATTTCGCATATTGTCCGCAATTGTTCCGGAAAACATGGTGTTTCCCTGCGGCACATAAGAAAACAGTTTTCTGGTAGAAGGAGAAAGAGCAATCTGATGCTCATGCTGCGCGCCGGCACAGACGTGGAACGAGCCCGCCTGCGGTGTCAGAAGAGACAGAATCAGCCGAAGCATGGTTGTTTTCCCTTCACCGGAGGGACCGACCAGAGCAACGATCTCATGAGGGTAAGCCTCCAGGGAAGCACCCTCAAAAACGGCAGTGCCGTTATGATAGGAATAACTGAGATCCTGCATATTCAGCCCGATTCCGGTGCTTCGGTACTGCTTTTCGAAGCGCTGCACCACAGAATCCTGACTGTAATCCTCCCTTGGCATTTCCACGATATCCATCAGACGTCCAGCAGAAATCGTCAGAGAGATCGCGGATGGAACGAGACTGACCAGAGAATTGACAGCGCTGGTCAGTGTGCCGGACAGCGACAGGAACATGGTCATGGTTCCGTAACTGATGGCATTGCTCCATACCCGGTAGATTCCCCAGCCGTAACAGCTGTAGGATACAATAAAACTGATAATGGACATTAATACAGCCGTCAGCATGGACATCTTCTGAAAATCCAGCTGCATATGAATATAATCATCCTGGAGAGATTTTAGCCTGGCAGTATAAAAATGAATCAGATCAAACGCCTTGATGGTCTGGATATTGGAAAATGCTTCCTGATTGAATCCATACAGCCGGGCATTCATGGCAGCACTGCGTTCGTTGTTTTTTGTCATTCTCCGCAGCAGAGGGCGGGAAAGGAGCGCGCTGAACGGCATGCCAAGGAGTGCAAACAGGGCAAAAGTCGGATCGTAATACAGCACGATCGCCAGCGCGCTGATAAAACGGAACGTATAAATAATCAGGTTCGGAATCCAGTTCAGAATACCGCTGGATATATTGGAAGCATCGGAACTCCAGCGGGTCACCAGGTCGCCGGTATGGTAATCGGTCAGGGATTCCCAGTCCGTCACCAGCATTTTCGCAAAAATTTCATTTTTGATCTCAGTGTCCACTTTCAGGCTGATAAAGGTAGAAGCATAGCTGGAAGCCTGGGAGACCAGAATATTGGCAACAGAGAATCCGATCATGGCGGCAAAGGTAGAAAGGAGCTGTCCGGTCTGGTGCCCGGTGATGATATCGACCAGATCTTTGGAGATCAGGCTTGACACCAGAGAGACACCGGTGCCCATGAGACCCAGCAGGGTATACAGAATCATCGCTTTCCAGTAGCGGCGCCCGTACTGGTAGATCCACACGGTCTGCCCCCACATTTTTTTGAGTGTGCCCTGTTTCAGATGCTTTTTGATCAGCAGAAGTTTTTCTTTCATAGAAGTGCCTCCTGACGGTCAATTTCGTCTCTGGCAGCCTGCGCTGCAGAAGGGCGCATGGTGCAGGAGAGATGAAATACAGGAACCTTGGCTGCGATTTCGGATGCAAAGGACAGGTTCTGGTTCAGCAGTTCCGCAGTCCATGCAGGAGAGATCATGCGCTGCATGACGCGCAGGATTTTATCCGGTGCGGACAGCTCTTCGATCAGATCTCGCTCCGGGTGACGGCCGAGCAGCACGATGCCGCCAAGCGGGTACTGCTTTGTGGTAAAAATGCCGGAAGTCCCGCACCACGGAATACCATAGACAAAGAACTGCCCATTTTCGCTGCCGATCAGATTCAGATCTCCGTTCAGGTATGGAGTCTGAAACAGTTCGTGCCACAGAGCCGTATGTGTGGATTTTCCCATCCCGGAGTGCCCGGAGAAAAGCCATGCCTTGCTGCGGTACAAAATGGACGCCGAATGAACGGCAAACCTGCCTTTTTTCTGTGCGAGATACAGAAAAAACAGCCGGAGTGCATGAAACAGATGGTCGGATACTTCACGGGTATGTACCGGTTTGCAGTAAATACGTACATAGCTGCCATCCAAAGTCATATGCGCTTCATAAATATCCGGCATCGTCGGAAAAAGCACTACGTAGCGGTCAGAATTTTGAAAAATGGTCATCTCCTTATTTTGCAGCAGTACCTGCCCGTAGGAACGGCTGTCCGGCGGCATGTTCAGAAGATCAATCCGCTGATCCGCAGCCGCCGCAGCAGAGTCCGTGCGAAAAGCATCAAAGGCGGCACCCACAAGACCGTCCGGATCATACAGATGCAAAGAGAGCCCCGCGATCGAAAGATGGAGGGAAGCTTCCTCAGAAACCGGCTTCAGAGATTCAATCAGCATTCCATATTGGATGAGCTGCGTAGCCCAGCTTTTTACATCCTCAAGGACATCGGAAAAATCCGCCTCATCAAGATCATAATGAGTGACAAGATTGGACGCCAGATCTTCCAAAGAAACACAGCCTGCGCGCTGCACAGCGTTCCACAGAAAAACACTGGTTTCATTCAGCGCAATCCCTTTTTTCTGATCTGCAATCTGCTGCCCGTACGGAAGCAGACAGAAGGTATTTTCTATTTGCCGGAGTGTGTATCCGGTCTGACATCTTAGTAACATAAGACGGGTTCCCTTTCTTTTATACAAATTATATGTGCATCAGAATTTTTTCACCGTAAACACCGCCACCGACCTCGGCCGCATAATAAACGTCCCGTCAATCCGTACCTCCTGTCCTTCCGGGTAGCAGAAGCGTCCAAACTGGTCGCCGAACGTGTTGACGCACAGATACCACGCACCGCCGTGCGTGAGAGCCGGAAGCGAAATCTCGACATCCTCCCAATAGGTGTTGACGGAGAGGTAAATGATGTCGTCCTCCCCTTTTTCGGCATCGTACCCGGCGAAGCTGACGCTTAAGGTGCGTGCGTCGCGCGGGATGGTGACGTCGGCTGCATTGATATTGTGGGTGTGGATCGCGTCCATACCGCAGACGGCGTTCGGCAGCTTCCGGCGGATGATCGGATGCCGGAAACGGAAGGCGATCATGAAACGGAAAAATTCGAACAGGTCATGGTTTTTTGATAACAGATTCCAGTCAAGCCAGGAAACTTCATTGTCCTGACAGTAGCTGTTGTTGTTGCCGAACTGTGTGTTGCCGAATTCATCACCGGAGAGGAACATCGGCGTGCCGCGGCTGCACAGCAGTACCGCGCAGGCGTTGCGGATCATGCGGTAGCGCAGAGAAAGCACTTCCGGGTTAGAGGTTTCGCCTTCCTCGCCGCAGTTCCAGCTGCGGTTGTCATTCGCACCGTCGGTGTTGTTCCAGCCGTTCGCCTCGTTGTGTTTGTCATTGTAAGAATACAGATCATACAGAGTAAAACCGTCATGGCAGGTCAGGAAGTTGACACAGGAATTATAGCCGGCATACTTGTCGTTGGTGGCGGAATAATAACCACCGTAGAGATCGCCGGAGCCGGAGATACTCCAGGCGGCATCCCAGGACTGCCAGCAGTCGCCCTTCAAAAAGCCGCGCAGCGCGTCGCGGTAGCGCCCGTTCCATTCTGCCCAGCGATGGTTGGCGGGGAAGCTGCCGACCTGATACAGCCCGCCGGCATCCCATGCCTCGGCAATCAGCTTGACATTGCTCAGGACCGGATCACAGGCCAGCGTTTTTAAGAGCGGCGGATTGTTCATCGGGGAGCCGTCCTCATTTCGGCCGAGGATGGTTGCAAGATCAAATCGAAATCCATCGATGCGATAGCTGATCGTCCAGTAGCGCAGA
>JAQXVT010000018.1 GCA_029225065.1 Lachnospiraceae bacterium | reverse complement strand
TGATTCGCAACATTGGAAAACGAGATGTCTCTATGTATCCTTAATGGTGCCAAGAGAAAAGCGAAAGCAAAGGAGTGAAGACTATGCAGTTTCAAAAGAAGGAAAAGCGGCAGACAACCGTTCGCTTTGATAGCCACCATGTCAGGCTACGCACCGGAGAGGTACAGAGAAAAACCGGCAGCTATATGTACCGCTGGACAGACAAGCTCGGAAAACGTAATACCATATACGCTGCAACATTGGAAAATCTCCGGGAGCAGGAGGAACAGATTCTTGTTGATCAGCATGACGGCATCAAAGCCAATATCAAAAATGTCACGGTGAATGATGTATATGAGCTTTGGTGCCAACTGAAAAGAGGCATCAAGGACAGCACCATGAAAAACTACATTTATATGTATGAGCTGTTTGTGAAGCCAACTTTCGGAAAGAAGAAGCTGGTACAGGTGAAAAAATCGGATGTGCGCCGATTCTATAACCAGCTCATCGACGATAAGGTCCTGAAGCCGTCTACGGTAGATGTCATCCATAATATTGTCCACCAAGTATTTCAGATAGCCGTCGATGACGATATGATTCGCAGCAACCCTGCGGCCAATATGCTTCGGGAAATCAAAATGGCGCACGGTTCGGAAATCGAGAAAAGAAAGGCTTTGACCCTTGAGCAGGAAGAATTGTTTCTTGGTTATCTGGCCAGAACTCCCAAATACCAGCACTGGTATCCTGTCTTTTATATTATGGCGAACACCGGAATGCGTGTGGGGGAAATCACTGGTCTGCGCTGGTGCGATGTGGATATGGAAAACGGCATCATCAGCGTGAACCATACGCTGGTGTACTACAACCACAGAGATGAGAAGGGCTGCTACTTCTCCATCAATACACCTAAGACAAAAGCCGGTATTCGGGAAATTCCCATGACCGAAGGTGTGAAGCAGGCATTCCTCATGGAAAAGGAGTTCCAAGAGGAGTGCGGAATGAAAAGTGTCAGCCACATTGAGGGGTATTCAGACTTCGTGTTTGTTAATCGGAACGGCGAGGTGCAGCATCAAGGCACATTGAATAAGGCTCTGCAACGGATCATGCGCGATTGTAACAGCGAAGTTCTTGAGAAAAAGGGCGTAGACTCCGATCCGGTTCTTCTGCCTAAGTTCTCGTGCCATGTGCTACGGCATACATTCGCTACAAGAATGTGCGAGAGCGGTCTGAATGTAAAGGTCGTGCAGTCTGTGCTCGGTCACGCCGATGTAACGACCACGCTCGATATTTATGTGACGGTCACGAACGACCTGAAGAAACGAGAAATCACAGCCTTTGAAACATATTTGAAAACCGGAGCCAAGCAAATGGCAAATGTATAATATGGTTCTCTCCCCCTTGCGGTCGCAAAATCTGCGATTGCAGGGGGATTTCTCTTTTTGCACATTTCTCTTATTTTGAGGTTTTTCTTATACTGTTAGCAGTACGCAGGAAGGGCGGCAACAGTATGGAAAACAGTTTGGCAAATAAGAAACCTTGGCTTGTAGCTGAATGGTCAGAAAGAAACGGCAGCATCTCACCGGATGATGTACCCTATGGTTCTAAAAAACTATATTGGTGGCATGGCAGTTGTGGCCATGAGTGGCAGGCCAGCGCAAAGGCGAGATCAAGCGGCGAGAATTGCCCGATTTGCAGTAACGCCAGAATCGTTGCGGGTATCAATGACCTTGCGAGTTTGAAACCGGAACTACTGAAAGAATGGTCGCCGAGTAATACTATCCAACCAACAGAGATCGGTGTTGGCTCTCATAAGAAAGTGCTTTGGATAGGAGCTTGCGGACATGAGTGGAGCGCAGAAATCCGAAATCGAGTCAGGGGAGCCGGTTGCCCCTACTGTTCGCACAACGCAGTCCTTCAAGGATTTAACGACCTTGCAACTGTACTGCCGCAGGTTGCAAAGGAGTGGTCGCCTCGAAACGCACCGCTCAAGCCAACACAGGTAACGCCTTATGCAAACCGGAAAGTTTGGTGGAAATGCGAACAGGGCCATGAGTGGTTTACGCTCATATCTACACGGGCTTATGGAAGCAAATGCCCTTATTGCAGCGGAATAAAATTGCTGAAGGGATTCAATGATTTAGCTTCGCTCCATCCGCAGCTCGCATTGGAATGGTCACAAAAAAACGGCACATTATTGCCGGA
>JAQXVT010000017.1 GCA_029225065.1 Lachnospiraceae bacterium | reverse complement strand
AAAACAGAATAGAAGGATGACAAAAATGAGGACAAAGAAAGCTGCTTCTGAAGACGTGGCTCCCATGCGGCCAACATTGTCCCCAGAAGTACGAGAAAACCAGATGATTTCCCTGGCAATGGATCTGGTGGAGAAGCGATTGCGTGAAGGAACGGCATCTTCGGCTGAAACGACCCATTTTCTGAAACTAGCCACAGTTAAGTCAGAACTGGAAAAGAAAAAGCTGGAAGCGGAGAACACCCTCCTTCATGCAAGGGCTGATGCTATTCAGGCAGCTAAGGATAACGCCCTTCTTTACAAGGAGGCAATCAAGGCAATGCGGGAATACGGCGGGGTGGAAGATGGCAACGAATCTGAGAACTTATTCTGAGCTCTGCCAGTATTCGACCTTTGAAGACCGGTTCCATTATTTGCAGTTGCATGGTGCTGTTGGACGTGACACATTTGGATTTGACCGTTATCTGAATCAGGATTTTTATCAATCTAGAGAGTGGCGGATGTTCCGTGACAAAATAATTGTCAGAGACATGGGCTGCGACCTTGGTATTCCAGACCATGAGATTACAGACTGGGTTGTCCGAGACGGAAAGCTTATTCGACCACGTATCATCATTCACCATATAAACCCCATTACAAAAGAAGACGTACTGGAGCACCGAGAGTGCTTACTCGACCCTGATAATGTGATTTGTGTATCCGACCGAACACATAAGGCAATCCATTATGGGGATGACAGCATTCTGGATCCAGTATTCACAGAACGAAGACCGGGCGATACCTGCCCATGGAGGAAATATGAGACTGGAAGTCTTTGAGTACGAGGATCTTCCTGAGTTGCCTCGCAGACGAAGAAAGAATGAGAAAGATACGCTTTATCACCACGGAATCAAAGGACAGAAGTGGGGCGTGCGCAGAGGGCCGCCTTACCCAATTGAAGATAAAACGATGGTGAAGGGAACACGCCTGAACAACGTGAGTTCCTATCTGCGCAATCCGACTAATCGATGGCTATATACTTACAACCCTGATGATAAGTGGGATGCTAGTGCCTATAAAGGTCCATTTGCGGTTTATAAACTTCAACTTGGAGGCCGTAGGGTATTCGAGCATCAGTACGAGACGGTAAAAGACTTAAAAATGCCGACAAGTAAAGAACGCATTGACGAATTTACGAATGTGTACAATAGAAAAAAATCCAGAAGTTCTAAGGAACTGTCTTCTATGCAGAAAATTATGCGGAGATACGGAGTCGGCTCGAAAGAAGCACAATGCGTAGATATGAATAAGTTACAAACAGCAGCCGATTACAAAGCAGCATATGAGGTGTTTCAGCATCTGATGGAGCAATCGTGGAAGTATGATACTACGAAACGATATTGTGCGGCCATGAGCGAAAAATATGATGCGATGGTTGACGACAACAATCAAAGGATCTATAATCATGTACATGACCCGGTAATCATTTTTAAGGTCAACGAAGCATTGAAAGAAATTGGAGATGCAAGGCTTGTGTCGATGAACGAAATTAAGGAGAACTTTGTGACAGTCCGAGATGAGATGGCAAAGAAAGGCGAGCAGGTGATGCTATGAAATTGTCTGATAAAGAAAAAGAAGAACTTGAAAAGTTTGTGGAAGAGAACAAAGATTCTATCAATCAGAATTTCTCGGCATACCGAAGGGCAATGGCTGAAAAAGAACAGACTTCTGAAAAAAAAAGAATAACCTGAAAAATCGTATGGCGCACTGGCTTAATGACTGGTGTGCTTTTTCTTTTGTAAAGGAGAACCTAAAATGGACAGTATCCTGACCTCGGTGAAGAAGCTCCTTGGATTGACCGAGGAGTATGCGGCCTTTGATACCGACCTTATCATGCACATTAACAGTGTGCTGATGATCCTGAACCAGATGGGCGTGGGGCCAGAAAAGACCTTTGCTATCAGCGATGCGACCGCAACGTGGAGCGAGTTCTGTGGGGAGCGGACGGACATTGAGGCGGTGAAAAGTTATACGGCGCTGAAGGTGCGATTGCTGTTTGACCCGCCGCAGTCCAGCAGCGTTATGGACGCGATCAAAAGCCAGATCAGCGAGCTTGAATGGCGGCTGTATACCCTGTATGATAAGGAGGAAGCGTGATGAGGAGATTACTGTTTAGCGTAGACGGGCAGCACCTCGCAAAGCAGGGCGATTTTTCCGGCATTACGGCCGGGAGCAAGGGTTACCTGAAATGCTGCTTTGGCGTAGACGGCAGCGACTGGCACGGAGCCAAAAAGGTTGCACTGTTCAATGAGGCATATGCAGTTGCGGTGGACGAAGCACTGGAGTGCAATGTGCCGGACGAAGTGACCGGCGGCAAAAGCTTTAAGGTGCGGCTGATCGGTGCAAAAGGCGATATGCGGGTGACCACCAATGCAGTGCTGGTAGAGCAGACCCTGTAAACAGAAAACGCCGGAACGGAGAGGACGAAAGATGACAAATGTGGACGAAGTTCTGGCGACGATGGATACGCCGGAAG
>JAQXVT010000016.1 GCA_029225065.1 Lachnospiraceae bacterium | reverse complement strand
CCACTGGTTCAACTCTGTATCATGCTTATTTCCACCTTGAAATCCAAGACTTTTTAATGCCTGTTTCAACGAAACTCTGGTGTCCATTCCTTTTCCTTTCCAATCAGTCACATAAGGAATAAAATCAATATGTAAATGTGGAGTAGACTCATCCTGATGTAGATAACACCCAAATACCCGTAGCGTTGGATTCCGTTTCTGGAAGTCCTTTACATACTCATCCAGTACTTTTACAGCCTGACCTCCTTCTGCTGTTCCGACAGCCATATCTTCTCGATTTCCAATCTGGAAAATCACTTCATGGAACAATTTTTCCTGTTTTCCCTGCCGGATTTTTTCATAGTAATTTGTAATCTGTCGATCTTTTCTTTTCCCGATATTATATCGTTCTACAGCTTCATCAAACAGTTCTTTATAAACTTCTTTTAAATTCTCATTCTGATAGCAAATATTTAATTGCACTCTGTCTGAATCAACATTTTCTGCTATAAATTCCCTTCTGTTATGAGCCAGAGAACCTGTCCCGATCATACCACTAATTGTTCGTTTTATCATAATGTTTCTCACCTCTTTTCTGAGCAAGTGCCAGATAGCACATAATTTTTATTTACGCCAGTCATGGCGATATTAAGAAATCTTCGCCGGACACGGCGGTTTTGTTACTTTTGTCAAAAGTAACGCAAAAGCACTTTCGACAGCCGTTCCGTCCATCAAAAGTACCCTTGCGCCCTGCCGGGGGCTATCCAGTCAAATTATTCCGGTATTCTTGCCTGTACATATTCCAAATCTCCACAGTACGGCGTTCCCACCAGATACCATTCTCTTGCCGGATTCATCTCCATTCTTGTCCTTACCCACTTATCATCGACCAGCACCTCAAGACCTTCTCCACAGTGAAATCCCGTATCAATCCATAAGTCTGATGCCAATAACCCATATCTGTCATTACTACTGTTATATCCTAATCTTCCCTGCTTCATTGAATCATTCTCCCTTCTTCACAACTATCAAATTTACAGCAACTTCACCGTCCAACTTCAGCTTTCCGTCTGCGCCTTACCAACTTTCTCCTTGTTTACTTCTTACAGGGGCGTGGCACGCTCCTGTAAAAAGGTAATCAACACGAACTCTTACCATCGAAAGCTCTCTTGCATTCCTTTTCTGTCCAGATACTCCTGCCGGAACTTTTCCCGTTCTTCTTCTGTTGGTGCAGTTTTGGATTTACTGTATACCTCACGATTTACCATTGCATCCAGCTTTTTCTCCAGACCTTTTCTTATTGTTAGTGACTTCATGAGCTGTCACTGATGTGATTTCATCGCCTGTCAGTAGATTGTTCAGTTTTCTGTCTTTGTCTATGTTAGCAGACTGGGGAGTTTCCCTCCCCAGAGTATTATCAGATAAATTGTGATAGTTCTTTTAAAGCACATGCGATCGTACTGGCTTCATTAACCGCCATTCCGGCTGCTTCCAGACTTTCCTTATTCCAGAATCGGTCTGAAGGATGTGCAAGTTCCACACCTATCCGGTGGTTTGGGATACATAAAAACCACCCATTTATCTGTCTGCCAAAGATTAAGTGATAGCTGTTACCATTCAGATTGAGTTTTGCCTCATAAGGCTGCGCATGAAGCTGGATTGGATAAATATCTGTCATACTATTCTCTAACCTCCAGCATTTCATGTTCTGTAACATAACGGATCATGTGATCATCCACCAGGCGCTTGTTTTGTTGGAACGCATACATCAATGCTTTCTCACAGATACGGTTGATCAGTCTTGGAATACCAGTAGATGAACGATAGATTTCATCAATGGCTTTCTCTGTAAACAGCTCCTGCTGACATCCGGAATAGTCCAGGTGACTGCGGATGTATTTTTCACATTCTGCCCGATCCAGATGGGGAAGTACACAGTACATATCAATACGCTGGCGGATTGCAGCGTAACGCTGAAGTTTCAGTTTTGTCGTCCAGAGTTCGGTCTGTCCGACTAATACAACGGCCATAGGGCTCATAGAGTCAAAACGGTAATTCAGGAGAAAAGGCCGTAAGGGCGGAGGAGACTGTAGAAATATCATCTTGAAGGAAGAACGACTGCTTGAGTTGATTGAGAATAAGATAGGCGCTTCCGGTGAAGCATCCTGCGCCGGAATCGAGCAGATTTTGGTTTTCAGAGATGGCCGAATTGAGATTAGAATGCGGGATGACTGATAGAGACGGTTGCGTTCATAGAAAATTTTCGATTAGCATGATACCGGTGTTTTGGTACAATAGAAAGGTGACAGAGGGGAAGAAAAACAGAGAGCCAAGTGATAGAATAAAGCTGCAACACCCAACTATCACAGGGGAGGCTCTCTGCATGAATAGGATAACACAAGAAGCGCACGCACGTCAACGGTATTTGGAATATTACTTGAAACACGGGAATGGGACGGAAACAGCAATACGGTATAAGATCAGCCGAAAGACGCTGTACAAGTGGCTGAAGCGGTATGATGGGACGTGGCAAAGTCTGGTGGAACGAAGCAGGCGACCGAAGAGATCACCGCGAGCACATACGCCGGAGGAAATACGCCAAATCCGGCGACTGGCAAAGAAGCACCGCTGGGAGGATCTGATACTGGCCTATCAGGAGATGTGTGATAAGTACGGGTATACGCGCAGCTACGGTGGGTTCAAACGGATCGTCGCCAAGCTGAAAGAGGCGAAGGGGAACAAGCGGCGAAAGGCGCGGAAGAACAAGCCGTACCAGCGGGCGGAGTATCCGGGACAAAAGGTTCAGGTGGACGTGAAGTTCGTGCCTGCCGGGTGTGTGGTGAATGGACGGAAATACTACCAGTTCACGGCTGTGGACGAGTGCACCCGCTGGACCTATCGGCAGATGTATGATGAACACAGCACATACAG
>JAQXVT010000015.1 GCA_029225065.1 Lachnospiraceae bacterium | reverse complement strand
TCGGGCGGCACTGACAGAGCGGACGAAGCTGGTGGCAATCACACAGGTTTCAAACGTGCTCGGCAGAAAGAATGATGTCAAAACGTTTGCGAAGGTCTGTCACGAAAAGGGCATTGCGATCGTGGTGGACGGTGCTCAGAGCGTACCGCACATGCCGGTCGATGTGCAGGATCTGGACGTAGATTTCCTCGCATTTTCCGGGCACAAGATGCTCGCACCGATGGGAATCGGCGTGCTGTACGGCAAGCATAAGCACCTGAAAAAAATGCAGCCGTTCCTTAGCGGCGGAGAGATGATTGAATCGGTGACAAGAGAGCGAACCGTCTTTGCACAGCCGCCGCACCGTTTTGAAGCGGGAACCGTCAATGCGGGCGGAGCGGTCGGATTGGGTGCGGCGATCGATTATATCAATGCGATCGGTTTTGAGCAGATTGAAAAGCAGGAGAGCATGCTCACGCAGCTTGCGGCAGAGCGCATGAAAAAGATTCCGTATGTGCATCTCATCGGATCGGACGATGCGGCGGAGCACCACGGGATTCTGACATTTTCCGTCGACGGCGTACATCCGCACGATATTGCCGCGATTCTGGATGCAGACCACATCGCGGTGCGTGCCGGTCATCACTGTGCGCAGCCGCTGCATCAGCATCTTGGCGTGATGTCCACGACGAGAGCGAGCCTTGGATTTTACAATACCGAGGAGGAGATCGTGAAATTTACAGACAGCGTTGCGCAGATCAGGAGGAAAATGGGCTATGATGAGTAATACCTTTTACAATGAGATTCTGACAGACCACAACCTGCATCCGGGCCATAAGCACGACCTTCCGGATGCAAATCTGGTGCTGGAGGGCGTTAATCCGAGCTGCGGCGATGATATCTGGCTGAAGCTGAAGGTTGAGAATGACGAGATCGTGGACGGTGCGTTTGTCGGCGATGGCTGTGCGATCTCACAGGTCTCCGCGGATATGATGCTCGATTTGATCATCGGAAAGAAAAAGGATGAGGCGTTAAAGCTTGCGGAGATTTTTCTGCGGATGATCAAGGGAAGCGTAAGCGACGAGGAGTTGGACGAGCTCGAGGAAGCTTCTATCTTAAAGGATATCGCGCATATGCCGGCGAGAGTCAAATGCGCGGTGCTCGGATGGCATACGATGGAGGAACTGCTCGGGGACGGAGAGGACGAGGAGTAAGTGGAAGATTTTTCAAACACATTCTAATGCAAGGGAGTCAATCAGGAGCAGGAAGTAAATACTTTGCGCTGATATTGATGAAATACGGCATAAAATCCACAGGTCAGATGAAAAAGAGAAGCAGGCTGGTGGATAACAGACAGAAAAGATAAGAAAGATGTGGAAAAACACAAATACAGGTTTCTTATTTTCTGATAAGATGATATAATCAGAATAACGATTCCAGATATTCTATGCAGCTGCAGCGGATGTGCTCGTTTCGTGAGCATGACGCTGTGGCTGTTCTTTGTTAGAAGCGGTGCTGTCGAAAAGCAGAGATTGCGGAATTGGTTTTTCGACTGAGTCAGACTGATTTATGTGGGGCGGCGAGGCATAATAGGCAGCGCTGTAGATTGGCTTGCAGCATGAGAGAAAACTGAGTACTCATGTGATTGCCTGGAAAAAGATGTGAAGCGGATTGTGAACATCCGCGTTGTTAGAAAACAGGGATCGGACAGATACAGTAAAATATTACTATGCATGTAACTTGCCGAACCGAAGATAAAGCAAAAGTTTCGCTTCGGTTAGGGACAGACAGAAAAGTGGACTGCGGAAATCCGCTTTGTTTCAGAAAGGAAGGAAAACACAATGAGAAAAACAACCATCTACACCGTAACGGCCGCCCTGCTTGGCGCGGCATATTTATCCGGCATCTCTGCGTTTGCCGAGCAGGATACATTTCCGGTGACCGTGACCGATGATTTCGGAACGGAAGTGACGCTGGAGGAGGCTCCGACGAGCATCGTTTCTCTGGCACCGGTTGACACCGAGATCCTGTTTGCAATCGGAGCAGGTGACGCCGTAACCGGAAAGACAGATTACTGCAATTATCCGGCAGAGGCAGCGGATGTGGAGTCCATCGGCACGTACAGTGAGCCGAACATGGAGCTGATTCTCTCCAAGTCCCCGGATCTTGTCGTTGCATCCGGTTATATTGATGACGCAATCCGTCAGCAGCTGGAGGAGAATGGCACGGCAATCTTTATCACGAATGCAAATGATCTTGAGACAACGAAAAAAGATATCGAGACGCTCGGCACACTGGTTGGACATAGTGACGACGCGGCGGAAGTCATCAAGACGATGGATACCGAGTGGGCAGATCTGAGCAGGGAGCTGGAAGTGGTAGCGGACGACGCACAGAAGAGTGCGTTCATCGATATCGGAAGCCTCTACAGTGCAGGTCCGGATTCCATGCTGGACAATTCCATGAAGCTGATCAAAGTGAAAAATATCGCAGAGGATGCAGACAGCGCATGGCCGCAGCTTTCCGCAGAGACCGTTGTAGCGGCAGATCCGGATGTTTACATTTCTCTGTATTCTGTGCTGGATGACGTAAAGCAGACCGCAGGTTTTGAGGAGCTTGACTGCCTGAACGAGGACGGCGGCTTTATCTACATCGACGGTATGAGCGAGGAAGGCGATATGATCCAGAGACCGGGCCCGCGTTATGTGGAAGGCCTGAAGGTACTGGCA
>JAQXVT010000014.1 GCA_029225065.1 Lachnospiraceae bacterium | reverse complement strand
CATGGCATAAATCCTCCTTGGTTTGTTGGTTTTTCGTCAATTCCATTATACCAAACGGAACAGATTTATGCCTTTTTTATTGGCTGAAATATTGAATTTTCAAGGTTCAACACACCGTACCGGTGTGGGAAGTTTTAGTTTGTAATTTTATCTTTTGATCAGAATAAAACGATATTTGATAAAAAACTGGAAAAGCTTTCAAAGTTATGGAATGATAACCAGTATTCTGCATCAATTGGAAGCGTCTGGATGGAGCAGGCGATTGATTTTGAAAAAAGTATAGCGGCTGCGGATGAACAGATGTATATGGACAAAAGCCGTTATTATGAGAATGAAATGCATGACAGAAGATCAAGCGTTCATGTGGACATAGAAAGGACAAAGACATGAACTCCATAAATCGAAAGCTTTATCAATATGGCAGCATGGTTCTTTGTCTGCTTATGATGTTGACGCTTTTTCCGGTATCAGCATTTGCAGAGTCAGAGACAAAAAATATTGTTCGGGTAGGGGCCTTTGAGGACACCTATAATGTAGTAACTGCCAATGGCGAACGCAGTGGCTATGGCTATGAGTATCTGCAAAATATTGCAGGCTATGCCGGCTGGAGTTATGATTATGTGGCAAGCAGCTGGGACGATTGTTTTACCAAGCTGGAGAACGGAGAAATTGATATCCTTGGCGGTATTTCCTATACTGATGAACGTGCCGGGACGATGCTCTTTTCTGAACAGGCTATGGGAGAAGAAAGATATTACATCTATACGGACGCCTCTGAGCAGAATCTTTCGGCGGCTGATCTGCACAGCTTTGACGGCAAGAATATTGGCGTGCTACTGGATCATACGCCGGAAACCGTACTGAATGAGTGGGAGCAAAAGCACGGTGTGCAGATGCACCATGTAAATATTACTTCGATTGACGAAATTCTGGAAAAATTGGCAAGTGATGAAATAGACTGTTTTGTTTCCGTAGAGGAATCCCACTGGCAGGAGCAGGATATTTCACCCGTGACCAATATCGGCGGGTCTGAAATTTACTTTGTCATCAATAAAAATCGCCCGGATATCAAGGAATCCCTGGACAGCGCCATGCGGCGTATTCACGACGACAACCCGTTTTATACAGATGATTTATATAGGAGGTATCTTTCTGCCCAAAGCCATGCGTTTTTATCTGGTGAGGAAAAAGAATGGCTGGAGAAACACGGTACGATACGAATTGGATACTTGAATAATGATACAGGTGTCAGCGTTATGAACCCAAACACAGGTGAAGTGACCGGTGTTATCACGGATTATGTGCAGCTGGCAAGAGACTGTTTACAGGGGACAACCCTGGAATTTACCTTGTCTGGGTACGATACAAGAGAAGAACAGCTGGAGGCATTACATAACGATGAAATAGATCTTATTTTCCATGTCAGTCAGAACCCGTATTCCGCAGAAACGAATGGTTTTTCTTTATCTGATACACTTTTTACCTTTAATCTGGTGGCAGTCACGGCACGCGGCAGTTTTGACGAAGGTGCGAAAAATACGGTTGCTGTGAGAAAAGGGAACTTTTCTTTGAAGGCATATATTTCCTATAATTACCCTAAGTGGAAGGTATACGAGTATGAAACAAAGTCTGCGGCGGTCAAGGCGATGCAGGATGGCGAGGTAGACTGTTTTGTATGCAATTCAGCAGTTGTATCTGACTATCTCAGAAATAAAAAGCTTCACAGTATCTTTCTCACAAAGCCTGCCAATGTATCCTTTGCCGTCCAGCTTGGGAAGCCCGTTCTTTTGTCGATTATGAATAAGACGCTGGCATCTATACCTGTGGCAAAGCTTTCAGGTGCTGTAGTTTCCTATAGCAGTGCGACACGGAAAGTAACGATCGTAGAGTTCGCTCAGGATAATCTTTTATGGGTTACTTGCATAGTGATCGCTGTACTTCTGTTTATTCTCCTTGTGATTCTTGTTTTTCTGAAACGGTCAAAGAGAGCGGAAACGGAGGCTACACAGTTGGCTGCACATGCGATGGAGCTTAACCAAAAACTGGAAGAAAAGCAGAAAGAATTGCAGACTGCGCTTGTGGAAGCGCAAAGCGCAAACAGGACCAAAACGGCGTTCCTTAATAACATGTCCCATGACATCAGAACGCCGATAAACGGCATCATTGGCATGCTGGGCATACTGGAGAAAAATGAAGATGATCCTGGGCGAATGAAAGACTGCCTGAATAAGATTGATATGTCTGCCAGGCTGCTTCTTTCCCTGATCAATGATGTGCTGGATATGGCAAAGCTGGAATCCGGTACTGTAGTTTTGGACAATGAACCCATTGAACTGGATCAGGTTTGCAATGAGGTGACATCAACAGTTAAATTCCAGGCAGAAAATATCGGTATTACTGTTACGGGGGAACATGATGACTATCGAGGCGTATATGTCCTAAGCAGTGAGGTGCATCTGAAAAAGATCTTAATGAATCTTTTTACCAACAGCATCAAGTACAATAAGCCTAACGGGTCTATTTATATGAGTATGAAGACCCTCTCAGAAACGAAGGACAGCATCACCATTGAATTTAAAATTTCAGATAACGGAATTGGAATGAGTGAGGACTTTGTAAAAAACAAACTGTTTACCCCATTTGTACAGGCAGATAATTCTCCGCGCACCAGCTATAAGGGGACAGGGCTTGGAATGCCGATTGTCAAAGCCATTGTTGAGCAAATGAACGGTTCGATTACGGTGGAAAGCAAGCTGGGAGAGGGAAGCTGCTTTACGGTTGTGATTCCGTTTACAATCGATCACTGTGCGCCAGCGGTCCGGCCGGATGCTGTGGCTGCGGACATTACCGGGCTTCGCCTGTTACTGGTGGAAGACAATGAGTTAAACGCTGAAATTGCACAGTTTATGCTGACAGAGAACGGTGCGCAGGTTGACACAGCAAAAAATGGCCTGGTGGCACTGAAAAAATTTGAAGCTGCACAGCCGGGAACCTATGATGCTATCCTGATGGATATGATGATGCCTGAGATGGATGGGCTTACTGCGACAAGAAAAATCCGCCGGTTGGAGCGTCCTGATGCAAAGACGATCCCCATCATTGCTATGACGGCCAATGCTTTTGTGGAGGATGTGGAAAAGTGTCTTGCCGCAGGTATGAATGCGCATTTAGCAAAGCCCCTGGAGGTCCAGAAGGTTACAGCAACTATTGCCAGGTATTGTGTAAAAAGTACAGGCTGAATCAACACAAGGATAATATAATCAGTTATACAATGATAGAATATGGAGGTATATAATCTTGAAGCAATATATCGTAGATGCATTTACAAATGCACCTTTTGCAGGAAATCCGGCGGCAGTCTGTGTCATGGACAGCTGGCCGTCTGAAGAATCCATGATGAAACTGGCAATGGAAAATAATCTGTCTGAAACAGCTTTTCTTGTAAAAGAGGAAAAGGGATATCACTTACGCTGGTTCACCCCGGGAACGGAAGTAGAACTGTGCGGTCATGCAACATTAGCCTCTTCTTTTGTTGTTTTGAATTATTATGAACCGGATAGTGATGAAGTGAAATTCAATACCCTTAGCGGAGAACTGACGGTTCATCGCAATGGAAATCTGTATGAAATGAACTTTCCGACTTATGAACTTAAAGAGATTCCGGTTACAGATGCAATGGAAAAGGCATTCGGAGCACGTCCGGTCAAGGCTGTGCTGGGACTTGATCTGGTATGTGTTTTTGATTCTGAAGATACAGTCAGAAACATGGAACCGGATCAGACACTTTTGGCGCAGATTGAGGGAAGAATCCAGAATGCAACCGCGAAGGGAAAAGAAGTAGATTGTGTATCCCGCAGTTTTTGTCCGAAGCTGAGTATTGCAGAAGACCCTGTGTGTGGCTCAGCACATTGCCAGATTGCAGATTATTGGTCGAATGAATTAAACAAAAAGGAAATTTACGCATATCAGGCATCGAAACGTGGCGGATATCTGCACTGCACCATAGAAAAAGAAAAACGTATTACGATCAGTGGAGAAGCAGCATTAGTAGCCATTTCGGAGATTATAGCTGAATTGTAGGATGCGGCTGCAATTTTGATAAAAAGGACACCATGCGCGGCCGGATGTGCCTGAATGGAAAGTCAATGAAAAATAACAAATGGGAGGCTCAAATATGCGTCTTGCTTTAGCCCAGATGAAAAACGAAGGAAATATGAAGTCAAATCTTAGGAAAAGCATTGAATTGCTTCATAAAGCATCTGATCATGAAGCAGATTTAATTCTGTTTCCGGAGGTTCAGCTGACAGAATTTTTCCCACAATATGAAAACAAAGATGCATCCGGGTACAGGCTGTCTATTGATTCAAAAGAGGTAAAGCTGTTTCAGGATGCATGTAAAAATCGTGGTATTATTGCGGTGCCCAATATTTACCTGGAAGAAAACGGAAAAGCCTATGATGCAAGTCTTATGATCAATGCTGACGGAGAAATCCAGGGAATCCAGAAAATGGTGCACGTTGCTCAGGCCAGACAATTTTATGAACAGGATTATTATACTCCCTCAGATGATGGATTTCAGATTTATGATACAGAATTTGGAAAGCTCGGGATAGTGGTCTGCTATGACAGGCACTATCCGGAAAGCATTAGAACGGAAGCTCTTATGGGAGCGGATCTGGTCCTTATTCCAACCGTTAATACCAAAGCGGAGCCATCAGAAATGTTTGAATGGGAGCTTAGGGTCCAGGCGTTTCAAAATAGTGTTGCTGCTGCAATGTGCAACAGAGTCGGACGTGAAGGGGAAATGGATTTTTCCGGTGAGTCTATTGTAGTGAACGCAAATGGAGATGTAGTTGCCAAAGCAGATGATAACGAGCAGATTTTGTATGTGGATATTGATCTGACCGAAAGTAAAAGGGTGCGGGCGGGCAAATCTTATACAAATTTGAGAAGAACTGAGTTTTATAAATAATAGCTGTGAAAAGCCATTTTGAAATATCACATCCGTATGTAGTTCACGCTATGCCCTTTATGAGAATGAAACAGGAACACACCGGATAATGGACGATGTGAAATCGGGTTTGTGATTTAGGTAAATACTCAGGCAAGAGAGAATTATTTTCTTGACTTTTTGTATCATTGTATTATAATAACTGTAATTTCATATATGCGTGCAATGCGGCACACAGGCTGAACAGCCTGTGTGCCTTTTCTTTTACAGAAAAACGCATTTGCAAAAGGGTGGTTTCGTATTGGAGCGGAAGCAAGGAGGAGAAGAGTATGATCAACGCAATCACAAACATTAACAACACGATTAATGGTATTGTCTGGGGATGGCCGGCACTGATTTTGCTTGGGTTTGTAGGTGTGCTGATGACAGTCCTGACAAAAGTATTTCAGATTTCCCACTTTAGGCACTGGATGAAACACACACTTGGAGCGATCATCGGGGATAAAAATGTAACGCAGCATACCAGTGACCGGTCTATTTCGCAGTTTCAGTCCTTGTGTACAGCACTTGCAGCGACGGTTGGAACGGGTAATATCGTAGGTGTTGCCGGTGCGATTGCTGCCGGCGGACCGGGTGCGGTATTCTGGATGTGGCTCATTGCATTTTTTGGCATGATGACGAATTATTCGGAAAATGTGCTTGGTATTCTCTATCGCCGCAAGGATGAAAAAGGAGAGTGGCATGGAGGCGCCATGTATTATTTGAGAGACGGACTTGGAAGCCTGCCGCACTGTAAGAAGCTTGGAGCGTTTCTTGCAGTACTGTTCTCGATCTTTTGCCTGCTTGCTTCTTTCGGCATCGGAAATATGAGCCAGGTGAATTCGATGGTATCCAATGTCTACACGGCATTCGGAATCCCGAAGCTCGCAACCGGTATTTTCCTGTTTATTGCTGTATCTGCAGTCATTCTCGGTGGGCTGAAGCGTGTTGCCAGCATTACAGAGAAACTCGTTCCGTTTATGGTAATTCTTTACTTCGTCGGAGCACTCATCATTATTGGTTCACACATCAGTATGCTGCCGGCAGTGTTTACTGCGATTTTTAAAGGAGCATTTTCCGTACGGGCGGCTGCTGGCGGTGGATTTGGTGCAGGCATCGCACTTGCCATGAAAATGGGATTTAAAAGAGGCGTATTTTCAAATGAGGCAGGTCTTGGTTCCTCAGTTATGGTTCATTCGAGCTCAAACGTAAAAGAGCCGGTCCGTCAGGGAATGTGGGGAATCTTTGAAGTATTCGCGGATACGATCGTTGTATGTACACTGACCGCTGTTACGATTCTCAGCTCTGATGCGGTGGATCTTTCGACCGGTATGCTTTCCGCAGTGGGAGAAGAAGTCGGCTCCAGCTCACTTATGAGCTATGCATTTTCACAGCAGTTTGGAAAAGCAGGAGCAGCTTTTGTGGCAATCGCCATTCTGATGTTTGCGTACTCAACGGTACTTGGCTGGAGTCATTATGGAACGACTGCCTGTCAGTATTTATTCGGCATCAAAGCGACTATCCCATATCGGATCGTATTTGTTCTGATCGTGCTTGCAGGTTCCGTTATGGAAGCACAGCTTGCCTGGGATATCTCTGATACCTTCAACGGACTCATGATGATTCCGAACCTGATCGGTGTGCTGGTTCTTTCACCGCAGGTTATGAAAGCCACACAGAACTATGTGGCACGGCGGATCAATAGTGATAAAGAGGCAGAGCCTGTACTTTCTGCATTTGAAGATGTACAAAGAGAGCAGATGCAGCTGCTGGAAGATTGACAGATCTACCGGAAGCTTTTAATATAGGGGAAAAGCGAAAGGATAAAGGAAGGTAAACACATCGGAGGCACAGATCCGAACAGTCAAGGAACTGCATACCTTTCTGGCAGCACATTTCAGTGGGCATTATACGATGGAGGAGCCGTCGGAACGGTTCGATTTGTCACCGACGGTCCTGAAAAAAATGCTTCCGCTGCGTATCGAAGAAAACTAAAGAAGAACGGGCGCTATGCAGGACTTGTGAAGCTGCAAACTGAGACGGCGCAGTGGAAATGGAAGGCATGAGTTTTGTAATCGGGCAAAATGAAATATCCTGTTAAGGTACAAACTACACAATCAACATAAATTGTCCAAATTGACCTTGGTAATCTGGCGAAAACCGGATATCAAAGTCTTTTTTTGCATGGAAACCTTGAAAAATGCCGCTTTGAACTAAATAAAACCGCAATTTTATCTGCTTTGGATTGCTCCTTGATAATTGGATAGTTGCAAGGTTAGAGGATGCGGGATTTGTTACTTGAGAGAATGAGGCAGTTTGTCTTACGATATAACAGCCACTTGTCCGTCTGCGAATGCGACTGCACAGAATAAGTTCAGAAAATATCGAAAAAGTATTGGGAAAATGTGGGAAAAAGATCAGAAGAAGATTGACAGAAGTATTTAGTTTCACTATCATCTAAATAGTTGCACATACAACTAAAAGAGACGCTGAAGCAGTTACAACTGGATGCTGCGGATGGAGAATAAAAAGAAAAAGGATCTTTTTTGCTGAAAAGCGAAAGTGTGTGTGCCGGTGAAACTTTTCAGAAAACAGAAAGAGAAAGTGACAGCCAAACAGCGAGACAGGAGGGAACGGAATGGACGAGACCGAAAGAAAGATGACGAAGATTGCCCGTGAGGTCGGAAAGTTTACGGTGCAGACAATGAAGGAAGAGGGAATCGGGACGGCGGAGTTTGACGTGATTCATCTGGTGCGCCACAACCCGGGCATCACACAGACGAAGGTGCGCGAGACCTTAAAGATTGACAAGGGAGCAGCGGCAAAGCGTGTGGCGAGTCTGGAAAACAAGGGCTACCTGATTCGGAAGCCGAACCCGGACGACGGGCGCAGCCAGCTTCTGTATGCGACGGAAAAGGCGGAGAACCTGAAAAATTCCAAGGCGCACATTGAAGCCCTGTTTTATGAGTGGCTGCTTGCGGAGCTGCCGCAGGAGGAGAAAGATGCGTTCTGCCGGACACTGGATACGCTTTATTGGAGATCAAAACGACAGAGGCAGGCAGGTTTTGTGGATGTGGCGGCGCTTCTGGCAAAGGAGGAGAACGATGAGTGAAAAAGAGAGCGGAACATTTCAGGCAGATCGTGTTCTTTCCTATTTTAAAATAGAATGGAAGGTGCTTCTGGCAGTGACTGTATCCGGTCTGATTTACAATCTGGGACTGCTTGCCGGTCCGTGGTTTGAGGGCCGGATGACGGGCTGTCTGGTGGATATTTTAAATGGGTTTGGGCAGTTTTCGGATATGGCAGTACTGGTGGCAGCCTATGTGACCGCGATCGCGGTGGTGCAGATTTCCAGATACGTCAAGCGATTTTATGTCCGCCGTTTTGCAAACAATGTCAACCGCCGGATGAAAGAAGTCCTCTATGCAAGCCTGGTGCACAAGAGCCGTGCGAGCCTCCGGGAAGAGGGCGAGGGAACCGTTATGACGAAAGCCATCCTTGATGTGGATGACTGCGTGGAGGGAATGCGGAAATTTACGACGGAGATTTTTGATACGGGCGTGGCGCTCGCAGCCTATGCGGGAATGCTGTTTTTTTATGACTGGCGGCTGGCGATTTTGTGTATGATCTTTCCGCCGATCTCGTATATTACAGCGGAAAAAATGAAGAAAATGGTGCAGCGGACAGGTGCAGCCTACAAGGTTCAGTCCGGAATGCTCAGCGCGGCGACACTGGATCGGGCACAGAATGCGATCACGTACCGTGTGTTCGGCTGTGAGCAGGAACGCCAGCGGGCATACGAAAGCAATCTGGATGCATACGAAAAATCAGCCGTGAAGGCAAATATCTGGAGCACGGCGATGCCGCCGGTTTACCGCGTAATCTCGATGGCAGGATGCCTGTTTATCCTGTATTTCGGACAGAAAAATGTCCTCGGCACCGGATGGCGGGCGTGGGACATTGCTTCCTTTACGACGTTTCTGGCCTGTTTCGTGAAGCTGTCTGTGAAATCCTCAAGCGCGGCGAAGCTGTTCAACGCGGTACATAAGGCACAGGTGTCGTGGAACCGAATTAAGGGGCTGCTTGGAGCGCAGGATGCGGAAGCGCAAAATGAGTCTAAAGTGCAGAATGATCAAAAAATGTCTGAAAGAACTGCTTCAAATAAGAAAAGACAGAAGGCAGATAATGCGAAGCCGGAAGAAGGTGCTGCGGAAATCAGAAAAGATTTGTACGGAAACAGTGATTCTCATAAAGAAGAAGGAGCGGAAAAACAGGCTTTGGCAGGACGGAAAACATCCCTGCTTCTGCAGGTATCACATCTCACCTTCTCCTACCCGGACGGCAAGAAGATTCTGGATGATATCTCATTTTCCGCAGAAAAGGGACAGATCATCGGTATTACCGGTCCGGTAGCCTGCGGTAAATCGACGCTCGGCAAAGCGTTTCTGTGTGAGTATCCATATGAAGGGCAGATATTGTTCGGCGGTCAGGAGCTCCAGGCACAAACGCGTGCGAAGCGGACAGAGTGGATCGGCTATCTCGGTCACGATCCGGAGCTTTTTGCAGACAGCATCGAAGCAAATATCCTGCTTGGCGATCAGGAGGATGCGAACAAATATTTAAAACTGGTCTGCCTGGATCAGGAGGTTGCGGAGATGAACGAGGGAGTGCAGACACTGGTAGGAAACGGAGGCGTGCGGCTCTCCGGCGGACAGGCACAGCGGCTGGCACTGGCACGGACCTTATGCCATAAGAAGCCATTGCTGATTCTGGACGATCCGTTTTCTGCGCTCGATCGGACGACGGAGCGGGAGATCTTTGCAAATCTGAAAACGCACGCAAAGGATAACATTGTGCTGCTGTTTTCCCACCGGCTGTACCTGTTTTCGGAGCTGGATCAGGTTATCTGGATGGAAAACAGAAAGACAACGGCAGGAAGTCATGCCGATTTAATGAAAAAAGTGCCGGAATATGCAGAGCTGATCCGTGCAGAGGAGGGGGAGAGGAATGAGGAAGCGTAAGCTACAGGTAAAAACGGTCATTTTCGAGACGGTAAAGCGGCGGAAATATTTGTCGGCAGGCATTTTCTGTGCGGTAGTCGGCGCGATTCTTCTGGCGCTTGTGCCGCCGCTCATTCTGGCGCGTATTGTCGATACGATCACAGCGGGCTATCCGGCATCATTTTCTTTCTTGCTTCTTTATTTTGCGGCGCTTGCAGCAGCCGGTTTTCTGGAGTCAGCCAGGGAAGGGCTTCTGACCGTCTTCGGGCAGAAGATCACGCACGCACTGCGCAGCGTTCTGATGGAAAAATTTGCCGCGCTGTCTGCGGATGAGATCAACAGACAGGAGCCGGGCACACTCGTGTCACGCTTTGTCGGCGATGTGGACACCGTGGAAAACCTGTTCACGTCAGGTATTATCAGTATGTTTGCGGATGCGTGCAAGATCATCAGTATTCTTGTGGTGATCTGGTTTCAAAATCGCGGCCTTACGTTTGTTCTGCTCGTTCTCCTTCCATTTCTGTTCTGGTTTACGCGTCATGTGCAGAAAAATATGCTTGCGGCGCAGATTGAAAACCGGAGAGCGGTAGGCCGGGCCTCGAACCATGTGCCGGAGACGCTCCACAACATCCGGATGATTCACTGCCTTGGAAAAGAAAATTATATGGAGCAGCGCTATGACCGGTACATCGGGGAGAGCTATCAGGCGATGGAGCGGACGAATTTTTACGATGCGATTTATTCGCCGGTGATTCTGATTCTGAATGCGATCGTGGTCGCGGCAGTCATGCTGCTGTCCGCATCAGGAAATCCGCAGGTAGTGACACTGTTTGGTATGTCAGCCGGAACGGCAGTTGCGGTCGTCAATTACATTTCGCAGATTTTTGGCCCGGTCGAGAGCCTTGGCATGGAGATTCAGACGATCCAGTCGGCGATTGCGGGCATTCATCGAATCAATGAGTTTTTTTCATTGGATGAGCTGGAAGAGAAAAATAGTATGGAAGATTTCGCGGAGGCAGCTGTCCCCTTCGTTGAATTTCGCGACGTGGTTTTCGGCTACGACGAGCACATTGTCCTGAACCATGTGAGCTTCAAAGTTATGGACGGCGACCAGGTGACACTGGCAGGGCGTACCGGAGCGGGAAAGAGCACGATCTTAAAGCTGCTGCTCGGTCTTTATGAACCTCAAAGCGGCGAGGTGCTGATCCACGGCGTGCCGGCGGCGCAGATCAAAGAGGAGGAGCGCCGGAAGCTGTTCGGCTACGTAGAGCAGACCTTCCATATGGTACCCGGAACGGTGCGGGAGGAGATTACCTTATTTGATCCTGTGATTTCAGAAGCACAGGTGCATGCGGCAGCAGAGCTGACCGGATTAAAAGAGGCGATCGAAAGCCTCGAAAACGGTTACGATACCGTGTGTACGCCCGAACTGTTTTCCCAGGGACAGTGGCAGCTGCTCTCCATCGCGCGTGCGGCAGCGGCAGATCCGTCGCTGCTGCTGCTCGATGAGATCACGGCAAACCTCGATGCAGAGACAGAAAAAGCAGTCCTGCAGGCCCTGAAACGGGTGGCCAGAAACCGGACCGTGGTTTCCGTTTCCCACCGGACCTCAGCGGAGATGGGACGGATTATTGCGGTATAAAATTTATTATCATCGGATATCCAAAAACTTCTGAATATAAGGCAGTGCAGCACCGATCGTAATATTATGCTTTGGCATCTTGCTGATCCGAAGAAAATCAGAGGCTTCCGGGAAAGGTGTAAGCTTTTTGATTTCCATGTAAAGAAAAGCCAGATCGTTTTCAGTCAGATACGGAGCAAGATATCCGCCAAGAATAAAGGTTTTATCATAGATCAGGTGGAGCATATTGATGGATCTTGCAAGATGCCAAAGATAAGTATTCCAGCGGTCCTGTGCATCTTTTTCCTGGCTGCGCACCTTCTCAAAAAAGTGGTCGAGAGTTTCGGTTTCTTCCAGCAATGAGGAGATGGAGCACAGGGTCTCCATACAGCCGTGTTTTCCACAGTAGCAGAGTTTTCCGTCAGGTTCCATCTGAATATGTTCGATCGTAGAACTGTGTCCGTGAATGCCACTGATCAGTCTGCGTCCTGAGATCAGGGAGGCACCCAGATGATTGCTCAGAGAAAGATAAAAGGCATCGCTTAAATCAGGGGAAACCCAAAGCTCTGCAGTGGCGGCACTGTCAGCATCATGGAGAAAGGAACATGGATAAGGGAGATATCGGGTGAATGCGTGGATGGAAAGACCGGTGCAGTCCAGAATTTTACCGTAAATCATCGTTTGAAAATCAGGTGAAACCAGCCCCTGCATGGCAAACCCCACACCAAGAACCTGCTTATCAGAAAGTCCGGCAGAGTCTTTAAAGGAAAGAATTTCCTGGCAGACTTTCTGAAAGTAGGCATCTTCATTTGCATAAGGAATTTCAGATACACTGCGGAGAATCTTTTCACCATAAAGATTTACTGCGATCATTTTCACTTCTTTTTTTAAAATTTCCACACCAATTCCCACACGATAATCAGAAACAATGGTATAAGCGGCAGCTTTTCGGCCGACGTATTCGGTATCAATCTGTCCGTTTTTTGTAATCAGCCCGTCTTCTTCGAGAGAAGAGAGATTTGTGGTGACGGTCGGGCGGCTCAGATGCAGTTCATAGGAAATATCCTGCTGAGAGACCCGCGGATTTCGGTAAATATACTGATAAATCAGATTCCGGTTGTTTTCTTTAATCTGATTTGGGGTAATACTTTTTTTCATATTCATAGATCCCATTCTGTAAAATTATTTTGTAAAATACAAGCCATTTCTATTATAACAAGGATCAAAACACACAGCTATTGGATAAAATGCATAATTTTTTGAAGAAAAAATTAGATACTATTGCAGATTGACGAATTCTATATTCTGGGGCAGTATGTAATTACAATTTGATAAATGATTTTACAAAATAAATTAAAAGAAAAGGAGAAGCATTATGGGAATTATTGAAAAGATGAGACTGGACGGAAAAAAGGGCTTCGTAACAGGAGCAGCAAGAGGAATTGGAAAGTGCACGGTAACCGCATTTGCGGAGGCAGGAGCCGATGTGGCTATCGTAGATCTTGATTACGAAGAGGCAAAAAAGACCGCAAAGGAACTGGCAGAACAGACTGGCAGAAAAGTAATTGCCATTCGGACAGACTGTACAAAGAAGGACGAAGTCGATGCCATGGTAGAACAGGTAGTGGCTGAACTGGGCGGACTGGATTTCTGCCACAATAATGCGGGAATCTGTATCAATGCTCCGGCAGAAGAGATGACTTATGAGCAGTGGAGCAAAGTCATCGATATCAACCTGAATGGAATTTTCCTCACAGACATTGCAGCAGGAAAATATATGCTGGCACATGGCGGCGGATCCATTATTAACACAGCTTCCATGTCTGCACATATTGTGAATGTACCTCAGCCACAGTGCGCCTATAATGCATCCAAGGCAGGAGTCATCCAGCTCACCAAGTCACTTGCCATTGAATGGGCAAAGAGAGGTGTGCGTGTGAATTGCATCAGCCCTGGATATATCGGAACAGAGCTGACACTGAATTCCCCGACACTGATTCCGCTGATCGAAAAATGGAATGAGATGGCACCACTTGGAAGAATGGGCAAACCGGAAGAACTGGAATCCATCTGCGTCTATCTTGCAGGAGATACCAGCACCTTTACAACCGGATCAGATTTTGTGATTGACGGGGCATTTACCTGTTTCTAAAGCAGAAAAGAGATGAATTGGAAGGGGCAGGAGGTTTCTTATGGGGAAGTGGAAGAAGAGAATCGGATATGGAATCGGAGATCTCGGATGCAATCTGGTGTTCAGTACCATGGCTTCGTATCTGATGGTATTTTATACCGATGTATTTGGAATTACGGCGGCAGCAGCGGGAACGATGATGCTGGTGACGAAATTTATTGATGCGCTGACAGATACCGGAATGGGGATGATTGTAGACCGGACGCATACCAGATGGGGACAGGGGAGACCATATTTCGTGCTGGGAGCAGTGCCATTTGCAGTATTTACGTTCCTTACATTTTATATTCCGGATCTGGGAAGCAGCGGAAAACTGATCTGGGCGTATGTGACGTACTGCCTGCTCTGTACCGCTTATACGGTGGTTAATATTCCGCTGAATACGATTGTTCCGAGACTGACATCGGATGTGCATGAAAGAGACATTCTGGTATCTGCCAGAATGGTCTGTGCGATGATCGGAACCGCAATTGTCATGACGATTACGGCGCCGATGGTAAAGTTTTTCGGTGGTGGAAATGAGGCAAAAGGTTACCTGGTCACCATGACGATTTACGGAATTGTGGCAATGTTCGTTTTCTTTTTCACATTTGCAAACACAAAAGAAGTGGTTCCGCCGACGGTAAGTAATGAAAAAACAAGCCTGAAAGAAAGCTTTCGGGGACTGACCGGTCAGGCATGGATTCTATTCCTTTTAAACCTGTTTTACTTTTCACTGTATGTGGTAAGAAATACAACCGTGCTCTATTATTTCAAGTATAATCTTGGAAGAACAGACTGGCTGTCGCTGGTGGGGATTCTTGGCATTTTATCCGGTCTTCCGATGCTGCTGGCGCTTCCCTCGCTGGAGAAAAAATACAGCAAGAGAAGTCTGATGTTTGTCAGCGTTGGACTCTACATAGCCGGAGATCTGCTGATCTTTACCGGAAAAAATTCAGCTCTCTGCCTTCTGGCAGGGCTTGTGATTACCGGTCTTGGCATCTACGGAATCTTTGGTATCACATTTGCCATGCAGCCAGACGTGATCGACTATTCCGAATATCAGAAAAATTCCAGTGTCGCCGGACTGATTGCCGCATTTCAGGGATTTTCGTAAAGGGCGGAATGGGACTGACCAGCTTTATCGTAGGCGCATTCCTGAAAAACGGCGGTTACGTGGCAAATGCAGTTCAGACAGAAAAAGCACTTTCCTATATTGAGATCTGCTTTATCTGGATTCCGATTGTACTCTGTTTATGTATTGCAGTACTTACTTATTTTTATAAATTAGACAGTATCCGGGAAAACATGACGGAAGAACTGGAAGGAAGAAGACAGGAAATGGTTTGCGGGATATAAAATTTTTTGCAGAGAGAGACCTGTGGGGAAACCTGCAGGTCTTTTGCGGTTCAGTAACCAATCAGTAACCGAAAATTTTTCTTGACTTGGAGCTAACTCCAGGATGTATAGTGAGAATAGAAAACCACAATAGAAAAAATGGAGCGCAAGTCGTAAAGCGTATTAGAAATGCGCGTTTTGCGCAGAAAAAGGAGGAAACAACAGCATGGCAAAAATTGTACAGACCGCAGGAAGAAACGCACTCGGGACATTTGCCCCGGAGTTTGCGCATTATAATGATGATGTATTATTTGGAGAAAACTGGAACAACGAAGATATCGATGTAAAGCTGCGAAGCATTCTTACCGTGACAGCCCTTATGGCGCAGGGAATTACAGACAGCTCGCTGAAATTTCATCTGCAAAACGCAAAGGATCACGGTGTGACCCAGAAGGAGATTGCAGCAATCATCACGCACGTAGGATTTTATGCGGGATGGCCGAAGGCATGGGCCGTTTTCAATCTGGCAAAAGAGGTGTGGAATGTTGATGCGGCGGAAGATGCTGCAATCGATGCAAAAGCAAAGCATCAGGCATCCATGGTATTTCCGATTGGGCAGCCAAACGACGCATTTGCACAGTATTTTATCGGTCAGAGCTATCTTGCACCGGTATCTACGGCGCAGGTCGGAGTGTTCAATGTGACATTTGAGCCGGGCTGCCGTAAAATGAAGTATAGATGGTAGGCGTGTATGGAGTATATACAGTTTACTTTTAGAGATAAATAGGTACATGATACACAGATAATGGGAAAAAATGTGTATCTAGTTGAATATAGAAGCAGGTAGTAGGTATGAAAGAATAGGATTCTTCCATGCCGTTTTTTATTATAGAGAAAGAACAGGTTGCACAGTTTTTAACCCGGTTATTTCAGTAGATCTGCTGAATAGCTTTCTCCCAGAAGTGTGGTATAGTCTTGTGCTTGGAACAGGAGAAACTACACAGAAAGGAGACACCTCTATGGAAGGACAGCCAGATATCATCTGGAATGAGCAGTGCCTGGGGATAAGAGTAGGTGAACAGGTATGCATGTATCTGAAGAAGCATGATATGGAATACCAGAGACTGCAAAAGGAAATACTGGAACTTATAAAGAAGTATCCAGTGATAGAAACATTTATGGAATCGGCTCAGTCAATCAGCCTGACAGCAGACGAACATTAGGCACTGCACCAATATTTCCAGTTGGAAAGTGGAAAGGAAATGATAGAAGAAGAATATCATTTTTATATGGGACAGGCACAGATGATTTCGTATGGTGCCATGCTTGGAAAAATCAAAAAAGCAGTGTCAGGAAATGACGAAGGTGATACAAAGAAATTGCTGGAGCTGCTAATGGATACCTGGATTGATGAGGTAGAAAATGAACTGAAAGAAAATGCAGTGTACCAGAAAATACTCGAAAAAATATCAAAATATGAAGATCAGGTTCAGGCAATGGGACTCGAAAAAGAAAAACGAAAAATGATA
>JAQXVT010000013.1 GCA_029225065.1 Lachnospiraceae bacterium | reverse complement strand
CTCTCTACCGGAGCAACTCTGATATCATATCACAGTGTTTTCGGTTTGTCAACAACTTTTTTCAACTTTTTTATTTTTATTTCTCGGTGCGGTTCTCATTTCTGAGCTTCGCATCCGGTTTTTTTGTGTCTCTGCGGTGTCTTCCGCAGCGACGTGTTACATAATACCACTCCTGTCCTCAGATGTCAACACTTATTTTTGAAATTTTTCAAATTTTTTGTATTTTATATTTTGTATCTATTTTTTATATATTTCAGACAATTTTAGTCAAGTCAGGCAAGTCACCTGTTTGTATCATAAGCGAAATAAACTCACTCATAACAGCGGCCATGAAATATCTCAAGCCTTCTTACGAACCTGAATTCCTTGTACTCTTACAAGCGGAGAACCGGAGTGCGAATACCCACTTTGCTTTAAAGCGTTGGTCCTGCCTGACAAATCTTTCTATATATAATAGGTAGTATCTTTTCACAATTACCTGGACTTCCTTGTTTTGCCTCTCTAAAGCGTGCCCGAAAAATGCTTTCCGCAAGATGCGCGTCACAATTTGTTGAAATGATTTGTTAAACAGATATTCGCAGCCTGCGTTCAGACACATGCTAAGTTTCTGTATATTTCTGCGCCGTTTTTCCCCGTCATTCCTGTTTTTTTCGCCTGCCTGGAATTCTGTTTTAAGTATCCGTCTTTTATTTTTCTTATATAATAGAAGTATTTTCAGCAAAACGCCTTCAAAAACCCTGTATTTCCCACCTTTTCCGTACTTGCCGCAGCATGCCTGAAATTTTTGTCATGCAAAACTTTGTCCCCCTGATATTTTGACCCACGAATCTACATTATATGACTAATGTTCACCTGCATTTGACCTTTTTCGTGTTACACTTTATAATAATAAATTGCTACTGAAAATCCCATGACAATAACGTTCTTCACCAGCTAGAAACGCCTATTTCTTGGCATTGTCAATCCGTTATATCTACTTTGTCCATTACTATCTGGCGTTTTTGGCAAATTGAGATATTATGGAACATAGAAGTATTAATTTGGCAGAAAATAACGAGGCAGAATATGAACAACTTTGATCCATTAAAACGAATCCAGGAACTTTGTGAAGAACGCGGCTGGTCCTGTTACCAGCTCGCAAAAGCATCCGGTATTGCATACTCGACGCTCAGCACTATGCTGAACAAACAGAATATGCCTACTCTTCCAACACTTTTAAAGCTGTGCGAAGGTTTCGGTATTTCAGTAACCGATTTCTTTGAACCGGATCGCAGTCTTACGGGACTGACACCTGAGCAGTCAGAGTGTCTTACACTTTTTACATCGCTGTCAGCAGATCAGCGAAAATGTGCGCTTGCATATATGCAGGGCCTTACAGACGGCAGCGGCCGTTAAACTTTTTGGAACTTATTGTCGGGGGACAACATTGTAAAAGAGTCTCAGCTTTTTTACAATGAAAAAAGCCGCATGTACATCAGTTTTGATGTCATGCGGCTTTTCTGTTTGCCCTACTTTCCAGGAAATCCTTGCAATCCCCTCTGCTTCGCCTTATAATAAGAGTAATGTGTCCGCAAAGAGAGTACACACCGCAGAACATACTCTCGTTGCAAAATATGCACAAAATCTCCACGGCAGTCATTCTCATCTGCCCTTCTGGAGTGAACAGGAGAATTTTATATGGGTGAATTTAAGGATCAAAAGGAATTAAAAATGGCCATGAGCGGCCGGATGGGGCTGATGGCCGGCGGTGTACTGCTGATCTTCACAGCCCTCTCCTCCACCTTGATGTACGGAATCAACTTTTTCTCTCTGGCTTCCAATGCATCTAATGGAGATGCGGAGTGTCTGGAAATCCTGGCGAGTGCAAATGTCAGCATTTCCCTGATTCAGATCGCGGCAGTTTGCTTTATCATCGCTGCCATCGCAGAGCTTGCCGTCGGCGCCCTTTGCGCAGCACTTTCCAACCGGCTTGACAAGGCTGTCTTTACCGTAAGAGCCGCAGCGCTCCTGCTCGGTGTCGAAATTCTGATGCAAGTCTTCCTGTTTCTGACCGGTCTGATGAATCTTTCCCTTCTGATTACCTCAATCGTCATTCCAGCCTATCTCCTCTGGAGCGCCACAAGGCTGCGCAAGCTTGCAAAGATCTATCCGGACCGCAAGACCGCCGTCAATACAAAGAAGGCCCGCGAGCAGCAGAAAAAAGCCGCTGCACCCGTCCAGAAAAAAAGCCTTCATGAGCGCGCCATGATGAATGAATCAGTGCACCGCTGGGATGAAGTTCAGGAGCAAAACTCAGGTACCGTGGAGGTTCCGTCTGAGGAAAATGAAGATTAAGAGGCCGTTGCGCCGCGTTTGCCCCACTCTACCGACTGCGCCATGACGCTAATCATTATATAATGAGCATAATGCCATGTTCCCAGCAAAAAGCCCAGTCATCAAAATTCCGCTTGTCCGCAATGGCAAATCCATAAAAAAGACGTACTGTGCGTTCCGGAAAAAAACAAACTCGGATGGGTACATGGAGGATTTTGCCAGGATTTTAAGGTCGTGCTTTTAACCATCTCGTTACTCATACGATCATAAGAAATTCAAGATTCTTATTTTGCTTTTTCGCAAATTTTAAATCTCTGCAAACGGAAATAGCACTGTATTGCATAAAATATGCTGCCTGTCATCGCAATAATCTCATACATGGATCCGGATTATCATCGATAACAGACAGCATATTATTTTATTTGCGAATATCCACCAGGCCATTCTTTAACATTTCTTCGGAGAACTCATACATCGCTCCATCGCCATTCAAATTCAAATACAGATGAGCCAGATCATTTTCATTCACAATCTAATCAATCTTATAGCCAAATTTTACCGCTCCACCAGCACAATCTTCTTCCACTTCCCCTGCGCATACCGCAGCATGCACACCGCGCCGGTAATCAGCCAGGTCAGGCCGGTCGTGTACCAGACGGCCCAGTAGCTGAGCGCTGGGATCGCCGCAAGGCCAAGGGAAAAGCCGATTCGGCCGACGACCTCAGCGAGTCCGCTGATAAAGGCAAACATCGAATCGCCCGCACCGTTTAAGAGACTGCGTGCCACATAAATCATGCCAAGTGGGATATAGAACAGGCTCGTGATGCGAATTGCACGGCCGCCGATCGCGATAACCTCCGCGTCATCGACGAAAATGCCGACAAATGAGCTGCCCCAGAGGAACATCGCCGCGCACATAAAAAGGCTGAAAATGACGACCAGCATCGCTGAGCGCCAGTAGCCGCGTTTGACACGCTCCACATTTCTGGCACCGAGATTCTGCGCCGTAAACGTCGCCACCGCGGTGCCAAGGGAATTGTACGGCTGCTGCACCAGCTGCTCGATTCTTGAGGTCGCCGCAAATGCTGCGATGACATTCTCGCCGAACCGGTTGATGACCGACTGGAGGGCAATGCAGGACAACGCAATCAGGCTTCCCTGCATGCCGAACGGGATGCCCAATTTTAAGCATTTCTTCAGCAGCATTTTATCCGGCTTCATATTTTCCTTTTTCAGTCGAAAATATGGATTTTTGAGTACCGCATAGACGATACATCCAAGCGCCGACAGGGTCTGTGCCACAATTGTCGCCACTGCCACCCCTGCCACACCCATGTGGAAAACGAGCACAAAGAGCAAATCTCCGATCACATTTAAAATACTTGCGATGATCAGAAAAATCAGCGGCGTAACGGAATCGCCCAGTGCCCGCAGCATCGCCGAAATGCCATTGTAGAGCACGACAGAAAGCACACCGCCGCACACAATGCGCGTATACAGAAGTGCGTCATCAAAAATCGACTCCGGTGTATTTAAAAGCGTCAGAATCGGCCTCGCCAGAAGCACAGAAATGATACTCACCAGGATTCCCATTCCAAACATCAGATAAATCGAGTTGCCGAGTGCATCCTTGACACGTTTTTCATTTTTCATACCGAAGTACTGCGACATCAGCACGCCTGCTCCTGTCGCAAACCCGTTGCACAGGGAAAAATAGAAAAATGTCAGGGAAGATGTCATGCCGACCGCCGCCAGCGCATTTTTTCCGACGTAGTTTCCAACCACGATCGAGTCCACCATGTTGTAAAACTGCTGAAAAACGTTTCCAAACAGCATCGGAAGTGAAAAACGAATCAGAAGCGAGGTCTCGTTTCCGGTCGTCATATCACATACAAATTGTTTTTCCATATTTTCTCCATTCTGCCATACTTATCGGCAGTTCCACGTACATTACTGTCAAAAATAATTGTCACCAAAACAGTTACTGCTCGTACTACGCTTCTTTTTCTGACATTTCCAGTTCCATTTTTACAAGATATTCCTCAAACACACCAAGCGCATCCAGCACCGGCTGCGGAGAAGACATATCGACGCCACAGATTTTCAAAAGATCGATCGGATCCATGGAGCTTCCGCTGTTCAAAAACTTCTTGTATTTTTCCACAATGCCCGGCTCCCCGGCAAGGATTTTGCTGCTGATCGCGATCGCCGCCGCAAATCCCGTCGCGTACTGATAAACGTAGAATGGCGTATAGAAATGCGGAATGCGCTCCCACTCATAGCCGATTTCCTGATCCACTGTCATCGATGGGCCAAAATAATCCTGATTCAGCTTCAGGTACGTCTCATACAGCCCTTCTGCCGTCAGCGTCTCACCGCGCGATACCGCCTGATGTGTGATGCGCTCGAATTCCGCAAACATGGTCTGGCGATACATCGTCGCTTTGAACTGATCAAGGAAATAGTTGATCAGATATTTTTTCTCCGTCTCATCCTCCGTGCGGCCAAGAAGATCATGGATCAACAGCGCCTCGTTGCACGTCGAAGCCACCTCCGCGACGAAAATACGGTAGGAAGCGTAGCGATACGGCTGCGCATGGTTCGAATGCCAGGTATGCAGGGAATGCCCCATCTCATGCGCCAGCGTAAAGACATCGCCCAGTCTTCCGTGGTAATTCAGCAGCACGTACGGATGCGTGCCGTAAGCGCCCCAGGAATACGCGCCCGTTCGTTTTCCTTCGTTTTCATAAACGTCGATCCAGCGGTTGTCAAACCCTTCCTGCAGAAGCGCGGTATAATCCTCCCCAAGCGGTGAAAGGCCACGCTTTACAATCTCCTTTGCCTCCTCAAACGAATACGTTTTCTCCGGCATTTTCACAAGCGGCGCATACACATCGTACATGTGCAGATCGTCTAACTCCATCATCTTGCTGCGCAGCTGCACGTAGCGGTGCATCAGCGGAAGCTTCTCGTGGATCGCCTCGATCAGATTGTCATATACGGAAACCGGGATCGCATTTGCATCCAGCGCTGCTTCCCTTGCATCCTGATACCCTCTCTGCTTTGCAAAGAAATCCGCCTGCTTCGCATTCGCCTGATACAGGGCGGAAACGGTATTTTTATACTGTGCGTACGTCGAATAAAGACCCTGAAATGCTGATTTTCGAAGACTCCGGTCATTACTTTCCATATAAGAAATGTAACTTCCAATCGTCAGAGGATGCTTTTTGTCATCCTCTCCCACCACATCCGGGAACCGCACATCCGCATTGTTGAACATGGAGAAGATGTTCGACGGTCCTTCTGCGACCTCTTCCACCTTCGCCAGCAGTGCTTCCGTCGCCGCATCCAGGATGTGGCTGCGCATTCTCGTCACCTGCGTGATCGTTCTGCGGTAATCCTCCAGCTCCGGCAGCTCTTCAAAATACGCCTCAAGCCGCTCCGGCTCCAGTGCCAGAAGCTCCGGCTCCACCCACGCACATGCCTGCGAGAAATGTACAGAAAGCGTCTGCGCCTCTCCGACCAGTTTCTGATACACGGCGTTTCCGGTGTCCTCGTGGTAATGCTGATTTGAGTAAACGATCAAACGGCTCATGATCTCTGCCATTGTCTCTCTCTTTTTCAAAATCTTAAGCAGCATCTGCGGGCCGTCACTGATTTTTCCCTTGTATCCGGCAAACTCTGAAATCTGTGCCTTCAGCGTCGCCACGTCTTTGTCATATGATTCCTGTGAAGCATAGATATCCTCCAGCTTCCAGGTGTTTTCTATTTGCTGTTCCTGTCGTTTCACCTTGTTTTACACCTTTCTGCCGCTTTTATCACGGCTCCCTGTAAATGTCTGTTTTGCTTTTCCGTCTTGTTTTTTTCGTTTTGTTCTTTTTCTCTTTCGCTTCGTTTTTGTCCGGCAGACAGATCTTTGATGGCGTCTGATTCGCTGCGATCTGTCACGTAATCCCTATTCTAACATACTTTCTTCTTATCGCAAGTACTCTTTCTTCTTCCCTGCGAAATTTTCTGTCCATTAGCTCTTTCTTGCTTTTTCCCGTTTTTGGCAAATAAAAGGTGTCTTTTCCCCGGTTTTATTTTCGGCGAAAAGACACCTTTTTCCATATACTTTGCATTGATGCTAAAGCTTGCCCTCACACTTCCTCCTATGTTTCCCAGACAGCTTGGAGGAGATGCACCGCGCTTTACCGCTCCTCACGGAAATACGACTGTCCCAGTGATTTCGGCGGCTGATTCTCTCGCTTGTTGCGCATGCTGGTCAGCACCAGTACGACGAGCGTAACCACGTACGGAATCATCTTGTAAAGCTCCTGGAATTCCATGTGATCCATTCCGGTCGGGATGTAGAGATACAGAATGTACAGTCCTCCGAAAAAGATCGAGGAGAAAATGCTCACAACCGGACGCCAGATCGTGAAGATAACGAGCGCGATTGCCAGCCAGCCGCGGTCACCGAATGCATCGTTGGACCATACGCCGCAGGCGTAATCCATAACGTAGTAAAGTCCGCCGAGTCCTGCGATCATACAGCCGATGCAGGTGGAAAGATACTTATACTTTGTAACGTTAATGCCAGCCGCATCTGCCGCTGCCGGATCCTCGCCGACTGCTCTTAAATGAAGTCCCACACGCGTATGATTCAGCACGTAAGCACAGATGATTGCGATTACGATTGCCGCGTACGCCAAAAAGCCGTAGGAAAGAAATACCTTTCCAAACCAGCCAAGACTGTCTGCAAACGGCAGGGATTTACTGAAATAGCTGCTCGTCGCTGAAAGTGCGATCGACGGCACGTCGCTGCCGGAAAGCTTAATCAGTGAACCTCCGAAAAAGTTTCCGAAACCAACACCGAACGTTGTCATTGCAAGACCGGTTACGTTCTGATTTGCACGCAGCGTTACGGTCAGGAAGCTGTACAGAAGTCCCATCAGGAAGGAAGCGCCCAGACAGCAGAGCACCGGAATCAGAATCGCGAGCACACCATTCATGTTGTCCGTCGACTGCTCATAGAAAAATGAACCGATGACACCACTGATTGCGCCGACATACATGACGCCTGGGATTCCCAGGTTTAAGTTTCCGGATTTCTCAGTCAGGATTTCTCCCGTACTTCCGAACAGAAGCGGAATGCCCTGCACTACTGCTCTTGGAATAAATGCCGCAAGATTAATCATTGACTTTCACGCTCCTCTCCGATTTTTTCCGGAAGTGAATCTGATACGAAATGAAGAACTCACATCCGATGATGAAAAACAGGATTATTCCGGTCAGAATATCTCCAAACGACTGGTTCAGACCAAATGCCGTGGAGATCTCACTTGCTCCACGATTCATGAAAATGATCAGGAAGCTTGTGAAAATCATCGCAAACGGATTGAATTTTGCCATCCACGATACCATAACAGCGGTAAAGCCCTGTCCGTTCGCGATTGTGGTCGTCACGGTATGGTTGATGCCGCCGACTAACAGCAGACCGACCAGACCGCAGATACCGCCGGAAATCAGCATTGTACGGATAATAACCTTTTCTACCTTGATGCCGACGTAGCGCGCCGTCTGTACACTCTCGCCGACAACAGAGATTTCATAGCCCTGCTTGCTGTACGTAAAATAAATATACATGAGGACGGTCACAATCACCGCCACAATAATGCTCAGCAGATATTTGGAACCGAACACTTCCGGCAGCCAGCCGATGTTCGTCTTCTGATTGATGATACCGATCTTTCCGGAGCCCTTCGGCATCTCCCACACGATCGTGTAAAATGCTACCAGCTGGGTCGCAATATAGTTCATCATCAGAGTCGACAGTGTCTCGTTGGTGTTCCATTTTGCCTTGAAAAATGCCGGAATCGCGCCCCACAGCGCACCTGCTCCGATACTTGCGGCAATCATCAGAATGATTACCACCACGTTTGGAAGCTTATCAGCCAGACAGATCATGCAGGCCGCCGATGCCAGACCGCCGATCAGCACCTGTCCCTCACCTCCGATGTTCCAGAACCGCATCCGGAATGCCGGTGTCAGCGCCAGGGAGATCAGCAGCAGAATTGCCACATTCTGAAAGGTAATCCAGGTCTTTCGCGCCGTACCAAATGCTCCGAGGAAGATCGTACTGTATACCTCAAGCGGATTGATTCCGGTCGTGATCGTCGTAACAATTGCGCAGACGATCAGCGCCGCCACAATCGCCAGAAGACGGATTCCAAGAGTCTGATACCACGGAAGCACGTCTCTCTTTACAATATTAAAAAGCGGATCTTTTGCTTTACTGTTCATTCTTCGTACCTCCCACACGCGTCATCATCATGCCGACGGTATTTTTATCCGCAGTTCTTCCATCTACGATTCCGCTGACCTCGCCGCCGCACAGCACAAGAATCCGGTCCGAAAGCTCCAGCAGTACGTCCAGGTCCTCACCTACGAAAATGACTGCCACACCCTTTTCCTTCTGCGCGTTGATCAGGTTGTAGATCGTATAGGAGGAGTTGATGTCGAGTCCGCGCACCGCGTACGCTGTCATCAGAACAGTCGGATCAGAGGAGATCTCTCTTCCGACCAGAACCTTCTGCACATTTCCGCCGGAAAGTCTGCGCACTGGCGTCGAAAGTCCCGGTGTCGATACCTCGAGCTCACTGACAACGGTTTTCGCCAGCTTTTTCGGTGTCTTCCGGTCCGTAAACATGGAATGTCCCCGACGGAACGAACGGAGCATCATGTTGTCCGTCAGATCCATATCGCCGACCAGTCCCATACCAAGGCGGTCCTCCGGGACAAAGGAAAGGGAAACGCCAAGATCCATGATCTTCTGCGGATCTTTTCCAAGCAACTCCTCCCGCGTGCCGTCCTCTTCAATATAGACAACCGAACCGCTTTCCGTCGGCTGCAGTCCGGCGATCGCCTCCAGCAGCTCCTTCTGACCGCAGCCGGAAATTCCGGCAATACCAAGGATCTCGCCGCTGCGAGCCGTAAAGGATACGTCTTTTAACTTCACGATTCCTTCTTCACTGCGCACCGTCAGACCCTTTACCTCCAGACGCGGCTGCGGATTTACCGGCTCCGGTCTTGTGATGTTTAAGGTAACCTTATGGCCAACCATCATATCGGTCATCTCCTGCGCGTTCGTATCCTTCGTCATCATATCACCGACGAAACAGCCGCGCCGCAGTACCGCCACACGGTCAGAGAGGCTCTCCACCTCATGCATTTTGTGAGTGATGATGACGATCGATTTCCCGTCGTCACGCATGTTGCGAAGCACCGCAAACAGCTTTTCGGTCTCCTGCGGGGTCAGTACCGCCGTCGGCTCATCGAGGATCAGGATGTCCGCACCGCGGTAGAGCACCTTGATGATCTCGACGGTCTGTTTCTGTGAAACGGACATGCTGTAGATCTTCTGCTCCGGATCTACCTCAAATCCGTACCTGCTGCAGATCGAGCGGATCTTTTCCGTCGCCTGCTTCAGATTCAGTCTGCCTGGCATACCGAGCACGATATTTTCTGCCGCGCTAAGCACATCAATCAGCTTGAAATGCTGGTGCACCATGCCGATTCCCTGCGCAAATGCATCTTTCGGAGAACGAATCACCGTCTCTTTTCCATTTATAAAAATCTGTCCCTCATCCGGAAAATAAATCCCGGAAAGCATATTCATCAGTGTCGTCTTGCCGCTGCCGTTTTCCCCCAGCAGCGCCAGGATCTCGCCTTTGTAAATGTCGAGACATACCTTGTCGTTTGCCACGACCGGGCCGAATTTTTTGGTGATATTTTTCAGTGTCACCGCAGCCGTTTTGCCCTCCACGAGTTGTTCCTCCTTCTGCCTTTCATTCTGGCTGGTACCGGACGTTCCGGCCCCAATCCGCAGACACGTTTGCTCCGAAAATGGAAATGCAGCCCACAGCAAATAAATTTGCTGTGATCTGCTTTTCCATTTTCTTGTGTCCTGAACTGTTTACCTTTTACATAAAAATGCGGTGCGGCGAAATTCGCTGCACCGCTCATTGTGCTTCACACTGAAGCGGATTCCTGTACCGGATTAGAATGCGGTATCAAGAAGTGAAATATCATCGATCTGTACATCAAAGTACGGAGCGGAACGATAACCCTCTGCAGACTCGTGGAAGTATCCGTCAGATACTGCCTCATGGTCACCCTCGTAATCTGCATCGGTATCAACGTCTGCCATGTAGCTCTCAAGCTTCTCGCCGTTTACGGTGAAGGTATCAATATCAAATACATGGATCTCACCGGACTCAAGCTTTGCGGTAACCTCATCGATTGCTTCCTGTGTGCCCTCAGCTGCTGCGGTACCAAGGCTGGTCAGTACAACAGATCCCGTAGAAAGATCTCCGGTCCAGTCTGCTGCGATCTCGTCGCCGCTTTCTACACAGCCCATTGCATACTCAAAGTACGGAGCCCAGTCAATTCTGGAAGAAACGATGAAAGTGTTCGGGCATGCACTCTCAGTGCTTCCGTTATAGGAAACATCCGGAACGCCTGCGGTCTCGCATGCGGTCGGGGCACCCATGGAATCTGCATGCTGGCTGATCAGTACGCAGCCATCCTCGATCAGTTTGTTTGCGCCTTCTTTCTCAGCGGTCTCATCATACCAGGATCCTGTGAAAGTAACTTCCATCGTAACGCTCGGGCATACGGAACGTGCGCCAAGGAAGAAAGAAGTGTAACCGGAAATAACCTCTGCATAAGTATAAGCTCCAACGTAGCCCATCTTTGCCTGGTCTTCTGTAATTGTGCCGTCAGCGATCATCTCGTTCAGCTTCATTCCTGCTGCAACACCTGCCAGGTAACGTCCCTCATAGATGGAAGCAAATGCATTGTGGAAGTTGTCCATCTCCTCGGTGTGTGCCTTTGTACCGGTTGCGTGGCAGAACTGAACATCCGGGAACTCTCTTGCTGCCTCAATAATATAATCCTCATGGCCAAAACTGTCTGCAAATACGAAATTGCAGCCTTCATCTGCAAGCTCACATGCTGCCTCGTAGCACTCCTGGCCCTCTGGAATACCGGTCTTGAATACATACTCGATGCCCATCTTCTCGCACGCCTCTTTTGCTGCGTTGATGAAGTTCAGGTCATAAGTAGAGTTCTCGTCATGCAGGAAAATAAATCCGGCTTTGACTGTAGTCTCCTCTGCATTTGCTGCAAGGCCGCTAAATGCCCCCAGTGTAACCATCGTTGTTGCTGCAAGGATCAGTTTCGTACACTTTTTCATGTCTTTTCTCCCTTTCTTGATGTGATACCGACACAAATCCATACCGGAAAATCCTTTTCACTACGCTGCGAACCAGATCTATTTCTGATTCTGCCAACTAAAAAGCAGATGTACAAATTCATTCTGTACATCTGCAGACGATTTACATCCACCCAATAGTCGCAACTGAACGGCGTGCGGTAGAAACGTCTGAACCCTCTTCACAGACTTATATCGGATAACAATACTTAATTAAATTCTAGCAACTTCGTTCCTGCTTGTCAAATGAAAACGGAAATGAAAACTTTTTTCGGCAGAACTGGCAAAAAAACTATTTTAAACGACCTTTTCTTGGATAATTCGACGGATATCGATACGTTTTTCTCAATAAACGAAAGTAATTTCACTCTTGACACGCTCTTCTTTCTGTGATACCATGCGCATAACAGATATAGTTTTAAAAACTATATCTTATGGTTTTTAGAAATTATTGACATTCACATGCTATGCAGAGAATTTCTGCTCTGGCTTTTCAGGAGGTATTCTTATGACAATCACAATCCGTGAACCGGGCAGCGCCATCACACATTTTATCGGTATGGTGCTCGCCATTTTTGCTACGATTCCGATGCTGGTCAAGGCTTCCCTGGTCTCCACACGCACTGGTCTCATCGCTATGGCGGTCTTTATGACCAGCATGATCCTGCTCTATACCGCCAGCACCCTGTACCACTCCGTCAATCTACGCGGTCACAGCCTGCGGTTTTTCCAGAAAATCGATCACATGATGATCTTTGTGCTGATCGCCGGTTCCTACACGCCGGTCTGCCTGCTCGTCTTAAATCCTGCCGACGGCCATCGGCTGCTCGTCACGGTCTGGGCAATCGCTGCTGCCGGAATGCTGTTCAAACTCTTCTGGGTGACCTGTCCGAAATACGTTTCTTCCATTATCTATGTGGCAATGGGCTGGTCCTGCCTTTCGGTATTCGGTCAGCTGTTCCATACGCTGCCGCGCCCGGCTTTTCTCTGGCTGCTCGCAGGCGGTCTGCTCTATACCGTAGGCGGTGTCATTTATGCGCTGAAGCTGCCAATTTTCAACGCGCACCACAAGGGATTCGGATCACATGAGATTTTTCATCTCTTCGTGATGGGCGGGAGCATCTGCCATTTTATCTGCATGTATTTCTATCTGCTGTGATTTTGTAATTGCGGAAATATCTGTATTTCATTTGGGTGCACCTTTTTCTGCTGCAATTTCATGAGCAGGTAAAGCGTTCTCCATTTCATCTTCGTCTGCTTTCCTTCCGCCAAGAAGCAATATATTACTATTATTACTATATTGAAGCAGACAAAAACAGAGAAAACGTTTCGCCTTATGAATGATATCGCCAGGGCGTTTCTGTTTTCTCTGTTTTTCTGTTTTTCTGTTTTTCTGTTTTGTCTTTTGTAATTTTCAAAGCAACTCAAAGAGACTATTCGCAATCCGCTTCATTCTCTGTTTAATTCGATTAATACATCTCCCTGGATACTTTGATACAGAATTCCCGCATCCGTACAGTCTAATCTCTGTCTTCGAGCATCACGCCTCATCCTGCGGCTCTGCTTTTTCCTGCTCCTCCGCCGGAAAACATAAGGACTCCATCAGATTCCACACCTCCGTCACTCCCTGCTTCGTCTCGGAAGAAAACGGAATAATCTGTGTGCCCGGGCGTACCTTCAGTCCCTCACGGATCAGCTTTACCTGCTTCTGGATCTGGCTGCGCTTGATTTTATCCAGCTTCGTCGCAATGATGATCGGCTCATAGCCGTTGTGACAGATCCAGTCGTACATGATCTTATCATTTGCCCCCGGCTCATGGCGAATGTCGATCAGAAGGAAGACGGCGCGCAGCTGATCGGAGCCGTGCAGATACCGCTCGATCAGTTTGCCCCATTTTTCCTTTTCACTCTGCGGTACCTTCGCATAGCCGTATCCCGGAAGATCCACAAGATACAGTGCATTGTTTACGTTATAAAAGTTGATGGTCTGCGTCTTGCCCGGCTGCGAACTCGTACGCGCCAGCGCCTTGCGGTTCACCAGACTGTTGATCAGGGACGATTTTCCGACGTTCGATTTTCCGGCAAAAGCGATTTCCGGCTTCTGATTTTTCGGAAGTACACTCGTGATACCACACACCGTTTCCAGACTTACCTGTTTAATGACCATTTTATCAGCTCCTCTCACCTATTTCTTTCTCTATTCCACCTATTATTCATTTTCAGACAGAGATTTCCACTTTTTGCTGTTCCAGTCATAACTTTTCCACACACTCACTGCTCAGCCCATGACCTTTCCACACTTTCACTGTACAAATACCTGTTTTTACACATTTCTTCTGCCAAATCTCTGGTTTCTGCATATGAGCATATGTCCAAAAATAATGTCCTCACGTTTTCAAACATGCTCCAGCGCTGTCTTCAGCACTTCCTTCATGCTCTCCGCATAGACAATCTCCATACCCTTTTTGATCTCCTCAGCGATTTCCTCGACATCCGCCTTGTTCTGTGACGGCACAATCACGGTCTTCATCCCGGCCTGATTTGCCGCAAGCAGCTTTTCTTTGAGGCCTCCGATCGGCAGGACACGTCCGCGCAGCGTGATCTCTCCGGTCATCGCAACGTCCGCGCGCACCGGAATCTTTGTGATTGCAGAAAGGATTGCCGTCGCCATCGTGATGCCGGCCGACGGTCCGTCTTTTGGCACTGCACCCTCCGGGATATGGATATGAATATCATTTTTTGCAAAAAATTCCGGATCGATGTGATATTTTCCGCTCACAGAACGCACATAGCTGATTGCCGTGCGTGCCGATTCCTTCATGACATCGCCAAGCTGGCCGGTCAGCAGGAACTCGCCCTTGCCCGGCATCGTGTTTACTTCAATCTGAAGCGTATCACCGCCGACACTCGTCCATGCAAGACCACGCACAATCCCCACATCACTCTTCTCATTCCGCTTTTTAAAGGTATAAATTTTTCTTCCAAGAAAGCTTTCGATGTTCTTTCCGGTCACACGCACCGTCTCCACGTGCTCCTCCAGAATCCTGCGCGCCGCTTTCCGGCAGATCTCGCCAATTCTGCGCTCCAGCTGACGCACACCGGCCTCCTTTGTATACAGCTCAATCAGATCCTCCAGTGCAGATTTTGTGATCGTCAGCTGTTCTTTTTTCAGGCCGTTTCGCTCCAGCTGCTTCGGAATCAGGTGCTCCTTTGCGATGTGGAATTTTTCATTTGCCGTGTAGCTGGAAACCTCAATGATCTCCATACGGTCAAGCAGCGGCCGCGGAATCGTGTGCAGATCGTTTGCCGTTGCAATAAACAGTACCTCCGAAAGATCCAGCGGAAGCTCCACATAATGATCGCGGAATCGGCAGTTCTGCTCAGAATCCAGCACCTCCAGAAGCGCGGATGCCGTGTCTCCCTTATAATCGCTGCTCACCTTGTCGATCTCATCGAGCAGCATCAGCGGATTTTTCACGCCCGCCTGCTTCAGTCCGTTTGCAAGGCGTCCCGGCATCGCTCCGACGTACGTCCGTCTGTGACCGCGGATTTCCGCCTCATCGCGCACACCGCCAAGGCTGATTCGGACGTATTTCTTATCAAGTGCCCGCGCAATCGAGCGTGCAATCGAGGTCTTGCCCGTTCCAGGAGGGCCTGCCAGACAGAGAATCGGGCTGTCGCCGCCGTTTGTCAGCGTGCGCACCGCCAGAAATTCCAGCACGCGCTCCTTCACCTTTTCCAGGCCGTAATGATCTTCATCCAGCACACGCGCCGCATTTTTCAGATCCTGATTGTCTTTTGAGACCTTATCCCATGGCAGCTCCAGAAGCGTCTCAATATAACCGCGCAGCACAGAGCTTTCCGCCGAACTGCCGCCGAGGCTCTTCAGCCGCTCCGCCTCTTTGATGATTTTATTCTTCACCTCATCAGAAGCAGTCAGGGCTTTCGCCTGCTTTTTATAATTCTCCACGTCGGTAAGCAGCGTATCCTCACCAAGTTCCTGCTGAATGACTTTCAGCTGCTCCCGCAGAATGTACTCCTTCTGATTCTTGTCGACCCGCTCTTTTACCTTCTGCTGCAGCTCGTTGCGGATCTGAATGATCTCCACCTCATTTGCAATCACAGTACACAGCGCGTCATAGCGATCAGAAAAATTTTCCGCATCGAGAATCCGCTGCCGCTCCTCATAATAAAGTGGAAGATGTGCGCCCGCTTCCGCAACCAGCGCCTCCACATCCGAAATCGCCATCAGCTGCTGCATCATATCCTTGCCGAATTTCTGATTGATCTGCCCGTAGCGTCCCAGCAGGTCCTGCAGTGCCCGTACCATTGCAGTCTTTGTCAGCTCATCCAATTCCACTTTTTCTTCTTCTGAAAGCTCAGCCTGTCCAAGCAAATATCCCGCGCCGTCCTGCATGGCAAGCAGATGGCCTCTCCCGATGCCTTCTACCATCACACGCACGATATTTTTCGGAAGCTTCGCAATATTTTTAATCTTTGCCACGGTTCCGGTATGGTAAAGTCCGTCGATTCCCGGCTGATTCTCCTCCGGATCCCTCTGTGTCACCAGAAAAATCGTCTGATCCTGTTCCATCGCGGCCTCCACCGCGCGGATCGATTTTTCCCGGCTGATATCAAAATTGACTATCATAAGCGGCAGCACAGTCAGTCCGCGCAGCGGAATCATCGGCAATGTCCTTATCATTTCGTCCATTTTTGGTTTCCTCGTTTTTCTTACATACACAAATTTTGTCTCAAAGTAAATCTCGCAATTTCCTCTCACAACCGTCAGATGCTTTTTAACCGGATCGGGAAAGTTTCCTTATGATCCTCAGCATATTGAATTGCAAATATTCGCTTTGATTCTTCTGCTGTACAGTTATTTTTTCATAATAAAACAGGCCGCTCCCTTCTGTCCACACCTGGTTACTGTCATTTTCAGAAAAACCTTCCAGTCAAAACTTTTTCCAAAAATGGCAGCTGCTTTCAGGATCGGGGCAGCCGGATGCAGCCTGTCTCATACATATCTATTTCCTGTCCAGAGACACCTCAGAACAGAAATCACATTATGCAGTTTCTTCAATCTTGCTGATTCTGTGTTTTCTTCTTCCGCGCACTCCCTCACGGTATGTCAGCTCCGGCTCTCCTGTTCCTTCCACTGTCTCCTTCGTGATCGTGCACGTTGCGATTGTCTCGTCAGATGGAATTTTGAACATCAGATCCATCATCACGCTCTCCATGATCGCCCGCAGACCTCTCGCTCCGGTTTTACGCTTGATGGTCTTGTCCGCAATCGCTTCTACTGCCTCCGGTGTAAAGGCCAGCTCTACATCGTCCAGTCCGAAAAGACCCTGATACTGCTTTATGATTGCATTCTTAGGCTCGGTCAGGATCCGTACCAGCGCATCCTTATCCAGCTCGTCGAGAGATACCACCACCGGAACACGTCCCATAAACTCCGGAATCATACCAAACTTGATGAAATCCTGCGGCAGCGCTTTTTTCAGCACCTCTCCAACGTTGTGCTGCTCCTTCTCGCTAAGCTCGGAATTGAAACCGATGCCCTTGCGGTCAAGACGTGACTCAATAATCTTTTCCAGACCCTCAAACGCTCCTCCGCAGATGAACAGGATATTCGTCGTATCAATCTGCAGAAGCTCCTGATGCGGATGCTTCCGACCACCCTGCGGCGGAACGGATGCGACGGTTCCCTCCAGAATCTTTAACAGTGCCTGCTGTACACCCTCTCCGGAAACATCTCGTGTGATCGATGCATTTTCCGATTTTCTCGTGATCTTATCTATCTCATCGATATAAATGATACCGTATTCTGCTTTTTTAATGTCGTACTCTGCTGCCTGAATAATTTTCAGAAGAATATTCTCTACGTCTTCTCCTACGTATCCTGCCTCGGTCAGTGAAGTCGCGTCTGCGATTGCAAACGGTACATTCAGAAGGCGGGCCAGTGTCTGTGCCAGCATCGTTTTTCCTGATCCAGTCGGTCCGAGCATCAGAATATTACTTTTCTGCAGCTCCACGTCGAGATATTTTCCGCTGGTAATTCTCTTGTAGTGATTGTACACAGCAACAGAAAGCGCTTTTTTTGCCTCATCCTGCCCGATGACATACTCATCCAGAAACTCCTTGATCTGTGCAGGCTTCAGCAGATTGATCTCCTGATCATCCTCTGCCGCGTACTCATCTTCCAGTTCCTCTTCAATGATCTCAGAACAGATTTCCACGCACTCGTCGCAGATATAGACACCGCTCGGTCCTGCAATCAGCTTGCGTACCTGATCCTCTGTCTTGTTACAGAAGGAACATCTGATTTTTTCCCCGTTTTTTCCCGGCATGTTCACACCTCTTTATTATTTATAACCAACTTTGGGACTGTCACAAGACCACTTGCAACAGCCCCATTTTATACCTATCTTGATCTGACGAGCTCGTCGATCAGACCGTATGCTTTTGCTTCCTCTGCCGTCATCCAGTTGTCTCTTTCTGTATCGGCAGCGATTGTCTCCAGTGACTGTCCGGTATTTGCTGCCAGGATCTCATTCAGCTTCTTCTTGGTGCGAAGAATCTGCTCTGCAACGATCTGGATGTCCGTTGCCTGTCCCTGCGCTCCGCCGGAAGGCTGATGGATCATGATCTCGGCGTTCGGCAAAGCAAAACGCTTGCCCTTTGCGCCGCCCGCAAGCAGGAATGCGCCCATGCTTGCCGCCATGCCCATGCAAATAGTGGAAACGTCACATTTTACGTAATTCATTGTATCATAGATTGCCATGCCGGCTGTCACCGAACCGCCCGGGCTGTTGATGTACAGCTGGATATCCTTGTTCGGGTCCTCCGACTCGAGGAACAGAAGCTGTGCAACCACCAGGTTTGCACTGACGTCTGTCACTTCCTCGCCCAGAAAAATAATACGGTCATTCAGCAATCTGGAAAAGATGTCATAAGAACGCTCTCCTCTTCCGGTCTGTTCAATGACGTACGGTATAAAGCTCATGAAATCCCCTCCTGTATCAGGCAGCCACTTCTGCCTGCTGCGCAGTTTCGCGCCGGATTGCCGCACTGCAGCGCTCCGGCCTTGAAACGTATTTCTTACTCCTCAGTCTTCGGCTCCTCTTTTGCCTCAACCTCTACTGCTGCATCTGCAATCAGCTCTACTGCTGCCTGGATTGCAAGATCAGCCTTCATCTGCTCTCTCTGCTCAGCACCGATCAGCTCGTTTACTTTATCGAACTCCATCTTGTATGCTGTTGCCATCTTCTCGATCTCTTCTTTTACCTTATCATCGCCGATCTCGATGTTCTCAGCCTTTGCAACTGCCTCAAGTACCAGGCTGTTCTGAATACGCTTCAGAGCCTCCGGACGCATCTGCTCCAGCAGCTTGTCAGCGGTCATTCCTGTGAACTGCATATACTGCTCAACGGTAAGTCCCTGGCTCTGCAGTCTTCTTGCGAAGTCGTCAGCCATACGTCTTACCTGCTCGGTAACCATCGCATCCGGAATCTCCATCTGTGCATTTGCAACAGCCTTGTCAACAGCCTTGTTCTGCTTCTCGCGCTTTGCCTGAGCCTCTTTCTTCTCTACCAGCTTGCTGCGGATATCATCCTTGTACTCAGCCAGTGTATCGAACTCAGAAACATCCTTTGCAAACTCATCGTCTGCTGCCGGAAGCTCTTTTACTTTAATCTCTTTTACGGTGCACTTAAATACAGCCGGTTTGCCCTTCAGGCTTGCCTCATGATACTCCTCCGGGAAGGTAACATTTACATCCAGCTCCTCGCCGATCTTAGCGCCGATCAGCTGATCCTCGAATCCCGGGATAAAGCTTCCGGAACCGATCGTCAGGGAGTAATCCTCTGCCTTGCCGCCCTGGAACGGTACGCCGTCTACAGAACCTTCAAAGTCAAGCTTGATGATATCGCCCTTCTCTACTGCTCTGTCATCCACGTCGATCATTCTGGAGTTGTTCTCGCGCTCCTTATCTACTTCCTTATCAACTTCCTCTTCAGAAACCTCGATTACGGTTTTCTCCACTTCAACGCCCTTGTAATCGCCAAGTGTTACAGCCGGCTTCAGAGCTACTTCTGCTGTAAAGATGAACGGCTTGCCTTCCTCGATCTGGGTTACGCTGATCTGCGGCTGGGAAACGATCTCCTCATCGCACTCTTTTGCAGCTGCTGCATATGCTTCCGGAATTACGATATTTGCAGCATCCTCATAAAAGATGCCTGCGCCGTACATTTTCTCGATCATCTTTCTCGGTGCTTTTCCTTTACGGAAGCCCGGAACGTTGATTTTCTTCTTATCTTTCTGATAAGCTTTCTCCAGTGCAGCTCCAAACTCTTCTGCTGAAACCTCAATCGTCAGCTTAGCCATGTTTTTTTCCTGTTTTTCGACCTGTACACTCATTGTGTCCTATTCCTCCTTAAATCTAAACCGGCCACTGACGACCAGTCTTCTATTTTCGTCAGTCAAAAACTGCACACTTCACCCATATGCAGTCATTTTGATAGTATAGCACAACAGCCCCGAAAACGCCAGCTTTTTTTACTTGTAAATGATACCTTTTGCAAGTTCTTCTGCTTTTTCTGCGTCTGTCAGCTGTGCCGCAAGGGAAAGTGCGAACGGAATCGCCGTTCCCATACCGCGGCTCGTCGTGATATTGCCGTCGGTCACAACCGGGGTAAGCTCCACATGTGCACCTCTTAAACGATCTTCAAAGCCCGGATAGCAGGCCGCATGCTTTCCTTCCAGCAGTCCAAGATCGCCAAGTACGCTCGGTGCCGCGCAGATTGCAGCGACTCTCTTTCCTTCTGCCGCAGCTTTTTTCAAAAGAGCAGTCAGTCCCTCATGTGCCCCGAGATGCTTTGTGCCTGGCATGCCGCCCGGAAGCACGAACAGTGTGCCATCCTCAAAGGATGTCTCCTCAAATACAAGATCCGCCTGCAGTGCGATGCGGTGGCTGCCGGTGATCTCCCTGCGTCCCATGATGGACACAGTCTGTGTATCTACCCCTGCCCTGCGCAGGATATCAACTACGGTCAGGCCCTCGATCTCCTCGAATCCATCTGCAAGAAATACGTATGCTTTTTCCATGGTCGTTGCCCTCCAATTTTATTATTATTCAAGATGAATTTCTTTTCGCTGCCTGCTCATAAACTCAGCCGCTTCGCGACCTGTGGTAAAGCAGAAAATTGTGTCAGATCCTAAAATTTTATTCACCACGCACAGTCTAGCAGACTGCTGTGACAAAGTCAAACAAATAGGGGATGATTTTTCCTTAAAAACGGGATATACTGTATAAAAAATAAAACTGGAACAGACAGCAGAACAAAGTCAGCGCAGATTTCTGCCCACCCTGCCGGAGATTTGCCTGACCTGATCAAAAGGCTCTGTCTGCACATTAAGAAAGGATGTATCTTTCATGGAAATCGAACGTAAATTTCTCGTTCCGGTTCTGCCGGAAAACCTCGCTTCCTGTCCGTGCCATCTCATCGAGCAGGCTTACCTGTGTACTTCTCCGGTCGTGCGCATCCGCAGACAGGATGACGATTTTATCCTTACTTATAAAGGAAGCGGTATGATGGCACGCGAGGAATACAATCTCCCACTCACGAAAGAAAGCTATGAGCACCTGCTCCCAAAGGCAGACGGCATCGTCATCACAAAAAAGCGCTACGTACTTCCGCTTGGCACGGAAAATCTCAAGGCCGAACTTGATATTTTTGAAGGCCGTCACGAAGGACTTCGAATCGTCGAGGTCGAATTTGAAAGTGAGGAACAGGCGAACCGCTTCACGCCGCCTGCCTGGTTCGGAGAGGATGTCACGTTTGACGGACGGTATCACAATTCGCATTTAAGTCAGGAGTAAAACCGTTCACGTACCGGTTGTACCTGCAAAAAAATGAGATTTCGGCCAGCGACCGAAATCTCGTTTTTATTTTTCCTTCACACGCTCAAGAATCCGCGCAAGCATCTCCTGATCATCTCCAAACTCTGGTGAAAGCGGAATTTTCCGCTCCAGATATTTTTCGTAAAGATCCGCATGGAGCCGAAGCGCTGCAAGCGCTCCCTTTGCCATTGCACGCGTGATACTGTTATCGCTGTTTTCGTTTTTCATTCCATATTCCAGTAAATCCATTTGCATCTCCTTTTCGTCACGATTTGTGGCATTTATTCGTTGTATGTATTCGTATTGTTGCATTCAAAGATATTTAAAAAAAATATTGGTATAATGGAACAGCGATTGGAGGGTAATCAATGGGAGCAACTGTTTTTTCCACAAAAATACGAAAACTGCGCAAAGATGCCGGTTACACACAGGACAAAGTAAGCCGTATGCTGAACATTCAGCGCCAGACCTACTCTAATTATGAAAATGCACTGCGCGTGCCGCCGCTCGAGATCATCGTTGCGCTCTCCGGTATTTATCATGTCACTCTGGATTCTCTGCTTCTGGATCAGATGCCGGTCATAGCCTCTGACGGAAGTGAGCTTCCTTCCCCCGAACGGGATCAGCTACTCAGCGGTTATACGGATCTGTCCGAACCAAAGCGCAGAGAGGTTCTTGAATTTATTGAGTTCAAAAAGCAGCTGCCTGACTGAGCTCCTTTCTGTCTGCACATTTTTCGTTTACATTATACCAATACTGTTTTTCTAAAGCAATATTTACCTTTGCATTTGCAATGTCACGTTTTGTTTCGTTTTTCTCCCGGGCATACTAAACTATAGTAAGACAAAGGAGGAGACGAAATGACCGCAAAGCGTGAAAATCAGTACCGTCAGCTCGGCCTTACAATAGCCTATTACCGTAAGCTGCACGGCATCACCCAGATGCAGCTTGCCGAGGATGTCAACTTAAGCCGCACCCATATCAGCAACATCGAAGCCCCGAACGTGCGCACTTCCATCTCACTCGATAAGCTCTTCGACATTGCGGATGCACTGCAGATTCCCGTAAAGCTTCTTTTCGAATTCCGGGAAGACGCTTAGAGCGTGTTTGAAAAATGCTTTCTGCAAGATGTGCGCCACAATTTGTGGGAGATTTCGTCTGAATGAGGGCAGCGCAGCGGGCTACGTCAACCGAATGAAGGCGAAATATACCGCAAAGTGGGGAGTACAATCTCATAAGGTGGGATCCGCTTGCGGGAGGATTCCTTATGAGCCTGTTAGATTGCGGGAATGATTTTTCAAACAGGCTCCAGGCTGCACCCCTTTTGGGAGAATTGAATCCGTTACTTTTATTAAAACGAAAAAGAAGGATAAATGTCATGAATCTGTGTCATTTATCCTTCTTTTTATGTCTTTTATGCTCTCGGGCCTGTCTGCAACGTCCGAATTCTGTTTTATCGAATCTTTGTGATAATAAAATTCCTCAGTTTTCTGTAGGTCGCCTGTGTATAATGCACGCCGTCAACTGTTGCAAAACTGTTCTGCTTTAAATACGCATAGCTGTTGACGTACTTTGTCCGAAATGCCAGATAAAGTCGGCGGTTGAACGATGCAATTGCTGAATTTTTCACCTTATATCCATATTTCGCTTCCTTCACCTCATCCACCGGATTGACGGAAAGGAAATAAAATTTCGCTTTTGGGAAATCTTTGATTATCTGCCGATAATACGTAATGTATTTTTCAATATTTCCAAGATCATTGACTCCAAAACCGAATACTACCGTCAAGGTCGGCCGTGCTTTCAGCTGCTCGCGCAGCGTCTTGTCCGCCGTACTGGTCAGCCAGGCATATCCCATGCCTACCTTGGCGATATAGAGGGTATCCGTCGATGCAACAGCATTTTCCATGCCTACCATTCGCGAATCACCAACAAAAATATATTTACCGCTAAATACTTTGTAAGCCTTTTTGCCGGTTGTATCGAGATACCAGCCATCCTTTACACAGTCAGTCAATCTGGCTCCGTTTGAACCAACATAGTAGCTGCCAACCCAGCGGTTCGTGAGTACTGCCCCATCTGTACCGAGGTAATAATATTTCCCCTGTGACTGCATCCAGCTTTTGCAGAGGAAAATACCAGTTCCGGTAATATAATACTGCTTTCCCCCTTTCACAAGCCAGGTATTCGTAAGCTGTACGCCTGTACGGTTTACATAATAATAGTTTCCATTATATGTGATGATCTGATTCACTGCCAATTTTCCATTTGACTGAAAAAAGTATTTCGCTGATCCGATCGTCACCCACTGATTGACAGCCCTGGTTCCGTCCGCCTTATAATAAAATTTAGCTGCATTGTTTACAGTCATCCAGCGTTTCACATAGAGTTTTCCAGTTGACTGATCTGTATAATATATGCTTCCGTTCCATTGAAAAGCACCCGTCTTCCGATATGAATCTGTGCCAATTCGATAAATGCTCCCACCGATATTCAGCCAGGTATTTTTCGCATAAATTCCGTTTTTGTAGCGGTATTTATATCCCTTCGAATCCTTTACCCATTTTCCGGTCGATACTTTTTTTGCCGATGTGACCACATTGATTCCTGCCGCCTGCGCGCCATGCGTCGGTGCTGCAAACAGGAAACAGAAGAACAGGATCACAAACAGCAGATTTCTGTGTTTTGCTTTAATACCAGGTCCCTCCTTTTCATAGTCGCTTGATTTCTGACATCATATGGCAATTTTTCGCCACATAATGTACATAACTATGCTCACTATACCTCAATTTTTATCTTTTGTCAACTCGTTTTAACCATTTCGAAATGTTTCGTCATTATTTTGTAATTTTTTCGTAATTTTTCCCCATTTCATTATCAACACAAATATCTATCTTCCGCTCCGCCGCCTGACCATTCCTCTGTTTCTTGCTTCCTGCAATTAAAGCAGGGGACTTGCATGGCTGCTTGGCTCGTTGCTCGCGGGAATAAAACGAAAAGACAGCTGCAAATTTTCATCTGCCAGCTGTCTTTCCTATTTCATTCTCTTATTTGCATTTTCTGAATTGCACCGCGTCTTCTATTTTTTTCCTTTCGGTTTTAAGCCAGGCAGTGCATGAATCCATTTCCTCACTCCATAAATTACCGACGCGCCGCCGACCGCTCCGAGAAATACAGCAGGTACCACAATCGGGTAATATTTAAAACGGGCATGTACATCCGCGACCTGCGGCAGAAACCACGCGTCATATACAATCTTGTCAAACATCCACGACATGAGATACACGCCAAGCGCGATGCCGGAGAGATACACGATTCCGCTCTTTACCGCCTGCGGCCACCGCTCCATCCGTACGTCCAGCAGCAGTGAAAACAGCAGAACCGCCGTGATCAGATTTTCACCGCCCCAGGTATTATTCGAGCCCCAGACAAATTTTGCGCCGTCACTGCGGTAATAGTTATAGCAGCCAAACGCCGCCACCACGAGCAGCAGAAGAACCAGCTTTTTCCACGGCCTGCCTTTCATTTCTTTTCCGTATTCCCTCAGATACGCACCGAGAAAATAATAGGTAATCGGATACATCGCCGTAAAAAAGGATGGAACCAGTTTATCGTAATCGGTGGAAGAGCCGGGTGATGCCCACCAGGAAAGATCGGTCAGATTAAAATTGTTGACCATTTTCGGCACCATCGTCAAAAACACCATCGTAGCCAGAAGTACCTGCTTCTGATTCCGATCCTTCAGCCCGTGATAAGCCAGATTTAAAAACGGAATCATCAGAAACAATCCAATGTACATTTCAATGTACCACGCATAATTCGCCGCCTCAAATGCCAGAATCCCGCGGATCGCTGACCAGAGTGTCACCTCCTCGCCGAGCACTGCCGCCTTGAAAATGAGATCCGCGATGCTCACCAGCACATAGATTTCCAGTGTCTTTACGATCCCTTTGTAATACTGCCGCGAGAGCTGCTTTTTCCACATCAGAAAGCCGGTCAGCATCAGAAACAGCGGCACACACGCCATAAAAAAGGAGCGGTAAATGCACATAAGCAGCATATCCCATCCGACGACCGGTGTGCTGTAAAAACCATTATTTTTCAGAAAATGTACCGATACGACACTGAAAACCGCCACGCAGCGGATCAGGTCCGCATTCAGGTTTCGCTCTTTCATACGCTCCCCCATTTTTACTTCTCCACAAACTTTGCCTTCGGATAAATCCGCGCCATCCGCTCATCCGAGAAATGCTCATCGAGCACCTGCTCCAGCTTCGTATTCGCCGGTTCTCCCATCTGGCGGGATGAATACCTTGAAAGCGCCAGAGATGAAATCAGCATATCCGCGCACATCAGAACAATCAGAATCCAGGTCAGCGCCGGACCAATCTTTTTCGGTATTTTTTCAATCCACTTTGCAAGGAACGGGTAGACTCCTTTCAGCCAGACAACCGCCGCAATGCCCCAGAAAAAACAGTACAGCAGGTTGATCCTTCCGCCGAGATTGAACGGCAGGCTGCTGTAATCCCAGAACGTCGTTCCAAATACCAGCTCCGTCACCACGCTGCAGAGATATTCATATGCGCCTCCAACTACGGTTCCATAAAAGAAAATATAGCGGTCGCTTTTATCCTTATATTTATAGAGAAACGCCGTCAGGAGTGCGCAGCCCATGCCCCAGACCACACTGAACGGTCCGTAGACCACACTGCTGCGGCTCATCCACCAGCCAAGCGTGAAACGGCAGAACACCGTTTCCACCAGATCGCCGAGCAGTGCGCCGATTAAAAACAGCCAGACTAGCTTGTAAAATCCGCAGCCCTGTGCAAATCTTGTCTTTTCCTCTTCTTTTTCAGCCTCTCGCGCCTTCAGGATTTTTTCCGTCTCGATATTCGGATACGATTTTTCCAGACGTTTCCGGACCGCTTTCGTGATCACATTCTCAAACGAATCTGAGAACATCTGCATGTTTTCCGTCAGATTTGCGACGCGGTTGATGTGTCGTCTCCATTTCCAGACAACCGCAAGTGCACCGGATAAATCGATCAGAAACAGGATCCCTATCACCAGAAGAACAATCTTTCCAAGTCCGTGCGGAATGATATGTACGATTTTCAGGATCAGCGGGTTGCCAAGATACAGCTCTGCCGCGGCAGATGCACCGTACGTCAGCAGAAGTGGTACATTAATGTAACCAAATCCCAGTTTCTTTTCACTGTAATCCCACCATTTCCGGTGGAAAATGTGCTCGAGCACCACGCCGGTCACAACCACCAGAAACGAGCTGAGCACTGCACCGCCGATCGCAAGGAATATTGGGGCTTCTTTCAGATCGATCAGGAAAATGGCGTTGAGCACCGCGCCGAATCCGTATACCGGACACATTGGCAGGCTGAGCACGCCGGTGTTGACAAATTTTTTCCGTTTTACTGCGGCAACCACTACTCCGACAGCCCATCCGAGCACTGAGTAGACAAAAAAAAGCCACAGCAGTTCATAATTGGTATACTGCATTGTTTCTTCCGTAATCCTTTCTCCGGCAAAACAGCGGGTAAAGCTGATCAATACTCTGCTTCCATCTCCTTCACGCGCTCATAAAGGAACTCATTCGCCGGTACATACAGCGCATGCTTTTTCGCCAGACGGATTACCGTCCCGGCAAACATCTCCACCTCACTTTTGCGGTGTGCCACTCCGTCCTGCCGCATCGACGGCATTCCTTCCGGCAGAAGTGTCTTTAAGATTCCAATGTACTCATTCAGATCCGCCTCTCCAAGCCTGATCCCCTCGGCCTGTGCCAGCGCGATCACTTCACGCATGGCAGCAATCATCGTCCGGTTCGGCTCGCCTTTTACCAGACAGCCGCCGTAAGTCGTCTCGTACACCATACAGGTCTGATTGATGCCGACATTCAGCATAAATTTGCTCCAGAGCCGGTGCATGATATCCTCGTCCACATGATGCGGCATCCCGATGCGCTTAAAATATGCTTCCACCGCCTTCACGTTTTCCTCCTGGCAGGCTTCGCGCGCTCCGATCCGCAGTTCCCCCATCTTCGTGTACGTCAGTTTTTCTCCGAACTTCATCGCGTCCATGCCGTGTGCCACGGTGTAGATCATGTGTTCTTTGCCGTACCGCTCCCCGATGATCTCCTCACTTGTGATTCCATTCATCACCGACAAAATCACGGTGTGCTCCCCGACACAGCGCCGCATCGTCTCAAGCGCTGACGGAAGCGCATTGTACTTCACCGCCACGATCACCAGATCCACCGGATTCATTTTCTCACAGTTTTGCATCGGAAGCTGATATGCTTTCTCATTTTTATAAAAGGTGCGCGGTCCATATTTCTGAACACGCGCTTCATCCATCACAAAGCAGACATTTTTTTCGCCTGCATCCAGCATATGGGTGCCATACATCATCCCAAGAGCGCCCATGCCGACAATTGCTACACTTTTAATTTCCATCCTGTAAACCTCATTTTCTGTCCCGGCGCCCGGATTTCGTGCAGACAGACTTTATCCAAGCGCCGGTGTATTTGTGGATATTCGCAGTCAAACGTCAAAACGGATATCCGCAATCCGCTTCGCTACTTGCTTGACTCGGTTAACTAACATCTGTACTCTATCATCTTAGGGGGGATTCGTCAACTGCACGTACATTTCTCTCAATATCTGTAAATACAGATTGAGAAAAGCACAGAAAACAGCTATAATACCTTATATAGAAAACCACATCACCCATACAGGAGGCGAAATAAAAATGACAATGCTGCAAAAACAGGCAGTTCAACTGATTCAAAATATGTCTGACGATAATCTGAGCTTTCTGATAGAAATCATTCAAAGGCTCATTCCTTCCAGAGCATACACGAAACCAGCAGCCAGCCCTGCTAATCCAAGCGAAAAAATGCAGGCATTTAAAGAATTAGCCGCCTCAAGAAAAGAAATTCAAAAATATATTCCTGAAGATTTTGATCCAGAGGCCGAACTGGAAGCAGCCAGAAAGGAACGCTATGGTAATCTTGATTGACACAAATGTTATCATTGATTTTCTCATTGCCCGAGAACCATTCTATCAGCCAGCAGCACAAATCATTGAAAAATGTGCTTCAGAAGAAGTGGATGGTTATATTGCATTTCATTCGCTTCCAAATATCTGGTACATCTTAAGAAAGGTTCCTGATGAAATTCGAAGAGACTGGCTTGAAAAATTATGCAAAATTCTGAAAATTGCAACTGCATCACAGGAAGAAGTTCTGACAGCTATTAGAATGAAAAATTTCAAAGACTTCGAAGACTGTCTTCAGGATCGCTGTGCCGAACACGTATCAGCAAATTACATTGTTACACGCAATACTGCCGATTTCGAAACCTCCACAATTTCTGCAATCGAACCGACCGAACTTCTCAAAAAATTGAATTGATTATAACTATGGTGTCCTCCCTGCTTTTTATCCACAGCAGCCGCAGGGCAGAGCTTCAGCTGTCCACATGTCTGCGACAGTTGTCCGAACCGAGGTGGATGAAATCCGCCGCAGGCGAACAACTGTCAGAAAGACTAGGTGGACTGCGAAACTCTGCCCTGCGGCTGCGTCCGGGAATCCAGTTCTCTCTATTTTTTATTTTATGTCTGATGCTTCTCTACCGGTTCTCCCCCGCGCTCACAATCCGATAATACGCCCGCGACGTGATCCCGTACACCACAACGTAAAACAGTGCAAACACGAGATAACACGCACCGGTCACTTCCAGAAGGAAAAGCCGGTCGTAAAGTCCGAAGAGCATCAGCAGCCTGTATACGAACGGGAACGCAAATCCGAGATGCAGTCCTGCCATCAGGAGTGGGGCAAAAAATACCGTCAGCATCTGCGAATTGATGCTTATTCTGATCTCTTTTTTCGTCATACCGACCTTCTGCATGACCTCGAACCGCCCACAGTCCTCGTATCCTTCCGTAACCTGTTTATAATACATGATCAGAACCGCTGCGACAATAAATACGCTTCCAAGAATGATGCCGAGCACAAAAATTCCGCCATACATTCCATAGAAATAGGCCCGCTCATTTGCAATACAGGAAACGGAATACGTGCCTGATTCCGGATTCTGCTCTGCCACTCCTCCAAGTTTTTCCAGAATACGGTCCGTTACAGCCAGCTGCTGATCGTCCCCTCCATCCAGATCAAGTCCGTAGTATTCATACGGCTCAGAGGCATTTTCTCCGTAGGCTTGTTTCTGCGCTGCGTCTGCCTTTTCAAGTGTACCGAGGTCTGGCACAACGATGTAAATCGCCGACATTATGACTGCGGATACCTCGCCGTTTGAGACAAATTCCGGCACCTGTGCCTTTATCTGCAGCTTCTCCATTCCTTCAATGGAAATCGTATCATAATTGTATTTGCCCTCTCTTGTACAGCACAACAGGACTTCGCCGCTTTTTAATGTCTCCTCTTTTCCGGTCAGGGCATTGTAATCCTCCAGCGGCACAAAGACAAGCTCCGTGATTTTTCCATAATCGACCATGCCGGATGCTGCGACAATATTATCGATGCTCAAAGTTACCTGATCTTCATCAATTATTCCGCCAAAAGTCAGGCAGTGATACTGGCTTCTGTTTTTTTCGGTAATTCCGCTTTCCTTTTCTGCCTGGCTGACCGCACCGTGGATCTCATTTAAATACGTCTCATCCAGACTGCGCACTGTCACCTGGATATCACGCGGATACTGTCTTCTCAGCGCCTGCTCTTTTCCGCTGTAAAGACAGATCGTCGCCGACACCATGACCAATACCATCGTGGAAAGCACACAGATCGATGCCAGACCGGCACCGTTGCGCTTCATCCGGTACATCATCGCGGAAACGGACACAAAATGTTTCGCCTGATAATAATAGTGTCTGTTCTTCTTCAGGATCCGGCAGAATACAACCGAGCCCGCAATAAACAGCAGGTAGGTCGCGATAATTACCAGCAATACTGCGAGAAAAAAAGTTTCCAGCGCCTTCACCGGATTCTGAATCGTGACTGCAAGATAGTAGGCAATGCCAAGCATGACAAGTCCGGCAAGCGCGACAAACCAGTTTCCTTTCGGCGGTTTTTCTCCCTGCACACCGCCGTGCAGCAGTTCAATCGGATTCGCCATGCGGATCTGACGCAGTGAATTCAGTAAAATCACTGCAAAAATGATCACAAACAGGGTAACAGTAGAGCTGACCGCCGCTCCTTCCACCGAAAATGCATAGCTGATCGTTCCGCCAAGCACTTTTACAATGCACAGTTCTCCAAGCTTTGAAAACAGAATTCCAAGTCCAAGCCCTCCGCCAAGAGAAATCAGCAGCATAAAAATACTCTCCCAGATCAGAATTCGCACAATGTTCCATTTTCCCATTCCAAGGATATTATAAAGGCCAAATTCGCGCTTTCTGCGCCGGATCAGAAACGAGTTTGTATAAAACAGAAAGATCAGTGCAAAAATACAGAAGATCTCGCTTCCAAACAAAAGCATGCTCTGCAGCGTAGCACCGCCGCGAAGCCTGGTAACTCTTTTGTTCATCTGCAGAAACCGAAACAGGTAATTGACAAAAACCATACAGATGCAGGTCATGAGATACGGTACGTATGTTCTGCTGTTTTTAATCATACCTGTAATTGCAAGTTTGGGATAAATATTCTTTTTCATGCCCGATCACCGCCTGTCACGAGCATTGTCAAAGTGTCTGCCACCTTCTGATACAGCTGCTCATTTGTGCTGGTGCCGCGGTAAATCTGATGAAATACCTCTCCGTCACGGATGAAGAGCACCCGGTTCGCATGGCTGGCTGCCTTCACGGAATGTGTCACCATCACGATCGTCTGCCCATCGTCGTTCACCGAAGAAAAGAGCCTCAGCAGTTCATCGGTTGCCCGTGAATCGAGCGCGCCGGTTGGCTATGTAACATTAGTACAACAATACCCGGCAGACCTGCTGCCGGGTATCTCTTTTCAATATACCTTTCCGTTACTGTGTTACCTGCCCTAACCTTTCCTTTTGTTCCTCTCTGGTAAGCTGTCTCATTGAAAAATAACATATTGGACCACTTGCAGTATAATATAAAACAAGCCTTTCTGGATTATATTTTCCCATGAACTCATACCAGCTTGTCAAATACTCTTCCGCAGTTTCCCCGCTTGTAAATAAAATTTTCAGTTTAAAATTTCCCTCATATTCTGTTATTGTAAAATCTTTTATAATTCCATAATACTCTCGCAAGCGGCTATATCCCATGCTGTCATTATATTCTTTTTTTATCTTCAATGGCAGTTTCCGGTTTCTGGCCCACCTTAAAATCCTGCACATTTTCTTGCGTGTCATCTGCCTGCCTTTTAAGCATCCGTCTTCTTCCATTCTAACTCCTTTCCTGTCTCTCTCTTATATCTTTCTTTTATCGCCTGCTCCACATATGCATTGAAAGATTGCCCCTGTGTTTTCGCTGCTTCCTGCACTGCTTTTTTCATACCTTTCGGCAGCGCCAGTTCCCCACGATCATAATTTGCGTTTTTATATTTTTGCTTTGCTTTGTTGGCTGCCGGTCCTCTGGGTATATCCCACGCTTTCTTCTCTTCTGATTGTTCCATCTGGTATGACCTCCATTTCTATTTATTGATATTATATCACCGTTTCTTTTATTACGGAAGTATATAAAATACACAAATATACTTCCGTAACTTTGGGTATTATGACTATTGATTTTATACTTCCGTAAGTATATAATACAATCATAAGATAACGAAAGGGGAAAAACCTAAAATGACAAAAGCAGAGAAAGAAGCAAAGAAAGCATATAAAAATGATCTGATCGCACAGGGAATTGATAAAACAGTTGCAGAAGCTATGGCAAAAGCCTTTCTGGAATGTGGAATTATTAAACCTATTGTAAATAGTTTTAAATAATATATAGCCCGGTTGCCGGGGCATACAGTTCAGCAACAGTGACCGCCAGCGGCTAAATACTGGCGGGGTGAAAATCCAATAATCAAAAAATTCTATATGGGGGTATAAACCATGAAAAATACATTTACACTTTTTGATATTTGCAACCTTATGAAATCTTTCGGATGTTCTTCTATCGGTCATGATTGCCTTGCACATTTCTTGAATACATATGATTTTGAAAGCGTATATGAAACCGATGATAATTCACTTGTCTTTGATGCTGGCGGTGAAAATAAAATTGAAATTGAATTTTTCAACTTTAGCAATCCGCTCAAACGCGAAATAAGTATCATGTATTTTGAGAATGGCGCATACAAAATTCTTTATCATGAAGACTTGATGAAACTTGCACTTGCAGTTTAATCAAATAAATACAGCCCGCAAGCGTAATGCCTGCGGGCTTTCTGTTTTTTATTCTTCTACGGCAATTCTTGTGACATTCTTTTCTGCTGCTTCTACCTCTTCCGGTGTGGCTATCCCCACCTTTTCCCCGGCAGCATTATAGACATTTACTGTGCCATCTTCATTCGGTTCAAGTGCCCCATCCGGTACATTATCAGTTGCAATCGCTGTAGTGCCCTCTGCGGGCTTCTGACCGCCCGTGTAAATGTTTACCGTTGGCGCCGCTGCCGTTACTGCTTCCAGCGGCTGCGCTGTGGCTGCAGCTTCTTTTTCGCCTGCTTTCATGGCTTCATACGCCGTCTGTGCGATTGCCTGTAATTCTTCTTTTGTAATGTCGATGCCCGCGCGATCTGCAATGGCTTTCAGCTTTTCTACTACCATTTCCATTTTCTCTGGCCCGGTGCTTGTCTTCAAGAACTCTCTGGCCCATACCACGAACTTTGCTGCCCAGTCAGATAATGTTGTAAGCTTTTCAAAAGCTGTCTTCGGAATGTTGGGGAAAACAAATTTCCCCATACAGAAGAAAGCCACAGCAATTCCCAGTTCTACCGCAATAAATATGATTTTATCCATTTCCTTTTCCTCCCTTTATTTTGCCGGAATTTTCAGCACCTGTCCTGCATAGATCGTATCATTTTTCAGACCGTTTAACTGCTTGATCTCATTGTAACGTGTGCCGTCATTCAGTTTTTTGTCTGCGATAGCCCACAGACTGTCACCTGCTTTTACGGTATATGTCGTGATGCCGGATGCCGGAATTTTAATGATCTGCCCCACATTGATAATATTCGGGTTCGCAATCCCGTTGTAGCTTGCAAGCTTCTGATATGTAGTGCCGTAGGCAGCAGCGATCTTTGAAAGGGTATCACCCGCTTTTACAGTGTATGTCTGTTCACCGCTGGCGTTGCTACCGGATGTGTTGCCGGATGTGCTGCCAGATGTGCTGCTGTTTGCCTTTGCTCCATCTGTAACCGCTGTTGCAGTATGTGCGCTTTCATTCAGCAGAATATCACCTGCAAGCAGATAATCGCCGCTTGTCAGATATTTGCTTTCTGTAAGGACTTCAAAGCCAGCCGCTTTCAGTCCCTGTTTCATATTGCCCGTATATGTTCCGGTATGGTTCTGCAGTTTGCTGTTTCCTATTAAATGTCCAACAGCCTTTACGATTGCGCACACGCCTGCGCTGCAGTCTGCTTCGCAGTTCACAGTGATCTTTGACGGATGATAACCTACTTTCTGAAGCTGTGCCCAGAAAGTTTCCCTCTGGTACTGATCGTACCCGATATGATTATTGTTTGCTGCTTCTACTGCCAGTTCTGCAATCAGTTTTCTAGTTGCAGGGTCCGGGTGGCGCAATACGCAGTTCCACGGCCTGTTGTACCACGGAATAACTGCCCATTCTGTGCCGTTGTTGTCCCCGGCCTGCCCACCGGAATATTTACCGTTTTCATCATGTCCGCTGTTTGAAATCATTGTTGCCATTGTTCCTTTACCTCCTGTCTGTGTTTTATTTGCGTTGCTGTTCCCGGAAGAAAATGTGAGTGCTGCAGCTTTGCTGTATGTCTCTTTTCTTCTTGCTGCATATTTACCCATTACCCGATCTGCCAGTGCTGCTTTGTGCAGCGCAGAAAGATTTACTTTTGCCATTGTTCCTGCCTGTGCTGCTGCGGCCTTTGTCACTCTGGCAGACGCACCAGAACCGCCTTGATTTTCCAGATCGGCAAAATATACAAGTGCCTGCGCATCTTCAATTCCCATACTTGCCCCGTGTTCGACATACGAAAGAACATCTTTTTCAGCTAGTGCATCCTGCGCCGCTTTTCCTGCAGGCGTGGTAAGCAGTGCAGTTAATTTGCTTTTCTCCGTTGCCGTCACAGTTCTGCCGTTCCATTGCACGGCGGTTTTGATCTCATTATAGAAATCTGCGCCCAGAATAACTGTTGCTGCCTGTTGTCCCAGTGTCTTAATGATCGTCTTTAACAAATCCAGCGCCCGGGAACCGTGCCACTGAACTTTCCCCACGCTCACGGCTCCATTGTCGTTTGCGTTTACTGAACCATAATTTCCCTCATTGCCATAAATAATAACAGCGGCTTTTTCAGCCGCTGCCTTTTCCAAACTATCTGTCATACAGAATGTACCTCCCTACTGTGAAGACATACTGGAAAAGTCAGAAAGGTTTGCCGTTAATTCTGGGTTTCTGTTTTTTATTTTTTCCAGATTTTCAGCTTTTGATTT
>JAQXVT010000012.1 GCA_029225065.1 Lachnospiraceae bacterium | reverse complement strand
ATAGGTGTTTTATGCAGGAAAGAAGTGTTTCCAAAGAAGAATGATCTGTCAGGAGGATGCAACAATGAAGAGAATGAATGTTGTATATGCACTTGGACTGTCTATGGCATTAGCCGCAGGAATGGGCTTTGTCGGAAGCGCTGAGGAAGCAGATCAGGACGAGTACCTTTCTCAGATTCAGGGAAGCTTTGTAGAGCTGTTCCCGGAGCTTTCAAAGGATGAGAACCGTCCGATCTGGGAAAAGTATGCTGCTGAGTATGTAGATGCGGATGCAGTATCGGATTCGGTCGATTATCTGCTCTGGATGTGCACAGGCGATAAGTACGGACAGGAGGCAATCGATGCATTCACCGAGGATCCGGACAGCATGCAGTTTGACTGCTACTTCCTTGGCGATGTGGCAGAGTTCACGGTAGACGGCAACACAATTTCAGGTGTAGACGCAGATGGAAATGAGGTATTCAGACATGCTTACAAGGCAATGGATATGGACAACGAGGACTTCCTGTTCTACGAGAGTGAGGATGCAGATTCCGGAATGTTCACCTATTTTGCATTCAGCCCGGACACACCGGAGAGCACCTATCATCTGGAGTTCCGTTATGCGGACAACACCGACGATCTGCAGAGCTGGTTTGAAGGCAATTACGCATACTGGAATGCAGCTGCAATCTCCAAAGATTACGACGAAACGATGATGGACAACTGCATCGAGCTGTTCTGCTCCGAGAACCTTGGCGGAGAGGAAGAGAGCGGGACTGAAGGCGCAGCTGAAGCAGATACAGAGGCAGCAACTGAATCTGCGACAGAAGCGGTAACAGAGTAAGAACAATAATAATAAAGTGACGGGCGGCTGCCAGCGTGGAAAAGGGCCGTCTTTATAAAAGTGGATTGTGAATATCCGCTTTTAGTCAGAAGAAAGAGACGTATTTTGATTTCAGCCATAGATTGGCGGTAAAGAAGGATGCGTCTCTTTTTGTGTGCGGTTGCGAATGTCCGCTTTACCGCAGCTGCGAAGCGGATTGTGAATGGGCGAGTCGGCTATCAAAAACGCAGTGGTATTTTGGTTTTGAGTATGTTATAATTTTTCGGAGAAAAGGCCGTTTTTTTGTTAAACGTAAAGAAAACGGTAGACAGACTACATGATAGCACAGACAATACAAAAAATTCGGCAATCAATAGATGACGGATAAATGAAATTATAACGAAGGAGGAATACACGAATGAAATTTTATGTAGACATTAATGCGGGCCGCGACGGAAACGGCAGTAAGGCCACCCCGTTTCGCCATATTCAGGATGCGGCGGCGATCGCACAGCCGGGAGACGAGGTGCTGGTAGCACCTGGCGTTTACCGGGAATACGTAGATCCATCAAATGCGGGTACACAGGAAAAACGCATCACCTACCGCAGCACAGAGCCGCTTGGAGCCGTGATCACAGGCGCGGAGCAGGTGAAAGTCTGGGAAAAATACGAGGGAACGACCTGGGTGTGCCGTGTTCCGAACAGCACCTTCGGCGCGTACAATCCATACACGACATATGTGTACGGTGACTGGTATTTCGCAAAGGCGGACAAGCACACGGGCTGCGTGTATTTAAATGACCGCGCACTGTATGAAACGGCGACGCTGGAGGAATGCTTAAAGGGCGATGTTTACGAGTGCAGCTGGGTGCCGGAGGAGTCGAGATACAAATGGCATACGGAGCAGGATGAAAAGACGGATGAGACGATTCTCTACGCAAATTTCCAGGGCGCAGACCCGAATGCGGAGAATGTGGAGATCAATGTGCGCCGGGAGTGCTTTTTCCCGTCAAAGACCGGAGTTGGCTATCTGACAGTCGGCGGTTTTAAGATCGAGAAAGCAGCGACGACTTGGGCTCCGCCGGCGGCATTTCAGGATGGCATGATCGGTCCGCACTGGAGTAAAGGCTGGATCATTGAGGACTGCGAGATCGCAAACAGCAAGTGCGCCGGAATTTCGCTCGGCAAATATCTGGACCCGGATAACAACCATTATTTCACATATAAGCAGGTGAAGAGCCCGACACAGATGGAGCGCGATGCAGTATGCCGCGGCCAGTATCACGGATGGCTGAAAGAGAACATTGGAAGCCACATTATCCGCCGCAACAACATCCATCACTGCGAGCAGGGCGGTATCATCGGCCGCATGGGCGGTGTGTTCAGTGTGATTGAGGATAACCACATACACCACATCAACAACATGATGGAGCAGGGCGGAGCGGAAATCGCCGGAATCAAGATGCATGCGGCGATTGATGTGACGATGCGCCGGAATCATATCCATCACTGCACAATGGGCATCTGGTGCGACTGGGAGGCACAGGGCACGAGACTTTCTCAGAACCTGCTCCACGACAACCAGCGCCCGGTATTTGCAAAGCCATTAAAGGGCGGCATGATGTCGCAGGATATCTTTGTGGAGGTCAGCCATGGCCCGACACTGATCGACAACAACATCCTGCTCTCGGATGCGAGCCTGCGCTTTGCGACCCAGGGCGTTGCAATGGTGCACAATCTGATCTGTGGCGCGCTCACCTGCGTCGGCGGCGGAACGGACTGGCGGTATACGCCGTACCACATGCCGCACCGCACCGAGGTCATGGGCTTTATGACGATCCTGCACGGAGACGATCGCTTCTATAATAATATTTTTGTACAGAAGTGGCCGTCAGAGGACATCATCACGCCGCACGATTCGGATGACGGATTTGACAGTGAGAACCGACTGGCCGGCACCTGGATGTTTGATGAATATCCGACGAAGGAAGCATGGGATGCACAGTTTGACTTTACAAAACCGGCGGATATGAAGAAGCTGGAGCCGGCGCATTTCGGCCATCTTCCAGTGTGGAGCGAGGGAAATGTCTATCTCGCCGGAGCAAAAGCGTGGAAGCATGAGAAAGACGGACTGATCGATGCGGAAAGTCCGGTCACCGTGGAGCTGGAAGAAAAAGACGGGAAATATTATCTGAATACGAATCTCTATGAGCTTTTGGGCGATTTTTCAGACCGCATGATCGATACGGATGTGCTTGGCACAGCCTTTGAGCCGGAGCAGCCGTTTGAGAACCCGGACGGCACAAAGATCCGCTTTGACCAGGATTATTTTGGAAGCCATCGCGGTATCCGGGGCGTACCGGGACCATTTGCAGATGCAAAGGATGCGAAGAAAGCGCTGTAAGCGATAACAAATTTCTATGGAAGTCTATGCGTTACAGGTATTTGATATCGAAACGGGAGAATGATAAAATAACTACCGGAAAAGGAAGAAAAGAGGCAGGCGAAAAAGCATATATAGCATACCGCCTGCCGATTGTAACGATAAGGAGAAGGAAAGCATGAATCAGAACGAGACAGAAAAGAGAGTGATTGAGGAAGCATACCTTACGGGAGAGCGGCCGCTGTTCGGTGAGAAAAATCTTGAAGTAAACCGGACAATCTTTGCAGATGGCGAATCTCCTTTGAAGGAATGCAGCGATATTGAACTGAACGGCAGCATGTTTCAGTGGAAATATCCGCTGTGGTACAGCAAAAATATTCAGGCGAAGGACTGCACCTGGTTTGAGATGGCGAGAGCAGGTGTGTGGTATACGGATGATCTGACGGTGGAGGATGCGCTGATTCAGGCGCCGAAAAATTTCCGCCGCTGCCACAACCTCTCACTCACACACGTTTCGATGCCGAATGCGGCGGAGACGCTCTGGCACTGTGACGGCGTGGCGATGCAGGATGTTATGGCAAAGGGCGATTACTTTGCGATGAACAGCCAGAATATGAAGATCTCAAATTTTGAGCTGGTTGGCAATTATTCGTTTGATGGAGCAAAAAACGTGGAGATCCACAACGCAAAAATGCTTTCCAAGGATGCATTCTGGAACACGGAGAATGTGACGGTCTATGATTCCTTCATTTCCGGAGAGTACTTTGGATGGAATGCAAAGAACCTGACCTTAATCGGCTGTACGATCGAGAGCCTGCAGGGCATGTGCTACATCGAAAATCTGGTGATGAAGGACTGCTGCCTGTTAAATACGACACTTGCGTTTGAATATTCTACCGTAGATGCGCAGATCCACGGAAACATTAAAAGCGTGCTGAACCCGAAATCCGGTATCATCCGTGCCGATTCGATCAGCGAGCTGATTCTGGATGAGACGAAGATCGATCCGTCAAAGACCGAGATCGTCTGCGGTAAGATTGAAAAGAGAAGCAGCAAATTAACCGTATAAAAGGAGAACCGGACGCGGTGAATGCACCAGTCCGGTTCTTGCGTAAAAAGCTGGAAATGAGTGTCTGGTCTTAGCATTAAGGGGAAACATGGTCAGTGTAAGAGCTGGCGGCTCAGACGCTGTGAAGATACTGTCTGGATATAAAAAGAAGATACATGATACGGAGGGATATGAGATTGCGAAATAGATTCGATAAGGAAACAAACCGCCGCGGCACCGGCTGCATGAAGTGGGATGTCGCGGAGCGCGAGCTGCCGATGTGGGTGGCGGATATGGATTTTGAGACGGCGCCGGAGATCACAGAGGCCATAAAGAAACGTGCCGATCATGGGATTTTCGGCTACACACTGATCGAAGACGAATGGTATGAAGCATATCAGAGCTGGTGGAAAAACCGTTACGGCTTTACGATCGAGAAGGACTGGCTGATTTTCTGTACCGGCGTTGTACCGGCTATCTCGAGCATCGTCCGCAAAATGACGACTGTGGCAGAAAAAGTAGTTGTACTGACACCGGTCTACAACATCTTTTTTAATTCTATTTTAAATAATGGAAGAAACGTGCTTGAAAGTCCGCTGGTTTATAAGGACGGCGCGTATGAAATTGATTTTGCAGATCTGGAGGAGAAGCTTGCAGACCCGCAGACTTCACTTTTAATCCTGTGCAATCCGCACAATCCGGTCGGAAAGATCTGGGATAAGGAAATGCTTGGACGAATCGGAGATCTCTGCGTGAAGCATCATGTGCTGGTACTTTCCGACGAGATTCACTGCGATCTGACCATGCCGGGAAAGGATTACGTGCCGTTTGCATCGGTGTCGGAAAACTGCAGGAAAAACAGCATCACATGCATCGCACCGACCAAGGCGTTCAACATCGCCGGCATTCAGACGGCGGCAGTTGTGATTCCGGATGAGACAATCCGGCACAGGGTGAATCGCGGGCTGAATACGGATGAAGTGGCAGAGCCGAATGTGTTTGCAGCAATCGCACCTGTGGCCGCTTTTGAGAAGGGCGGTGCGTGGCTGGATGATCTCAGAGAGTATCTGTGGGAGAACCGGCTGTACGCGGAAGCGTTTATCGAGAAAGAAATTCCGGAAATTCATGCGGTGAAAGCCGAGGCAACCTACCTGATGTGGCTGGACTGCACAGCTGTCGCCAAGGACGGTACGGATCTTTGTGAATTTATCCGGGAGGACAGCGGACTGTACCTCTGTGACGGAAACGAGTACCGGAACGGAAACGGATTTCTCCGGGTGAATCTGGCGTGCCAGCGAGCAAAAGTGGAGGACGGAATGCGCCGTCTGAAACAGAGTGTTGACGCATACAAAAATAAGAACCGGTAAATGACAGGGCAGAACAGACAAAAAACAGTCCCAAATCCATCCCTGCTGATTCAGGTTGCAGACTGCATGAAAGGGGCAGCGAATCTCCGGCTTTTGACTATACGGAGAAAAAATAGAACAGGAAAACATAAGAAAAGTATTGAAAAAACGCCGCTTTTTGGATATGATAGAAAACAGTGCAAAAAAAGCAGCACCAGAGATGGTACAAGTTCAGCGTAAATCAATGGAAGCGCAGCTGTGTTCGTGAGCATGCAGCGAAAGCGGATTGCGAATGGCCATTTTACAAGAGAAAAAATCGTGCGGCGCTGCGAAACAGAAACAGGGATGTGAGAATAATGCGGCGATGTGATACGCAGCAATTGACAGAAGAATCAATCATGGAACTTATTCGTCAGCGTGGGAATCTGAGGTTTTCCACGCTGATGGTGTTCTTTCATATTTCAAGTGTCGAAGCACTTGCGGTTGTGGAGGAGTATCAGAAAAAGGGAATCCTAGATGCAAAAGGAAAGTATGTGCCGGAGGGGGAAAGCGGCGCGGCTGTTCTGGAAAAGGAAGAGGGTTCAGACGGGGAACAGTCAGAAGTCATAGAAGCAGCGGAAGAAATGTCGGGCAGTGAAAGGATGGTACCAGACAGAAAGGGAAAGGCAAAAAAGGAAAAAATGCCGGAAAATAGATCTGGTACCGAAAAAACGACGGGAGAATTATCAGTTGGTGAAAAAATAAAAACAGCAAAACAATCAAAGGTTTCGGAAAAGATATCGGTAAAAAAACAAAAAGATACAGTCCAGAAAGCAAAACGCAAGTTGACGGAAAGCAGACCACCAAAAAGAAAAGAACAGCCGAAGAAGAAATTGAAGTCGAAGAAATTGATTCAGCGTAATCTCATGAAGCCAACAGCTTCAGATGTGGAAGGACAGATCAGTTTGTTCGATTATATGCAGTTTGGCGGCTGACAGGTGTTGGTATGTTTGGAAGCTGTTTCCTGATGTAGTGCGTATCAGATAGAAATCGCAGATATAAGCGATATGGATTGCGGTAAAGGAATCGAAAAGTAACCGGAGAAAGAGAAAAACGAGAAAGGAAAACTATGAGAAAACTGGCATTAAGTGATGAAATTTTATTGAGCATTGAGAAACCGGCCCGCTATATCGGCGGCGAGGTCAATGCCGTGATGAAGGATAAGGAAAAGGTAGACATTCGTTTTGCGATGTGCTTTCCGGACGTCTATGAGATCGGAATGTCCCATCTCGGAATCCAGATCCTCTATGATATGTTCAACCGGAGAGAGGATGTCTGGTGTGAGCGCGTTTACTCGCCGTGGGTGGATCTCGACAAGGTAATGCGCGAAAAGCAGATTCCGCTGTTTGCGCTGGAGTCACAGGATCCGATTCTGGATTTCGATTTCCTCGGTATTACGCTGCAGTATGAGATGTGTTATACGAATATTCTGCAGGTGCTGGAGCTTTCCGGGATTCCACTTGATGCAAAAGAGCGCGGCGAGAGATGTCCGATTGTCATCGGCGGCGGTCCGTGTGCATACAACCCGGAACCAATCGCAGAATTTTTTGACCTGTTCTACATCGGTGAGGGCGAGACCGTCTACGATCCGCTTCTGAATCTCTATAAAGCCTGTAAAAAAGACGGCGTTTCAAGAAAAGAATTCCTGAAGAAGGCAGCTCAGATTCCGGGCATCTATGTGCCATCACTCTATGAAGCCACATACAACGAAGACGGAACGCTGGCATCGTTTGCTCCGATCGAAGAGGGAGTTCCGAAAACGGTGGAGAAGCAGGTGCAGATGGATGTGACGAATGCGCCGTATCCGGAAGCTCCGGTAGTACCGTTTATCAAGGTGACACAGGACCGCGTGGTGCTGGAGATCCAGAGAGGCTGTATCCGCGGCTGTCGTTTCTGCCAGGCGGGAATGTTGTACCGCCCGACAAGAGAGCGCAGCCTGGAAGTGTTAAAACAGCACGCGTACCGGATGCTGAAAAGCACCGGTCATGAGGAAATCTCTCTGAGCTCTTTGAGCTCCAGTGATTATTCTGATCTGGCCGGAATCGTAAATTTCCTGATTGACGAATTCCAGGAGCAGAATATCAATATCTGCCTCCCGTCACTCCGTATCGATGCATTTTCTCTTGATGTCATGAGCAAGGTACAGGACGTCAAGAAGAGCAGCCTGACATTTGCGCCGGAGGCCGGATCACAGCGGATGCGCAACGTGATCAACAAAGGACTGACCGAGGAGGTCATCTTAAACGGAGCCAACCAGGCATTCCATGGCGGCTGGAATAAGGTAAAGCTGTATTTCATGCTCGGACTTCCGCTGGAGGAAGAGGAGGACCGCAAGGAGATCGCACATCTGGCGGAAAAGATCGCGGTCAATTATTACGATGAGATCCCGAAGGAGCAGCGCGTCGGCAAATGTCAGATCACGGTCAGCACCTCGTTCTTCGTGCCGAAGCCGTTCACCCCGTTCCAGTGGGCGAGAATGTACACGCCGGGCGATTACCTTGGATTTGCCAAGACGGTCAATCACGAGATCAAAGAGATGAAGAACCAGAAGAGTATCCGCTACAACTGGCATCAGGCAGATGAGACGCTGCTCGAGGGCGTGTTTGCACGCGGTGACCGCCGGATTGCGGCAGTCATCAAAGAGGCGTACAAAAACGGGGCGCTGTTCGATGCCTGGACAGAATACTGGAACTATGAGCGCTGGCTGGATGCATTTGCCGCGACCGGCGTCGACATGGATTTCTACACGCTGCGGGAACGCGGCGCGGATGAAATTTTCCCATGGGATTTCATCAACATCGGCGTGACGAAAAAATTCTTGCGTAAAGAGTGGGAACGCTCGCAGATGCGGGAGGTGACACCAAACTGCAGACAGAAATGCAGCGGATGCGGCGCGATGAAGTATGGCGGAGGCGTTTGCACGGAGATGCGCGCGAAATAAAAAGAGAACGAAGCAGACAGGAGAAAAAGGTGAGAGTAAGAGTAAAATTTTCAAAATCCGGCGCAATGAAATTTATCGGCCATCTGGATGTCATGCGTTATTTCCAGAAAGCCATGCGGCGCGCGGAGATCGATATTGCATATTCTGAGGGCATGAGCCCTCATATGATCATGTCATTTGCACAGCCGCTTGGCGTGGGATTGACGAGCGACGGAGAGTATATGGACGTGGAGGTGCGCACACCGATCGCTTCTGAGGATGCGATTGAACGTCTGAACCGTGTCGGCGTGGATGGAATTGCCGTGACACAGTGGCGCCAGATCCCGGAGGACAAGGCCAACAAGGCGATGACGCTGGTGGCTGCGGCAGATTATGAGCTGCGTTTCCGCAAAGGTTATGCGCCGAAGGGAGACTGGCAGTCCCAGATTTCCCACTTCTATGCACAGAAATCCATTCCGGTCATCAAAAAGACGAAAAAGGGTGAGAAAGAACTGGACATCCGCCCGCTGATCTATGACATGCACGTCAATGCAGGCACCGTATACTTCCAGCTTTCCGCCGGAAGCGAAGCAAACATCAAGCCAGAGCTTGTGATGGATGCCTATATGGCGACACTTGGAATTACCCCTGAGCCATTTGCCTATGAGATTCACCGCACGGAGCTGTACGCGGATCTTGGAAAAGACGGAAAGCGGAAACTGGTACCGCTCGGGGATCTCGGGAAAGATGTTATATCGTTATGAATCCAGTGAACGAAAAACAGACATACATCATAAGCCGGCGCGGCAGCCAGATTTTTTCTTTTTTACTAAAGGGTGCAAAGGCTGTCGAGATCCACTGTGATGCCTGCCGGGAGGATTCCATTCTTGATGAGATCTACATCGGAAAAGTGCAGAACATCGTCAAAAATATCGGTGCGGCATTCGTGGAGATCGCGCCTGGTACGGTCTGCTATCTGCCGCTCGAAGATCTGAAGCATCCTGTTTATACGAAAAAAGGTGCGTCCAAAAACGTACAGCAGGGCGATGAACTGCTGGTGCAGGTAAAACGGGAGGGCATCAAGACAAAGGCACCAGCCGTGACAACGAACCTCACGCTGCACGGAAAATATGCGCTGCTCACGACTGGAAATACACAGATTTCCGTGTCGTCGAAGCTGCCGCGGGAGGAGAAAGAACGGCTGGTCAGAGTAGTGAAGGAGTATGAAAGTGAAGCAAGAAGTGAAATTCGCTTTTTGAACAAAGAAAACGGAGATAGTATCTGCCGGAATCATTGTATACAGAATGGAGAAAAAAAAGGTAGCACATCAGAAAGTGATACGGAGAAAGACAATTCGTCAGCAGATAATGGAAGATCAGAAGGAATGAGTGCAGGAGAACCTATATATGGATGGCTCCTTCGCACAAACGCCGGAGACGCCGATCCGAAACTGATCAAAAAAGACCTGCTCCGTCTGCAGACAAAATATGAAGAGCTGATGAAGACCGCGCAGTACCGCACCTGTTTTTCCTGCCTTCTTGCAAGGCCGTCTGCTTATCTGAAGCGGTTTGGCGATCTGTACACGAAAGAGGTCGACGAAATTCTCACGGATGATCGGGAACTTTTTGAGCAGATGACGGAATACCTTCGGGAAAATCAGCCGGAAGATGCCTCAAAGCTGCGCTTCTATGAAGACCGCCTGCTCCCGATGGAGAAATTGTATTCGCTTGACCGACATTTAAAGGAAGCGCTTGCCGAGCGTGTCTGGCTGAAATCCGGCGGTTACCTCGTGATTCAGCCGACCGAGGCGTTGACGGTGATCGATGTCAACACCGGAAAATTTACCGCCGGAAAGAAAAAAGAAGCTGCGTTCTTAAAGCTGAACGAAGAAGCTGCACTGGAGGCGGCCCGTCAGATCCGGTTACGAGGTTTAAGCGGAATCATTATCATTGACTTTATTAATATGGAAGAAACAGAATCAGAAACGCATCTGCTCAGGACGCTTGATGGTGTACTGCGCATGGATCCGATCCGCACCACACTCGTAGATATGACCAAGCTTTCCCTGGTCGAAATTACACGAATGAAAAAAGAGCGGTCGCTGCATGAGAGCGTACGGGCGGGGAAGACAGAGACACAGCCGTGAAAATA
>JAQXVT010000011.1 GCA_029225065.1 Lachnospiraceae bacterium | reverse complement strand
TCGCACCTGGAAAAATCACTAATTTCCTTATTTATAAGATATGTATTTACATTCCAAAATGTTTCTATTTAACCCAATTCTCGGCATGTTTCCCGCATCCGGATCTCCATTATTTACATTCCAATATGTTTCTATTTAAACTGTCAAGCCGTTGTGAAATTCCGAACGCCTCATAGTACTTTACAGTCCAATATGTTTCTATTTAAACTCGCTTTCGCACCCGGTATACGCCTTGACGATTGACCTTTACATTCCAATATGTTTCTATTTTAACCTGTTACAGCGGCTGCTTAAGTCAAACGGACTCAACTTTACATTCCAATATGTTTCTATTTAAACGGTTGACACCGACGCAAACACAGGTTATCCGCCTGGCTTTACATTCCAATATGTTTCTATTTAAACTACTTTCCGCGTCCTTGTATGGTTCATACTTACCTGCTTTACATTCCAATATGTTTCTATTTAAACTCCACCGTTCATAATAATGTGGTGGTGTATTCTTATCTTTACATTCCAATATGTTTCTATTTAAACTACAACCAGGTCTTCTGCCTGATGTAAAACATTCGACTTTACATTCCAATATGTTTCTATTTAAACGACGTTCGCATCTGCTCCGAAGTTGTACTCTACAAGCTTTACATTCCAATATGTTTCTATTTAAACACAGAACAAGGCAACCGGATTTCAGGGCTTTCTTAACTTTACATTCCAATATGTTTCTATTTAAACTTTCCATCCTTCAGCGTCATGTTTCCGCCTTTATACCTTTACATTCCAATATGTTTCTATTTAAACCTGTGTATCGGTTGTTTTTGCCGGCTGCTCGGTCAGCTCTTTACATTCCAATATGTTTCTATTTAAACATTTTTGCACCTGTATGATGCTGAGCGTTATTGTACTTTACATTCCAATATGTTTCTATTTAAACTGCAACTCTCTGTCTGCCTGTTGTTGCTGCCTGTGCTTTACATTCCAATATGTTTCTATTTAAACCAGAGATTGCATTCAATCGCAATTTCCTGTTTCGAACTTTACATTCCAATATGTTTCTATTTAAACTCTTTCTGCTGCGAGCACTGCTTCCAGTGTCACGCCTTTACATTCCAATATGTTTCTATTTAAACCGTCCATGATGTTCAGTTCTGCGCTGATTGCGATGACCTTTACATTCCAATATGTTTCTATTTAAACTAAAGCAATGCACGAACAACTGCTGAAAAAGCTAACTTTACATTCCAATATGTTTCTATTTAAACGCGACAGCAGGGCGCAGAAATGATAAACCGTATGTTCTTTACATTCCAATATGTTTCTATTTAAACTCCACGCCGCTTCAATTCATCAGAAAGAAATTTTACCTTTACATTCCAATATGTTTCTATTTAAACCCTCTTGATGCGCTGGGTGGGTATGTTTCTCCGTCCTTTACATTCCAATATGTTTCTATTTAAACCAAACCAACGCTTTTCATTGCCGATCATATAAACATCTTTACATTCCAATATGTTTCTATTTAAACACAGTGGACTTTACCAGATCTTCCAGCTCATTCATCTTTACATTCCAATATGTTTCTATTTAAACCGCAACAGTCTGTTTTGAATTATTGAACGGGTAATACCTTTACATTCCAATATGTTTCTATTTAAACCTGGGGACAGTCTGTGGACCATTGCAGACAAAAAGCCTTTACATTCCAATATGTTTCTATTTAAACTGGTATGCGCTAAAAGCGGGAGGATTTCCTCTCGGCGACTTTACATTCCAATATGTTTCTATTTAAACGTACATCCAGGACACGATACGCATGATCCCCGCCCCTTTACATTCCAATATGTTTCTATTTAAACACAACATTTGAGGATTTATTTAAGGAGGATTAAAAACTTTACATTCCAATATGTTTCTATTTAAACTGATCTCATTTTCGGAGAAAGCGAATCTGGATTTACTTTACATTCCAATATGTTTCTATTTAAACAAGCACTGCCTCCGTCACCGTAGAAGCGGATGTACTGCCTTTACATTCCAATATGTTTCTATTTAAACTGCTGATTCCGGTATGCCTGAGAATAGCCTACGTTCTTTACATTCCAATATGTTTCTATTTAAACAACGCGCCGATTGACCGCGCGCGCGTATGTCTTTCCTTTACATTCCAATATGTTTCTATTTAAACCCGTTCTCTGCTTTCCCACTCTACATCGCTCTTATTCTATCACTTTTTGTCGATCTCGTCCATCACTCCTGTTCAGGTTTGCATTTCTGGGTTTGCTTTTGCGTAGTTCATATCTTCCAGCCTCATTTTTGCTGTATTTTTAAGATTTTGTCGATCTCCAGCACTTTGAGGGCTATCAGAGGTCGACAGTCAGAGTAAAAAATCTGTTGCGTCATCGGATTTTCCCCAAAATTCTTTGTCCAGCCATTTTTCTTGCCTGCTTTTAAAGATGATGACCGAGTCAAGTTCCTGATCCACTGTTTTTTTCAATTCCTGCTGCAACTGCAACAACTGAACTTTTGATAGTTCGCCTTCAAAAACAGAATCCTGAATATGATGCAAATATTTTTTGCATGTCTTAAACACGCGTGAAAGACGTCTTGCGCCATTTCCTTTCAGACAAATATCATATACCAAAATTACATACATTATTTTCCCCCTGTCAAAACCGCTTCGCCCATCACCACCAGATTCTGAATCCCTCATATTCTTTTTCGCCAATTAAGTGCTTAATTAACTTGTAAGCCTCCAGGCGCATCAAGTACTGGTAGGATACCTGTCTGCCTAATTCCTTGTGCATGATCGTTTTCTTCATTCTGGCCTCAAATTCATTTACGATTAGTTTCGAGGCTTCCTTTTTTAGATGAAGAAAATTTAATTCTTCTGTAAAGCTGTTTTCATTGATCTGATTTCGATTCAGCAATGTAAAAATTAATCGATCGCCGATCAGCGGCTTAAATATCTCTGCAATATCCAGGCTCAGCGAATAACGACGAAATCCCGGTTCATGCAGATAGCTAATTGTAGGATTTAGCTGTGTATGATAAATCTCGCCTAATACCTTCGAATAAATAAGTGAATTCACAAAAGAAATCAGAGAATTAATCATATTGTCGGGTGGATGCATGACTCTCTTCTCAAACTGAATTTCCTGATTTATAATTTCGTTCCATGCCGCATAGTATTGTTTCCGAATATTTCCTTCTATTCCCATCAGTTCTTCAACGGAAGCTGTTTTCAATATTTTTTTGCGCAATTCATCAATTTCGTGCATATTTGCCTCAACCTTCTTTCCTCGGCCATTATAATAGCGAAGATTTCGGTAGATATTATCTGCTGCTGCATCGATTAATTTCTGCGCAATTGTAAGCCGCTTGACATTATTCGTGTAATGTTCCACCTGTTTTACCAGGAGATTCCCCGCCAACAGACTTTCCCTCGGGTAAAAACTTCCGGTATAAAAACTATAATAGTTAAAAAAATGGATTGGAATTCCATATTGTGAAATGTAGCTTAAAAACGTTGTGTTAAACGTCATCTCGGACATTACATAAATATCCTCGATCCGTTCGATTGGAATATCTCTTTTTAGGCCATCATAGCTTGTAAATTGCAGCGTATTGTCTTTTCGTTTTAAATCCCCATTATTATATACGTAAAAACTTTGTTTCACTCTATCACCTTCCTGATATCCTTTTGTCTGACTCGGCTAAATAAAGCATAAATCAAAATAGGCACATTTTTTACATATTCCCTGTTTTTTCATCGCCGGAACGCTGGACGTATTTTGAATTTCTATAATCTCCTTTGAAATCTCTTTTATTTTGTTACAGTCTTCTTCTGATAATTCAACCGAAACTTTCTTCTTCAAAAGCGGATAATCGATTTCTCCGGTCAGTTCCTTCACTCCCCGCTCCTGCATATAGTAGAGGTAATATTTCATCTGCCACAAACCGGCATCCTCTACTGCTTTACTTTTCTTTATCTCATGCAGTTCGTGCTTTTCCTTGATAAAATCAATATTAATTACATTGTCTATATTGATGTGCTTCTCTTTTTCCCGATAACTGTTCTCATCCAGCAGTTTACCAAGTAGCACATTTTCATTTTCTGCCTCCATGTTGATCTCATGGCAAAAATACCAAAGTTTCCGTTTGCAGACAAAATAATAATAGACCATTACTCCTGTTATTTTACCTTTCAAGCCATTCCCTCCCGTCGGATATAAGCATTCTTCCGAGTAAAGTAGATGCTCACAATCACCGTTCACTATTTATTTTCAAAAAAAATTGTCCGTTTCTTCCTCATTTAGCACCAGTCCACGGCCACGACAGGCTTCCTCGTCAAACTCATACTTCACATTCGCCCGATGAATATTTGTCACTTTTTTCTGTTCTCTCTGCCCGATTGTCATCTGATCTGCCTGCATTTTTTTGCTTTTAAATCCGCTCACACTCACTGTAAGATCTTCCAGTCTTTTTCGAATCATAGTTTTTATCTCCTGTCCCATATACGCTACAGACAGTAATTCTATACTTTTGTCGATAAATTCCCGATTCTTTTCATAAATGCGTTCCGGCATAACAATGACACTCTCAATTCCCCTGAATTGCCTATCCACCTCCTTTTTTGTATACTCAGCGCAGTGAATTTCTTCTAGTTCTTTCAGTGTCTTTTCAATTTCTTTGTAATATTCGCTGTTTTTTATTTCTTCCGTCGCATATACATAATTCATATATTCGGTCTTCAGTTGCTCTGAAAACTGGATATTTTCATATTTCTTCAGATAGTTAACAGATCGCTCATACAAAAACGTATCATATACACCGTTCTTTCCAATACCATTTCGATTGACATACACGATCACATTTGCGTCCTCCGGAATGTATCTGCCGCTTCGATTGCAGCGTCCAAGCCGCTGCAGCAGGCTGTCTGCAGTACACATCTCGGTATGCAGCACATCAAAATCAATGTCAAGACTCGCTTCTACGATTTGTGTAGATATCCAGATACCGTTTTTTCCTGTAGTCTCTGAAAATTTCAGAATTTCATTTTCCAACTTTCTTCGATCTTTGCGCAAAAAACAGGAATGGAGAAGCCAAACTTCTTCCGTTCGCTCTGCCATCTGTGCATACAATTTCTGTGCGCTGCTAATGGTGTTACAGATCACAAGCACTTTCCTGGTTTTTCCTTGCTTCAGAATTTCTTCCACATCCATTTCACTAAAGCGAATCTGAATTTTATGCCGAATCCGAGTTACCCCTTCTGAAAAATCAATTTTATGATACTGTTTTTCCTCGCATAAACCATACCTCTTCATGAAATGCGTCAATACTGGTGGGAACGTCGCTGTAACAATTGCAAACTTTCCTCCAAGCCTCTGAATCGTTACAAGGCTATACAATATCGTCGCAATAATTTTCGGCGAATAAGACTGTATCTCGTCCAAAATTAGTTTGGAATATTTTAACGTTGCCGCAAAAATTTCTGTTCCAAGTGCCCTGTAACTGAATTTGAGCAACTGATCCACGGTGCATACCGTCACAGGCCACGCCAGCATTTTTGCACGGTGATATTTTTCATCGGCCTCTATACCCTCCTCACTTAAATATACGGACATACTGTCTGAATGCAGCAATGCCGCATTTTCATACCCATATCGGTGTCTGATCCGATCATAAATCGCATTGGAGGATACCTTAAGAGGAAGAGTATAAAAACCTTTTTCACCATTCAGCCATAGCAACGCTGCTTCTGTCTTTCCCGAACCAGTAGGAGCAATCACTATCAGGTTTTCTTCTGTATGCTCCATCATATACTTTTGTGCCGGACGCAGTTCCTTATCAGTCAGATAGTCCTGCACCTTCTTTTTCAGTTCTTTTTTCTTCAGATCCGGCTCTATTTCTGCTTCCACATAGCCGGCGCTCACTGCATAATCAAATTTGTTTAAAAGTCCTTTTATTAAAAGATACTCTTCCCATTCTTTTTCAGGAATTGGAAGCCTGTCCTCTGTTCCCCTGTTGCGGAACAGCAACTTATCCAGGTTACTGACATATAGTTTTCCTAGTTTTTTCCCTGTATACTGCTCCAGCGCATCCAGGTAATAATCCTTCGCATATTTTTGTATTTGATCTGCATCATAATGATCTTCCCGGTCATGATGATAATATATTGCTGTAATCATTGCTCTGAAATCATCTTTTGAAAAAGATTCTGATAATTTCCGAAAGTCAGTCATATTTATTGAAAGCCCACTCAGAAAACCATGTGGAATCTGCTGCACATGGTTTTCTTTTTTTAGCTCAGATGACACTATCGCCTGAAAAATGTAATTGACTTTTCCAAGATCATGCAGGCGACATGATTCAATGACCAGTTTTCGTTCCTTTTCTGTGAAATATCTTCCATATTCTTCAAAAAATTTTTCAGCACAGGTAACAATTTCTTCTTCATGCTCTTTTAATGTTTTCTGTTTCTCACACACTGCACTCTCAATTTTGTAAATGCTCTGTTTAATTGCCTTTTTTTCTGATTCTGTAAGCTCTTCTGCCAGCATTTCCTCTGCATCTAAAAGCAGATCCATCAATTTTTTCTTTTCTTTTTCCAGTAATTCTTTTGTTTTTGACTTTGCATAGTATTCCATGTATTTCCTACTCTTTCTTCTAAAAGAGCGGGATCTTCCAATCCCGCTCAAATATCATTCAGGCAAATACAAGTGCTGCCTCCGGCTCAACTTCATCCACATATGCCACTTCAAACGCCTTTCCTCTTGGACAATAATACGCCCTGATCCGCCCGCCATCTTTTTTCCATCTGCGCAGTCCCTGCGGTGTGATTTCATACTCCTTCGTCAGGTTATATACAACCACACTTCTAAAGCCCTGCGGCAGCTCTTCCACTTCAAACGCCGCATAGATATCTTTTGCTTCCACCGGAACATACAGTTCTCTTTTTGCCGTCACTTCTTCTGCTGCAAAAATTTCCACAATTCGAACCTGCTCCACATCCAGCAAATCTTCATACCGTCCCATTGACAGATATCTCGGTGGATACTTCAGCGCCTGAAATACCTGAGCAAAATCAGCTTCCTGCGGGATAATATGTATCACCATACGATTTTCGCAAACCAACTCTGCATTCGCAATTCCACGAAAAATTCCGTATTTCTCTCCGTCTTCCACACAAATTTGATGACGGCCTTCCTCATATTTTGCACCTGCGGAAAACGCGTATCTCGTATATACCTCCGAAATAATTCCCGTGTTGGTTCCCTGAATGCAAAGACGCATCGGGTGAAATTCAGTAAACCCACAAGCCGCATGAATCATACCCAGCACCGTAGAATAAGGCGGCAATGGAAATGTCTCCTTCATAATAAAGCTGGCCGGCTTTTTGTAATTTGCTAAATTCTGAAAACAGTCGAGTCTAATTGCTCTCTCCATAGTATTCTTCCACTTCCTTTTTCAGGTGTTTGAATGCATCTCCAACTGTTTCTGCCTTCAGTTTATCTTTTATTTCTTTTTCGTTATCAAAAACCTCTGTCGTCACACCTACACATGTATGTTCAATAATTGCGTCATCTTCTTTCATAAGTTCCAGAAGTGTATTCGTATTCAAGCAGTTATTTTCCACTCGGATTCGGTTCTCAAAAAATGGGGTCTTTCTGCTGTAACGACCACCGATAATAAACAGCGGACTTAGGTTCTCCCGCCTGCCCTTGATATCCCGGTACAGATAATGCACCGTATCCAGAAGCTGCTTAACACGATCTGCTTTTTCCTGCTGTGAAATCTCCACATCCTGATCCACACCGATCCGATCAAGATCAATTGCAATCGTATACGCATAGTAGGCCCGCTGCACCTCACTCTGAGCAATCGCATTTCCCATATTTCCTCTTTTTGCTATTCCCATATTTGTCAAAAATTCCAGATCGCTCTGATATGCTTCCAGAGAAATCGCATTGCTCAGGCGAACCACTGCACTCCTGGTACTCGCAGAATCTCCCTTCGTTGTTTTCATATATCCAAACAGATCGATTTCTGGATAATCCCTGATTGTCGCCGATGGTGCAAACTGTACCACGCCACTCTTCCCATCTACCGGAGTGTTATCCCACTTCAACTGCTGAATAATGTTGTACCGCATTGCCTGTCTGGAAATATAGCTATACTGCTCGCAGTTCCCTCTCGTCATTTTCTTCAATGTTGTTATATTTCCGATCCCCTCGCCATAATTGGCGCTCTCTGCCAGAAATACCATCGTAAAAGTCAGTCCTTCTCGTTTCATACTCTTTCATCCTCCTTCTTTCCTTCGTACATTCCCTGTAGTCCAAACAGAAATGCATAGCCATATTGTGTAAATTTTTCAGGGTCTTCCAACATTCTAATAAATCCGGTTGGCATCAGAAGATCTCCTCCGTCCTTCCCATTTCGCGGTGAATAAGAGCTATATAAACGCCCAATAATGTCCATGTATTTATTCAGATTTTTCACCCGCAGAGCATTTTGCATCTGATACATCGTTCCCCGCAAACATTCCGAAGAATCGCTTCCTTTTGCTTTCAAGATCGCTTTTCGCATGTCTGCACCGCACCTTTTCATAATCGTACAATCCATCATCGTCCGTCTCCTTTCCTCTTCCTCTTTATACACAAGTTCTGACTGCAGCTGTATCTCATAGATCAGAGGTGCACCAAATCCACCTTCATTTTCAAGCGCTGTACGCAGCAGTTTTTGCAACAGCACATACTGACTCCTGCCGAAAAACAGATTCATAATCGCCATTTCATGAATATTTTGTATCTCATTACCTACTCTTGTATAAGGATGCTTGCCAAGTTTCTGCAGTGCATGGTATGCCCGTTCATTTTCTAATACTTTCACTGTTTTTTCTGATATAATTCGCAGCAGATAATGGTCATCTGCCTGTACTCCTCGCAGAATCACATGAATATTTTTCAAGGATTTCGTTTTTTCTTTCAAAATCACATTCATTACCTTTGCAAACCAGGCGGAATACTTCTCATCCTCCTCCCGCTGTGCATCAACACTGCTTTTCCTTGCTTTTTCATTTGCTGCCAGAAGATTTTCCACATCATGGTTGATATTGATAAAAAGAAACTTATTTGCAAACAGGCGGAATCCAAGCGGTGCCAGAGCATAGACAAATGCACAGGAAGGACACAGAAAAGCATCTACCTTACAGTTCCAAAACGCTGACTTTTTTCTGCTCAGATCATCTGATACATCTTTCACAAAAGCAATAGACACCTTCTCTTTACCGCCTATCGGCATCGCACAGTCAATGCACAGATCCTTGTCTTTCTTTTTATCGCGTTTCCAATAGTTTCTCAGCGGCTCGGAAAATTCTTTTTCGAATAGTTCACGCATATCCTTTTTTGCATTCGCTCTAAGCAGAAAGCATTTGCCATCCCAAAATCGATTGATATACGTATACACAATACTTTTCATCATAAATGTTTCCTGGCACAGTGGCTGAGCAATAAAACTTTGCAGTTCTTTCAGGCGTTCCTGCAATTCTTCCACATTCATTTGATCATTCAGTTTACTGTTTTTCAGCTTTTCATAGACTTCAGGATGTTCAATCTTTCCTTTTATATTTTCATAACCGGCCTGATAGCTATTGGAAAGCAATTTGTTCGAGATAAACTTCAAGCTGTCTTTCTCCCATTCTTCTGCTTTCCATTTACCGTCTTCTATTTTTTCCAGACATTCTTTGATTCGATCTGTGATTCCCTGATATACCGTCGATGGGCCAAAGTATCTTGTAAACGCTTTAAAATACAGATCTGTCCAGTCCGCCTGATCTGCAAACTCTGCATCCAGCCACAGAGCCTGGCCATCCTCTGTCACTCCATACTCTGCTCCCTTTTGTGCTCCTCCCTGCTCCAAAAGATATGCCATGCCTGCAATTCCGGCATTTTTCAAAAAATCTCCCAGCGTAATCAAATATCGTTCCACTTTTTTCCCTCCTTTCTATCCTATAATCACGAATTTTCCGTGTCCTTCCGATCGACGGACTCCTAAACCTGCAGTATACAGATAATTTAACAGTTCTGCCGAACCAACTAATTTAAATATCCCGATGCTTGCATTTGTCGGACGACCAAACACCTTTGTCACCACTTTCTTTGCCTTGATCGGGTAAATCTGAAAGTCATCCAATCGATATGTCAGCTTTTGTTTCTGCTGCATTGTTCTTATATTTTCTTTTACTACTTCTGAAAATTCTGCATCCTCACACGTATAATAAATATCCGTATTATTCTCTGCATTATGCCTTCTTACCAGAAGCGTACTCTGCATTTTCACAATGATTTCCGAATCTTCAATTTCTGAATGCCTTCGAAACTTTACTCCGCAAAGCCACATCCTGTTTCCGCCTTTAACCGGATATTCTTTTCTTTTCATCGTTGTAAATGCATTAAAAAAATGAATGTTTTGTGCCAAATCTGCGTCACAAAAGTATAATTTGAAACGTTTCTCTATTAAAAGAATCTTTCCATCGGAAAATTTTGCGCCAGGCAGATGGCAGGCCCAGCAGTATGGCTTTATCACAGATGCCTGCTTCGTATACAGCTGCTCCAGTAGCTCCGGAGAATATTCTTGTAGCGAAGCCTTAATGAAGCTGATGATCAGGCGATCATACTCCACTGGAAATTCAGGCTTCTCCAACTGAAAATCCAATTCCATTTGAATCATATGATCCTCCTCCTTTCTTTTTTGTATTCATTATAGTCTGACTATAACATATCCTGTATCCGACTGCAATAGTAAATGATAATATTTTATAGGATTACATTAATTATTTTAAATAATGAAACAGGATATCGCTCACCACTTGTTTTATTCTCGGCGTTGTTAAAAAGACGTTTGCTCAAATACGCGTTTTCTCATTTACATATTTAAAGAAAACCAGTATAATCTAACTACATTTTGGAATGTAAAGATAAAATATTACCATCTTAATAGTCTCATTTTGGAATTTTGTCTCTGTTTTACTTTCATTTCAGCTTGGAAAATGTTCAACGCTTGATCAGTTTTTTCTGTATAAGCAAAAGGGAGCGCCACGCCATAGACTCATCTCTATGACACAGCGCTCCTTCTGTTTTTCTATCTTTTGTTTTGCCTGTTACTTCCTTACAATTCAAGCCGGATTTTGCTTTTCCTCCCTCTCGATCCTCTTCTCAATCTCTTCCTTCACCAGTCCTTCTCCAATCACGATCAGCACTTCCTGTCCTTCTTTGATCGGATGGATTTCGGTGGTCTGGCGGGTGGCGTTCAGTTCGATCCAGCTGCCATCCTCCAGCTTCTGGAACCCTTTGATGCGGAATACGCTGCCGCATGACGGACTGCTCATGATCTCTTTTACCGCTTCGCGCAGCTGTGCCTCGGTCAGACGGCGGTTCATGAAAAACAGGGAATCGAAATCGCCGTCGTTATCCACGTCCTGCTTGACATAACCGGCCGGATCGTAGCCGCAGGAGGAAATGCGTGCAAAGTCTTCCTCTCCGAACATCGACCAGTCGGTGCTTAAAACATGTGATTCGTCGATCGTCCGTCTGCACTTTACCTGCGAAAGGGCACGGTTCAGATGATTGATTGTCTCTGTGATCTCATCCTGTGAGGCTTCCTGGCTTCGGCTCAGGACAATCAGACCTGCATTTGCCGCCTCGGATGCCAGGACGTAATTGGCCTGCTCTGACAGGTTTGAATCCAGCTTTGCGTCAACAATTGCGATTACATTGCCAATCTCATACCAGCGATCCAACGGATCTTCATGCAGCGTATCAAAAAATTCGTCCATGTCGAAGATTCCCGAAGGTTCGATCAGAACACGGTCGTAGCCGCACATTCCCATGGAGATCAGCTTTGTCTTAAACCGTCTGCGATGACAGTCACGGTCACAGCCGCCGGATACCATCTCCAGCTCGCAGTTGTCTCCGCGCAGATCTGAGAGCAGCATCATATCGACGTTTATTGCGCCATAGTCATTCTCCAGGATTCCGATGTTCTGTCCCTGGCTCATTAAGTACGAGGCGTATTTTCGTATGAAAGTCGTTTTTCCGGAACCAAGAAATCCGGTGATGAGATCTATTTTTACCATATTCTGTGTTACTCCTTTCCACGCGGTTTGGTGTACCGCTAAGCCTTTTTCTTTCCAGAATTGTCATCTGACACTTGCTTTTGCCTCCTGCTGACCCGGACTTACATGCGCAGCTTCTTCCGAAATTCCCGCAGCGTATCTTTCTGGCGGAAAATAAACAGTGCGGCCAGCTGCAGGATACTGATCCCGATACAGACCACGGACGGCTGTGTGTAATGCAGCGCGCCGGCCAGCTGCAGGATCAACGGAATGCAGCCTGCGCCCGCTGCCTGTACAAGATAAAACAGATACTCCTCCCGTTCCAGGCGGTTTGCCTTTGCAATAACTATCATCGAACACTGGACTGCAAGCGCACCAAAGGGCAGCACAAAATCGATCGACCATCCGTGCCAGCCTGTGAAGCGATCCCACAGTACCGCCAGAACGGTTACCAGAAGAAGCTGCCACATCTCGTTTTTAAGAATGTTGCGTCGCTTCGTATAACCCACTGTAACGATTGCCCAGGCACACAGGCAGCCAGCTGCCGCAAACCAGAACCAGTTCAGTGTGCCCAGTGTCAGATAATTGATCATGCCACAAAGCACCGCCACTGCCAGGCAGAGAAAGGTAAAGACCTGAATCGTTTTCTTTCCTTCCGCCTTCTGCGCCTCACCACAGCCCGGGAATTCACTTCCTGTCTCTTTACACGGAATCTTTTCCCGCTTCATGATGTTCTGAAAGCTGCGTGGAATACTGTCATCCGGCAGCTTTGACGTAAAGCCAAGCACCATTTTATTTCCAAACGAACATGAGCAGAGCTGGAGTGTATTCGTGCTTGCAAAAAATCCGAACTGCTCGATATAGTCCTGATACTGCTCCGGAAAACGGACGATACCAATATTTGAATAGACCGCCGTGATACAGCGGCTCCCGAGATTAGCGCCAACCATCAAAAAGCCTTTTTTCAGTTCCAGAGGAACAGCGCGCAGCAGCGGATTTTTTTCAAGCCGGACGTAGCCGTTCATCCGCATCGCCATCCGGTCTTTCACCAGTTCTTTTTCAAACTGCGCTTTAACATCCAGCAGCACCTCCTCAAAGGTCGTATCATCGTCAAATCTATGCCCCGCCTCAATCCAGCCGAAAAAGTTTGTCATTGACTGAGACGGGAAAAAGTTGCGCAGATTGACCGGAATCATCAGTGTGATCGGTCGATTCTTCCGGCTTTTTGGCACCTGTTCGGCAATCGCGCAGAGCATGACGGATGCCACATAGACGGTAATCGATACGCCGTGCGCTTTCGCTTTTCGATGCAATTCATCCACCGGTATCGCAAGCTCCGTGATACGCATATCTTCATGAAGCAGCTTTTCCCCCTTCAGGCGCACCGCATCCGGTTTCTTCTCTTTGTCGCGCGGGGTTTTTGATGAATAATACTGAGAAAAGCTGTCTTCCTCCTGGACGCCGCGTGTCATCTCCTTCATCGTATCGATACGTGGAAGATCTGCACAAGGATGGCGCAGAATCAGATAATTCTGCACAAGCTCCTGCAGAAAATGCATGGCTCCCGTGCCATCTGTCAGCGCATGAAACACTTCGAAATTGATGCGGTTTTTATAATAGGTCACCTCAAAGAGCAGTGATTTTTTATCAGGGATATACAATCTGCTGCACGGCGGTTTTGTTTCCTCCTGTACCAGCGGACGAATCTCTCTTTGTTCCAGATAAAACCAGAACAGACCCTTACGCAGCACTGCCTGAAACAACGGATACGTCTTCATTGTCTTATCAAGTGCCTCCTGAAGAAGGTCTGCATCCACGTTTTCCTTCAGCTCGCAGTAAAAACGAAACACTCTTGTATCGTCTTTTCCTGTTACCATCGGAAATGCAAGCGCTGCATTGTCCAGTTTTCTCCATTTTGTGTATTTTGTTTCCATAATTAATTGGCTTCTTTCTTTTTCCGGTTGAATCCATTCCTATCATAACCGAATTCGATCTTTATTTCTCCAGAAATTGATTAATATACGCAAAGCTCTCCTGCACATGCCAGAATCTTATACCCAGCGCAAAAAATCCATGAAATGCGCCTGCGATGCGGTACTGCTGTACTTCGTTTCCAGCCTCTTTTAATCGCCTTGCGTACTCTTCCCCCTCGTCACGCAGGGGATCCAGCTCCGCGGTGAGAACCAGCGTCCGCGGAAGCTTCTGGTAGTTCGTCTCCATCAGCGGCGCAAAGTATGGATTCTGCCGATCCTCAGGGCAGCTCTCATACAGCGTCACATAATCTTCCATTTTCACTGCGGTCAGAAGGTAATCAGTTCCATTCTCCTGCACCGACGGGTACGGAGAAGATTCCGTATAGCAATTGTTGAGTGCCGGATAGATGAGAATCTGGCGCTCCACGTGAAAATCTCCGGTATCTCTTGCTTTCAGGCAGACAGCCGCTGCCAGATTTCCTCCGGCACTGTCTCCGATGATTGTGATCTGTTCCGGATCTGCATTTAAAATCGTATGATCTGTATACAGTTCTTTTGCCGCCGCATAGCAGTCCTCAAACGCCGTCGGAAAGCGGTGTTCCGGCGCCAGACGATACTCTACCGAAACCACAATTTTCCCGGTAGACTGCGCCATGCGCGCACAGACACGGTTGTAGGTATCCACGCTTTCCGTCACCCAGCCACCACCATGAAAAAAAAGAAGCACAGGAAGGGAAAGGCTCCCCTCCTTCTCCTGCTCCATTGCTTCTTCATTTGGGAAATACATCCGCACCGGCACATCATAATCACCGTTGCAGATCTTTTTATCCAGCTTTCGGATAAAAATCCGCATAGCATCCAGCTTCTTCAGATCCACAAGCCGCCGCGACGCTTCCACATCAATGTTTCCATAAGACAGTGCATGCAAAATAGTACGCATTGTTTTTGATATCATTCTTTTCTCCTAAATATCTAAGAAATTTTTCTTATGACGCCCTCACTATAGCACAGATTATGCGCGCTGTGAACCGTTACTGAACTTTTATTCTCAAAACGCTTCCTATGACTTTTACGATTTTCGTTTACTCTCCATCTCGTACACAAGGTCCGCTGTCCGCATCGTTGAAGCCCGGTGGGAAACCAGCACAACCGTCTTCTTGCTTCCTTCCTCCTTCAGAGCCTTCAAAATCACGCCCTCATTTAAGGAATCCAGATTGCTGGTCGGCTCGTCCAGCAGCAAAAGCGGCGCATCGTGCAGAAAGGCCCTTGCTACGCCGATCCGCTGCTTTTCTCCACCGGAAAGCGTATCACCAAGCTCTCCGACTTTCGTCTCATAGCTATTTGGAAGCGTCTGTATCCAGTCATGCAACGAGGCTTTCTTTGCCGCCGTTTCAATCTCTGCCTGTGATGCCCCTGGCTTTCCGATCGCGATATTTGCGGCAATCGTATCATGAAATACGTACGTATCCTGTGTCACATAGCTCTCCAGATCACGCAGCCTTTTCGTCGGAATCCGGCTTACCAGTTCTCCGTCTACTGTGATTTTTCCCCTGTCTGCATCCCAGAAACGCATCAGAAGCTTCAAAAGCGTTGATTTTCCGCAGCCGCTTGGCCCGTGGATTCCGGTAATCTTCCCCGGCTCAAATGCGGCAGAGTACTCCCTTAAAATCACTTCTTCATCATATGCAAAAGTGACATTTTCAGCCTGTGCACCTGCAAATCCGATCGTTCCTGCAGCTGTTTCCCTCTCCGGTACTTCCTCCACAACCGGCTTTTCCTCCAGAAGTGACAGTACACGTTCACCACTTGCAAGTGTCTGATTCAGATTGTTAGAAAGACTTGCGAGGGCCACGACCGGTCCAAACGATCCCATCATCGCCGCCGTACACGTCAGCGCATCTGCAAAGCTCATCTGACCTTTCCTCGTAAGATACAGAGAAAGAAACAGCATCGCAAACGACCAGAGCAGGATCACCAAATTCGTCACCGAGCGCTGACTGCCTTCAAAGACGCTCAGCTCCTTCTGACGTGCACTAAGCTCCTCCGAGCGCTTTCCAATCTGTTTTCTGCGCATCTCGCCCTGTCCATACTGAAGTGTTTCCTCCAGGCCCCGCAAGGAATCCAGCACAAAGCTGTTCATCTCGCCAAACTGCGTCCGATATACCATTCCCTTTGCCCCGCCGCGTTTTCCATTCCAGAACGGAATCACCGCGCCAACTACTACATACCCCACAAGAGCCAGCAGTCCTGCCAGCGCGTGACAGCTTCCGATAAACCATACCATAAGAAGCGACGTCACCACTGCAATCGCGATCGGTGAGATGGTGTGTGCATAAAATACCTCCAGCAGTTCAATATCTGTCGTAAGAATCGAAATCAGATTGCCCTTATCCTTCCCCTCAAGCTTTGCCGGACACAGTCTGCGCAGCGCCGCAAATACTTTATGGCGGATAATTGCCAGCAGCTTAAACGCAATAAAATGATTGCAGTACTGCTCTGCATAGTGCAGTACACCGCGTGCTACTGCCAGAACCGGTAAAAGCATCAGAACATTTTTTCCCCCTGAGAGTACCTGCACAGCAAGAATTGTCAGAAAGATTGCACAGAGATAGCCGGCCGTTCCAAGCACAATCGCCGATATCATAATCGGCAGCAGTGGCTTTACCAGTCCAATCATCGCACCCATAATAGAAATGGCGCTGCGTCGTTCGCCGGCTGCAGCTGCACGTTCCGGTGTCATCGTTTCTTGTTTTCTGTTTGTTTTCATGCCTGCACGCCCTCCTTTCCGTATTCCTCCAACGCACGCTGGCTTTCGTACAGCATGGCGTATTCTCCGCCGCGCGCCATCAGCTCCTGATGTGTTCCCTTTTCTGCAATCACACCATCCTTCATCATATAAATACAGTCGGAAGGAATTACATTGAACAGGCGGTGGGAAATCAGCAGTACGGTCCGGTCCTTCGCCAGTTCCCGCACGACCTCCATAATCAGCTCCTCGCTCTCCGCATCAATGTTGCTCGCCGCTTCATCAAAAAGATAGACCGGCGTGTCATGCAGCAGTGCCCGCGCAATCGCCAGGCGCTGCCTCTGGCCGCCTGAAAGGTTGCTTCCACCTTCTGCAAGCTTTGTCGAAAGCCCCTCCTGTTCTTCCAGAAAGCCGAGCAGATTGACCTTTTCCAGTACCGCTTTCAGCTCCGCATCCGATGCAGTCGGCTTTGCCATCCGCAGATTCTCCGCCACAGTTCCGGTGAACAGATAGCTGTTGTGACGTACCAGCGTGATTTTCTGCTGAAGCGATGCTTCGCTGATGTCACGCAGTTCCATGCCTGCGATTGTCACAGCGCCGCTGTAATGACGGTTTCTTCCGGTAAGAATACCGGCGATCGTACTTTTTCCGCATCCGGATACACCTACAATCGACACAAAGGTTCCTGACGGAAGCGCAAGGTCAATTCCCTTTAAAATCTCACGGTCTTTTTCATAAGAAAAATGAACATCTTTCAGTTCAATATTCAGCAAATCTCCTTCCAGCACTTTCGTTCCCTGATCCGGCTCTTCCAGATCAAGCAGTCGAAAGATCTTGTCACTTGCCGCCATCCCGTTCATCGCGATATGAAAAAAGGAACCAAGCAATCGCAGTGGAAGAAAAAATTCTGCGGCCAGCAGTACAATCGTCAGTGCCCCTGTCAGTCCAAGACTTCCTCTGAGAAATTCTCTGCAGGCTGTAATCATGCCAACCGCTGCACCTCCGTACGCTACAATGTCCATCACGCTCGTCGAATTCAGCTGCATTGTCAGCACCTTCATCGTGATCCGACGGAAATGCTGAGATTCCTCGTCCATTTCCTGTGCCTTCTTCTCGTCCGCCTGATAGATTTTCAGTGTCGTCAGACCCTGCAGATTTTCCAGGAAGCTGTCACCAAGACCTGCGTAAATGCTCCAGTATTTACTAAGCAGTTTTTTCGCAAATTTCTGAACCGCCACGATGGACAGAGGAATCAACGGCACGCACAGAAGCAAAATCAGGCTCGCCCGGAAGCTGACGCGTTTTAATACAAGAAACAGTGTCACCGGTGCCAGCAGACTGTAAAAAAGCTGTGGCAGGTATTTTCCGAAATACGTTTCCAGCTGTTCCACTCCCTCTGTACTCAGCTGCACCACCTCCGATGTCGCAATCTGCTCCTGATACGAGGTGCCAAGCCGCAGCAGCTTCTCATAAATCTTCTCCCGTAATACACGCTTCACATCCGCACTCGCAAGGTAAGAAGCGCGCGCCGCCATCCGGTCACTTACAAACCGCACAAGAAGTCCCAGCGCCAGAACTGCTGCCGCAGAAGCGATCTGCTCTGCATCTGCCCCGCCATCTGCCATATGTCCAAACAGTCCACAGAGCGCTGTCACAACTGCGATCTGCGCCAGCAGTGCGCACCACTGCCAGAATACCTGATACCCGATGTATTTTCCTGATCCCTTCAATAGTCGGATCAGCCTTGTCTTGATCATGTATGTCTCCCCCTTTTTACTTTCTGTTGTTATTCTCTGTTGTTATCCGACTCCAAATAAAGCGGATATTTGCAATCCGCTGTCTGTACTCCCCGCACTTCCTGCAGGGCCCTGCCTGGCTCTGTAAAGCTGCCTCACATATTTTTCTGCTTTCTTTACAAACAGCGAACGTATTTCATCTCAAATGCTTCGCCCGCACCGTATTGTATACATGATACAGTGCCAGAACCGGATGATACAGCAACATCCGCGGCCCCGAAAAACGCATCACTGTGCGGACTTTTTCCCGCATCTCCGGCTTATAGCAGTGCACCTTACAGCTGGAACAGAACGTCTTTTGCTCCATAAACGGACATTTTTCGCTTCTCGCCCACGCGTAATCCCGAAGTGCGCGGCAGTCCTCGCAAAGTCCGTCGTGCTTCTCCTTCTGTTTGTGATTTTTTCTGCAGTATAAGGCGATCATCTCATCGACGATGCGCTGTTCCTTTTCTCGTTTTTCTGAATTTCTGTCATGTCCCCTCCTGACTTTTTCTAGTTTTCCTGGTTCAGCAATCAAATCAGTCTATCCGAACCGCAGGTAGTTTATTATACCATAGCATATCTTTACTCCGCAAAGGAATTTTCTGCTACTCACACACGCACTGCCATTTAAGGACAGTGGCAAAGTGAATCGTAAAGCAGACGTAAGCATTCAAAAGAAAAAAGACGATCACCGGACATTGTTACATCCGAGCAATCGCCTTTTTCTTTAAAATAATTTCTTTGCATGCAGGCAGTATTTTCAGCACTTTCCTTCGCCTACAGGATCTCGTCCTTCTTCTCCAGGATCGCTGCAACAGCTGCACAAGCAGGGCAGTCACAGTATTTTCCGCCTGCTGCTTTGATTTCTTCGCCGTGCGCCGCTACATTCTTTGCCATCTCTGCGCCAAATACCTGCGCGCCGGTTTCTGATTTTGCAAATGCGATCAGTCCATCTACCGGCATGATATCCGCTTCCAGCTCAGCCACATATGCCTTCGCAGCTGCTGCCTCACCGTCCGTGCCGATTGCATCCAGCCATGCCTGCGCGGCTGCTTTTGCTTCTGCGCAGCAGGAAGCTGCATTCATCAGTTCCTTTGTTTTCTCAATCACATATTCCTTACCCATAGTAACTGCCATCCTTTCTGTATCCGCCTTCGCGGTTCTTTTTGCGGGTAATCTGAGCAAAGCGGCCATTCCAGTTCCTCTTTCGCTCCCTGCAGGATCATAAAGACCCTTCCGCAGCTGAATTTATTGTACTACAGGCAATTTCATTTGTAAATGTATCCAATCTCATTTGGTTTGTGCCGCCTTAAGCCTCTTACTGCAGCAAAGATAAATAAACCTTCCATCGACTTTCCTGTTTTTTATCTGAATTTCCCTCTTGACTTTTATATTCTACAATTGTAGAATATGTGCATCTACTACATCTGTAGCAGATAATAATGCATAATACACAGATTGCAGTCCAACGATACGTTTCTGCCATTAACGAACGCGGACCTGAATCATCCGCTTCCCTTTGAAAGGAGATTCTTCATTATGAAAAAAAGAAACCTGTATCTCACCGTTCTTGCCCTCTCGGCCGCTTTTTCCTGGTCACTTCCGGCATTTGCCAAAGAATTTACCACGTCGGACTCGGTTCTCACGATTGACACACCGGATGACGGCTGGGCACAGATCAAGGATAATGCGACGCTCGCAACGCTGACAAATGGAAAAGATTTCATTACTCTGGAGCATTACAGCAACGGAGAAAAACTGCCGAACATCACAGTCGCAGATGATACATATGAGAAAGTTTGCCAGAATATCATTTCCACACGCAATGAGGTCTTTCTGATCACGGGGCTTGCAGCCGATGAAAAAGATTTTGATGAGATTCAGAAAGCAGTCCAGAGCGCAGTGATCAACATTTACGATACGAAAAAAGCAGTGACGCCGTCTGATTCAGGTAAAATTTCTTCTGACAGCAATGCCGGCATAAACGCTTCCTCAAACAGCAGTGACGCATCCTATAGCACAAATATTTCCACAGACAGTAACAGTGCATCTGATGGCACAAACACCGCCTCAAACAGCAATTGCACTTCCTCCGGCAATGACTCCACACAGGAAACAAACACTGCTCCGACCTCTGATTCTTCCGTCGACGAAAGCATTTCCTTTACTGGCTGGATTACAGGTGCAAATGTAAATGTGAGAAACTCTGCCTCAACCGATGCTTCCATCGTTTCCACCGTTCCTTATGGAAATTCGGTTGCTGTCACCGGCGCCGTCAGCACAAATGGTGCAATCAGCTGGTATCGCGTTGACCTGAATGGTGTGACTGGCTTCATCTCCTCTCAGTACGTCTCAGAAGCTGCCCCAACCGCCGAGCAAAACGGCATCACACTGACCGACGAACAGCTCACACTTTATACTTCCGATTACACCGGAGCTACCTATATTAATAAAGCAACTGACGGAAACTGGTACGACGGCACCGGCCGACAGTACGTCCTCTCCTCCGGCGATTCCTGGAGCAGAGTGTGTGACGGCAGTATATGGACTGATATTTCGCAGGCAGTTCCGGACGCCAACGCTTCTCAAACAATCACAGTCACCGATTCGGACGGACTGAATGAAATGACACTGTATCTGGATGCTGATTCCGGGATCTGGCACAACAGCGCATGGGGTGTTTACACAGATAATGGAAATAATACGTTCACCGGACCGGACGGCAGTGTATGGACGGTCAATTCATGATGCGCCTTTTTCTTGACACCTCCTGTTTCCTGTCGTAGGATACGGACAGGGGGTGAACTTATGAAAAATAAAATCAGCCGTCTGCCCGATTCGGAGCTGGATATCATGCTGGTACTCTGGCATCACACGCCTCCGATGAGCAGACTGGAAATCGAAACGGTTATCAATGAAAAAAAGTCACTGGCTCCCACAACGATCCTGTCCCTGCTCTCCCGCCTGGAGAAAAAGCAGTTTGTTTCTGTCAAAAAAGAGGGAAAAACGAATTATTACACGCCGCTGATCTCCCAGGAAGAATACCAGAACTGCGAGAGCAAAAATGTACTGGAGCGTGTCTTTGGCAACTCCTTAAAAAGCTTTGTCACTTCCCTCTATCGCGGCAAGGAACTGACTCAGCAGGATGTGGCAGAGCTGTATGATTACATTCAGGAACTGTACGAGAAAACAGATTCCGAAGAGCCACACAGGAAATAAAGCGGAGGAATCGGGATGACAGGCTTTACCTTTCATATTCTAAAACTCAATACGATCGCGGCGCTCATCATCTGCGCCGCTTGCTTCGTTTCCAGACGGACGCGGAACAAGTATACCTGCAAATGGAAGTATTTCGTGTGGCTTTTGACCGCACTTGCTTTACTCATTCCGGTCGATTTTTCTTCCTTTTCCCGGGTGCAGCTGCAGATTGCGCAGCCGACGCGGCAGGTGGGGATACGGCAAAGTTCTGAAAGCAGTGCATCTACCGGGCAAAATCCATCGGCGGATTCTGACCGTTATTTGTTTTCTGATGACACAGCAGATACGGCGGCTGAAAATTCATCTGCACTGTTCAGCCAGGCCGGCTTGCAGGATGCACCGCCGTCCTTTACCGTTTCAGAAGCTTCCGGCGCAGCCACTGCTTCTGTATCGCGCCCATCTGCCACACCGCTTGTACTTTCCCTTCGTCTGCCCCATGTCTCCCTGTACGGCTTCCTGCAGCTTTTTTCCTGCATCTGGCTGACCGGATTTGTCCTGCTTGCGGCATTCCGCATCTTCAAATACCGGTTTTCGCTGTGGTCTCTGCGCCGCTGGAGTTCTCCTGTTCAGAATCCGGACATCATCCGGCTCTACCGCAGTATCTGCAGGCGGGAACATCTCGCGTCCCCGCCAAAGCTTATGGAAAACCGAAATCTTTCCACGCCGGTGCTCGCCGGGCTTTTTCATCCGGCACTTTATCTGACCGAAGCACCGTATAACCGCGAAGAGCTTGCGTTCATCCTGCGCCATGAGCTGACACACTACAGACGGCGCGACCTGTGGTTCAAGCTGCTTCTGCTCGCGGTCTCCACCATTTACTGGTTCAATCCTGCCCTGTATCTGATGCGAAGCGAGGCCGAAAAGGACATTGAAAATCTCTGCGACGGCCGTGTCCTTCAGTCTTCTCCTGCGCAGTCCCGGCTGCATTACAGCCAGCTGCTCTTAAAAACAGCTGCACTGCAGAATCACATCCCGTATCTCTCAGCCAGCCTTAACGACAGCAAGCTGATTTTTAAAGAACGGATCCACTACCTCACAGAGCTTGCCAGTCTGCGGCGTGGGACACCGCTTTGTCTCGCATTCTGTTCATTTTTGCTGATCGGCAATCTTTTCATCAGCAGCGCTATCCTTCCTACCCAGGCACAGTCTGACACTGATCCGAGTGCAGATTCCGGCGCCGTCTCTGAAAACTCTGCCTCTGTGTTAGCGCAGATCGATGCGCGTGCCAGCGCAAATGCGGCGCAAAACGCAAAAAGCTCTGATACAGCTCATCTTTCAGGTTCTACTGCTGTTTCCGCTTCAAACGCATCTTCCGATGGCTCTGCTTTTAACCGGGCAGCGGATTCCTCCGAAAATCCGGTCAATCCCATTCCAGACGACGTCTCCGGAAACACCGCTGCGATACCTGCCAGCTCCGAACCGGGCAGTCCGGGCACCGCACCGGATCACTCTGTCCCCGGAACTCAGGATGCTGCGCCCGATTACTCGATTTCGGACAGTCAGGACACCACACCGGATTACTCGATTCCAGGCGGTCAGGACACTGTTCCCGGAAGCTCTCCAGGCACCGACTCCACCCTCCCGTCCCTGACGGACACCCGCATCACGCTTTACGCTCTGCAGGAAAACGGCGCCACCTACGTCTGGCAGGCCTTTGACGGAAGCTGGTACGACGGTGATTACCGGCAGTATATTCCAAACGGAGATGGAACCTTTACCTGCTCCGCCAATCAGAGCCAGTGGACCCAGGAGGTCCCCCTGTCTCCTGCCGACTATGCATCGGACTCGGTTTCTCTTATCTCTGAGGACGGTCTCAACATCAACCAGCTTTACTATGACAGCGATGCGGGCATCTGGCAGAATATCGCAGGCGGCATTTACACGCCAAACGGAGACGGCACCTTCACCGGACCGAACGGTGATCTGTGGATTGTGGCTTCCTGACACCACACAATCCTCCTTCTCCGTCCTTTCTGTAACCTCGGTTGTGCTGCAGATACGTTTTTCCGTAGTTATTATAGCCATTTTATGATACTGAACGGATCACTGTATCCCGTTTATTTTTTAACAAAATGGAAAATTTCACTGTTTTTTTATTGATTTTATCGACTAATCATGTATAATATAGGCTGGAAGTGGGCGAAATCCGCTTCTTTTGAAAGATACTGGCAATTCTGCATATGCAGGAGCGTATCTTGTTCACATTTAAGAAAAGGAGTAAATGAAAAGATGGCAAAGATCGATTTAAGCAAGTATGGCATCACTGGAACCACTGAGATTGTCTACAATCCGTCTTATGATCTGTTATTTGAGGAAGAGACAAAGCCGGAGCTTGAAGGCTATGAAAAAGGTCAGGTCAGCGAACTGGGCGCAGTTAACGTTATGACCGGTATCTACACAGGCCGTTCACCGAAAGATAAATTCATCGTTGTTGATGAGAATTCCAAGGACACTGTATGGTGGACTTCTGACGAGTACAAGAACGACAACCATCCGGCAAGCCAGGAAGCATGGAAAGCAGTAAAAGAGATCGCTCAGAAAGAGCTGTCCAACAAGAAGCTTTACGTAGTAGATGCTTTCTGCGGAGCTAATAAAGATACCCGCATGGCTATCCGTTTCATCGTTGAGGTAGCTTGGCAGGCACACTTCGTTACAAACATGTTCATTCAGCCGACCGCTGAGGAGCTTGAGAACTTTGAGCCGGATTTCGTTGTTTACAACGCATCCAAGGCAAAAGTTGAGAACTACAAAGAGCTGGGTCTGAACTCTGAGACAGCAGTTGTCTTCAACATCACAAGCCGCGAGCAGGTTATCATCAATACATGGTACGGCGGAGAGATGAAGAAGGGTATGTTCTCCATGATGAACTACTATCTGCCGCTGAAGGGCATCGCTTCCATGCACTGCTCTGCAAACACAGATATGAACGGTGAGAACACCGCAATCTTCTTCGGACTTTCCGGAACAGGTAAGACTACCCTTTCCACAGACCCGAAGCGTCTCCTGATCGGTGATGACGAGCACGGCTGGGATGACAACGGCGTATTCAACTTCGAGGGAGGCTGCTACGCAAAGGTTATCAACCTGGACAAGGATTCTGAGCCGGATATCTACAATGCAATCAAGAAAAACGCTCTTCTTGAGAACGTTACTCTGGATGCAGAAGGCAAGATCGATTTCGCTGACAAGAGCGTAACCGAGAATACCCGTGTATCCTACCCGATCAACCACATCCAGAATATCGTACGCCCGGTATCTTCTGCACCGGCAGCTAAGAACGTAATCTTCCTGTCTGCAGATGCATTCGGAGTACTTCCGCCGGTATCTATCCTGACAGAGGCTCAGACACAGTACTACTTCCTGTCTGGTTTCACAGCAAAGCTTGCTGGTACAGAGCGCGGAATCACAGAGCCGACACCGACCTTCTCCGCTTGCTTCGGCCAGGCATTCCTGGAGCTGCATCCGACCAAGTATGCAGAAGAGCTTGTTAAGAAGATGGAAAAGAGCGGCGCTAAGGCTTACCTTGTAAACACTGGCTGGAACGGAACCGGCAAGCGTATCTCCATCAAGGATACCCGTGGAATCATCGACGCTATCTTAAGCGGAGCAATCAACAGCGCACCGACCAAGACAATCCCGCACTTCAACTTCGAAGTTCCGACTGAGCTTCCGGGTGTTGATCCGGCAATCCTTGACCCGCGTGATACCTACGCTGATGCTTCCGAGTGGGAGACAAAGGCACAGGATCTTGCTTCCAGATTCGTTAAGAACTTCGCTAAATACGAAGGAAACGCAGCTGGTAAGGCACTGGTTGCTGCAGGTCCGCAGGCTTAATTTAAACCAAATATCTGATGACTGCATAAAAAAAAGCACCGCTTCATCCTTCTGGATGAGCGGTGCTTTTTCTGTGCCGTCCTTTCTTCTTACAAATCCATTCACCACTTCGCTGCTTGTATAATCAAACAGCGAAGTGGATTGCAAATCCTTGCTTTAATATACCACGATCGTCTTAATCTCAAACGGTTTCATCTCTACCGTCACTGTATCGTCGTAAACCGCAAACTCCTGCTCCTCTTCCTCGAGCATATTTGTCTGTGCGGCGCGTGTAACCGGGTGACCGAAGCTTAAGGTCGCTTTGCTGCGCCGATTCCAGCATTCGTACATACGGATGATCGTGCCTTCTCCGTCCTCTGCTTTTTTGACCGTCTCGATGATGACGTTCGGCGCATCCACGGATACCAGCGAATATGATTTCGGAAGTGTGCCGCCCTCGTTTGTCTTTCTGGTGACCTGATATGGATTATTCAGCGCGTATGCCTTCGCCACTGTGTCATTTTCCTGCCATCTGCCGACGTGCGGGCATAAAGACCATGTGAAGCTGTGGTGTTCTTTATCAGCATCCGGATTCGGGAAAATCGCGGACTTAAGCATCGTCAGACCGATTCGTCCGTTGTGGATGTCGCAGCCGTACTTGCAGTCGTTCAGAACGCTCAGTCCATAGCCGTCCTCACTGAGATCGATCCATTTATGTGCACAGACCTCAAAGCGTGCATCATCCCAGGAGGTATTGAAGTGCGTCGGGCGCTTTACATTGCCGTACTGGATTTCATACGTTGCCTCATCGGTATGCACATCTACCGGGAAATAGCAACGCAGCAGCACCTGCTTCTCATTCCAATCGATCTCATTGCGGATGTCGATCTGGTACAGATCGCGGTAAAAACTGATATACTGGGTGACAATGGAATCCAGATAGTGATGCTCGATACGGATGGTCGCGCGAAGCGGCCCCGCCTCCTCGATCGTCATCTCTGCAGCATCGCCCAGCTCCCACGCTTTCTCCGCATAATAATGGTTGATATCCCAGGCATCGAAGTTGTGCGGGCGATCCTCATAGCTCATGATCACATTTCCACATTTGCCCTCAGGCAGAAGCTCGCGCTCCGCCTTCTTATCATAAATGCTTGTAAACTGTCCTTTTTCATTCCAGGTTACCTTGAAGAATGGTGTTTCTGCACCGGACTCACTGATTGCAAGGCTGCTCTTCTCCTCTTTCTTTTCATCCTTATAAACGAGAAGGCCGAGGCGCTCCTCTGTGAGCAGTCCGTCTTTCTCCGCTTCTGCCGGTGTCAGCAGGCCGATTTTTTCCACCTCTTCATTTTTCACCGGATGGAAGGTGCGATAGCCCTTGGACGGGATGTCTTTGATAATTGCGAGTATGCCGTTTCCGGATCTCTGCAGCGGAACGATCTCCTCGCCGTCCAGCAGCATACAATGCTCCAGTCCAAGTGGAAGCAGTACCGGTGCCGCAGCGCTCTTGCTGTTCGGATTGTAAATCACAATATCACCCATCCGCCCATCAATCTTTGCGGTCAGATTTTCCAGCGCCTCATCCGTCTGTGTGCGGCTTACTGAGAACAGCTTCTCATACTCTTCCTTCGACTCGTCATAGACCTCACGGATCGAAGACCCCGGAAGAATGTCATGGAACTGATTGCGCAGCAGCACAGTCCACAGCTTTCCAAGCTCTTCCTTCGGATAAACATAGCCGCCTGCCTGCTCAGAAAGCAGTCCGTAAAGTTCAAGATCCTCACATGCAAACTCTGCGCGGCGGTTGAACTTTTTATTTCTTGCCATCGAGGTATACGTGCCTCGGTGATATTCCAGATACAGCTCTCCCACCCAGCGCGGAAGCTCCTCTTTTCCCTGCACGTGGGAATCGAGTGTCTCAAAGAAGTGGCGCGCGGTCGACATCACAGTCTTCGGTGCACCCGGAATTCCTCTGGAGAGACGCTTCTGATTCTCCAGCATATCCTTTGTGACTCCGCCGCCTCCGTCTCCGTAGCCGTAACTCATCAGCACTTCGCGGTTCAGTTCCTTCTGGCTGTACCGCTGCCAGCCGCCCATCGTCTGGGAGGAATTCAGATAACCGTTGTATGTCGTAAAATGTGCGGTCTCCACGCCGTCCTCAACCGCTCCTGCTCCGTAATCACGCGTCGGGATGAAGTGTGTCAGCACCTCTGTACCGTCGATTCCCTCCCACAGGAATGTATCGTAAGGCATCTTGTTTCGCTCATTCCAGCTGATCTTTGTTGTCATAAAATAGTCAATGCCGCATTTCTTCATGATCTGCGGGAGTGCTGCGGAATAACCGAATACATCCGGCAGCCACAGGATCTTATTGTCCACGCCGAATTCTTTCCGGAAAAATCGTGTTCCATAGAGGAACTGGCGCACCAGTGCCTCTCCGGAGGAAAGGTTGCAGTCTGCTTCAAGCCACATACCGCCCTCTGCCTCCCAGCGCCCCTGCGCAATCCGTTCTTTGATCTGCTCGTAGATCTCCGGCGCATCCTCCCTGACGTACTCATACAATTGCGGCTGACTCGACATAAAAATGTACTCCGGATACTGCTTCATCAGCTCCAGCACTGTCGTAAAGCTCCGCTTCGCCTTATCTCTCGTCACGCCAAGCGTCCACTGCCATGCCACATCGATGTGTGTGTGACCAACACAGTACACTTCCGGTGCGTCTGTCTTTCCGCAATATTTCTGATAAAATTCCTGTTCCAGATCTGCTCTTGCCGCCTTCAGGCTCTCAAAAAATGATTCTGAATACTCTTTCCGAAGATCAAGCAGCCGCAGCGAATGGTCGAGTGCACGGATGATAAGTGACCGGTTCTCGTTTGACTCCGGCAGCACACGAGCTACCTGATACGGAACTTCCAGATCGTAATAATAACCCTCGATCTCCGGCTCCAGAATCTTGATCTCGGAATCCATATGGAGAGAGAAGTTGTTGTCACCCGAGTAGGCTGCGAGCAGAATTTTAAACTTCTCACCGCCTGCAGCACAGTCCGTCAGCAGAATCTCCCGATGGTTGACATCCAATCCCATCCGCGGCTCTCTGTTTACATACGCATAAAACTGTGGGTTCAGCGCATCCCACTCGCCCTCTTTTCCGGTACGCAGCTCATATACGACCTGTTTCCCCTTCCATTCCTGCGGAATCTGTACTTCTGCCTCAAAATAGAAATACTCCCTGTGTCCGCCCCACAGATCACGCGACGGCAGGATTTCCCAATCTGTCGTGTCAACTGACAACGGATCCAGCTTTTCATTTTTCGCTTTTTTATATCGATAGTTTTCAATTGGTCGGATGTCGCGGTAAATCAGATTTTTCAGGTCCGCGATCAGTTTGCCGACGTGTTCTTTCATTAAAAACATCGTTGTTCCTCCTGTTTTCTGTCTTTTAATCATGAAATCATCTTCTCAGCATTTTATATAAAGCGAACATCCACAATCCATTTTCGCCGTTTGTAGAATCCATTTATTCTTATCATTCCAGCGGAAATGACAGCTGCTCATACGCATCTCTGCGAACCGTTTTTTCCGGCTCTGCCTCTGTTTTTCTTTCTTCTGTCTCCTGCTCCTCGCCTGGGGCAAGCAAGGCAAATAGTGTCCTCAGTTCTTCCGGCAGCAGTTCCGGTGTCAGCGCTTCACCTGCATAACCGCTGATGCTCTGACTTCCTGCTCCATTTCTGCGAAGCTTCAAACGCTCCCAGGCTGTCTCAAGCACCGGCCGAAGCTCCTGCGTGATGGCATAGACTTCGATCTCGCGTCCGAGCTGCGCGCTTAATTTTTTCGCCCATCCAGAAATACGATCGGCTCCGCACTCCGCCTGTACCACCGGCACAGCTGCTCTTCCCGCAAATGCCGGTGCATGCACCGCCATTCCGATCCGCTTCAGCTGTGCAATCTCCTTTCTTCCAAGCGCACACAGTGCCAGCTTTCCGCTGCACTTTACCTGCGCCAGGTCGTACGCATCAAGACAGGTATCGATTTTCTCACTCACAGTCTGTGCTTCCTGCATTTCTTTTTCTTCTTCCGCCTGCGTCAAATCCATCTGATTTTCCACCGCTGGTTTATCCACTGGCTTTGCGCATTTTGAACTTTTTGTCCACAGCGGCCGGTTTACTTTTGCACCGGCGATCACCGGAAGCACCTCGGACGGGTCTGCATCGCGCAGCACGGTCTCGGAATCTGATGTCAGAATCATCTGAATTCCAAGCTCCTCCTGCATCCTGCGCAGGGCATCCATCAGCTTCAGGGAAAGTGTGCCGTCCAGCCCCGCGTCCGGACGGTCAAGCAGGACTACCTCACTCTTTTCCGGACAGTAGCGCAGGATCGCCGCAAAAAGCTGAAGGATGTTCAGCATGCCGCTTCCGCAGCTTCCAAACTCCAGCCGGACAGAAGGCGATGCTCCCTTCTCCTCATATTCTGAGATCAGGTAACGCTCACTGCTCTCATTGAACTGCATATCACAGATTCGAAACGCAAATTCAGCTTCCAGAAGCTGCTCCAGATAGTGATACTTCTTCGGCATCTGCTTTTTCAGATCGAGAATCATATTCCGCAGTGCAGAAAAGCCACCATCCTGCGCGATCCTTGCCTCCATCGCTGCCGGAAACAGGCGCTCTTCCTGCAGCTGTACGCCCTGTCCGCCCTGCAGATACAGCGGTGCTCTCATCTGCAGACGCGGCGCGCGCAGCTCCTCCTCCGGTGTCAGCAGCTTCACATTTATATTTTTAAACAGTTCACGCACATGGAGCTTCAGCTCATTTCCGCGCTCGTCCGTCACCTCCAGCATTGCTCCGCTGTTCTCATCGTACGTGGAACTGCTGCGGGACACACGGTTATAAAACAGCCCCGACAGATCATCCCTCGATACGAACGGCAGATCAAACAGATAGCAGCCGGTTCCGCTCACTTTGGACTGCAGGGATCTTCGGTCTACCGAAAGCAGCCTCCCCTCATGCAGACTATGAAGCGCGAGCCAGATTCCCTGCAGCACGGTCGTCTTCCCGGCATTACTCCCGCCGGTCAGAATGGTAAACGGACGCAGATTAAACCGCGTCTCCTTAAACTTCTTAAATCGTATCAGTCTGATTGAATCAATCAATGTCTTCCCTCCATCCCCCGTTTTTCATTCAGGCAGATTGCAAATATCCGCTTTGACTTCGTCCGTTTTTTTCTTATTCCACACCATTTTATAACATGGAATAGTAGAAAAGCAATCACTGAATCACAAAAATTATTTTATTCTCTGCGCACCGCATCCGGTACTTCCGCAGAAGTAATTACAGAATTTCTGATTCGTGAAATCTACGCTCTGAACTGCTGTGTGCAAAAATTCCCCCGTTTTGGGCAGCCCCTCCACGGTACCAATCGGACGATATCATAGCGGAATAGGCAAATAATATTTCCCTTCCAATTATCCAAAAAGAAAGAGGAAACCTTTCGCAAACGAGTTTCGGGTTTCCTCTTTCTTTTACTTTTATCCGGACGTTTCAAGCTGCAGGCCACAGCCCGTCTGTCGTCTGAAATTTTTACTCTACATTTTTCAGTGCCTCATCCATCGGCACACGGCGAATGCGCCGGTATTCCAGAAATGCAACAACAAGATAGCTTCCTGCTCCTGCCGCAAACATTTCCACATAGATCATCGGATCCACCCACAGTGTAATCCAGCCTGAAATGCTGGCAAGCATCATTTCCCGGAACAAAATCTCCATCACCCAGCGCTCGACTGGCAGGCTGACCAGAAGGCACACCACAACTACAATGGACGTAGAAACAATGTACAGTCTGCTGATCTCCCCATTCGTATAACCGAGAATTTTTGTCATGGAAATTGCCTGTGCATTCTTTTCAATAATAATCTTGGAAAGCAGATAGATCAGTACTACAAATATCAGCACCGCGAATCCATTGACAAGCCCCATCATGCCTCCCATGGAAACGGTCAGCTGCCTTGTGATCTTTGTCAGCGCATCGGCATCAAGGACCGAGCCAATGTATTTTTCTTTGATATCCGTAATCGGTGCAGCGGAAAAATAACCGCTGAAATATTCATCTCCAAGAGAAAACGTTTTATTTAACTCCTCCTGCGGCATAAAGACGCACAGAGATGCCGTATATTCATAAATTCCTGCAATTCGGAAGGAGTAGGTATCGTCCTCATATTTTTCCTTCAAGGTGATAGTATCTCCTTCCTTCAGCCGATACTTTTCTGCGTAGGATCTGGAAATATAGACTCCGTCTTCTTCAAAATCGGTCTGAATGTAACTGCTTTTTGGAATAATTCCGTACAGCAGAATCTCCTCGCTCTTATATTTTTCCGGGAGTGTGTTCAGCGCATAGACTGAAAACTTCTCCGCATCCTCATTTCTTGTTTTTGTCCCAAGATAAAAATCCAGAAGTGCAAACGCCTCATCCAGTTTGTTCCCGCTTACAGCGCTAACCGGCACAGTGAGCAGATACTGATACTCTGCCAGCAGATTTTCCTGTACCTCCTTCTCGTAATGCGCAAGCGTTGACGGAAGCAAAAGTCCGAACATCAGCAGAAGATTTGCAAACAAAATACCAACAAGCATCACAATATAGTTACTCATATTCTGAAAGATTACCCGCAGCTGGAAGCGCTGGAAAAAGCGAATCTTTGTACTTAAATAAATCGCTTTTCTGCGCTTTCTTCCGGATAAATCTCTGCGCAGAAATTTCAGTGGAGAAAGCTTCAGCCTGTGACGCAGAATCCCATAATTCACTACGAGCATAATCAGCAGTGGTACAACCGTCGTAAGCAGAAATGCTTCCGCATTCCAGATGGTCACATACGTTGGAAGGCTGTAGCTTCCATAGTACATTTCGGCACACACATCCTTAAAAACCGTATATCCAAGCAGATTTCCAATCGCCGCACCGATCAGGGTAACAATAATCGGAAGGGTCATATAATGCCGGATCAGTTCTTCCTTCGTATAGCCGGATGCGCGCAGCGTTCCGATCACCCCGGCCTCCTTGCGGATTGTATTGCTGATCGTGATTCCAAACACAAATGCCATAATCACGATTACAATATACAGAAGCATCAGCATCATCGCACGATCTCCGCCCATATCATCCCCGGTAAAATGAATCGCCTGATTCAGATACTGCGGGATAAAATCCTCCAGAGCAGCCACTTTTCCGATTGCCTTCATCAGATCCTCGGACCGTTCCTTTTCTTCCTTCTCCGTCTTCGGCTTTTCCTCATAAATCCAGGAATAATTATACTGAAGGAGATCCTGATTCAACTGTGAAAAGCCATCCTTAGTCACGATCGCGACACCAAATTTAATCGAGTCAAACATGGAATCATTGTTATTCTGGAACAGTGCACTGTAATCAGAGAGTGCAACCAGTCCGGTAATCGTCCAGGCTCTGTCATCCCGGGTCAGTGTATCGCCCACCGTCAGGTCATTATTATCCGCATACATACGGTCGATCGCAATCTCATCCGCTGCCTGTGGAAATTCCCCCTGCATCAGGCAAACCAGATCCACGTCCTCCCGGTTCTGAAAAATACGCAGCGTACTGTCGTTGTCCATACCTGTTTCGATATAAAAATTATCATAAATTTTTACACCCTCTGCCTCTATCTGCTGCCTCTGGGAGAGATGAATCTCATCAGCAGTCCGAAAATTTCCATCCTCAATGCGGTATTTTTCAAAGCTTTCATTGTAAGCCTTTATCATGCTGCCATCTGCTACCAGAAATCCGGATACAAAACCGATGGTCGTAACCAGTAAAATAAACACAACCAGATACTTTCCAATTTCTTCCCGAAGCTCCCGTAATACCCGTTTTCGTAAAGGATTTTTCATAGTGCCCTCCTTTACCATTCCAGCTCTGCTGCCGGAATCTTCTGCTCATTACAGTAGTTTTTCCGAATCATTCCATCGCGAAGCCGCACGACGCGATCCGCCATATCCTTGATCGCATCATTGTGTGTGACCATGATGATTGTATTTCCATATTTCTGATTGACCGTCTCGATCAGCTTCAAAATCTCTTTCGACGTATTGTAATCAAGCGCGCCTGTCGGCTCATCGCACAGCAGAATATCCGGATTCTTTACGATTGCACGGCCAATCGCTGTTCTTTGCTGCTGTCCTCCAGAAAGCTGGTTCGGCAGCTTTTTCTGCTGATCATAAATGCCAAGTGTGTGCAAAAGCTCATCTACATCCAGCGGATGATCGCTCAAATATGCACCGACCTCCACATTTTCGCGCACGGTCAGATTCGGAATCAGATTGTACATCTGAAAAATGTAGCCAAGATGCTTTCTGCGGTACAACGACAGCTTTTTCTCATTCATATTTTCGAGACGCTCTCCGTCGATTGTGATACTTCCCTCGTCTGCTCCGTCAATTCCTCCGATGATATTCAAAAGCGTTGATTTTCCGGAACCGGACGGTCCAAGCAGCACACAAAATTCTCCTTTTCTCACCTCAAGATCCAGTCCTTTTAGAACCTCCACACGGCTTTCTCCTGCGCCGAACGATTTTCGGATCCCCCGTATCGTCAAAAACATAGCTCTTTCCTCCTGCCTGCAGCTCTCTTTCCTGACACAGTCTTCCGACTGGCAGGTAACCGCTGCTATTATTTATACGAAACTAAAGTTATTCGTATATTATATATGTTAGTTTAGGCTCACCGTATTGTCAAGATTCGAATCACTTTTCGTTCGTATTTTCGTACTTTCGTAGATCTTTTCCTGTGGTAAGCTACGTTTTCGTTTTTCCGGATTTTTTTCTATTGACAATCCACGATACTATGTATAAAATTGCTCTGTTTCTTTACTTTTTTCTGTTTCAGATGTGTTAACTGAGAAGACTTGAAGTGGGGATGCTTATCTGCGTTCAAATGGGGAATATACTTCAGGAAAGGATGAATTGCGTATGCAGCTGGATATGACAAAAGGAAAGCCAATGCCGGTGATCCTGCGGTTTACGGTCCCGCTTATGATCGGAAATATGTTTCAGCAGCTCTACAACATGGCCGATACGATTATTGTCGGTCGATATGTCGGTGCGGATGCACTTGCCGCCGTCGGAAGTACCGGTACGATTATGTTTCTGATCACCGGATTCTCTCAGGGAATCACCTCCGGTTTTTCCATTCGTGTCTCACAGCGTTACGGTGCCCGCGATGACCAGGCCGTCCGTCACTCAGTTGGAAATGGTATCGTACTGTCCGTACTGATCTCACTTCTGCTGACTTTTCTATGCCTGGTTTCCATGCATCCGCTTTTGACACTGATGAACACCCCGGAAAATATTTTTGCTGCAGCCTATACATACATTACTGCCATCAGCATCGGCATTGCTGCAAATATCTTTTATAACCTCTTTTCCGCGTACCTGCGGGCGGTTGGCAACAGCCAGGTACCTTTGTTTTTTCTGGTCTTTTCTGCCTGTCTCAATATTGTGCTTGATCTGCTCTTTATTGTACGTTTCCGCATGGGCGTCGCAGGTGCCGCATGGGCAACCAACCTGGCACAGGCAATTTCTGCCGTTTTATGCGGTCTTTACATCTGGCTGCGCGTCCCTGACCTGAAGCCGTCGCTCCGTCAGTTCAGACCTTCCAGAGCAGTGACCTACCAGCAGCTTGCTGCCGGTATTCCGATGGCCTTCCAGTTTGCAATCACTGCCTCCGGCACCATGATTATGCAGTCTGCAATCAACCTCTTCGGTTCGGAAGCCGTCGCCGCTTTTACCGCCTCCGGAAAGCTCATGAATCTTCTGACACAGGGTATGGTAGCAATGGGACAGACAATGGCTACATACGGCGGTCAGAATTACGGCTGCGGAAATGTCAAACGAATCAAATCCGGCGTCCGCGCCGCTCTGATCGCCGACTCTATTTATTCTGTTTCCATGGCTGTGCTGATTTTTCTGCTGCTTCGCCCGTGTCTTGGCCTGTTTTTCTCCGGTGATGTCGATATCAGTGCCATGCTTCCATGGGCAAAGACATACTGTTATCTTTGTATTGTTTTTTATGTGCCACTTTGTACCATCTATATCTTCCGAAATATCATGCAGGGCTGCGGCTACAGCTTTCTGCCGATGATGGGTGGCGTGGCAGAGCTGATTGCCCGGCTGGTGGTTTCCGTCACAGCCATGAAATTCTTAAGCTATCCGATGGCCTGTGCTGCCGATCCGGCTGCATGGGTTGCCGCTGCAGTATTCACCGGTGTTTCTTACCGGTATGTAATCCGGAAAATTGAACGGGACGCAGTGCAGCAGACAAAGGAGCACAAAACGCTTCACTGATTGTCAAAACAGGAATTTACAGGCCGCTTCGCTGCCTGCCTGACTCATAAAAAAAGAAGCATCCATCACTTCAAGTACACAACGTACTAAGTAATGGATGCTTCTTTCTTAAGAATGTCCTTTCCGACTTTCAATAATCTGAAACATCAAATTCCCTGTCTTTATAGTAGAATCTTCTGTCTTCATCCGTTATGGCCCGAATCACCCGGCATGGATTTCCTGCAGCAACCGAATTATCCGGAATGTCCTTTGTAACCACGCTGCCAGCGCCAATAACCACATTGTCACCTATGGTAACCCCCGGCAGAATCACAACGCTGCCGCCAATCCAGACATTATTTCCAACTGTAATGGGAATCCCATATTCATATCCTGAATTTCTGCTGTCTGGATGAATAGGATGTCCGGCGGTGTAAATCGAAACATTCGGTGCAATCATCACATTGTTGCCGAAGGTCACCTTTCCCACATCCAAAATCGTCAGCCCATAATTTGCAAAGAAATTCTCGCCAGCCTCAATATTCCATCCATAATCGCAATGAAACGGCGGCTCTATCCAGATCGTTTTTCCGGTCTTTCCAAACAGCTTTTTCAATCGTTCCGGAATACTCTTTTGTTCCTCCGGTCTCAGCAAATTGAATTCATAAATCTGCGCTTTGCAGGCATCCCTTTCTTTGTCCAGATCATCCAGCCATGCTTTGTATGGAAGACCGCTTATCATTCGCTCTTTTTGATTCATTTTACCTTCTCCATAATTCCCTGCTGAATATATTTCTATACCAGCCGTTTTTCATCTAACTTTTCTCATCTCATATAGCTTATCATAATTTACGTTCTTCTTCCAGCCCCACTTTGACTGTCTGATTGCATATCCATAAAGCGTATATTTGCACTTGTTCTCGCTATCGCCTTCCAATGATTTGCTTCGGACAGATTTCTGCACATCTGCCACAATGAAGACAATGATTCTGGTTGATTACAGCTGTAACTGAGGATATGTCAATACACTTTTGCGGACATACAGAATAACACAGCTTACATCTAACGCATCCCTCACCAACATAATATCCCATCTGTACAATTTCCGTTTCTCCGATTATTATTGTATCCCTCACAATGTTTGACGGGTTACTGATATCAAAATATTCGCCCTGTGCTTCATACAGCTGGAAAACTTCGATTGCATCTTTTGTGTCCCCCGGGTAAATTTTTTTCCAATATTACTGTATCATTGCTTATAAATCTCTTTTTTGAGATATGCCTGAATTTAAAACAGCCCACAGGCCTGGATCTCCTGTGGGACTTATTTATCATATTTTCTCTCATCCGGACTTTTACCGTCGGTTATGAAATCTCACCGTATCAGTTCTTTTATTTGCGTCATGCAGCGCATGACATATATTAGAATTCATAAGGCGGATTTCCTGAGAAATCAGCAATTACACCATGCGGATTCTCAAGATAGAACACCTCAAAAATAGGATTATCTGCTGTCTGATACTGTCCCTTAACAATAGGGTTGTTCATGCATCCTTCCTTTACGCTCATATTATTCTCAAATACAGCCTTACCATGAAGACGAAGCCATGCATATTCTGGTGAAGAAACGGATACTTCAATCTCTGGATTTGCTGCCATATCCTTATAAACATCCTTTGTGTTATTCGTACAGAACCAGAGCTTTCCATCCTGTTCGAAGCAGAACATGAATGGGCGGCATTTTGCCTTTCCATCTCTTCCAACTGTTGCTAAATACTGAACCGGGTTTTTCTGTAAAAATTCTACTACTTTCTGCATAAAAAGTACCTCCACATTTTGTTGTAACTTTGTTTATTACATCTTTCATGTGTAAAATAGCACAAATTTATTGTAATGTCAATGATTACATCAGATTTTTTTATTTTTTTGAAATATCGATAAGATGATTAACTGTGGTGACTCTTCTGATTTCTCGATTCCCTTTTCGGCCTTTGCCACTTGATTTACAAATTCAGTTTTTTCATAGCAAAGCTACTATATCTCCGTAAAATTGATACGTGAACAATCGGCGTCAGGACAGAGAAAAAAACAGCTTACCATCTATTGATAGCTGCCCTTTTCTCTGGACTGCACACCGATTGTTCACGTATCAATTTATCGTTCTCTTTCTATAGCTTTCTGATCCTGATACAATCTGTTTTTCATTATTTCTGGCTCATCTCCGGTGAAAGCACCAGCCGCATATTCATCTCCCTGAAGTTGCCACATAAACCATGCTGTAACATACCCATCCGCGCAATATAGCATATCGCCGTGTTCGGCTCCTGTTCTCCTAGCCATTACTTTGAAAGGTGCTTGTCTGGCAGAGTCAAAAAGTTTATTCATTCCTTCCGGAGTACAAACCATCTCTGCATCGGATTTTTCAGTTCCCGCAACTATCAGAAAAGGGATGCGTAGGTCTGAAACATCATAATCCCATTCTAATGAAGCAGCTAAATCAGGATGTGCAGGACTCTCTGCCACCATTGTTTTGTACATCTCCTTATGCTTGGTATCGGTAACGGTATTGAACGCACCAACACCGCCTTGCGAATGACCCAAGGCACCGATATTACCGGTATCAATCCTGTTATAGAAAATACTGTCAGAATTATCGTTTTCCCGGAGCAGATACTTGAGGCTCATCTCTGCGGAGAAGCCATTCCAGGAATACTCCTCTTCATTACCAATGACGATGAACCCCCAGGACGCAAAATGTTCAAACATTGTTTTAGCTTTTGAACCTTTCACGCCTGTACCATTATTAACTACGATCACGGGATACTTTCTGCTTCCGGTTTCCAATTCTGCCGGGTAGTACACCTCATATTTCTTGTAATTCTCCAAAGCTCCCTGCTCTGTATACTTGACCGTAAAGCTGCCGTGAGCCAGATATGTACCTTCTATTTCACCGCCGATTTTTACAGAAGTTTCATAATTCTTAGGGACAGCAGGCTTTTGGGCTGCATATAGAAAAAAAAGCGCAACTATAAGAATCATAGCTATCAGTATTATGCCAATAATCTTCATGATTTTTTTCATGCCATTCCCCTTTGCCAAGTTCAAATTTTCTCGATCACTCTCTGTTCATTACTCCCATGATAATAATATCATAGTTTGTTTTGCTAAAAGGTCTCAATACCGTAGCGAAACCGTAGTCATTTGTAACTTTTTGTGAGTCGTTTTTCTTACCACTTTAAATCACTGTTTTGTGATATTTTACGATACTTTACGAGGTTTTCTCTGTAAATATCAAATACCGTCAATCCCTTATAAATCAAGCATTTCTGTCACTTTCCGATTCTTACTTCTCCTCAACAACCTGGAAAATATAAAATTTCAGATAATATGATTCATCTGCCGCCCACAAAATCGGATGATCTGCCGCCTGAGTACGAAATTCTACCTGGCGAAGGCGCTTATGCGCGGAACGCGCCGCTTCACGTACGGTCTTTGCGAGAAGCTCCTGCGTCATGAAATGTGAGCAGGAGCACGTAGCCAGATAGCCTCCGTCTTTGACAAGCTTCAGCCCCTTGATATTGATCTCCCGATATCCCTTGATAGCGTTTTTGGTTGCCTCTCTTGACTTCGTAAAAGCCGGCGGATCCAGGATTACAACATCATACTGCTCCTTCTGTTCAGCCAGGCGCGGCAGTTCATCAAACACATTTGCACAGCGAAACTGTACCGTATTTTCCAGATGATTGCGCTTTGCATTTTCTTCTGCCTGATGAATGGCATATTCAGAAATATCCAGCCCGGTTACCTCGCGGGCACCTGCGATTCCCGCATTCAACGCAAATGTTCCCATATGTGTAAAACAATCCAGCACACGCGCACCTTTGCAGAGTTTCTGGATTGCCAGACGGTTATATTTCTGGTCGAGGAAAAATCCGGTCTTCTGGCCGTCTACCACATCAACCAGATAACGAACACCATTTTCTGTGATCTCCACTTTTGTATCAAACGGCTCACCGATGAAATCTTTTACCTTCGGCAGTCCTTCCTTTTTCCGCTCGTTTGCATCACTTCGCTCATACACACCGCGCACTGTAATGCCATCCTCTGCCAGTACTTCCTTTAAAAGCTCCACAATGGTTTCCTTGAATTGCTCCATACCGAGTGCCAGACATTCTACAACCAGCACGTCCTCATATTTATCAATTACCAGGCCCGGCAGAAAATCTGCCTCTCCGAAAATCACGCGGCACGACGACGTATCAACCGTCGTTTTCCGGTATGCCCATGCATTTCGTACACGCATCTTCAAAAATTCCCGGTCGATCTCCTGATCAATGTTCCGTGTCATCATCCGAATCCTGATTTTTGAATTGAAGTTGATGAATCCTCTTCCAAGCGGATACCCGTCAAAATCATGCACTAACACAATGTCGCCGTTCTCCACACTTCCCATCACGCTCTCGATTTCGTTGTCAAAAATCCATGCGCCGCCTGCTTTTAAGGTTCGGCCTTCCCCTTTTTTCAATGTGGCTACTGCCATACTCATATATTTTCCTCCCAGATTTATCTGTCTGTAATATAAAGCGGATATTCACAATCCGCTTTCATGATCTGCGTTCAAAAAAAGACCGCAGCAGAAAGATCTGTGCGGCCTGTCTTTTTCTGTATAATACTGCTCAGAACTGATTTCCATAGTAAATCATCGGGAGCAAATTGTCAATCGTTCTGTGCGGTGCGTGTCTGTCTTTTGCAGCGCAGATATGAACAGTCCATCCCATCCTTGCCTGATTCCGTCAATCGGCAGCTGCGATTTTTTTAACCCACGCGGTCACTTCCCCCGGATAATCGGCGCGGCCATGCGGTTCATCCCATACGATCTCATAATCCACATCTGTTGTTCCGGTCTGCATCAGCTTTAATGCAAGTGTAAGCGTAATCATCAGCGATGTATCGGAATCCTTCGATCCTACACGGATACGAAAATGTGGTGCTGAAGAATTTTCTGCTTTTCCGATATAATTCATCGGATTGATCTGCGCACGTCTTTTCTCCAGCTCCCGGTCTTTGTTTACCTCCCGGTATCCCTCCAGATATTTTGCATTTTCTTTCGGAAATTCCTTTTGTAATGTCTCCATAATCGGCGCCAGATATGGATCAAAATGCATTTTATCACACTGCGGCGTACCAAATTCCTGATTTTCTGCCTGAATCAGATTCAGATCATCAAACGCCGGACACAGTTTTAATCTGGTATGGTATGTCTTCTGCATCTCTTTCATTCCTGTAATGCCTGCTTTTTCTCCATCCCAGATCAGCCAGCCACTCTTATCCTCTCCAGCTACCCATTTGCTTTCTCCGCTCTGACGATTCTTCATAAGCAACTCATAATTTCCTGCAATATAATCCGTCACAGAAACACTCTTTTTTCCTGATGACTCCTCTGCAGTCTCCAAATGATCCAATACACGAATTTCCGGTCCTGAAAGTGCTTCGCCTGAATTGAGCTTTTTGAAATACTTCGCCGCCGACTGCTCCAGCTTTTTCATCAGATATTTGTAACCGCTGCCCTCCAGTCCTTTTCCGATTGTGATCGCTTCTCCGCTTATCGGATCAGTCAGACCAAGGCTGTTGAAATAGTCCGGATACGCATCAGCCATACGCTCTGACAGTGCAGCTGCATACGGTGTCAGATCTCCCTCACCAAACCCTACAAACGGCATTCCCTTATAATGCGTTTCGCCACGAAACATCCATTCATATGCAAGATCTGCATGGTCAAGATCGATAATCGGACAGTAACACTGCGCCGCAAATACATCATCACTCTCCTCCATGACCGCTCCCGCTCTTCGCAGCTCTTCCTCATAATCTTTGCTATTTCCGGTAGCTCCGAGCAGCGTGCTCATCGCTCCGCCGGCACTGATTCCAACTGAAACAATTCTCGTCATATCTCCAGGGATCACACCCGCAAGGTGTTTCAGAAATCGTATCCCGGCTTTTAAGTCCACGAGTGAAATCGGTGATTTTCCACATCGTTTTTTATCGATGTTTTCTGAGCTGCGTCCACGGCAGCCGCAGGAAACATATACAAATCCATTTTTCAGAAATTCCTTTGCCGCACTTCTTGGATCTTCCAGATCAAATGGCTCAGCCTCATGATATCCCGCAAGTCCGTTCTCAAAAATTACCGGAACGGTCTTTGCATTAAATCCATTTTCATCAATTTGTTCGGTCAGTTCTCCATTCTCCGTCAGAAAATGCTCCGGCACATAAATATTCATGCATTGCTCTGCAGGCACTTCCGGATTGCTGCAGTACGGTGCCCGCTCCCACAGATAGCAGTGGTGCTCTGCGAGATATTTCCATTGGATTTTCCTGTTCTCCATTTCAGATAACTGTGTTTTTGCCGTGTCCATAATGCTTGATTCCCCCTGTTTTTCTTTATCTTTGTTTTTCTTTATCTTTGCTTCTCTTTATCTTTGCTTTTCTTTATCTTTGCTTTTCGCTTTATTCTTATTCTGCTTTTGTTTTATTCTCTCTATTAAACTCTCTTTTTCTCACCTTTTTACCACTGTCATGCGATTGATTACAAAGCTCTTATTTCAGTATTGTAACAATAATTTTTCAATTAATTCCTGCGTGGCCCGCTGCACGGCCTCCTGCACTTCCTGAATCTGGATTTTCTCAATTCCATCCACATGAAATCCACCGCTGCAGACAACCGCTCTTCCGGTCGCCGCAGTCACCTGTTCCGCGACGGCCCGGCATAACTGCTCATCCTTGTGCCCGCTTCGATTGATCACAGAAGACGTGCTGCTCATTTTTCCATCTCCCATAAGCGACGGTCGCGGTGTTGTCAATACCACAGACCCGATATGAGGGGTGCTTCCTCCCCACAGCAGAATCTGGAGATCCTCCCCGATTTGCTGTGCCTGAAAACTGAGTGAACTGAACGAGAGTTTCACGCTTATATATATCGATGTTTTTATCGGATCAGTCTCAATCTTCCGTTCTTTTTGTCTTGATGTATTCTCTGCTATATCCGGTTTTATCGATACTGTATCTGTTTGCTTTTCATTTACGGATAGTTTCTTTTCAGATCTTCCATCTATCATTGAACGATTCACCGCATCGTATTGATGTTCGTTGTCTGTCTGCGACATATTCTGTTCGAAATCTGTCAATGGTTCTCGATCTATATTCTCCCGCCCATTTTGTACTATTCTCTCTCCTGTCCATGGCACAAACCTCTTGTATTCTATATGAAACTGCAGCAATACCTTTCCAACTACATGGTCAACCTGTTCCTGCAGCGTCTGGGCACCATTGTAAAAGGTAAGCATCGGCGGAACGATTGCGCAGCCAAGTCCGGCTGCCTTTTTCAGATTTTTTAAATGAACCTTCCCAAGCGGCATTTCCCTCGGTACAAGGACAACCTTTCGGCCCTCCTTGAGACAGACATCGGCAGCACGCTGAACTAAATTTTCTGCGTAACCCGAAACAATTCCCGCCAGTGTCTTCATACTGCACGGAATGATGATCATTCCATCAGTCACAAACGATCCGCTCGCAATCACCGCCGCAAGGTCATGCTCTTCATAAACATAATCTGCAAGATCATACAGCGTTATCAGCTCCTGCTCGCACTCCAACCGCCAGGTCAGCTTTGCACCTTCGCTCACGATCAGATGAATCTCACAATTTTCCTGCTGTCTGAGCGCCCTGAGCAGTGTTCCGCTCATCTGTACCCCGGTCGCCCCTGTCACCGCCACAATGATCCGCATTCTTCTTCCTCCTATAGAAAAAGGCAAAAGGTCAAAACGCCTTTTGCCTCTGTCTTCAGTATATCGACAGACCTTTGGGAATGCAATTCCGTTTGCGATATATTCTATTCCATAATGGAATTATTTTTCTATTTCATCACCACAGCGTCTCTGTATAAGCTGCAAATATCCTCTTTTTTTAGAAATTCCCAAAAAGCATTTACAGCAGGCGCTGTTTTCCTGCTCTTTTTCCGCACAAAAAGCAAACGGCTTTCACACGTTTCTTCCAGGGCAACCGTCACAATGTTTCGATTATTCTTCTCCGGAATCGTCTGCTCCATCAAAAGCGAGACTCCAAGGCCACTCGCCGTCATTGCCAGAATTGTGTCAATACGCACCCCCTGATATGCCACACGAGGCTCAAATCCGGCGCAACGACACAGCCTTTGTGCCTGAGAAAAAAGTTCCGTCTTCTCATCCAGCAGCAGGAATGACCGGTCGCTCAGCTCTGACAACGAAATCTTTTTTCTGCCTGCAAGTGGATCGCCCTTTGGCAACACCGCTGCAAATCGATCCAACGCAGCAGTCACCTTTTCATAGCGATCTTTTGTGCTGCATACCTGCTCGCCGCTTTCCTGGATTCCGCTTTCCCGATTTCTGCTTTCCAGGTTTCTGCTTTCCTGGGTTCCGCTTTCCCGGTTTCTGCTTTCGCTTTCTCTTATTTCTTTTTCCTGCATTCCAGCTATTTCCGCCAACAAGCCATCTACTTTCGTGACAGCGCCATCCTGCTTTTTTTCCTCTGCGAGTATCTCACGTGTATAAATCACATCGCAGCTGCCCTCTTCCAGATTTTTTTCCAGCTGTTTTTTCTCTGTCTCTGTAATCTGTACTTTTATCTGCGGATACTGCGCCTTGAAGCGTGCCAGCAGCTCTGGCACATGGTACTGTGCAAACACCGGAATCGCCTGAATTCGAAGGATCTGTTCATGCTCCGTTCTCAACTCTTCCAGTACCGTTTTCATTTTTCTTTCTTCCTCCAGCAGATTTTTCACATGCGGCAGAATTCTCTTTGCTGCTGGTGTCAGCCTGATTTTCCGATGTGAACGATCAATCAGCTCGGTCTCCAGTTCTTTTTCCAACGCGAGTATCTGCTTTGACACATTTCCCTGTGTCGTAAACATTCGCTCTGCCGTCTCCGAATAATTCTCTGTCTCTGCCAAATCCAGCAGAAATTCCAGTCGTCTAAGCTCCATTGATTCCTCCCATTCGCTCTCGCGTTACAATCCCCTTCCATTTCACCTGTTTGTATATTTTTCTGCAGCTTTTCCAGATTATATATTCCAATTAAGAATAGTATAACACAGAATCCGAATTGCTTACACATTTTTCTTACGCTAAAATATTGTTATCCACAATTTTTATGAATTGTCCTCTTGTGAGAGGATTCCTTATGATCCTGCAATCAGCAACATAGCTTGCAAATATCCACTTTAATCCATAACACTCATCAATTTATCTAACAAAGGAGGATTTTCATGCCACATACCTACATACAGCCAGTTGATTATTCCGATCAAACAGCTGCTGAACCTATGTCCCCTGTTTCAGACGGTAATTCCGTCTGTGACCTGCGTTCTGCACTTGATTTGCTGCGCTCAATCCCTGGACAGCTGGTTGAATCTGATACAGAAACGGATCCGATGGGAGAACTTGCCGGCGTTTACCGTTATGTCGGTGCAGGCGGAACGGTAGCACGACCGACAAAAGAAGGACCTGCTATGATCTTTCACAACGTAAAAGGCCATCCTGGTGCGCCTGTCGTCATTGGATTGCTTGCAAGCCGGAAACGAGTCGGCTGCCTTCTTGGCTGTGATCCGAAGCGCCTTGGCTTTCTTTTAAAGGAATCGGTCACACATCCAATTCCACCTGTCGTAATTCCAAACGAAAGCGCAAAATGTCAGGAGGTCGTCCATCTTGCCTCTGACCCAAACTTCGATCTTCGCCGACTTATCCCGGCGCCAACGAATACACCAGAAGATGCCGGCCCCTACATTACGCTTGGTATGTGCTATGCCAGCAATCCGGAAACCGGTGAATCTGATGTCACAATTCACCGGATGTGTCTTCAGTCGCGTGATGAATTATCCATCTTTCTTCAGCCGGGAGCCCGTCATATCGGCTATTTCCGCGAGCTGGCCGAAGCAAAAGGAAAACCGCTTCCCATTTCTATCAGCATCGGCGTAGACCCGGCAATTGAGATTGCCTCCTGCTTTGAACCGCCGACAACACCGCTTGGCTACGATGAATTGCAGGCAGCAGGCGCGATCCGCCATCGTCCTGTCGAACTGACCCAGTGCTTAACCATCAACGAACGGGCAATCGCAAACGCAGAATACGTGATCGAAGGGGAAATTCTTCCAAACGTTCGTGTCCGCGAGGATCAAAATTCCAATACCGGAAAAGCAATGCCGGAATTTCCGGGCTACTGCGGACCGGCAAATCCTTCTCTTCCAATTATCAAAGTAAAAGCCGTAACGACCAGAAAGCATCCGATTATGCAGACCTGCATCGGGCCAAGCGAAGAGCACGTCTCAATGGCCGGAATTCCGACGGAGGCCAGTATCCTGGCTATGCTGGAAAAAGCATATCCAGGCAAGGTAAAAAATGTTTATTGTGCTTCGCCGGGAGGCGGAAAGTATATTGCTGTCATTCAGTTCTGCAAAACTGTTCCGTCCGACGAAGGACGCCAGCGTCAGGCCGCGCTTCTTGCGTTTTCTGCTTTTGCTGAGCTGAAGCACGTATTCCTCGTCGATGAGGATGTAGACTGCTTTGATATGAATGATGTAATGTGGGCAATGACAACCCGTTTTCAGGCTGACATTGATCTCATTCCGATTCCGGGTGTGCAGTGTCATCCGCTTGACCCGTCGAACGGACCGGAATATGCCTCTCACATTCGTGCTCGTGGAATTGCATGCAAAGCAATTTTTGACTGTACCGTTCCATTTGACCAGAAAGAACGGTTTGCACGTGCGAAATTTATGGATGTAGATCCACGCAGATGGGTATCGGAATCTCTGCTGTAAAACGCCTGCGTTTTTTTAGGCGTTTTTTTAGGCGCTTTTAAAATTTTATTTGTTCCATAAAAGCAGGGTGCAGCAGACTTTTTTAATTTCTGCTGCACCCTTATTTTTTTCTGTCTTTTTCCCTCATAGCGAAGTGGATTGCGAATATCACCTTTGGTAAAATCAGCGATTCGCCTTATAAATCTCCACTGCAATCTCTGCCATCGCCCGCTCATACGCAGTCACATCAGTCTCATTTCCACAGAAGCATACCACAAATGGATGCTCTGCAAATACAATTCCGCAATCGTGTGTGATGCCATCATCCTCCCCGGTCTTGTGTGCGATTGCAGGCCCACCCATCGGTTTGATATAAAATGGAATCTTATGGTTTAACCGCTGATTCTTCAATATTTCAATCATTTTTTTGCTTGCTGTTTCGCTGATCAATGTGCCACAATACATTTTTTCCAGAAGAAGTCCTACTTCCTTCGCACTGATATAATTTTCAAGCCCCAACGCCGCCTTTTCTGAATCGAACATTTTTCGCTTTAAAATCGTTTTTTCAAAGCCAAGGGAGCGAATCCGCGCGTTGATCTCATCAATGCCAAGCAGATCAATCATCACGTTTGTCGCTGTATTGTCACTCAGAATAATCATCAATGTAATCAGATCCATGATTGTCACCTGCACGTTGTCATGCATGTAATTGAGTGCGCCGCAGGACGGCACACAGTCCGCGCGTTTTACCGTAACCATCGCATCCGGATCCAGCGTTCCAGCTTCAATTCTGGCGAATGCTTCAGTCATTACAAAAAGTTTAATTACACTGGCTGCCATCAACGGCTGATCTGCCTGATATTCAACAGAATCATCACTATCTAAGGAGTGATAATAAAAGCTGATTTTGCCCGACAATCTTTCTAATTTTTCTCTTGCTGCTTTTTTCCAATTTTCTTGTACTGTTTCCATGCGTGTTCCTCCTGACGCTCTACCCAGTTTGACCAAGTCAGTCAAGTCCCCTGCGAGGTTACGAAGAACAATAAACAGTGCTTGGGGCTTACAAGTATCCGCTTTGACTCTCCTCGGATTTTCTCCAGGTAGTATGTAAGATTGGACAGTTTTTATTTTCCTATAGAAAACAGGTCCCTGAGTTTTCAGGAACCTGTAAACTTTATTCGGTCTTTAATTAATTAAACCAGCTCAAGAACTACTTCCATAGCTCCATCGCCCTTACGCTGACCAATCTTAACGATTCTTGTATAACCACCGTTGCGGTCTGCGTACTTCGGAGCGATCTCCTCAAACAGCTTTGCTGTCAGATCGATCTGCTTTGTATTTTTCTTCTTACCTGCTGCTGCCTGCGGAACCTCAGTAACCGGGTACAGCACTTTCAGCATCTGACGACGAGCGTGCAGTCTGCTCGGCTGATCCTTCTTGATTTCCTTCTGAACTTCATCGTATACGGTAACTTTCTTTCCGTCTACAACTTCTTTTACTCTCTTGCCGTCAGCATCTTTACGTGCAACCTTTGCAGTAACGGTAACAGTGTCGAAATTGTCTTTCTCTCTTACTGCCATTGCAATAAGACCCTCGGCAATTTTACGAACTTCCTTAGCTTTCTGCTCAGTTGTAACGATCTTGCCTCTGTAGATCAGAGCGGTTACCTGGTTTCTGAGCAGAGCCTTTCTCTGATCAGCTGTTCTGCTGAGTTTTCTATATCCTGCCATTTTAAATTTCCTCCATTCCGGAACGTCTGGGCATGCTCTTCGGTCTTACTCCCCAGCCGCTGTCAAAGTCCTTCGTGTAATCCAACCAATCCGAAGGATTGATTGGTGATAATCCAACCAATCTGAAGGATTGATTGGTGCGGTCACACATCAATCCTTGCGGATTGGTGCGGTTATTTACTGCTGTTCATCGCTCGGATTCAGTGAAAGTCCAAGCTCTTTCAGCTTGCCCAGTACCTCTTCCAGGGACTTCCGACCAAGGTTACGTACCTTCATCATATCCTCAGAAGTTCTGTTGCAAAGCTCTTCTACAGTATTGATACCGGCACGTTTCAGACAGTTGAAAGAACGAACGGAAAGTTCCAGCTCATCGATGTTCATCTCAAGAACTTTTTCCTTCTCGTTGTCTTCCTTCTCAATCATGACTTCTGCAGACTTTGCATTCTCAGAAAGATCAATGAAGAGACCTAAGTGTGCGCTCAATACTTTTGCTGCAAGGCTGACTGCCTCATCCGGAGCCAGTGTTGCATTTGTGTATACATCCAGTGTCAGCTTATCATAATCGGTAACCTGACCTACACGGGTATTCTCAATAGTGAGGTTGACACGCTCTACCGGTGTATAAATTGCATCAACTGCAATCACGCCGATCGGCATATCCGGTGTCTTACCTTTATCTGCGCTGATGTATCCGCGTCCCTTGGTGATCGTAAGCTCCATATAGAGCTTGCTGTCAGCGCCGCCGTTCAGATGTGCAATAACCTGATCCGGATTCATAATCTCGATATCCTGATCCACCTGAATGTCAGCTGCGGTTACGGTACCTTCGCCTTCAAACTCGATGTAAGCAACCTTTGCCTCGTTCGTCTCGCTGTTGTTTTTAATCGCCAGCGATTTGATATTCATAATAATTTCTGTAACGTCTTCTTTTACGCCAGGAATAGAGCTGAACTCATGAAGCACACCTTCGATCTTAACCTGGCTTACAGCAGCACCCGGCAGGGAAGAAAGCATAATTCTTCTCAGGGAATTTCCAAGGGTTGTGCCATAGCCTCTCTCGAGTGGTTCAACTACAAATCTTCCAAAGCGTTTATCTTCTGACATTTCTGCAATTTCAATTTTTGGTTTGTTGAAATCGAACACTATTCAGGCCCTCCTTTGGGTTTGCTTATGGTTGAGGGTGACGTTAAGCTTACTTAGAATACAACTCGACGATAAGCACTTCGTTAACCGGAACATCGATTACTTCTCTCTTCGGAAGTTCTTTTACAGTTCCCTTCAGTGCTTCCTGATCTACTTCTACCCACTCCGGAACCAGTCTTCCTGCGGTTACTTCCAGAATGTCTTTGTATCTCTGAGAGCCTTTGCACTTCTCTTTGATTTCGATTACATCGCCAGCCTTAACAAGGTAGGACGGGATGTTTACCTGCTTACCGTTTACAAGAACGTGCTTGTGATCTACGATCTGACGAGCCTCTTTTCTTGTTCTTGCAAGACCCATACGGAATACTACGTTGTCCAGTCTGCTCTCCAGAATGGTCATCAGGTTCTCACCTGTCTGTCCCTGCATTCTGTCAGCTTTCTTGTAGTAGTTACGGAACGGCTTCTCAAGTACGCCGTAGATGAATTTTGCTTTCTGCTTTTCACGAAGCTGAAGGCCATACTCGCTTACCTTACGGTTTGCGCGCTTTAATTCTCTGTTGGATTTTTTATCAATTCCTAAATAAATCGGATCAAGACCAAGTGATCTGCATCTCTTCAGGACCGGAACTCTATTTACTGCCATGTTATTTGACCTCCCTCATTAGACTCTTCTGCGTTTTGGCGGACGGCATCCGTTGTGCGGTACCGGCGTTACGTCGCGGATACTTACTACTTCAAGACCATTTGCAGAAAGTGCACGGATTGCTGCTTCTCTTCCTGATCCCGGTCCCTTAACGAATACGTCAACTGTTTTCAGACCATGTACTAATGCTGCCTTTGTTGCAGTTTCTGCAGCCATCTGTGCTGCATACGGAGTAGATTTCCTTGAACCTCTGAATCCAAGACCACCGGCACTTGCCCATGATAATGCATTTCCCTGTGCATCCGTCAGTGTAACGATTGTGTTATTGAAGGATGACTGGATATGTGCCTGTCCGCGTTCAACGTTTTTCTTAACGCGCTTTTTTGTCACTTTTTTGGTAACTTTCTTAGCTGCTGCCATATCTAAACTAACCTACTTTCTTCATAATTGTCTGACATCCGCTTATCCAAAAAGCAGATGAATCATGCGCTCTTTCGCGCTCCTTCAGTATTATTTCTTCTTGTTCGCTACAGTTCTCTTCGGACCCTTTCTGGTTCTTGCGTTGGTCTTTGTCTTCTGACCACGAACCGGAAGGCCTTTTCTATGACGGATACCTCTGTAGCATCCGATCTCCTGCAGTCTCTTGATGTTGAGGGCTGTCTCTCTTCTGAGATCACCTTCTACTGTAAACTGCTCATCGATGATGTCACGGATTCTCGCAACTTCCTCATCTGTTAAATCTCTGACACGTGTGTCCGGATTTACATTCGCTGCAGCCAGAATCTTGTTTGAGCTTGTTCTACCGATTCCGTAGATATAGGTCAAACCGATTTCTGCACGTTTTTCTCTTGGTAAGTCTACACCAGCAATACGAGCCATGTAATTGTTCCTCCATTTTCTTTATTGTCTCTAACTGGGGCAGTAAGCGCTGCCCAGCCGCAGCACACCTGCGGCCTTTCCAACCCATTAAGCTGTGAATCTCTCATAAATGATCATTCTTGCAGGACATCCTACCTTCGCGAACAGCGGTTTCACGCGAAGCCGTTTACTGTCTCAATCCTGGGTCGGTATTAAAAGCCAATATCGCAACGAAATAAAATCCAACTTTCTTAATTCATATCTTAAATAATCTATATAATTAAAAGAATTGTCTTCTCATTTATTCCATCGTTATATTGAAAATTTTGACGAATGGTAACCCATCGTCCTTTCCGCCGATTTTGAAAATTAACCCTGTCTCTGTTTGTGCTTCGGGTTCTCGCAGATGATCCGGATGCTGCCCTTTCTCTTAATGACCTTGCACTTCTCACAGATCGGTTTTACTGATGATCTAACCTTCATTTGGTTAATCCTCCTTTCACCATTTGTTCTCTGCTTCTTGAACTTTTGGGCATAAAAAGACACAGAGATAGTGTCTCCCCGAAAGCTCGATTAGTAGTATAACACTGACTCTTGGAAAATGCAAGCGTTTTTTACATATTTCTCATGGCTTTTCTCTGAACAGTAATTTTGACATTACTGCATCTTCCGAGTCTGTACCTCCATATGCGGTCTTCCCGGAAGCTCGATGCAGAATTTTCCCTTCTGAATGCCGCACTCCCCGATCGTCATATTCCACATATCAATGACATGCACCTCAAAGCTGGTATCGCCATTAAAAATGTAAAAGGAGCACATGTATCCATGCGCTCCTCTTTCCTTGCAATATCGCCTTATTTATCTCTCCAGATAATTCTGCCCTTGGTCAGATCATACGGAGAAAGCTCGATCGTTACCTTGTCACCCGGAAGAATGCGGATGAAATTCATACGCAGCTTTCCGCTGATGTGTGCCAGCACTACGTGCTTGTTCTCCAGTTCTACACGGAACATCGCATTCGGAAGTTTCTCGAGTACGGTTCCTTCTACTTCAATCGCATCTGTCTTTGACATATAGACCTCCTGTGCTCTTCTTTCTATCATTATTACAGGGGCTTGGCTCTTTCACACTGTCTGCCGGAAATTATTTCAATTCTGAGCACGTGTTTTTGTCTCCCCTGCATCTTTTGTTCCTGTCAGTATCTAAGCAGATCGCATTCATTATGCCTCACTGTTCAAACTCTGACTCTTCTCATAGAGTTTTATGGCTTTTCGCAGATGTGCGTCCAGCTCGATCGACTGCAGCTGCGTGGCCACCTCCTCCGGGAGATGCCGGATCAGCTGTACGTGTATCTTCTTTTTCTTTTTCGGTGATTCGAGCCCTCTGCGCTTTCCATCCGCCAGCCAGAAGTATTCGTTTTCTTCTGCCAGCACCACGTACAGAGTGTCTTTGTCGTGACCCGCTCTTGAAACAGCCAGCAGTTCTGCTCGCAGAGGAGCGCCGCTTTCCAGTTTTTCTTTCAGCGTTTCGCTGATCTGCGTGGTACGGGGATGTGCATTGATCTGTTTCTTCATGCCCGCTCCTTACTCTGCCAGTGTCAGGATCTCCGGCTCACCGTCTGTGATCAGGATCGTATTCTCATAATGTGCCGAAAGGCTTCCGTCCTCTGTCACTACAGTCCAATCATCATCGAGCCATTCTACGTCCGGACGACCGGCGGTGATCATCGGCTCGATCGCAAAGGTCATGCCCTTTACGATACGAAGGCCTCTGTTTCTCTGACGGAAGTTCGGGATCTGCGGATCCTCATGCAGCGCATGACCAATGCCATGGCCAACCAGATCGCGGACTACGCCGTAGCCAAAGGATTCTGCATAGTCACCAATGGCTGCTGAAATCTGATGAAGGTGGTTTCCATCTTTTGCCAGTTCAATTCCCTTGAAAAAGGACTCTTTCGTCACGTCGATGAGCTTCTGTGCCTCCGGTGAAATCTGTCCTACACCGTACGTACGCGCCGCGTCGGAATGCATTCCCTTGTAAATCAGTCCTGCATCAATGCTCACGATATCGCCCTCATGCAGAATCTTGGATTTGCTTGGGATACCATGTACGACCTCATCATTGACGGAAATGCAGAACGATGCCGGAAATCCGTTGTAATTCAGAAAGTTCGGCACGCAGCCAAAGCCCCGGATTACACGTTCACCCAGCTTATCCAGCTCCCAGGTCGAAATACCCGGACGAATTGCTGCTTCCAGCTCTTTGTGTACGATGTTCAGCAGTCTTCCTGCCTCACGCATCAACTCAATCTCATGTGCTGATTTGATTGTCACTGACATAATTTACGCCCCCAAAATGTTTGTGATTGCTGCAAATACATCATTCATATCCTGTGTGCCGTCTACGGCTTTCAGGATTCCCTGCTTTGTATAGTAGTCGATCAGCGGCTGTGTCTGATCGTGGTATACGTTCAGTCTCTTCTGAACCGTTTCCGGCTTGTCATCGTCGCGGAGAATCAGTTTCTCGCCGCATACTTCACAGCAGTCACCCTTCTTGGACGGGTTGTATACGATGTGGTAGGTTGCGCCGCAGCCTGTGCAGGCTCTTCTGCCGGACATTCTGGATACAATATTCTCATCCGGAACATCTACGTCAATTGCGTAATCCATTTTTTCACCAAGCTTTGCCAGTGCCGCATCGAGTGCCTCTGCCTGCGGAATCGTACGTGGGAAACCGTCCAGGATGTAGCCGTTCTTGCAGTCATCGTTTGCAAGGCGGTCGATGACGAGATCTACCGTCAGTTCATCCGGAACAAGAAGTCCCTGATCCATATAAGACTTTGCCTTTTTGCCAAGCTCTGTACCGTTCTTGATATTCGCACGGAAAATATCTCCGGTAGAGATGTGCGGAATCTGGTACTTTGATGCGATCATTTTTGCCTGTGTGCCTTTTCCGGCACCCGGTGCACCGAGCATAACTATTTTCATTTTAAATTTCCACCTTTTCTATATTGTTTCATTCACAGACAATATTTTTTCAGAGTCTGTCTCATCAAAAACTGCCTGTAATTTGCTCCATGTCAGTGGAGGATACCGATTTCTCGCCGCACGCCACTGATATTCTATTTCTTCCGGCAATTCCTCTCACTATTTTGGATATGTGAGAATCCTTGCGTCCGTTTTGTTGAAGTTTCAACAAAAAAAGAGTGCACCCTCTCCCGAAAGGTCGGAACGCCCTCCGGCCTGTGTAAGACGGATTTGTTCTGTAAACCTTCGGAAGTGTGTACACTCCTTATTTCTACTCTGACAGGAATCCTTTGTAGTTGCGTACAAGCATCTGGGATTCGATCTGTTTTAATGTTTCAAGAATAACTCCTACAATGATGATGATGGAGGTTCCGCCGAAGGAAACCGATGCACCAAACACACCATTAAAGAAGATCGGGATCAGTACGACGATAATCAGTCCTGCTGCACCGATAAATACAAGGTAGTTTAATACCTTTTCCAGATATTCCTGGGTCGGTTTGCCCGGCCGGATACCCGGAATGAATCCGCCCTGCTTTTTCATATTATCAGCCACTTCAATCGGGTTGAAAGTGATTGATGTATAGAAATAAGCGAAGAACACATTCAGTACAATGTAAAGAACCAGACCGATTGAATAAACCGGCTTGCTGAAGTTGAACCAGTTATTCTGGCTCAGCATTCCGATCAGCGTCGCACCGATGCCGGTTCCCACGTTCGCGCCGGTGAAGGCAACGATCATCTGCGGAATGGACATCAGGGATGATGCGAAGATGACCGGAATAACGCCCGCGGTATTGACCTTCAGCGGAATAAATGTAGACTGACCGCCTACCATCTTCCGACCCTGCATCTTCTTTGCATACTGTACCGGAATCTTTCTTGTCGCATCGTTCAGGATAATAACCATCACGATTGTGACAAGGATTACAGCAATGATAATGAGGGCTGCGAGTGCTCCGTGTGCAAGGGTTTTGCCCTTTACGAACATCTCAAACAGACCTGTAATATCAGACGGGATACTGGAAAGGATATTGATCATCAGGACGATGGAAATACCATTGCCGACGCCTTTCTCCGTGATCCGCTCACCGATCCACATCAGGAATGCACTTCCTGCTGTCAGCGCAACAACTACTTCAAAGCCTTTCAGGAAAGTAATATTCGGAATCATTCCGGATCTGCCGAAGCCGACTGTCATTGCAATACTTTCGATAAGAGCAAGTCCTACCGTCACATAACGTGTAATAGATGCAATTTTTTTCCTGCCATCTTCTCCATCTTTATGCATCTCCTCCAGTGCCGGGATGGCAATGGTAAGGAGCTGGATAATGATGGAGGATGTAATATATGGCGTAATACTAAGCGCGAAAATTGACATTTTCTCGAAGGAGCCACCGGTAAATGCAGAAAAGAAATTAAATGCATCGTTTGAGTTCTGAGCAAACCACTGTGAGAAGTAATTTCTGTTTACTCCCGGCACAGGAAGCTGACAACCCATACGAATCACAACCATCATGCAGAATGTGAAGAATAACTTCTTCCGTATATCCTTAATTCTAAACGCATTTTTCAGTGTCTCGAGCATCTCAGATCACCTCTGCTTTTCCACCGAGCTCTTCGATTTTCGCCTTTGCACTTTCGCTGTACGCATTTACTTTAACATTCAGTTTCTTTGTAAGTGTACCATTGCCAAGGATCTTAACGCCGTCCTTTGCATCTTTGATGATACCCTTCTCGATCAGAGTCTCAACCGTTACCTCTGCATCGTTCTCGAATACTTCCAGAGCACCAAGATTGATTGCTTCGATATCAAGAGTGTTTCTGTTCTTGAAGCCTCTCTTCGGAAGACGTCTGTACAGCGGCATCTGGCCACCCTCGAATCCGATTCTCGGTGCGCCTGAACGAGCCTTCTGTCCTTTATGTCCCTTACCGGCAGTCTTGCCGTTTCCTGAACCATGTCCGCGTCCTCTTCTGAAGTTATCACTGTGTACGCTGCCTGCAGCAGGTCTTAAATTCGATAAATCCATGATGACACCTCCTTATCTCAATAATTCTTATGCTTCCTCAACTTTTACAAGGTGTGAAACCTGTGCAACCATTCCTTTGACTGCATCATTGTTCGGAAGCTCAACCGTCTTGTGCATCTTTGTAAGGCCAAGAGCCTTAACTGTTGCGCGATGCTTCGGGATAGCACTGATCGGTGATTTTACTAATGTAACTTTCAGTTTCTCTGCCATTGTTCAAAACCTCCTTAGCCCAGAATCTCTTCTACAGATTTTCCGCGGAGTCTTGCAACTTCTTCCGGAGACTTCATCTGCTTCAGTGCTTCCAATGTTGCCAGAACTACGTTCTGCTTATTGTTAGATCCAAGTGACTTTGTACGGATATTCTTGATACCAGCGATCTCAAGGACGTTACGTGCCGGGCCGCCTGCGATGATACCAGTACCCTGAGGAGCACGCTTCAGCAGTACGGATGCACCACCGAATTTTCCGATGAAATCATGCGGAACGCTGTTGTTCTCATCCATTCCGATGTAAACAAGCTTCTTCATAGCGTCCTCTTTGCCCTTGCGGATTGCTTCCGGAATTTCTGTTGCTTTGCCAAGTCCTGCACCTACATGGCCGTTTCCATCACCGACAACAACCAGAGCTGTAAAACGCATCGTACGTCCGCCTTTAACAGTCTTGGATACACGTTTAATTGACACTACCTTGTCAGTCAGTTCGAACTGGCTCGGGTCAATAATCTCATGTCTCATGTGTCTTTTCCTCCCTTATTAGAATTCCAGTCCAGCTTCTCTTGCTGCTTCTGCAAGTGCTTTGACTTTACCCTGATAGATGAAACCGCCACGGTCAAAAACAACTTCTTTGATGCCTTTTTCCAGTGCACGCTCTGCAATTACTTTTCCAAGGTATGCTGCTGCTGCAACGTCGTTAGTTTTCTCAAGCTCTGCCTTTACTTCTTTCTGAAGTGTGCTGGCAGATACCAGAGTATGTCCTACGGAGTCGTCGATGATCTGAGCATACATATGGTTATTACTTCTGAATACAGCAAGACGCGGTCTCTCAGTTGTGCCTGCGAAACGGTTGCGCATTCTGTAATGCTTTTTCTCACGGATTTTTGCTCTTGATTCCTTGCTAACCATTCTTCACACTCTCCTTATTTATTTTTTACCAGTCTTACCAACTTTACGTCTGATAACCTCATCAGCGTACTTGATTCCCTTGCCCTTATACGGCTCCGGTCTTCTCTTGTCTCTGATTTCAGCTGCGTACTGGCCAACTTTTTCTTTGCTGATTCCGGATACGATGATCTTGTTGCCATCAACCTTAGTCTCGATTCCTTCCGGATCTTCCATTTCTACCGGATGAGAATATCCAAGGTTCAGTGTCAGCTTCTTGCCTGCCTTAGCAGCTCTGTAACCAACACCGTTTACTTCCAGAGTCTTTGTATAGCCTTCGCTTACACCGATCGTCATGTTGTGGATCAGTGTTCTGGTAAGACCATGGAGAGATTTCATTCTCTTCAGATCGTTCGGTCTGGATACGATCACATGACCGTCCTCAATTTTGATATCCATTTCGTGCGGAAGCTCTCTTACCAGAGTTCCCTTCGGTCCTTTAACGGTAACTACGTTACCCTCTGCAATCTCAACAGTAACTCCTGCCGGAATTGCGACTGGCATTCTACCAATTCGTGACATGCCTGTTTCCTCCTTACTTAGATTTTCGGAGAGGGTCATGCGCCCTCTCTGTTTTCAGTGAGCTGTATATATAAAAATATAACTCGCAAAATTACCGGAAAGCCGGCCTGTGCATTCAACTACCAAACGAATGCCAGAACCTCGCCGCCAACCTGAAGTTTTCTTGCCTGTTTATCTGTAATAACGCCCTGGTTTGTGGACAGGATTGCGATACCAAGTCCGCCAAGTACCTTCGGGAGATTATCCTTGCCTGCGTACACACGAAGACCCGGCTTGGAGATTCTCTTGATGCCGGTGATAATCTTTTCGTTCTTATCTGCGCCGTATTTCAGTGTGATGTGGAGAGTCTTTACAGTGCCATCCTCTACCAGATCATATTTCTTAATATATCCCTCGTCAACCAGGATGTTTGCGATAGCAATTTTCATCTTGGAAGCCGGAACATCTACTGTGTCATGTTTTGCAGTGTTTGCGTTACGAATTCTTGTAAGCATATCTGCGATCGGATCGCTCATTGTCATGATAGTTTCCTCCTAAATTATTAATCAGACTTTTCACGTTATCGTTGAGAACTGCCTCAAAATGAGAAATCAGGCCGTGCAGACTTGGCTGCTAAGGACTGAATTTCCATTTTGATTCACGGCGAGACGCCGTGACCGAGGAAATGCGAAGCATTTTCGAGTCTGGCAGTTCGGAGTAGTGAGAAGACGTGTGTCCTTCCCCACTACCTCCCCCGTCCGGTCTGCATCCTGTGCATTTTTCTCCCCGTCCAGGTCAAATTGCCAATTGTTTTTATTCTGTGTTCGAAAGCTCTGCGCCCCGTCTCTTACCAGGAAGCTTTCTTTACGCCCGGGATCTGACCCTTGTAAGCCAGTTCACGGAAGCATACACGGCAGATGCCGTATTTTTTCAGGACTGAATGCGGACGTCCGCAGATTCTGCAGCGTGTGTAAGCTCTGGTGGAGAACTTCGGTGTACGCTGCTGTTTGATCTTCATTGCTGTCTTAGCCATGAAATTTTCCTCCTATATTCCCAATGCCGGATTATTTCGCGAACGGCATGTTGAACAGTCTCAGTAATTCACGTGCTTCTTCGTCTGTCTTAGCAGTTGTAACGAAGATAACGTCCATACCTCTTACCTTGTCAACCTTATCGTACTCGATTTCCGGGAAGATCAGCTGCTCTTTGATTCCAAGTGCATAGTTTCCTCTTCCGTCGAATGCGTTCGGGTTTACACCTCTGAAGTCACGTACACGCGGCAGTGCAAGGTTGATAAGACGATCTACGAAATCGTACATCTTCTCACCACGAAGTGTGGTCTTGCAGCCGATTGCCATGCCCTCTCTGATCTTGAAGTTTGCCACTGAATTTTTTGCTTTTGTCAGGACAGCCTTCTGACCGGTAATGGTCTCCATATCCTTTACTGCAGATTCCAGAAGCTTCGCATTGTCTTTTGCCTCACCAACACCCATGTTGATAACGACTTTGTCGATCTTCGGAACTTCCATGATGTTCTTATATCCAAATTTCTTGATCATAGCATCTACGATCTCATTCTGATAAACTTCTTTAAGTCTACTCACCTGTGCGACCTCCTCTCTTCAATTAGTCAATTACTTCTCCAGTAGCCTTTGCTACGCGGACTTTCTTGTCGCCATCCATCTTGAAGCCGACTCTTGTTGTCTTTCCGCCAACGAGAAGCATAACATTGGATGCATCGATATAGGACTCTTTGTTCACGATGCCGCCCTGCTGATTAGCAGCTGACGGTTTTGTGTGCTTTGTTACCATGCCGACGCCCTCAACGAGAACCTTGCCGTCCTTTACTGCGAGAACTTTACCGTCTTTACCTTTATCTTTGCCTGCGATTACCTTTACTGTATCGCCAGTCTTGATCTTATTCATCTTCGGGTCCTCCTTATAATACTTCCGGAGCCAGGGAAACGATCTTCATAAACTTCTTGTCACGAAGCTCTCTTGCTACCGGTCCAAAAATACGAGTTCCTCTCGGGTTCAGATCATCCTTGATGATAACTGCTGCGTTCTCATCGAACTTGATATATGAACCGTCTTTACGGCGAACACCCTTTACTGTACGAACTACG
>JAQXVT010000010.1 GCA_029225065.1 Lachnospiraceae bacterium | reverse complement strand
ACAATATTTTCCTTGAATTGTCAATTGTTTTTGGATAAGATAAATAAATGGTATTCGATATTCCGATTACGAGACCTTTGCCGGCAGTATCCACGAGAAAACCGAAACTACCCGCGATATGATTAACGAGCTCGACGGCTTTATCGGTAAAAATATGGAAACAGTCAAGGATATTAACGCGATTGTTGCAAAGTTTGAACGTTAACCAAACATAATGAAAACGCTCCTCGGTTTTTCGGGGAGCGTTTGTTTCTTTGCCTTTATCCTGAGTAATTCACGCCGGAAACTAACTGTCCTTGCACAATACACTATGGAGTGCCTCGATAACCTCCTCCATATTTATCGGCTTGGAGATAAATCCGTTCATACCACAATCCGCTGCGGCTTTCCTGTCTTCGTCAAATGCGTTTGCCGTCATTGCAATAATCGGAATCGTCTTTGCATCCCCTTTTTCTGATGTACGAATCGCACGCGTCGCTTCATAGCCATTCATGACCGGCATCATAATATCCATCAGAATCGCATCGTAAGTACCCTCCGGTGCATTCAGAAAATCTGCCACCGCCTCTGAACCATCCTTTGCTGAACGCACAGAGGCTCCGCCTTCTTTGAGCAGATATTCGGCAATCTCACGGTTCAGATCGTTGTCCTCTGCAAGCAGAATGCGAACCCCTGAAATATCCGGCAGCTCCTCCTCTGAATGTGTTTTCCCGGCAGCCACTTTTCTGGCCGGTGTAAACGGAAGCGTAATAGTCACGCTGGTGCCGGTCCCTTCATGGCTCTCGATCTCAATCGTGCCGTTCATCTTGTCAACCAGCTTTTTCACCACAGCCATCCCAAGACCGGTCCCCTGATATACCGTGCGCGCACTCTTTTTCTCCTGCGAAAACGGTTCAAAAATGTGATTCAGATATTCCTGGCTCATTCCGATCCCGGTATCCTCGATTCTACAGTAATAACGGACTGCCTTTTCCTCCTGAGAAATCCTGATTATCCATTTCACTGAACCTCCCGGTTTATTATATTTGATCGCATTTCCAAGAATATTGACCAGAATCTCACGGATATGCAGCGGACTTCCATAAATCTGCGGTTCGCTGATGCCTTCCGTCTCATCCGTCACAGAAAATGTGATTCCGGCACTTACCGCCTGCACCTCCATCATATCCCGGACAGCTCTCGTCACCTCTGAAAATCGGAAAACCTCATGATCCAATTCAATCTCACCGTTTTCCAGCTTACTCATCTCAAGCACCTCATTGACGAGATCTAACAGATGTGCAGCCGCCGTCCTCGCCTTCTCACGGTTTTCCCGAATCAGCTTTTCGTCCGTGCATCGGCTGTTAATGTCAATGATTCCCATGATTCCATTGAGCGGTGTCCGGATATCATGCGACATATTGTGGAGAAAAACGGATTTTGCATGATCCGCCTGCTTTGCCCGGATCAGCGCATCCTCCAGCTGCCGTTTCTGCTCCGCTTCTTTTTCTGCCTCCTGCGCCATTTTCCGATAATGGCGAAATCCAAAGAAAATCATTGCTGCGATCAGAATCAAAATGGCAAGAAAGATTTTTTCTATATGATCCCGTATCAAATCGGCTATCGTATACGTAATCAATCCGTCTGTATACTCATAAGAACGGCTGATCCAGTAATTGTCACCGAGAATACTGATTCCATGGTTCAGCAGCATCAAAAGCCCGGTATTGTTCTTTGATATTCCAAGACAGCGATCGTCCTTCATTCGAAGCGGAACCACATTCAGCTTCAGTCTGGAATCCACCATCGCCCCTGTGCGCAGTGCATTGACAATCGTACTGTCCGCTTTTTCCTTTTTGACCGCCTGAATACACTCCTCAATCGAATCATATTCCACGATCTCTGCCTCCGGAAAATTATTTCGGATATAATTATACTGAAGCAGATTATTTTTATTCGCTGCCATCCGCTGTGTTGTCGCAGCACTGTAGTTTCCGGAATAAACCAGGTTCATCGTTGCTGAATTGACCGGCGAGCTTAAAAGAAACTGGCTCTGCTCCGCAAACCACGATTCATCACCGATCGGGAAAACCACATCCAGTTTTCCGGCCGCAAGATCTTCCAGCATTTCCGTATGTCCATCGTAACCAACATACGTAATTTCCGGCTCGTAGTCTCTCGGCAGCGCCGCAAACAGATCCGGCATTAATTCGGAGAGCATTCCCGTCACTTTGCCATTCTCTGCCTCATCACAGTAGGGCAGATACCGTTTCAGATAGCCAACCGTCAGCGAATCATGTGCCTCCATCCACTTCCGCTCCTCCTTTGAAAGGAAGCGATTGACGGAAGTATCCACAGAATATCTGCTTTTCATCTCAGCCAGATACGTTTTGTCCTGCTCCGTCATGATTGAAACTGCATTGTTCAGCTGTTCCAGAAGATCCTCCCTGCTTTTGGAAACACAGAGATAATAAGGCTCCTTTCCGATCTTTTCCACCGGAGTAATACCATAGCATCCAGAAACAACATTGTCCGCACTGACAAAGCCATCAAGCTTTCCACTGTAAAAATCATCGAAACACGTTTCGAACGATTCATACTCCACAATCTTAATGTCTGCAGACGTCTTCTCTTTCCATTCCTGCAGACGTTCCCGCATTTTTTTATCCAAAGTAACACCGATCTTTTTTCCACGATAGGAGTTTATATCCCCACATACAAGTTCGTCATTCTCCGTGTCTTTGTAGATATAAAACGTCTCCTCCAGAATCTCCTGTTCCGGAAATGCCACTTCTCTGCTGTGCTCTTCCGTATAGGATATTGCTGCCATCAGATCGATCTTGCCTGCAGCCAGCTGCTCGTAAAGCTCCGCCCAGGTACCATACACATACTCATAGCTCCAGCCTGCATACGCCGCAATTTTCTGCAGATATTCATAGCCGTAACCGCTTTTCAGGGCTCCGTCTTCTGCACCTTCCTGAAAACCAACCGCCTCGTAATAGCCGACCCGCACCTGCGTTTCCAACTGCGCTCCCTGTGATGTGGCTTCTGCCTCAGCCACTGCCTGTGCGCCAATCCTCCATGGTATCATGCAGGCTAAAATCATCAGGAGCAGAATCCATATTCTCTCTTGGTTTTTCATCTGCTTATTTTTCCTCCTGTCTTTCATCTCCTGTCATATGTGGTTCCTGTATAATCCACTCTAAATACCGTACTGCTTCGGTGCGGATTCCTTTACAACGTATACCGTTCTCCTGCACCGTTTTTCTATTAATTTCAGTATACCCTGCCGTCAAATAGTTGTCAATTCTCCCGAAGTGCCAATCAATGCGCTAAAATGGACATTCGCAATCTGCTTCCGCTGCTTGTTCATAAAAACCGATACAAAAAGGACGAGCTGCCGGTTCTGGCATATCTCGTCCTGCTGCATGTTTCATATCTGATTGTTTCTTTCTGCTTTCATTTTAATTGAGGGGGATTATGATACTATTTACCCTGTGCAGATATACACGATCCTGCACTTTCATCTCGGTAATTGAATTACCGGGTATTCCCGCTTATTACCTAAAGAAAATCAAGCAGCTCCGGATCCGGATTCGGGATCACGTAATGCTCCTGCAGGTGCAGCTCCAGTACATCGCTGCTCTTTACCACAGCGCTTACCGCTGCTTTTACGGCTCCCACATCGCCAGAAAGAATCACGACGCCCTTTCCTCCGATGCCCTGACCAAGACGCACTCTGCAAAGACGCACCGCTGCCTCTTTTGCCACCATATCCGCTGCATAAAGTGCCGATACCATCATCGAGCATTCCAGAATACCGACTGCCTCGCGCGCCTCCACCTTCTTCCGTGCTGAAAGCACTTCCAGCACCTGTTCGTGGATGTGCGGAATCACGTATGAATTGCGCAGATGTTTGCCGGCAAGTGCAGCTCCGGCTTCCATTGCCGCCTTTACCTCCCCCGTATCGCCCGCAATCAGGATCAGATATTTTCCAGGACATGCAGGTGCGCTGCGCAGAAGCTTTATCTGTCCCGCTTTGAGCATCGCATCAGATACCGCAATGCCATACGTAATGCTGGTCAGCTCTGCCAGCCCGATTGTCTTTCCCATAGTTGCCTCCTGTTTACTGTTTCCCTTCTTTATCTTTCTGTCTGTATTTCTTTTTATTTTATTGTACCCCAGGATCTTTTTTTATGCAAGGAAAACAATCCTGTCTGAATTCTGCATTCACTTTTATTCCATGTATTACTTGATATTATCTCCAATCTTGTCTATAATACTTTTGGGCAGATTCCTGTTTTATCGGGTTGCGAAACAAACTTATGAATATCTGCTCTGACTCTGAGACATAATTGCTTTACCTGGAGGATTTTATGGAATTAGATGATTAGGATTATTATCTGCATGCTCTTATGCACTGGACTGCGTAGAAGCAGAGCTGGTCCATGTAACCAGCAAGCATGCAAGACGTGTTGCTTATATGAGTGTCTGCACTGCCGAACAGATGGGGATTCATGGCAAAGCTCTTCAGGATCTTGCCGTCTGCGCTCTGCTGCATGACAATGCACTGACCCAGTATATCCAGGAAGAGCTGCATAATGATACTTCATACGCTTCCGCTACACAGAAATTTCCCCGATTAGGCGCCCACTGCTCATTGGGCGAAAAGAATCTCCAGGAACTCCCTTTTCATACGGATGTCACGAATGTGATTCTATATCACCATGAAACTGCGGACGGCAGCGGTCCATTCGGAAAAAAATGGACAGAAATTCCTCTTTTCGCACGTATTATCCACCTGTGTGACCTGCTGGATGTCACCTGCAGAGCAAAAACATTTACAGCTGACATCTGGAAAAAAGCAACTGCTTTTCTTCAAAATATAAGAGGCTGTATCGTTGACGCGGAATGTATCGACGCATTTTTGCGTGCATTTTCAGAATCTGATTTTCTTTCTATCGGAAGCGAGGATCTGGAAAACCTGCTCTGGAATAAGGTTCCACGGTTCAAACAGGATCTCAGCTTTTCCCAGATTAAGGCACTGGCAAATTTTTTTGCCCATATTGTTGACTACAAATCTCCGTTTACCAGCACCCATTCAATCGGCGTGGCAGCTGTCGCTGAAAAACTGACCCGCCATATGGGCTTTGATGAGGAAACTGCTCAAAAAATGTACCTGGCAGGTGCTTTACACGATATCGGAAAAGTAGCCATTGGAAATGAAATTCTGGAAAAACCAGACCGCCTGACAGAAGAAGAATTTGCTGCCATGAAGCACCACGCCGCATATACTTATTATATTCTCTCAGAAATCGATGATTTTGATGAAATTCGTGACTGGGCTGCTTTTCACCACGAACGATTGGACGGTTCCGGCTATCCATTTGGCAAATCAGCCCCTGATCTGAATACACAGGAGCGTATTATGGCGTGTGCTGATATTTATCAGGCATTAACCGAAAGCCGTCCTTATAAGCAGGGGATGGCATACGAAAAAGCATACCAGATTCTGCAGGATATGGCTGCCAGAGGATGGATTGATTCTGATATCGTTTTGCAGATCCATGCTTGCTTTGGGCCGGAACAGGTTTGAACCAAACGGAAAAAAGCCATTTTTTCACGTTCCCAAGGATTCTATATATTCTATAAATTCCTTTTCCGGCATTGGTCTTGCAAAATAAAATCCCTGTATCTCATCACATTGCAGGTTTCTTAATTCCTCCAGCTGTTCTTTCGTCTCCACGCCTTCGGCAACCACCTGCATTTTTAACACCTTCGAAAGCAGAATGACCTGCTCCACCAGCGTTCTCCCTTTCTCCTCACATACATGATTGATCAAACTTTTATCGATCTTAAGTGTACTGAACGGCAATTGATTCAGGATTGCCAGCGAAGAATATCCGGAGCCGAAATCATCCACTTGAAGCTTAAATCCGGCTTTTATCAACTGATCAATCGTTTTGCTGATCTTGTCACTGTAGACGGCTACTGATTCGGTAAGCTCCAGTGGGACACAGGAAAATGGAACTTCATTTTTCTTTGCGATTTCTATATAGCGTTCTGCTACGCCTTCCTGAAGAATACTGGATCTTGACAAATTTACAGAAATCGGTAATAATGCTTTTCCGATATCCTTCTTACTTTTTTGCAGCCGGCAGACCTGCTCAAATACATATTCGTCCAGTTTTTCAATCAGGCCGTCTTTCTCATAAACAGGTATAAAATCTCCCGGAGAGATGACAGATCCATCTCTTTTCTTCCATCTGACCAGCGCGTCCGCGCCAAGCACTTTTTCCGTAATGATATCTACCTTTGGCTGGTAATACACAATAAATTCCTCATTATGTAATGCATCCTCAAAGCTGTTTTCAATCATCTGATTATAAATCTGCTTCTGTGCTATTTCTTTCGTATAATATGCCAGATCACAGTCGTAATTATCCATCACGGTTTCCGCCGCCATCAGCGCATAATCACATATCGTGGAAATCGAAAAATGTTTGTCAATGTCTTCATAAATCCCGTATTTCACTTTTATTCCCGGAATTGGAGTATTTTCTATTACATAATGAATCGTATCTGTTACCGTTCTGTAATCCAGTTCGTTGCCATCATAAAACAGGAACGCGAACGAAGAGTTGCCGGTTCGTGCAATCAATCCATTTTTCAACCGCTCACTATATATGGCTGTCAGATAAAGAAGAAGTTCATCCGCTCTTTTCGCTCCGTAAATACTGTTAATCAGCTTAAAATCCTTGATTTTTGCAACAAGCAGATGCATTTTCTTATCTGGTCTGCCTGCCATCAGCTGCTTTGCATAATGAAAAAATGCCTGCTCTGTATAAAATCCGGTCAACGCATCGTGTTCCAGGGCTGCCAGTGTCAGGGAGGACTCCTTCAGTCCGATGATGTTGCGGATCCTTCTTCTGATCAGATCTGCATTGTATGGCTTTGCAATAAAATCAGCAGCCCCCAGATCCAGACTCGCTAATTCTGTATGAATACCATCGCTCGTAGTCAGTACAATGATTGGAACTGAGGAAAGCATCGCATCCTCTCTTACTTTTTTCAAAACCTCAAATCCATCCAGTACCGGCATCTGAATATCCAGCAAAATCAAAGACAGATCTTTATAGTGATCTTCCAGTACTTCCAGCGCGATTTTTCCATTATTTGCCGTAATGATTTCGTATTCATCCTTTAAAAGCGCGCATAGCATTTCAAGATTCAGGGCATTGTCTTCTGCGATCAATATTTTTCTTTTTCTGCTCAGCGCACCAGACTGCAGCTCTGTTCCAAGCCTGTTCCATCTGACATCTGCATCTTCGCAGGCAAAAGCAAATATAATTTTCTGAAGGCTGTCCGCTGAACGGATGCGCGCACACTTCATGCGGTAAAACAATATTTCACTGTTTCTCTTCACCCGGTAGTGCACAGAAAAATGAGGCACCTGCTGCAATCGGCTGCACACATTGTCAAGATCCATGGCAACCTTCATTTTTTCCTTATCATCCTTAAATACGTTCTCTTCAATATACATCTGTATTGCCCGGTTATAAGGTCTGTTTTCTTTCAAAACTTCCCGTACTCCGACAGTATCATTTTCATACCTGTAAATTTCTATATTGTAAGTCTCTCTGTCCACACAATATATATTCCTGTAGTCATCCCCAAGTATACTGATAATGTCTGCCATTTCCAGGACAAGCCTGTCATTATCTGGTCTTTTTTCCTGCCCGTTCTTTGACTTTTGATCCATCCATTTCACCCTTTAAATTCATTTACAAATATCTTTCCATACTTTTTATTATACCCTTTTTCCGTTCAAGTACAATACGCTTCTTCGAAAATAAGTGAAAAGAGTCAAAAAAAACGTCAGTCTGCAAAGTACTGACGTTTTTTGATTCCACTTTACTATTTTGAGTCTTTATACCGCATCAGCTCATATTCGCAAAGCGTTCTACCGCCTTTGTGAATTTTTCAATCGTCTTTTCCGGATCCCCATGCTGGATGCCATCCTTAACACAATGGGAAATATGGCCTTCCAGCACGATCTGCCCACATTTATGCAGCGCCGATTTTGCAGCATTGATCTGCGACAGAATATCCTCGCAGGGTACATCTTCGTCGATCATTCTGTCAATCGCATTGACCTGCCCGATAATTTTCTTCAATCTCCGATGCAGATTCTCTGTATCCATACACTGTTTCATATTTCAACCTCACTTCACGGCTTTTGCCCATTTCTTATGTATTTGGAATCAGCTGCTCTGTTTTCTCCATAGCCCTGAACTGTGCTTCTGTAACATACTCCGCAAGCTCCACTTCAGCGAGCTCTTCCTTCTTGACCGGAGTATACGCTTCCTCCTCTATCTCCATATCAGATGGCAAAAGATCATTCATATTTCTCAGGCAGAGCGCGATTGTAGACGCATTATGCAAAAATGCAGCTGTGCCAGGTACAACCAGTCCCAGAATACCTGCCACAAGAATTCCCGCGTTAAATCCAATGCCGATCCTGGATGTGGATTTCATACGCTCCATCATGCCGTTGCCAAGCTGACGCAGTGCGACGAGCTGTTTCAGATCAGAACCGGACAGTGTGATATCCGCGATCTCCTGGGCAATATCGGCGCCCTCCTTCATCGCAATACCAACATCGGCCATAGATAATGCCGGAGAATCATTGATACCGTCCCCGATCATGATTACCGTATGTCCGGCTTTCTTTTCCCGATCCACAAACTTTGCTTTATCCTCCGGCAATACTTCCGCATAATACTGCGTAATGCCGAGCTCCTCTGCTACTGCCTTTGCTGTCCGGTCACTGTCACCGGTCATCATTACGATATTCGTAAGACCGATATCCTTCAGATCGGCAATGACCTCCTTTGACTCTTCTTTGATCGGATCCGCAATACCAATAATTGCCACCAGCTTTCCGCCAATCGCCATATACAGATGAGAATATCGTGAAGGGATCAGCTCCAGCTTATCCTGGTCTTCCGGCATCACGACACACTTTTCATCTTCAAATACAAAATGGTAGCTTCCGATTACCGCACGCTCATCACCGATCGTCGTAGCAACGCCATGTGCTACAATATACACAACTCTGGAATGCATCTCTTCGTGTTCCAGATTCTTTTCTTTGGCTGCACGGACAACCGCATTTGCCAGAGAATGCGGAAAATGCTCTTCCAGACAGGCTGCAATGCGAAGCATCTCGTCCTCATTATAGCCTTCCATCGCTACGACCTGCTCTACTACCGGTGTCGCCTTTGTCAGCGTACCTGTCTTATCAAAGACAACGGTGTCTGCAGCAGCAATATCTTCCAGATATTTGCCTCCCTTGACAGTAATCCTGTGTTTGCCTGCCTCTCGCATCGCTGAGAGTACCGAGATCGGCATCGCAACTTCAATCGCGCAGGAGAAATCGACCATCAGCACAGAAGCAGCCTTTGTCACATTTCTCGTCAAGATCAGTGTCGCTACAGCAGCTCCGAAAGTGTACGGGATCAATTTACTTACCACACGTTCTGCCTGACTCTGGGTGATACTCTTTAGGCTTTCAGACTCTTCAATCATCTTGACAATCCGGTCATATCTCGTCTTTCCTGAAGTCTGACGTACTTCAATCAGGATTTCGCCCTCCTCAACGACAGTGCCCGCAAATACAGTGCTGTCAACGGTTTTTCTGACAGCCACGGATTCCCCGGTGAGGGCAGCCTGATTGATCATAGCTTCCCCATTCGTCACTGTACCATCCAGCGGGATGACGCTTCCCATGCTTACCTGAAGCACATCGCCGATCTGTATCTGGCCGATACCGACCTGTCGAACCACGCCCGGGCCTTCCACTCTCCAGACCTTAGATACATTAAGTGCCAGAGACTGTGCCAGGTCATCGACGGATTTTTTATACGTCCATTCTTCCAGCTCTTCACCGACCTCTGTCAGGAATGTGATGGAACTTGCTGCCGCAAAATCGCCGATCAGCATAGATGCGGCAATCGCTGAAGCATGTACGATCTCAGCGCTGAACTTCTTGGCGAGCAGATCCTTAATGCCATGCCAGATAAACGGTGCCCCGTCATAGACTGTGCAGGCAATCCGGATTGGGGCCGGTAACAGAAATTTCTTCACCATGCGGATCATGACCATATTGATCAGCTTTTCCTTATAATGATCATTGGTTGCTCTGGAAGAAACTGCCGGGACGAATTCCTGGAGCTCCGGTGTCTTCAGTGACAGCTTTCCAATATATTCCAGCAGTATTTTTTCTGACTGTCCACGATATTTGACAATCATCTGTGCCGTTCTTACAAACACCTGTACGTTCTCGACTTCGTCGCGATTCATCAGCGTATAGTACAGTGTGTCTGCTTCTGCCTGTGTCAGTCTTCTTACACACAGGTCCAGATGAAATCTGTGTTGGCTGCTATGTAATACTCTATATTTCATCTTCCGGCCTCGACCTTATTCTTCTGTAGTTTCTGTTGCTTTGGCAGCTTCATTTTCCTCTGCAGCGTCTGTATCCTCACCTTCTACCGCAGCCTCATACTGTGCATCCTTTTTCTGATAATATTCTTCCGTGATATGCTTTGCATCCTCTGCCACGTCCGATGCAAATGCCTGGAAAACCTCTGTTTCTTCCAGAATACGATCCTTTGCAATAAATACACCTGCCGTAGCATATCGGTAAGCCTTCTTCGCAATATCAGATTTTAATAACGGAACACCTACTGTACCAAGAATAAAACCACCTAAAACCTTTGACCATGAACTTTTAAACATCTGTTTTTCCTCCCTGTTTGCTTTTATTCTATTTTCCCTGAGTTTCGGGATCTGATACTCATCAGTATACCAATAGGGGTATAGGTTTACAAGTCTTTTTTTGTATTTTTTTGTTTTTTCTGCCATACATGCTTTCTATCTGCCTATATTTTCCGAGTGCGCCTGGCCAGGTACTAAAAAAGAGACCTCCGCTCTTAACATCAATATGTCACATTTATCATATCCGCGAAAAATTTCTCTGTAAACAAAAAGCCTACGAACATCAGATTTTATTTCTAATGTCCGAAGGCTCAATATCTTTCGTCGAATTTTTTCCTTCCCACAAACAGAAAATTGCATGCTTCCAATTTCTTTATATTCAGCATTCGCTTCCGCACTTGTTAAGTCGAATTCATCCATATCTGCTTTAACATTGATGATGCTTTGCTTCATGAAGTCTGGACAAAAGACATACCGTCTCCACATGGGTCGAGTTAATAAGGTTAATGTCAATGGTTGACGGGAACATATCAACTCTCCCTGTTGTAGGGAACATATCTGCCTACTTCCCTTCGTTAATGTCTACTATATAATACTTCAAATGGTCAGTCTTTCCTTCCCATTTAATATTATATCTTTTCTTTAATGTAACAGATTCTGCCTTCTTGCCTGTTGGCTTTTCAATAG
>JAQXVT010000009.1 GCA_029225065.1 Lachnospiraceae bacterium | reverse complement strand
CCCACGCGTTACTCACCCGTCCGCCACTCGGTATTTCGGAATCCACCGAAGTCTCATCCAAAATCCCTCGTTCGACTTGCATGTGTTAAGCACGCCGCCAGCGTTCATCCTGAGCCAGGATCAAACTCTCTGATAAAATGTTTGATTCAGGTCAGAATAACTACTTGGCTATTCATTCCCTTTTTACTGTTTTTAAAGGTCAGTTCCTTAAAAAATAAAACTTTTTAAGAATTTTCAAGGTTGTTTCACTGTTCAGTTATCAAGGTTCTTAAGTTGTTTCTCTGTTGCCTCTCTACCGGAGCAACTCTGATATCATATCACAGTGTTTTTGGTTTGTCAACAACTTTTTTCAACTTTTTTTATTTCTCTGTTTTGCAGTTTTTTGAACTGCCTCAACAGCGAGTTATATATTATCATCTGTTTTCTGTTTTGTCAATCACTTTTTTCAACTTTTTGGGGAGCTCTTTTTGCAGTTTTGTCAAATCTGATATTTGTAATACGCTTTGCTACTTGTTCGCAGCTAAATCTCTGCGGCGTATTTATCTCCCCCGACAGCATTTGTAAAACTATAAAGCAGACATTTACAATCTGCGTTTGCCACTTACTCAGGAACATAATAATCGGATATCAAGAATTCCTGATATCCGATCTGTTTTTCATTATTTTATTTTCTTTTTTAATACCCCAGAGTGCCGTTTCCCCATTTTTGACTCCTAGCAAAGCTAGGTGGGTAACCGCAGCAACAGTTTCTGCCTTCCACTGCGAACGGAGGCCTGGCATACACTGCGCAATATAGGAATCCCGTTTAAAGTAAATGTAGGTTCAAAACACAGAGATTGTCGAACACCCCAGGAATATATGCTATTGTCTGATGACTTTGATTATACTCTAGTATATGCAGTTCCGCAACCCATTTTTCATAAAAATTGAGATTCCAGATTTATACAGATTGATATAAAGCCTATCCCATTCTATACAAGACTTTCATACGTCGCACGTACCGCCTTGATAAAGTCCTCACTGTTTAACACGGTCACGTTCTCAAGGGAAGTAATCAGTGCCAGATCTTTCGTCATTTTTCCGCTCTCGATCGTAGCAATCACAGCTTTTTCCATCCGCTCCGCATAGTCCTGAAGTTCCGAAAGACCATCCAGTTCTCCTCTTTTTCTGAGCGCACCCGTCCATGCGAAAATCGTTGCCACAGAGTTTGTTGAGGTTTCCTCGCCCTTCAGATACTTATAATAATGACGCTGAACGGTACCATGCGCCGCCTCATATTCATAGTTTCCATCCGGAGATACCAGCACGGAAGTCATCATTGCAAGAGAACCAAATGCCGAGGATACCATATCACTCATGACATCTCCGTCATAATTCTTGCACGCCCAGATAAAACCGCCTTCTGATTTCATCACACGGGCTACTGCATCGTCAATCAGTGTATAGAAATAAGTAATTCCTGCTTTTTCAAATTTTTCTTTATAGTCGCGGTCAAAAATTTCCTGGAAGATATCCTTGAACGTGTGATCGTATTTCTTGGAAATCGTGTCCTTTGTCGCAAACCAGAGATCCTGCTTTGTATCAAGCGCATAGTTAAAGCAGCTCTTTGCAAAGCTCTCGATCGATTTATCCAGATTATGCATTCCCTGAAGTACGCCCGGCCCCTTAAATTCAAAAATCGTTTCCCTGCTGGTTGTTCCATCCTCCGCGGTAAATACAAGCTCTGCCTTTCCTGCTCCCGGAACAATCATCTCGGTATTTTTATATACATCGCCATAAGCATGACGTGCAATCGTGATCGGCTTCTTCCAGCTTCTCACATACGGCTCAATTCCCTTTACCGTGATCGGTGCACGAAATACCGTTCCATCCAGAATCGCACGAATTGTACCATTCGGGCTCTTCCACATCTCTTTCAGTTCATACTCCTTCATTCTGGCTGCATTCGGCGTAATCGTCGCGCATTTTACCGCAACGCCATATTTCTTTGTCGCGTTTGCACTGTCAATGGTCACCTGATCATTCGTTTCGTTTCGATGTTCCAGTCCCAGATCATAGTATTCGCTTTTCAGATCGATATACGGATAGATCAGTTCGTCCTTGATCATTTTCCAGAGGATTCTGGTCATCTCGTCACCATCCATCTCAACAAGTGGTGTCGTCATCTTTATTTTTTCCATAAAAGTGTTCCTCCTCTTTTTCCTGTGCGTCTGCAATTTTGTGTATCATTCTATCATTTTCTTCTGCTTCCGTCAAACGAAATATCCCCTGCATGCACAACGCAACAGGAAAGCAGACATTCTCATTTTTTTCACGGTCTGCACTCAAAACAGCTTTCCAAGATCCGGCATTCCCCACCCCTGACGGTTATGCAGAAGTCCCAAATCCCTTGCACATGCTTTCATCCGCATTTTGATCTGCATATTTGTCAGGTATGGCTCTCGTTCCAGAAGCAATGCAGCACCACCTGCCACTGCCGGCGCAGCCATTGAAGTGCCGCTCTTTGCCGCATAATACCGCCCGCTTTTCCACCTGGAATAACAGGAAACAATCTCTGTTCCCGGTGCTACCAGTTCCGGCTTGCACACACACTCCATTGTCGGCCCGCAGCCCGAATAGCTGACACTCCCCCACTTTGGTTTTTTCCTGAAATCATCTGACGCCCCCACCGTAATCACCTTTCTGCTGTTGCCCGGAACGGTAATACTCTTTGGCTCCGGCCCCTGATTTCCAGCCGCTACGACCACCGTAATTCCCAGATCCCACACTTTTTCCACGCACTGCACCAGGCGAAATGATTCCTCGTTCCCCTCCTCCTTCGTCGTTCCTGCTGAAATATTCAGAATGCGGATTTTATACTTCTGATGGTTTGTGCACACCCAGTCAAGCGCCGCAATCAGGTACTCCAGCCTTCCCTGTCCAAAACGATCCAACACCTTCAGACTGATCAAACCGCATTCAGGCGCGATTCCCCTGTATCTTCCCTTCCCAAGTCCGCCATTTCCCCCGAGGATTCCGGCAACATGTGTTCCATGTGAGGCATCATCGTACATGATTTTTTTCCCGTTTACAAAATCATAAAACGCAACGATCCGCCTGTCAAAATCCGGATGTGCACAGATCCCGGTATCCAGAATTGCCACATTAACGCCTCTTCCTGTGACTCCTCTTCGGTGCAGCTCATCCGCATGCAGCATTTCCCTCACCCGGTCCATAACCGCTCCCTCTCCCGCCCGGCAGGCTGCTCATTTTCTTCTTTATAAAATATGGTATGTATTTCTTTCTGGATCGTGAAAATCAAAGCGGATATTCCAGGTCCGCTTCGTTACTTGCTCATAACCGGGTATCAGGAATGGTACAAGCCACTTCTGATACCCGGTTAAATAAAAAGATCCCCACCCGCAGGCAGAGATCTTTGTTTTTTATTTTCCAAAGAAGAAATACAGGCACACCAGAATGCCGAGCACGATCCGGTAATAACCAAACACTTTGAAGTCATGCTTTTTAATATACCCAAGCAGAAAACGGATGATAAACAGCGACGATACAAACGCAGTTACCATACCGATCAGCAGGATTACCATCTCTGTCTGGGTAAAGACGAGGCCAAATTTCCATATTTTCAGGAGGCTTGCTCCAAACATGACTGGAATTGCAAGGAAAAAGGTAAATTCTGCAGCTACGGTTCGCGATACACCGAGCATCAGCGCGCCGACGATTGTTGCACCGGAACGGGATGTACCCGGGAAAATTGCTGCGATCAGCTGAAAGATACCGATCAGAAATGCCGTTTTAAAAGTAAGCTCTCCGAGCGAATTCACCTTTGCCGGCTTGCCTTTATGGCGTGTTTCCACGATCAGGAATGCAACACCAAACAGGATGAGCATGATCGCAACCGTGATATAGTTGTAAAACAGCGCCTCAAAAAGGTCATTAAACAGAATCCCGACAATCGCGGCCGGAACACAGGCTACCAGGATCTTCGCCCACAGCAGAAAAATATCCGGCTTTATATATCTTTGAATTCCGCGCACCGAATGTCTTCTGCGGCGGCCCTCCGGTTTTCCAAACGGAAAAATATCGTTCCAGAACAAAATCACAACCGCCATAATCGCACCCAGCTGGATCACGACCTCAAACATACTGTAAAAATCATCTGAAACATCCAGTTTGACAAACTCATTCAGCAGAATCATATGACCTGTGCTGCTGATCGGAAGCCATTCCGTAATTCCCTCCACGATTCCGAACAGGAATGCCTTTAAAAACTCAATCATAATAAGCTGTCCTCTCTTTACTTTTACTTATCGCTATGATAGCTATGAGATAAGATACCACAATAATTTTCTTTTTACAAGCTATGCAGGATTTTTCATTGTATTCCTGTTTCGCTTATGGTAGAATTTTATAATATCGTTTCTTTTATCTGCGTATTTTCCCACTGTATGCACAAAAAGAAAAAACCGCATTTTATCTTAAGGAGATTTATTTTATGGAAAGAGAAAAACTCAAATCCCGTCTTGGCTTTATTCTGCTCTCTGCAGGATGCGCCATCGGAATCGGTAATGTATGGAAATTTCCGTATATTGCCGGACAGGGAGGCGGCGGTGCTTTCGTCCTCTTTTACATTGTATTTCTGGTTCTGCTTGGACTTCCGATCATGAGCATGGAATTTGCAGTCGGACGTGCCAGCCAGAAAAGTCCGGTCAAGGCTTATCAGGCACTTGAAAAGCCGGGGCAGAAATGGCACATTCACGGCTATTTCACACTGATCGGCTGTTATCTGCTGATGATGTTCTACACCACCGTTGCCGGATGGATGCTTCATTATTTTTATCTGACACTCACAGGAAAGCTCTCCGGACTGGATTCCCTGGCTGTAGCCGGAAAGTTCACGGAAACGCTCGGAGATCCGGCCACTATGACCTTCTGGATGGTCGTTGTCGTCGCGCTCGGCATCATCGTCTGTGCAAAAGGACTGCAGAATGGTCTGGAAAAAATCACTAAAATTATGATGATTGCACTGCTCGCCATCATGATTGTCCTCGCAGTCAACAGCTTTTTCATGTCCGGTGCCAAAGAGGGCCTTCGCTTTTATCTGATCCCGGATTTTGCCCGCATGAAAGAAACCGGAATTGTCAATACGCTTGTAAGTGCCATGAATCAGGCATTCTTTACCTTAAGCCTTGGTGTCGGTGCAATGGCGATCTTCGGCAGCTACATCGGAAAAGAGCATACGCTGCTCGGCGAATCCCTTCGCATTGTCATTCTGGATACCTTCGTTGCAATCACCGCAGGGCTGATTATTTTCCCGGCCTGCTTCACCTACAACGTCGACCAAACCTCCGGCCCGAGCCTGATTTTCATCACATTGCCGAACATTTTTGCAAACATGCCGCTCGGATGTCTCTGGGGAAGTCTGTTCTTCCTCTTCATGTCGTTCGCCGCACTGTCGACCGTGTTCGCTGTTTTTGAGAATATCATCTGCTGCGGAATGGAGCTGACCGGCTGGACACGAAAGAAAGCTTCCGCTGTCAACTTCGTACTCATTACGCTGCTCTCGATTCCGTGCGTGCTCGGCTACAATCTGTGGAGCTGGGACGGATTCGCAATTTTCGGCGGTGCAGTCCTCGACCTCGAAGATTTTCTCGTCAGTAATCTGTTTCTGCCGCTCGGCTCCCTCGTTTATCTGCTCTTCTGCGTTTCAAAGCGCGGCTGGGGATGGAAGAATTATACCAGAGAAGCCAATACCGGCAAAGGCCTGAAGGTGCAGAACTGGATGCGTTTCTACCTGACGTACATTCTGCCGATCGTCGTTCTTTTTATCTTCGCGTTCGGCCTTTATGATAAATTCTTTGCAAACAGATAGGCGGTTCTTTCTTTACCTATTTTCAGAAACGTGATATACTGGTTTACAGAAGTACCTGCACGTGAACCGCATCAGCGCGAAATGGGGATGGCTCCAGTTTCAGAAGCTGCAGTCGCTTCTGAAACTTTTGTCCAACAGTATAAATAAGATTCTATGAGGAGGGTATTTATGGCCGTTAATGAATCTGCCGAAAATTATCTGGAAACGATCCTGGTGCTCAGCCATCGTCTTCCGGTCGTTCGTTCTGTCGACATCGCAAACGAACTCGGCTTCAAAAAATCAAGTGTCAGCATTGCAATGAAAAATCTTCGCGAAAAAAATCACATCGTCGTCTCTGAAAGTGGTTTTATCACCCTTACAGAAAGCGGCCGTGCGATTGCAGAGGAAATTTATGAACGTCATCAGTTCTTATCCAAATGGCTTACCGAACTCGGCGTGGATCCGACCGTAGCTACGCAGGACGCCTGCAAGATCGAGCATGTGATCAGCCGTGAGAGCTTTGAAGCAATCAAAAAACATATTCATTTATCAGATACACCCGTTTAAGCCGTTAAAAAGGTTCCGGCCATCTGAACAGCAAAAATCCGGTTTTGCAGTTTTTTCTGCAGCCGGATTTTTTATGTCAAAAATCGCACCGCAAATATTCTTCGTACCTCTCCCTCCTGATACTATCTTTGTATTTTTTCTCATATAGTTTTGAATACTCTGATTTCTTTTGGGAGGAATTCTATGGCTCCGATTTTTTCTCCACCCGCATCTGAAGATTACTCCGATATCATTGTCCGGAGGCAGTATCTCCCTGCTGATCCCGATAAAATTTTTCCGGAGCAGACGGTAAATGCGCAGTACAGCATTCTCTATGCGCCGCTCTCCGAAGGGCTTGCGACGGTACCGCAAATCGGATATTCCGGTGTTCCGAAGCTTTTCACATTCCAGAATACAACCAGCCTGGAAGCCTCCGGCATCCTCGTCGTACAGACGCAGCCGTATCTTTCCCTTTCCGGTGAAAATGTTCTGGTTGGCTTTCTGGACTCCGGAATCGATTACACGCATCCCGCCTTCCGCAATCCGGATGGAACCACAAGGATTCTTGGCATCTGGGATCAATCTGACCAGAGCGGCACACCGCCGCAGGGATTTCTCTACGGCTCTTCCTATACAGCTGAGGAAATCAATGCCGCACTTTTCTCTTCCAACCCGAGCGCTGTCGTACCAGAAACCGATGAGGAGGGCCACGGAACTGCCGTCGCCGGAATTGCCTGCGGAAGTCCCGATCCGGAATCAGATTTTATCGGCGCGGCACCTCAAAGTAACCTGCTTTTTGTACGTCTGAAACCGGCAAAAATGTATCTCCGCGATTATTTTCTCATTCCGGATGATGCCGTCGCCTATCAGGAAAACGATCTGATGCTCGGTGTCCGTTATCTCATGCAGACCGCCAGGGCGCTGCAACGCCCGCTTGTGATCTGTGTCGCACTTGGTTCCAATCAGGGCGATCACACCGGAAACACACCTCTTGAGGAGGTACTGACCGCCGCCCAGGCCATCAATGGAACATACGCCGTAACCGGCACCGGAAATGAAGTCGGTGCTTCCCATCATTATTCCGGCAGACTCTCTTCCGCGGGGGATTCCATCGACATTGAACTGCTGATTGACCGTGAGACTTCCGGTTTTCCCATTGAATTCTGGAGCGACTCGCTTTCTCTTTACAACATCGGATTTCTCTCCCCTCTCGGCGAGTCGATTCTTCCGATCTACCACGGGCCGATCACATCCAGAACCTTTCATTTTCTTCTAGAAAACACGAAAATAGAGATCTACTATACCTCTCTTGAAATGCTCACTGGCCATCAGATGGCATTTATCCGTATGCTCGAACCCTCCCCGGGGCTCTGGCGTCTGCGCATCACAAGTCAGGGCGCCCCTAACGGCAGTTTTCATCTGTGGCTCCCGGTTTCAGGACTTGTTCCGCCTGACATTGTCTTTTCCTCCCCCGATCCTGACACCACTCTTGTCATCCCCTCCTGCGCCGAGCCGCTTCTCTCAGCCGGAGCTTACGACGCCTACAACAAAAGTCTGTTTCGTGCTTCCGGACGTGGTTATCCACGCAGCGGTGTGATTAAGCCGGACTTTGCCGCCCCGGGCGTCTCGCTCAGCGCTCCGGCAATTGGCGGAACTTACCAGACCTTTACCGGTTCCAGTTCCGCTTCCGCGCTGACCGCCGGAAGCACTGCCCTTCTCGCTGAGTGGGGGCGGCGGCGCTATACGACGCGCTACCTCTCCAGTCGTGAATTAAAAAATCTTTTTCTGCGCGGTGCCTCCCAGAATCCATCTTATTCTTATCCCAACCGGGAATGGGGCTATGGAACCATGAATCTGTCACGGATTTTTGAGACATTCGGGCGGCCGTGAGCAAGAAAACCAAAGCGGGTATTCGCAATCCGGGGCCTCGCAGGGAATTTGCTTGACTCGGTTAAAAAAGTTCAGCATTTTTCTCACACCGCGTCCCCTTATGCATAAGATACATTGTAAAAATTATTTCGGAGGAATACGAAATGAGCGACTTGGCAGCAACAAACTGCGGATGTGGATGCGGATGTGAGAATTCAAACACGACAGGCGGATGCTGTAACTGGATCTGGATCATCCTTCTGCTCTCCTGCTGCGGCGGATGCGGAAACAATGGATGCGGAAACGGTCTTGGCGACAACAGCTGCATGTGGATTCTGATTCTCCTGCTTTTCTGCGGCGGATGCGGCAATGGCACAAACTTTCTGAACGGATGCGGCAACAACGGCTGCGGATGCTGATCTGACAGTGCCAAAAGCGACCGTCCCCTGGCTTTTGCCCAGAGGACGGTACTGAGATAGGGCGGAGCACCGGGCTCCGCCCTCTTTTTGCATTGTTGTCGAAATTTTCTTATGAAAATACACTGCCTTTTTCACTTCCACATAAACACACAGTCACACACTTTTCAGGGGACCGACAAACCGTCACTCCCCTGTTCTGCGCTGTTCCCGTTTCTCTTTTCTTTCTTCCTCACTTTTCTTTCCACTGCTTTTCCGCAGCCTCTCCTTTTCCCTCTCCTTTTCGCGTATGCATTCATCGTCCACCTCGTAGAATGCGTTTCCATCGATTACAATATGAGAACTCATAACGAGACACTTTCCTGTTCTGTTTTTATTACCCTATTCAAAGAAAGAAGTTAAGTTCCTATCTTCCCCTCCTCGGAACCATCAGGGCTCTTCCCACCTTTCAGGCGGGCCCCTCCTCATGGTATATCATGGTATATCATGGTATAAGTTCTATTCTCTTCTCTTTTTTCGTATGTATAGGATAAGATGCTGCGAAGGAGCTCTTCTTTATGATGACAATGATCGATCAGGTGGCAAATCAGAACCACCTGCAGCTGATAAAGGCCATGCTTCCCTACCTTCCGCCTGCAAACCAGAAAAATCTCTGCTACTGTATCAAGATGATGGAACTGCAGAATATCTCTGCTTTTTATCGCAGTCACACCTGCTGCGCGCAGTCGCTCGGGGATTCCTGTTCTGCCGGACCGGCGGAAATTTTGAGTGATGTGCGAAATTACTGTGATGAGGGGGAACAGGCCGTCATCGACCAGATTTTGCAGACACTCTCCATGCTCGAACTGTACAGCGCGATGGCTCAGAGCACGTCTGACGCCACGGCCTTTCCAAACAGTGCTTCGGAAAACAGCACTTCTGAAAACGGAGCATTTCGTGATAGTTCATCCCTAAATTATTGACGATAAATAAATATTTATAAGAATTTTTCAAAAAGCACTTTACACCATCGCTTTGCACAAAACATCCGCTCCCGCATATCATAAGAAACAGGAATTACTCATTTTTTAGAAAGGAATTTTTATGAATCCGGATTCTTTGATGCAAAATCCCGCTCTCTCCGGTATTGATCCGGGCAAACTGCAGCTGCTTCTCTCGCTCGCCTCACAGGCCGGAAATAAAAAGCAAAATGAGCTGCTCCCCTTTTTGATGTCCGCCGCAGCAGGCACGCAGGGAAAACAGCTCTCTTTTCAGCCATCTGAAATTGATTCTATTGTTGAGGTATTAAAAATCGGAAAATCACCGCAGGAAATTCAGCAGATTGACCGCGCCTGTGCCCTGATGCGGCAGTTTCGCGCTGCGAGTGGGCGAGGCGGCTCCCCGCAAAACGGCAACTAAATCATATTTGCAAGCATCTTCAGCGCTTTTTGTTTCGCCTGCTCCCTTACCTCACTGCGCGTTCCGGAAAAATGGCATTCGTTTACCTTCATTTTTCCATGAAACGCACAGCCAATGTAAACCAGACCAACTTCTTCTCCCGGTTCCCCACAAGGCGGACCTGCATACCCGGTCACAGAAACGCAGCAGTCCGCCTTCGCAGCTTTGGCGCCTCCAAGTGCCATCTCTTTTGCGGTCTGACGGCTTACTGCCGTATATTTCTTTAGCGTCTTTTTACGGACACCCACCATTTGATGTTTGGCCGCATCGCAGTACGTCACATATCCCTGATGAAATACAGAAGAACTGCCTGCTACTGAAGTGACCGCCGCCGCAATCATCCCTCCGGTGCAGGATTCTACCGTTGTCATGGTAAGCCCTTTTTCTTTCAATGTGGCTACCACCTTTTGCTCCAGCGTGGATACTGTTGTTTCATTTAAACTCTTTTCAACTTTTGCTCCCTCGTTTCCATTATTATGCTTTTTATCTTCCGTTTTTTGAGCCTTCCACTCTTTGCTATTCTTTTTTACTTTTTCTAATTTTTCAAGCTTCTTGCCTTTTTTAACGTCTTTCTGTTTTTTTTCTTTCTTTTTCATGGCTGTTTCTGCTCCTTTCTGCCTGAATTTCTTACTTTCTTTTTCTGGCTGCCATTTTTTCAGCTCATTTTTCTTTGATCAAAGCGGATATTCGCAATTCACTTCGCATCTTATCAGAAATGTCTTGTACCACTCCTGATATAAGCAAGTTATCTACTGCTCGTTGCTCCTCACCCCCTGCAGGGGATTTGCCTGACTCGGTTAAATATCCTGTCTTCATTCAGACAAAAAGGACGGATATGCCATCTGACATTCCGTCCTCTTATTATGCTGCCAAATCGAATCTTCAAAAAATGCAGCGATAAATTTACTTTTCTTATTCCCACTCCTGCATATCACAGCAGGGTATTATTTACATCTCTCCCGCAAGCACGCTCCGGTTTTTCACCAGATAATCCACCAGAGATACCACAGTCAGAATCACAGCAACCCAGATCAGGATCTGCGCTGCCACATTGAATGCGCCGCCGAGATCCAGAATCAACAGAATGACCATCAGCATCTGCGATACGGTCTTGAATTTTCCCCAGTAGCTTGCTGCGATCACAACGCCTTTGTCGGAAGCGACAAGACGGAAACCACTGATGATAAATTCACGTCCGATGATAATGATAACAATCCAGGCAGCAAGCGCCCCTTTTTCCACCAGACAGATAAGCGCTGAGCAAACCAGAAGCTTGTCCGCGATCGGATCCATAAATTTTCCAAAATCCGTGACAAGATTGTTCTTTCTCGCAAGATATCCATCCAGCCAGTCCGTCATACTCGCCAGAATAAAGATTGCGGCTGCCACATATTTGGACGCAGCTCCAAGTCCATTCCACAACATAAATACCACAAACACCGGCACCATGCATACGCGAAGTACCGTCAGTTTATTTGGCAGATTCATTTTTTTCACTCCTCTTTTCAGTCTGCAAGTTCTCCAATCAGATCGTACTCTGCCGATCCGGTGATCCGCACGCGGGCAAAGTCTCCCGAATTCAGCTCTTCCGCTGTCTGAATAAACAGCAGTCCGTCCACATTCGGCGCATCCCCGTACGTACGTGCCACATAGGCATTTTCATCTGCGACTTTTCCTTCTACCATTGCCGTCACGATGCTTCCCTCGCGATCCTGCGCCTTGTCAAACGCAATCTCCTGCTGAAGCTCCATGAGCTCCTCCTGCCAGGTCAGCTTCGTCTCCTCGTCAATCTGATCCGGCATCGCAGCAGCCGGCGTATCCTCCTCCTGCGAGTACGTAAATACGCCAAGACGGTCAAATTCCAGCTCGTCGATAAACGCTATCATCTCCTCATGCTGCTCCTGCGTCTCTCCTGGAAACCCGGCGATCAGCGTTGTACGCAGCACAATATCCGGAATCTCTTTCCGAAGCTTTGCAACGATCTCCTTGATATCTGCCTGCGTCGTACGGCGTCCCATCCGTTTCAGAACCGCGTCGCTTGCATGCTGGATTGGAAGATCCAGATAATGACATACCTTTTCCTCGTCGCGCATCGTCTCGATCAGTTCGTCATAAATCTCCTCCGGATAGCAGTAGAGAAGACGAATCCACCGAAGACCGCTGATCTTACAGAGCTCCCGCACTAAAAGATGCAGTGATTTCTTTCCGTAAAGATCGACACCGTATACGGTCGTCTCCTGCGCAACAAGAATCAGTTCTTTTACACCCTTATCCGCGAGATCCTTCGCCTGCGCAATCAGCTCTTCCATCGGCACGCTGCGATAACGGCCGCGCACCTTCGGAATGATACAGTACGTACAGCATTTATTACAGCCCTCAGCGATCTTCAGATACGCATAATGTCCTCCGGTTGTGAGTACACGGCCTGCGCCGGTTTTCGGAAGCGCGTTTAAAGATTCGGTCTCTACCTTTCTGCTTCCGGCAAGCGCCTCGTCGATCGCCTCCACGATTTTATCGTAAGCCGTCGTACCAAGCACCACATCTACTTCCGGCACTTCATCCAGAATCTCCTGCTTATAGCGCTGTGCCATACAGCCTGTTACAATCAGAGCCTTACAGTTCTCTTTTTTGTATTCAGACATTTCAAGAATCGTCTGAACACTCTCTTCCTTTGCATCATTGATAAAACAGCAGGTATTGATGATGATTACATCCGCCTGTGTCTCGTCATCGGTAAAACTATATCCACGCTTTTCCAGAAGCGCGAGCATTTCCTCGGAGTCGACCAGATTCTTGTCGCATCCAAGAGAAACAAAAAATATTTTCATGTATTACTCCTGTTCTTTCCCGGCATCTTCCGTATGACCCGGCACGATCACCGCATTCTTCTCTGCCTCAGCGCGCGCCTGCTGCTCAAGCAGCTCCTTCAGATCGATATCCGGATTGGCTTTCTGAATCTTTTTCAGCTTCCGAAGACGCGTCTGAATACAGATCAGGCTGATCAGATTCGTCAGCCCGTCCAGAATCAGGCAGATCCCGATGTAAAGAATCATGTATTTTTCTTCTTCGAACGGATTCCAGAGAAGCACCGCTCCGAGCACTCCAATCACGAGCGCACAGATCAGAATCAGATACCATTTTTTTAAGCGCAGCTTTTTCATATTAAAGGCGCTCTGGATTTTGACGATCGCTCCGAGCAGCAGAATGATTCCCATCGCAAACGGCAGCACCGAACTCAAAAAGGTCGGATTGAGCAAAATAAAAATGCCGAATGCCAGGCAGACGATGCCGATCACAAGATCCATCTGCAGGAAGCCTTCCAGACTGTCTTTGGTAAAATACATAATCCCATAGGAAATGCCGATCACAATCATCGCGACGGCAAGCCCATAACAGATCATCTGAACGGAGAGCGTCGGCCACGCGAGCAGCACGACTCCGAGCACCACATACAATGCAGAGATAAAAATATAACTTTTACTGAACTGCTTTACTTCTTTCAAAAAGCATCGTTCCTTTCTCAATCTTCTTCAGACTCTTCTTCCTGCTCCGGAAGAATCTTGATCTCTCCCTTGTAAAGTTCGTCGACTGCCTTTGAAAGCGGCTTTGAGATTACTGGAACATCCAGATCTCCGGTCGACTGACGGTCAATGATCTGACGCGCACGCTTTGCGGTTGCGAGCACGATGGAGTAACGGCTGTTGACTACCGGAGCCTCGCCCTCCTCAACATCACTGTTTACTACTTTAATTAATTCTGAATAAGATGGATGCAGCATGTTTATTGTTCTCCTTTCAAATATGCATTGAGTTCTCTTTGAACCTGGGCGATAAATTCCAGGTTCCGTTCTATTTTATTATGCTGAACCTGGATCAGCTGATGCAGTTCCTCTGTACTCTGATCCAGATCATCATTAATAACCACAAATTCGTATTTGGCCACTTCATCTGCCTCTTCAAGCGCTCTTGTCAGACGCTCGTGAACCTTTTCCGGAGTTTCTGTTCCGCGGTTTGTCAGGCGGTCAACCAAAGTCTTCGCATCCGGCGGCATCACATAGACAAGAAATGTATCCGGGCGTTTTTCCTTGATTTTGAGCGCTCCCTGCAGCTCGATTTCAAGAATCACATCGCGCCCCTGCGCCATCTGATCCTCCACATACTCTTTCGGCGTGCCATAATAATTGCCGCAGTAGCTGGCGTATTCCAGAAGCTCATCTTTTTCGATCAGCTCCTCAAACTCCTCTTTTTTCTTAAAGAAGTATTCTCGGCCATCCTGTTCTCCCTCACGCGGATCCCGCGTTGTCGCTGAAATGGAAAGTGCATACTGTTCTTTGTAGCGCTCCATCAGACGTCTTACCAGGGTTCCCTTTCCAACGCCGGAAAAGCCGGAAATCACAACGAGAATTCCTTTTCTGTTCATTACTCTTCTCCTCTCATTTCCTGTTCTGTCAGCTGTGTCGCTGCGAAACGCCTTGCAATGGTGTCCGGCTGCACAGCGGAAAGAATGATCTGCTCTGTCTCCAGCACAATCACTGATTTCGTCCTGCGGCCCTGCGTCGCATCAATCACCTTCTGCTGCTCCTTCGCGCTTTGTACCAGGCGCTTGACCGGAGCTGCATCCGGATTTACGACTGCTGCAACTTTCTGGGCGTTTACCAGATTGCCAAAGCCGATGTTTACGAGTCCTGCCATCGCGTTCCCCTCTTTCTTTCGCAAAATTGCTTGCTTTCACGGCATGTTCTGCACGTACGCCACAGAACTGGTTATTCTATGTTTTGGATTTGCTCGCGGACTTTTTCGATTTCGGTTTTGAGGTCGATCGCCACGTTGGAGGTGGCGAGATCATTAGCTTTTGAGAGAATCGTGTTTGCCTCGCGGTTCATCTCCTGCGCGATGAAGTCAAGCTTGCGGCCGATGCTTCCACCCGCAATCAGCGTCTCTTTCATGGTCGCGATATGGCTTCTCAAACGAACCGTCTCCTCATCGGTACAGATCTTATCGGAAAAGATCACGACTTCCGCCGCAATCCGTCCCTCATCAATCTGCACATCTCCGAGAAGCTCTTTTACTTTTTCCTCGAGCTTGCTGCGGTACTCCGCTACAATCTGCGGATAGCGCTCCTCTATGAGAGTTACATTTTCGTCCATTCTCTCCAATTTGTCAAGAAGATCTGCCTTTAATGCTTCGCCTTCCTGCTCTCTTGCCTTCACAAACTGAGCGCAGGCACCTTCCACTGCCGTTTTCAGTTCGGCCCAGATCTCCTCCTCGTCAATGTCCTGTTCTTCCATCGTGAAGACCTCCGGACAGCGTCCAAGGGAAGATACACTGATATCATCCTTCAGGCCGAATTTTTCCGCCATCTGCCGGAAATACTTCAGGTACTGCGCTGCAAGTTCTTCATTATATTTCAGTGCGACATTTTCCTCCGCATAATCCTCATACGTGATAAATACGTCCAACTTTCCGCGCTGCACGTACTGCTTCAGGACATTTCGGATCGCCGCCTCAAAAAAACTCAGCTTTTTCGGCATCTTGATGCACACATCAAAATAGCGGTGATTTACCGCCTTCATCTCAACGGTAAATTTTCTGCTGCCCTGATGATTTTCACATCTGCCAAAGCCTGTCATGCTCTTGATCATTGCTCTTGTCATTCCTCTCCTCTGCAGTTGCTTTTGCTGTCACTTTGCCGTTTTACGGCAGATTTACCCATATTGAAATATTATAATCGATTGACTCCCCGCCGTCAATGCCAATTGTTTTTCTTAACAAATTGTTTTTTTCCGCCAAATCTGGTATGATGTCACTGTTCACAGCCAGGTAAATTTTATAAAACAACAGTAAAATGCCTGCATTTTGGAGGCAGGCTCTGAACAGCAATGCTATAAACACAAAAGGAGATTTTTTATGGCTTTAGATGGTATTGTAATTTCAAATATAGTAACTGAACTAAACGACCGCCTCTCGGGTGCCCGGATTGCAAAGATTGCGCAGCCGGAAGCAGACGAAATCCTGCTGACCTGCAAAAGCTCAGCCGGACAGGCAAGGCTTCTGCTCTCGGCAGGCGCAAGCCTTCCGCTTATTTATCTGACTTCTGTCAACAAACCGTCCCCGGTTACTGCGCCTGCATTCTGCATGCTTCTGCGCAAGCATATCGGCGGCGGAAAAATTCTGCGCATCTGGCAGCCTGGTCTGGAGCGCATCATCCATTTTGAGATCGAGCATTTTAATGAGATGGGCGATCTGTGCCGCAAGGACCTTGTGCTGGAACTGATGGGAAAGCACAGCAACCTGATTTTCTGCGATGACCAGGGAATGATTATCGACAGCATCAAACGCGTCTCTGCCCAGACGAGTTCGGTCCGCGAAGTACTCCCGGGACGCCCCTATTTCATCGCGCAGACCCAGGAAAAATGTGATCCCTTAAACACCACGGAGGAAGAATTTTCCAGTACTGTCTTTGCAAAGCCGATGAAGCTTTCCAAGGCGATCTATACCTCCTACACCGGCATCAGCCCGGTCATCGCGGAGGAACTCTGTCACCGCGCCGGTCTTGAATCCGACCAGAGTGCCAATACCATCCCTCCGCTTGCGCAGACGCATCTCTACCATCTCTTTGATCTGATAATGGAGGATGTAAAGGCAGCTCGCTTCACGCCGCTCATTATCTCGGATTCACACGGAGATCCGGTTGAGTTTTCCTCACTTCCGCTAACGATGTATCATGACATGACAACAACTTCTTACGGGACGATCTCAGAGGTGCTCGAGCGCTACTACGCAATGAAGAACACTGTGACGCGTATCCGCCAGAAATTTTCGGATCTGCGCCATATCGCAGTGACTGCATTGGAACGCTGCCGCAAAAAATATGAGCTGCAAACCCGTCAGCTCAAGGACACGGAAAAGCGTGACAAGTATCAGCTTTACGGCGAACTGCTCCACGCCTACGGATACGACATCGCTCCGGGCGCAAAGCAGTACGAGGCGCTGAATTACTATACGAATGAAATGATTACAATCCCGCTCGACCCTACCTTAAGCGCCTCCGAAAATGCCCAGCACTATTTCAATAAATATAACAAGCTCAAACGAACCTTCGAAGCGCTGACCACACAGGTCGCCGAGACGAAAGCCGATATCGACCAGCTCGAATCGATCTGCACCTTCATGGATCTCGCACTCTCAGAGGAAGATCTTGTGCAGGTCAAGGAAGAGCTCACAGACGCCGGATACATCCGCCGCAAATACACCGGCAAGCGGGTAAAAATCACCTCCCGTCCATACCACTACGTCTCCTCTGACGGATACGATATGTACGTTGGAAAAAATAATTACCAGAACGATGAGCTTACGTTCAAAATTGCTTCTGGCAGCGACTGGTGGTTCCACGCCAAGGGCGCTCCTGGTTCCCACGTCATAGTGAAAGCAAAGGGCGAAGAGCTTCCGGATTCCACCTTTGAGGAAGCAGCAAGGCTCGCCGCCCATTATTCCAAAAATCAGAATGCGGAAAAGGTCGAGATCGACTACGTGGAAAAGAAGCACGTCAAAAAGCCAAACGGCGCAAAGCCTGGCTTCGTCGTCTATTACACGAATTATTCGATGATGATCGATTCTGATATCTCCAAAATAAAACTGGTGTCCGATTAAACAGACACCAGAAATCGTCTGAGATTTTCTGTCATTTGTCTGTGCAGCGCTTCCGCAGTTGTGTTTTTCTGCTCTGCGGCAAGCGCCATATTTTTTTCCAGAACCGGCGGCAGCAGCGGAAAATCAAGGAATTCCACCTGCTTGGCCCATGCAACAGCCGAAAGCCCGTCTGTCTCTACAAACAGCCGATCTGCTCCCACCTCACGCAGCATCACCGCATACATCGGATTTTCCAGCGCTAAATCCGGTCCCAGCGTAAAGTAGCAGTCCAAATCCAGAAACTTTTCAAATACATCCTCATTTCCGGAATACCAGTGGATCAGAATCGGATACGAAAATCCTTTCAGCATTTCCCAGATCTCCCACTCCTGTCCTTTCGTATGAAGTACAATCGGCTTGCCAAGATCGGAGGCAATCTGCAGCTGCTCTTCCAGATTCTTTCGCTGACGCTTCAGTGAAACATCGCACCAGACATTATCCATTCCAATTTCGCCCACGACATCGCATCTTCCAAACAATTCCAGGTATTCTCGCGGTTCATACCGATCTGCATACCAGGGATGGATTCCAAAGCTGAAAAGGAGTTCCTTTCTGTCTGCAAATTCCTTAAGACACGCCCATTCCTGCGGTGTCCCTGCACTCAGGCACGTTGCTATCCCTGCTTTTTTCCGAAAATCCAGTTCCTTTTTTCCAAGCTGCTCCCGCTCAAGCGGTTCGCCCCTGTTCGCTGCTGCCGTAAGAAGCTTTCCGGCATACTCCCCGGAAAGCACAGACAGATGCGCATGCATATCCAGCACACGCATCTGTCCTATGGTACGAAGTTTCTCCGTACTATCAGCAGCAGGAGATTCTGCCGTTTTTCCTGCGGCAGAAGTTTTTATCAGGCAAGCTGCCAACTCTTCTTGTCTCATAATTTCCTGCTTTCTGTTGTTTTTTATTCTATCTTCTCAGATTCTTTCCAGCCATACATAATAAGAACGGCCTTGTTTTGATGACCTCTTCCGCTTCTTTCTCACAGCCAAGTCATGTCAGCCACTCTACTGACTATATCTTCTGATGCTCCGACTGGTGGACGATCTCGTGGCTCACTTATTTTTGATCACATGATGAATTTCTTCCCGCAGCGCACCCTGCCGATACAGCCACTCCCGCGTCCGCTCCTTCTCTTCAATCCGGATCTCGCGGCGGATTCCCTCTCCCGATGCACCAAGAATCAGAATCCGATCAGACAGATAAATCGCTTCGTCGGTATCGTGCGTGACCAGCAGCGTCGTCTTTTTCAGATTGCCGCCAAGCTCCCGCAGCCAGTCCTGCATATCGCCGCGCGTAATCACATCCAGCGCACCAAACGGCTCATCCAGAAGGTAGATATTTGCCTCACAAAGTGTCGTACGGAGAAAGGCTGCTCTCTGGCGCATTCCGCCGGAAAGCTCGGACGGATACTTATTTTCACAGCCCTCCAGACCAAACCTCGCCATCTGGCGGCGCGCCTCCTCTTTCATTTCCTTTTTCCGATGATGAATCTCGCCATATAGGCAGACATTATCAAGAATCGTTTTCCATGGAAAAAGGAAATCATTTTGCGGCATATAAGCAAACTGGCTGCTGATTCCGTGCATTTCATTTCCATCAATGCAGATCTGCCCGCTTTCCGGTGTCAGAATCCCGGCCAGGACATTCAAAAGCGTCGATTTTCCACAGCCTGACGGTCCGAGGAGGCTGATAAATTCACCGTCTTCCACTGTAAACGACAGATCCTTTAAAATTGTTTTATCTCCGTAGGCAAAATTCAGATTTTTTACTTCCAGTCTCATTCTTCCGCTCGTTCCTCTCGCTGTATTTATCCATTTCTCCTTGCCGCGATGCTGTGTTTCATTTCTGATTTTTCGATATCAGTTCTGTGCCAGGAATTCATTTGTGTAGCAGTCCGATGCCGGAAGCGCCTTGTCAATTACGCCATACTCCTGCAGGAAGGCCGTATAGTTATCCCATACTTCGTCCTTCATCTCACCCCATACTTCTGTATCTTCCATATATTTATCTGCCAGATACTCCTGGGAAAGCTTCAGCATCTCCGGATCGTAATCCGGCACATGGGAAGAAAGCACCTCTGCCGCTGCATCCGGATCTGCGATTGCATCCTTATATCCTTTTTCCGTCGCACGCAGGAATGCTGATACCATCTCCGGATCCTCATCAATTACCGCATCGCTCGTAATAATGACCGGCGTATAGTAATCAAGACGCTCATCGAGCTGACGCAGCTCCATATAATTCAATGCGCAGTCATTCATAGATGCCATAATACAATCCCAGCCCTCGAAGAACCACATCAGATCACAGCTCTTTCCAAGTGCTTCAAAACCGCTTCCATCCGAAACCACAATATTCAGTTTGGAAAAATCGGCTCCAGCCTGCGTCATGCACGCTTCGAGAACGGCTGACTCTCCCGGTCCGCCCCAGCCTGCATACGTCTTTCCCTCAAAATCAGCCGGAGATTCGATTCCGCTGTCCGCAAGCGACACGAAACCGGATGTATTGTGCTGAATCAGTGTTGCAACTGCCCTGATCGGAAGCGGATCCTCTGCGGTCAGCGCAATCGTTACATCCTCCTGATAGCTGATGCCAAAGGTACCCTTCTGCTGTGCGATCAGCGTCGCAGTTGCTCCGTCGGTCGGCTCGATGATCTCCACATCCAGCCCTTCCTCCTCATAATAGCCTTTATCAAGTGCTACATACATTCCGGTATGATTTGTATTCGGTACGTAATCCAGAATTACCGTTACTTTTTTCAGTTCCGCCGCATCCTCCTGTGCAAATGCTGCCGTTGTCATTCCCATGGCCAGCACTGCTGCCGTCAGGACTGCTGTTGTCTTCCATACTTTTTTCATGTTTTCCTCCTTCTCTCCGGGATTGCCGGAAATGCAGACAATCTTTCCATCATCTGCATTTTTTAATACAACTCTCTTTTTTGCGGCAAGCAAATACCTGTACCACTGCCGCTCTCTATGAAAATCCATCTGGAATTTCATGCATTTTTCTACTGTTCGCCTGTCCTTATACAAAATATGCGCTATACCTGTCCCTTCGCGCCCTGTTTCCTTCTCGCCGGCATCATCAGATACCCAAACAGCTTCACCGCTCCATTCATCAGGAGACTAAGCAAAATAATCATCAATACGCAGGCAAATACCTTGTCCAGCATATATCCGTTTTTTGCACGGATCAGATAGTAGCCCAAGCCGCTCTGCGATGCAATCCATTCTCCGACCACCGCTCCGCTTATGCTGTACGTCGCCGCAACTTTCAGGCCGGACAGCAGTGAGATCATCGCGGATGGAATCTTGACCAGACGATAAACCTGAAAGGTCGAGCCACCGTATGTCCTCACCAGATTTCGATAGCCGGCATCCATCTCTCCAAGCCCGTCACTGAAGCTGATGACAATCGGGAAAAAGCACATCAGCACCACCGTCAGAATTTTTGGGGCATAGCCAAAGCCCATATAAATAATGAAGATCGGCGCCAATACAATGACCGGAACCGTCTGCGTCACCACAAGAATCGGGTAAATGCACTTTTTAAAAAGAGGAAGCGCATCGATCAGAATTCCGATCACCACGCCGATCACAAATGAGATCGCCATTCCCGCAAGCGCCTCCATCACCGTCACACCGGCATGTCCGAGCAGCACCGGAAACTCCGTCACAAAGGTACGCAGCATATCGCTCGGCGCCGGGAGTACATACAGCGGAATCCCCGCGATCTGTACCACACTCTCCCAGATAATCATCAGCACCACAATCACAAAAATCGGAGCTGCGTTCGTTATTTTTTTCATGTTGTCTGTTCCTTTCCTGCTCATTCCGCCCGCCATTTTATTTACCTGCTCTCTTTTGCACTTTCACCTGATATTTTATATTCCACTATCTGATACATTTTCGATGTCTTGTATTTTTACCGTCTTCTATTCTTCTCATCTGACAATTTTATGCTGATGCTTCCTTCAGTATCTCACATCCGACCTTTTATGTATCTTTTTTCTTCCGCACCCTTTTTGTTGAAAGTCTTACATCTGGCAGATTTTTCATACACAAAAAACAAAGCCGATACTTCTTTCCTGAAATACCGGCTTTATTTTTTCTTGCACACAAAAAACACAAGAGATCATCTCTGCTTTTGCAGTCACTATTTTCCTTCGCCAGTATGATCTGTATCAGGTTCAAAGGGTCAAAACCGTACGGTTTACTCTCAGGCCCATGGCCTCCCCGTTTTTATTCTTCTGACAGTATACTATATCTGCCATCAAAGTACAACATTTTTTAATTTTGTCACGCATTGCAGATTTTTACGATCGCATCCGCAAAAATCTTCGCACTCGTCAGAAGACGCTCGATCACCATAAACTCATCATCTCCGTGCATATGGTTATCCACATCCTCTGTCATGCAGCCAAACGCCACGCCGCGCTCGAGGTGATGTACGTAGGTGCCGCCGCCGGTTGAAAGCGGTTTGCCCTTCTTGCCGAAATACCGCTCATAGCTGCCAAGCAGCGTCTGTACAAACCAGGAATCACCCGGTACACAGTGCGGCGGGTTCAGTGGAAGGTCTTCCAGTTCCATTCCATACTTTTCTGCCGCTGCTTTCACCGGAAGCTTCGTGTTCTCCTCATTGCAGCCGATCGGAAGCCGGGCATCAAAGGCCGCATGCAGATTGGTTTTTGTATAATCCATGATACTGAAGCAGACAGTCACTGCCCCTGACTCCTCGTTTTCCCGGTAAATACCGACGGTTTTTCCGCAGGTATCCTCATATGGGAACATGGCATGCAGTCCGAGCAGCGCTTCTCTTCCTTTGCTCTCATCAAGCGGAAGCTCTGAGATGAGCTGCAGTGTCGCTGTCAGCGCATTTTTTCCTTCTTCCGGTGTTGATGCATGCGCTGCCTGTCCTTTCGCGTCAATCTGAATGCCGCCGTCCGCAAGTGATGTCACCTGGAAGGACACGCCAGTCTCCGTCGCTGTCTTTTCTGCCGCTGCACGGATCACATCCTCTGCCACACCGTCCACGGTCATGGAAGCCCGGCCCGGCACAACATTGATCTTATCTCCACTCTGAAAAGAACGCACGCATGCTTTGCCCTCTTCGTTTAATTTTGCGGAAAATACGCCGTGAAAGCTTCCTTTTTCAATATTTATCAGCGGGAAATCCGCATCCGGTGTAAAGGTATACGGTGCTTCCTGCTCCTTTGCATAGTAATACTCCAGATCGCCGGAGCCGCACTCCTCGTCCGAGCCGAGAATCAGGCGCACGCTTTTTTTCATCGGAATGCCAAGCTCCCGAATCGCGCGGAGCGCATACAGCGCAGCAATCGCCGGTCCCTTGTCGTCCGCCGTTCCTCTGCCGTAAATCTTTCCATCCACGATCTTCGGCTCAAACGGTTTCGTTACTGTCCAGTCCTCTGTCACCGGCACAACATCCAGATGTGCCAGAATATCGAGTGCCTTCTCTTCCTCGCTGAAATCTCCGGTCACTACGTAATTCTCATAATTTTTTGTCGCAAGTCCGTACTTTTTCATCAGGTCCTGCGCAGCTTCCAGCGCCCGTACCGGTCCTTCGCCAAACGGCATGTCCGGCTTCGCCTCACCTCTCTGGCTGTCGATCCGCACCAGCGTCATCAGATCTTCCAGCATTTCTTCCTTTTTACTGTCGATATATGCATCAATTTTATCGCGATACATGAATTTCTCCTTTCTCTTCTTTTTTCACGATGCATTCCTGCTCTGTACTATTTTATCCAAACAGATATCCACAATCTGCTTCACTGCTTGCAGGATCATAAGGGATCAATGCTCATAGGGAATCTTCCCGTAAATGGATCCTTCCTTATGATATTTCACGTTCTAACATAACATCAGTGTACAGCAGCACCGCTGCCGTACACTGATTCATTTTTCTTTCGTAATTTTCTGTTTTATTTATGCAAGAAATGCCTCGATGTCTGCTTTGGTCGGAAGTGCCGGGATGCCACCCATCTTCTGTACACACAGACCACCGGATGCATTTCCATACTCCAGTGCCTTGCGCAGCAGCTCCTCGTTCAGATCCTCTGTCTTGCTCACACCGCTCATCAGCAGGCTGGAAAGGAATCCACCCCAGAATGCATCTCCTGCTCCGGTCGCATCGACTGCCTTTACCTTATGTCCCTCTACGACTGCTTCTTTTCCATCGAAGAAGAACTTCGCCCCCTTGGAACCAAGTGTCTCAATCACTACGCTGATGTTGTTCTCTTTCATGACATTCGGAATATTTGCCTCACCGCCGACAAAATCCAGCTCTTCATCCGAAATTTTCAGAAGATCCACATACGGAAGCACCTGATCCACAACAGCCTTTGCGTCCTCAAAACTCCAGATCATGTTGCGGTAATTTACATCGTAGCTTACCAGCTTGCCCGCCTTCTTAGCCATCTCCATTGCCTTGAAATGTGCCTCACGGCTCGGATTTGCAGACATGCCAACCGATCCTGCATGCAGAATCTTTGTGTTCTGAATCATTTCTTCCTTCACATCATCCTTGCTCAGAAGAATATCTGCTCCCGGCTTACGCACAAATGTAAAGGAACGCTCGCCGCCTTCATACAGAGTAACGAATGCAAGTGTTGTCACTGCTTCACTCGTAAGCTCCGGGCACAACAGCTCTACGCCGTCTTTCTCAAGTGTTGTCTTCAGAAGCTTACCAAAATCATCATTTCCGAGTTTGCCAAGGAATGCGGTCTTAAGACCGTTACGTGCGATCGCGATGCAGGCATTTGCCGGAGCTCCGCCTGGGTTGCACACGTAACTCCGCTCTTCTTTTCCCGGTGTAAAATCAATCAGTGCTTCTCCCATACAAATAATATCCATGACTCTTCCTCCATCATTTGTTTCTAAATTGGTTTTATTATATTACAATCATTTCTGAAACTCAAGTTTTTTGTTGACGTGTGCCTTAAAGACCTGCATCATCTCACGGGTCAGGCTCACACCGTCATCCTCCGGAATTTCCGACACATCACACCATACCGCCTCCGCAAGCTCTGTCTGATCCAGGCGGATTGGCTCTTCGCCGTCCGCCTCCGCAAAAAAGCCCATCAAAAGGGTCGAGGTAAACGACCACGGCTGACTTTTATAATAGTGAAGATTTTTCACATGCAGCCCGACTTCCTCCATCACCTCACGCTGCACCGTCTCCTCCACCGTCTCACCGATCTCGGTAAATCCGGCAATCAGCGCATACTTTTTGTAGGCGCGCCCGGCGTAACGTGTCAGCAAAAGCTGATCTCCTTTGTACACAGCAACAATGACCGCCGGACTGATCTTCGGATACTCCATCTCTCCGCAAGCCGGGCAGCGCATCATACGCTCCACGTCATCCTTCACCATCTTCTTACCGCATCTCGGGCAGAATTTTCGCTGATCATACCACTGCCAGAGCTGATATCCGGTGATTCCTGCAAACGCAGCATCCTTCGGCGCTGCGCTTCGGAAAATGGAAACAGGCCGCCAGACAAATTCTGTCAGGAACTCATCCGCCACTTCCACCGGTGCCAGAAAGTAAGTCACCTCATCGATCCGAAACAGATACGTAAGCTCATAAAGCGATTTGTTTTCCGTGTCCGCATTTTCTCTTTGCAGCTCTTTGTAAGTCGGAAATGCAATCTGCCCATCGCCCAGTTCTTTCACCAGCGTTTCCCCGTTCCGATAGCAAAGAATCCTGCTTTTTTCCTCCGGCTCCTGCTTTTTATATTCATTATGAAATTTTAATGTTCCAATATCCTGAATCAACTTATACTCTCCTCTGACATTTGATTTTTAACCGAATCAGCAAATCCTCTGTTGCGCAAACCAGTCAAAGCGGATATTCGCAATCCGCTTCGCTATTTGCTTGACTCGGTTAAACAGAAACTTACACATCTTTCCTTTCACTCATTCCTGCTGATCCCAGGTAAATTCCTGCGCCGCCTTTTTTCCGACCGCCTGCGGTGTATCATCTGGTGAGTCTGCCTGCGCAGCTTCCTCCCGGTATTCGCGCACCGTCACACAGAAGCATCTGTAATCCCCTACCACGTAATAATAGATATCCTGGTATTCCTTGTCGCTGTCATCTGCAGTCAGTGTATAGAGATAATCTTTCGCATCGGTATATCCGGCGCTTGTACTGATCTGCGCCTTCACATCACTGTACATCAGATTGTTAGTCAGCATGTCTCTGAGATGTTCATACTCAGCCACGGAATAATTCGTATCGAGATAGCTGCAGGTGATCTCCGAGGTCTCCTCTATGTCCTGGCTTCCTTCCTGCTTATAAACTTCTTTTTCTGTATCACTCTTTTGCTCTATCCTGACCCAGGCAGAGTCTACAGAATAACTGCCTGTCATGGCAGCCGAAGCATTCTCTTCTGCCAGCGCCACCGCGCTTTCCATCTGGAAGCTGCCAGAAGACAGTGCTCCAAGCGAGAGGCCAAGAATGGCCGCCGTACAGACCATTTTTTTTCGAATTTCTTTATTCATAAAACCGTCTCCTAAATTTCAATCTAAAACAGACCTTTTATCTTTCTACAGTATAATCGGAAATCCTATTTTTGTCACGCAAAGCTTTCTTAAAAATAAGGTATCTTAAAAATAAAAAAGAACAGTATGACCATTTTCCAGCCATACTGTTCCGTTTCTTATTTCGCGTAATCGACTACCCGGCTCTCGCGGATAACACTGACCTTGATCTGTCCTGGATATTCCAGTTCTGCCTCGATCTGCTTTGCGATATCTCTTGCCAGAAGTACCATGTCCGCATCATTGACCTGATCCGGAACTACCATTACTCGAATCTCTCTACCTGCCTGAATAGCAAATGATTTCTCAACACCCTTAAAGGTATTTGTAATATCTTCCAACTGTTTTAATCTGTTTGTATATGTTTCAAGTGTCTCACGTCTTGCTCCCGGACGGGCCGCTGAAATCGTATCAGCAGCCTGTACAATACAGGCAATCAGTGATTCTGCTTCAACATCACCATGATGTGATTCTACCGCATTGATAACGATCGGAGACTCTTTGTACTTCCGGCAAAGGTCTGCACCGATCTGAACATGGGAGCCTTCAATTTCATGGTCGATGGATTTCCCGATGTCATGCAACAATCCTGCACGTTTGGCCATTCTCACGTCAGCTCCGACCTCACCTGCAAGCAGCCCGGCAAGCTGTGCAACCTCGATCGAGTGCTTCAATGCGTTCTGACCGTAGCTTGTTCTGAATTTCATTCGACCAAGCAGACGTACCAGTTCGGGATGAATGCCATGTACACCAACTTCCAGTGTCGCAGCTTCACCTTCCTCACGAATGATTGTCTCTACTTCTTTCTGTGCTTTTTCTACCATCTCTTCGATCCTGGCCGGATGGATTCTGCCATCAACAATCAGTTTTTCGAGGGCGATTCTCGCTACCTCTCTTCTGATCGGATCAAAAGCTGACAAGATAACTGCTTCCGGGGTATCATCAATAATCAGATCTACACCGGTAAGGGTCTCAAGTGTCCGGATATTTCTTCCTTCCCTTCCGATGATTCGTCCTTTCATCTCATCGTTTGGAAGCTGAACTACAGAGATTGTGGTCTCTGCTACGTGGTCTGCTGCACATTTCTGAATCGCCGTGACCACGTACTCCTTTGCTTTTTTACCTGCTTCTTCTTTTGCTCTGCTCTCCAGCTCTTTGTAAAGCTTTGCAGTGTCAATTTTTACTTCATCTTCAACAGTTTTTAAAAGATATTCTTTTGCTTGTTCAGAGGTAAGTCCTGAGATTCTTTCGAGTTCCTGAATACGCTGACCGCGAAGCTTCTCTACTTCTGCGTTCTTCTTCTTTAGCTCTTCTTCCTTTGCTGTGATCCCTGACTCTCTCCGCTCCAGAGCATCGGCTTTCTTATCAACACTTTCTTCCTTTGACAGTACTCGCTTCTCATAGCGCTGCAATTCTGTTCTGCGTTCTCTCGTCTCTCTTTCCAACTCATTTTTCGTCTTCAAAGATTCTTCCTTCGCTTCCAGAAGTGCCTCACGCTTTTTTGTCTCTGCAACCTTGAGCGCATCGTCGATTATCTGTCTTGCTTTTTCATCCGCACTGCCGAGCTTTGCTTCCACTACCTTTTTGCGGTAGTTGACGGCAACAAGACCGCTAACCGGAACTGCAATAACCAGAGTGATTATAACAGCAATTATAATCGTCACTACAGGCACAGGAGCACCTCCTTATTCAATTTTCATTGTCCGTAAACAACACTTCAATTTTATACTGTTTTGGTAAATGTGTCAAGTAATTGTGCCCCTGTTTTCAATTTTTGTGCAACTCAACGTTTTCATTCTCGAACTCAGCGCATTCTCTTAACACTTTCTGAATCACACTCATTCCATAGCCACGGTACAGCAGGAAACGGATAAAGCGATCTGTCTCTTTCCGGTCTGCCCGCGACACGCAAAAACCCTTTTTCTCTATCCAGCTGCGGATCTGCCGTTCCTCATCCGGTGCTTCCAGCTGCGCAGCCGCACACTGAAAGTCCTCTTTTGCAATCCCCTTCTGGTACAGCTCCCGCTCGATCTGCCGCAGGCTTCTCGTCGCCCTCCTGCTCTCGATATAGACCGTGGCATACCGCACATCATCAATATAATGATAGCTTTTCACATAGTCGACCGCCTCTCTTGCGATCGTTTCCGGATAGCCGCCCTCTGTCAGCTTTCTATACAGCTGCTGCTCTGTGCGGTCCATCCGCTCCAGAAGATACAGCGCTTTTTTCTTTGCCCGCACAGGCAAAAGTTCCCGCATAATCTCCTCATATGCCTGATCTTCCAGCATACCGCCTTCTTCTATGCCATACTGCCTCAGCTCTTTAACGTAGAGTGGAAAGGAATCCTCCCCCTCCAGCAGGATTTGATACCTGCCGGAGGAGCGTTTCTCAATTCTGCTGATCAGATGCATCGTTCTTGTCTGTATTTAAAGCTGCCTCCGGCTTTGCTTCCGCCTGCTCAATGCAGTTTCCCGTGACAGATTTCAGCTCTTTCACCGGCTTTCCTGCCGTTTTCTCCTCCGGCTGCGCCGCTTCCTCCGACGGAATCAGTCCGTAGTGCTCACGCACCTTGCGGTCTACCTCTTTCATAATCTCCGGATGCTCTCTCAGATATACCTTGGCATTCTCACGTCCCTGTCCGATCTTGCTTCCTTCGTAGGCATACCATGCTCCGCTCTTGTTGATGACGTTGATATTGGCTGCCAGATCCAGTACATCGCCTTCTCTGGAAATTCCCTTTCCGAACATGATGTCAAACTCCGCTTCCTTAAACGGCGGCGCAATCTTGTTCTTTACGACCTTAACTCTTGTGCGGTTTCCGATCACCTCTCCGCCCTGCTTCAGTGACTCAATTCTTCGCACATCCATACGGATCGACGAGTAGAATTTCAGTGCACGTCCGCCGGTTGTCGTCTCCGGATTTCCGAACATGATGCCAACCTTCTCACGCAGCTGGTTGATAAAAATAACCGTACAGTTTGACTTGCTGATGATACCGGTTAGCTTTCTGAGTGCCTGTGACATCAGACGTGCCTGCAATCCGACATGGGAATCTCCCATATCGCCGTCGATCTCTGCCTTCGGTACAAGTGCTGCAACAGAATCCACGATAATAATGTCCACTGCTCCGGAACGCACCATCGTCTCCGTGATTTCAAGCGCCTGCTCGCCGTTGTCCGGCTGTGAAATGTAAAGATTGTCGATATCCACACCGATATTTTTTGCATAGACCGGGTCAAGTGCATGCTCTGCATCGATAAAGCCTGCAATCCCGCCGCGCTTCTGTACCTCTGCGACCATATGAAGCGCTACGGTCGTCTTACCGCTGGACTCCGGACCGTAGATCTCTACGACACGTCCTTTCGGCACTCCGCCGAGTCCCAGCGCAATATCAAGGCTGAGGGAACCGGTCGGTACCGTCTCGATATTCATATTGGCTCCGGAATCTCCGAGCTTCATCACGGAACCTTTTCCAAACTGTTTTTCAATCTGCGCAAGCGCAGCATCTAATGCTTTTAATTTTTCTTCCTGTACCATATCTTTTCTCCTTTCGAACTCACGTTCGTATCTTGCTTTATAATAATATACATTGACATTCTTGTCAAGTGTTTCTGTTTTTTTTTCCAGCCTTTTCTCTTCACAGTCAAATCTGCTTTCGCCAAAATGAATATTCGTCCCGCAAAGATACTTTCATGGCTCAGGTCAAGGCGGATATCTGCAATCTGCTTCACAGTCTGCAAAACCATAAGGACTTCGCCCTCAGGCGGCTTTCATCTTACGATCTTTCAGGCCCGACCCTGATCCTGCGCAAAAGCAACAGCGATTTTTCCAAAGTCCCTGCATCCACAAGCCGTTTTCATCTCATATCTTCTTTTAATGTTGCTAATTATTTTTATATATCATATATTATCAATTATGTATTTCATTGTCAACCGAAAACATGCATTTTTTTGCACAGTTTTTTTCTATTATATCAGAGCAGATCCCCGCAATTCGCTTCACTGTCGACAAAATTCCCAGGAATCCAGCTGCAAGCAGGACGGTATGATCCAGATGCAGTCTTCTACCGGTGCAGTCTTATCCTATACTATTTTAGAAACAAAATAAACCTGATACAGAAACAAAAAGAGAAAAGTTCCACTTTCGGAACTTTCCTCTCTCATTTTTTCTTTCAGCTGTCAGACGACATTGTAAAGCAGACATTGACAACTGCTTCACGACCCGTGTTCAGAAACTTAACTGTTAACTTCCACTGAAATTTCTATCTCGTTGTGATTCGAATAAAAAAGTACTGAAAATAGCCTGTATTTCTGCGGTTTTCATTGCAGATATACGGGTTTTATGATACAATCCATTTAGATATAATTATATCTAAATGGAGAGGTGGAAAATGTACTTAGATTGTCTCGTCAAAATGCCAAATGCCCCAGGGAAAATTGTGTGCCAGAAGAAAGGGGAAACAACATATGTTTATTACGAAACGGATCGTACGTATGATCCGGAGAAAAGATATACTACTCCTAAACGGGTTACTATTGGAAAACGCTCCAAAGATGATCCAGATATGATTCAGCCAAATGAAAACTTTCTTCGTTTCTTTCCAGATGAACAACTCCCGGAAGAAAAGGACAGATCTGTCAGAAGCAGCTGTCTTCGAATCGGTACGTTCATTGTCATTCGTCAATTAATGAAAGAAAACGGTATCTCAGATATCCTGAGCGTGTATCTCAAACCAAAGGATCAGGGACTCTTCCAGGATCTTGCAGCATATTCTATTATCTCTGAAAATAATGCGGCACAGTATTATCCAGACTATGCTTATAACCACCCACTATTTACAGAAGGGATGACGATATACAGTGACTCAAAAGTATCTGACTTCCTTAATTCACTTACAGCGGAACAAAGTGCGGGATTTTTGAATGAATGGAATTCTGCTCGTGACCATAGACAGAAAATATATATTTCTTACGATTCAACGAATAAAAACTGCCAGGCTGGTGATATCGAGATGGTTGAATTCGGCAACGCAAAGGATGATAAGAGCCTTCCTGTTTTTAACTATTCGATTGCTTATGACACAAACAACCGGGAACCTTTGTTTTATGAAAAGTATCCTGGAAGTATCAATGATGTTTCACAGTTCCAGTTCATGCTGGATAAAGCAAAGGCATATGGATATAAAAAAGTTGGTTTTATACTTGACCGGGGATATTTCAGCAAAAAGAACATCGAATACATGGATCAGTGTGGATATAGCTTTGTGATCATGGTAAAGGGAATGGCATCTTTTATTCATCAGCTTATCACAGAGAACAAAGGATCTTTTGAAGAGGAGTGGATTAACAGTATCAGCGAATACGGTGTCTACGGGAAAACCATTAAGAGAAAAATGTATGCCTCTGATAAGAATGACCGGTATTTCCATCTGTATTACAACAGCGCACGGGCCAGCAGTGAAAAACGGGAAATCGAAGCAAAAATTACAGAGATGAAACGGTTTCTGATGAACCATAAAAATGAGAAGCGTACCTTTGGTCCTGCATATGAGAACTATTTTATCCTGCATTATGATACAGATGGCGAAACGTTCCTGTTTCCGGAAGACAAAACACAGGTAGTCAGTGATGAACTAAAGCTTTGTGGTTATTTTGCCATTGTCACATCAGAAAAAATGAGTGCAAAAGATGCAATCAGTCTTTATAAGAGCAGGGATACTTCTGAAAAACTTTTTCGGGGGGATAAATCATATCTTGGGAATAAGAGCCTCCGGGTTTATTCGGATGAATCAGCAGTTTCAAAGATTTTTATAGAATTTATAGCCCTTATCATAAGATGCAGCATGTATACACATCTTAAGGATGCGGTGAAAAAAATGGATCAGAAACCGAATTATATGACAGTTCCTGCAGCAATCAGGGAGCTGGAAAAAATAGAAATGGTGCGTCAACTGGATGGTGTTTACCGACTGGATCATGCAGTGACGGCTAAACAGAAGACAATACTGGAAGCATTTGGAATAGGCGCGGACCATGTAAAATATAGAGCGGCTTGTATCAGTGAAGAATTAAAACGATAAGATGGGAGAAAGAAAAATGGCAAGACAGATCAGCATGGAATCACTTGAAGCAAAAATTGAAAAAGCAGAACAGAATGTAATTCGGACAAAGAAAGCTTATGATGTGGCAACTGAAGAATTGAAGAAACTTTTGGATAAACGTGATGCTATTCGACGAGACGAGATCATGTCAGCTGTTGTGAAAAGCAAAAAGAGTTACGATGAAATACTGCGTTTCTTAGAGGAAGACAGTCATGAGAGATAAAATCCATTGGTAATTTTGACGAAGAAATCGCCCCAGTTCAGCTGAATTGGGGCGTTGATTATTTCGAGATAGAAAAATCAGTGGAAGTTAACATT
>JAQXVT010000008.1 GCA_029225065.1 Lachnospiraceae bacterium | reverse complement strand
ACTTCGTGTAGATTATGTTGCAGGTTGTGCCTATTTGAATGAAGAAGAGTTACATTTAACACCTATTGAATATAAGTTGCTTTGCCTGTTGACAAGAAATATAGGAAAAGTTCTGACACATACTTTCCTTACGCAAAGTATTTGGGGAAGTAGTTGGGATAATGATATTGCCTCCCTTCGTGTGTTTATGGCGACACTTCGTAAAAAAATCGAGAAAGAACCGAACTCTCCACAATATATCCAAACACACATTGGCGTGGGGTATCGGATGCTGAAAGTTGATTGAACTTCACAACACCATAGTTAAAGTTGGAATATAATCTAATAGGTAAAATTTAATAGAATAACACGTAAAAAAGCACTGAAAATCGTTTGCTGATCAGGAAGACGTGTTCTTTATAACGTGGATAAGATAAAAAAAATATCTTGATGCAATGGCAGTGTAATGAAAGATGAGAGGATAAAATACAACAACTTTCCTTCGGTATGAAAAGTAAAAAGGGAAAAATATTCCTGTAAAACAGGTGAATACCAGCGTCCGGATGGACGTTATGAGTATCGCTACAAGGATGAACTTACCGGAAAGCGCAATTCGGTTTATGCAGCTGATCTGATGAGTCTGCGAGAAATGGAAAAGAAGATCAAGGAAAGAACGAAAAAGAATTATATCCGTATGTGGGACTACCGGATACGAAATACTTTGGGAAACATTCGTGTTGTGGATTTTAAGACATCTCACGTAAGGACGTTCTTTTCAGCATTGTCAGATGAAGGACTGGCACACAGCACGATCAAAGGTCTTTATGGTTTATTGAATCCCAGTTTTGAACTGGCAGTGGAAGACGGGATTATCCGTAAGAATCCGGTAACTGGAACACTTGGAGATTATGGGGCTCCGGCAAAAGAGAAAGAAGCACTGACACTGGAACAGCAGGAAAAACTTTTGAAATTTGTTGAACAGAGTAATGTGTATAAGCCTCATCTTCCAATGATGTAGGTTATGTTTGGGGCTTGTCTGAGAGTGAGTGAGACCATTGGATTAACCTGGTCAGATGTGGATATGAAGAACCGGGAGATTCATGTAGGTGGACAGCTTGTGCATTATGAAGGTGATGAAGGATATTGTTTCCATGATTCAGAAACTAAAACGGATGCAGGAATCAGAGATTTTCCTATGACACAGATGGTATATGATGCGTTCCGTAAACAGAGAGAGCTGAACCTGAGCTTGGTTTACAGAGTAATGTGGAGATTGGTGGACGCAGTGGATTCATCTTCAATACAAAGCAAGGACGTCCGATTATGCCGGCGGGAGCGAACAGCTTTCTGAAAAACATTGTTAATGCCTATAATTAAGAAAGAAAGCAAACTGGCAGAAGAAGAGAAGCGAGAGCCGGAGCTGATGCCTCCTATTTCATCGCATACCCTTCGTCATACGGGATGTACCAGACTGGGTGAGAATAATGTCAATCCCAAAGTTATGCAGTATGTGATGGGGTGCTAAACGGATGTCCGGGGGACATCCGTTTAGCACCGACCGTAGCGGAGCGAAGAACATTCAGATGCACAGATCACAATAAATGTCTACAATCATATTGCAGAGAAGTCTCATGTGGAGAACGAGATGTCTAAAATGAACTTGCCAGAAACTGTACCTGCTGTGGTATAAACCATAAGTCGTTGTCGTAAAATGTGGTAACAAAATCAGACGAATATATTTTTCCAAAGATTTGTCGTAAAAATGTGGTCAAATCAAGAAAATAGAGTGCGAAAGCAAGTGAAAAATCCCTGTGAAGCCCGTAAAATCAAGACTTCACAAATTTTTCACAAAATAATTAGCACTCACCTCTTGACAGTGCTAACAAGAAGTGTTATAACACAGATAGAACAAAGGAAGAGAGATAAGAGGAACGGAAAAAGAGTTCCGAACCGAAAATTTCCAGACCGGAGTTCCGGAGAAAAAGTAAAGCGACATCCCGGATGACCGGGATGCTCAAATAGAGATTCATTTGGAAGGAGATATGACTTATGTTGATGCCGAGCATTTTTGGAGAGGACTTATTTAATGACTGGATGGATTTTTCATTCCCGCAGGTACCGGATGTAGATAAAGAGCTGTATGGTAAACATGCAAAGAACATGATGAAGACAGATGTAAAAGAAACTGAGGAGGGCTACGAAGTAGCGATCGATCTGCCGGGCTTCAAGAAAGATGAGGTTAAAATTCATCTCGACAATGGTTATCTTACGATCGCAGCTGCAAAAGGACTGGATAAGGATGAGCAGGATAAGAAAGGCAAATATATCAGACGCGAGCGTTATGCAGGCAGCATGAGCCGGAGCTTCTATGTAGGCGAGGGCGTAAAGCAGAGCGATGTTCACGCAAAATATGAGGACGGTATCCTGAGACTGGACATCCCGAAGCCGGACAAGAAAGCTGTTGAGGAGAGCAAATACATCAGCATTGAGGGCTGATCAAGAAACGATCCGAAGCAGGAGATAAATTAAAAAGAAGGTTAAAACGAGCCGCAGAGGTTGTTCTGCGGCTCGTTTTTTTGGTTGTACACGATTTTAAAGCCCGAATGCTCCTTTTTGCGCATTTTGGCTCATTTTTGCAAGCTCCTGGTCTGTAAAGTGAAACTGCTTCCTGAGCAGATCGTATTCTTTGTCGAGGGTTGTGTTAGAAACGGTCATGTTGTCGGTGTTGACGGTTACCAAAATCCCACGGTCAAAAAACATCCGAATTGGATGGGAGGAGAAGGATGGAACGGCCTTTGTCTGTATGTTACTGGTCGGGCAGCACTCCAGAATGATCTGCTCGCGTTCCAGAAGGCGCATACATTCTTCGGAAAAGCGCGAGGCACATCCATGGCCGATTCTGCGCGCGCCGAAAGAAATGGCCTTATTGATGTTCTCGTAATCGCCGCATTCTCCGGCATGGATGGTAAAGGGCAGGCCGGACTGGTACGCATAGTGGAATAGCGGTGCAAATTCTGCCATGGGAACGGCAGATTCCGGACCGGCAAGATCAAGTCCAGCGATGCCGATGTCTTTATAAGCGACGGCAAGCTCAGCGGTTTCCTGGTTTTCAGCCGGAGAGCCGGTGACAAACATGCACAGAAGAATGCCGATCTTTACCTTAAAATGGGCACGTCTTGCCATGTCAACGCCTTTTAAGACTGCAGAGACCGCCTGTTGCTGCGATAGTCCCTGTTTTGTATGATGCCGTGGCGCGAATCGAAGCTCTGCATAGAAAAGCCCCTGTGCTTCCAACTGCTTTATGACGTCAAAAGTAGCGAGTGTCAGGGCTTTTTCTGTCTGCAGCAGGCGGGTGGGCAGATCAAAGCAGCGCAGATACTCTGGAAGATTCTGGCAGGTATCAGAGACGGTGACTGCTTTTTGTATCTCGGAATCAGTCATGGCACAGCCATTTTCTTCGGTCAGTGACCGAAAAAACGGGATGGAAAGTGAACCGTCGAGATGAAGGTGAAGATCTATTTTAGGAAACGCTGTAGTTGTCATGAAAAAACTCCTTTTCTTTTTAGCCCATTATAACAGACAATTAGAGAAATGGCTTGTGAAAAATAAAAAATGCTGCAGTTCACAGGACATCAATGCGCGGCAATGAGACGCATCCGTGCCAAAGGAATTTCCTGACATGAATTTTGGCAAAAGTCTATAATGAAAAAAATAAAAATTCAGCTTTGGACGTGCACTGGCCTTGCGGGAACAGCGGCGGATGAAAGTGAATCCACGGTTCGCACATACCAGATCGTAAGTGCAACCGTGGATTCCTGAAATGACATGGATTGCGAGGAAGTCTTTATCGAAATGCTTCCGAAGCAGGTTGGAGCCTGCTTTATTTTGCAAAGAAAGGTTAGAGTTTCTCTTCGATAATTTTCACATCAAATTTTGCCATCATCTCGCCGGCCTTAGTCTGCCTTCCGGTGAGCAGATCCTGCTTTCCTCCGAGGGATGGCGGAAGCGGAGCGGCTTCGTCCTTGAAATTGATGACGAAGTAGTAGGTGGCAGCTTCTGTCGTGCGCTTTGTGATCTCAAGCGGTGTCTGCTCTGCGATAACTGCGGTTACACCTCCGTCTGTCATGGCAAGATCCAGTACCTTGGCGATGCCGGTTTCATCCATGTCGGTTGCGAGGTAGTAGGTGGTGCCGTTTCCATATTTATTTTTCGTCACGGCCGGCATGCCCTCATAGAAGTCACTTGCGTAGGAAGCCAGGCTCTCGGCACCTTCTGTGTGGATCAGGTCGCAGACGATGCGGCATTTTGCGGTGGTGCCATCAGCAAAGCGGACTTCGTTCGTCTGCTCCGGAGCGAGGGCGTCGATTTCCTCTGCCCAGATTCCGGCAAGTGCGCGCAGCGGTCCCGGATAACCGCCGAGGTATACGTTGTCCGTCTCGCCTACGATACCGCTCATGTAGGTCGTGATCAGGATGCCGCCGTTTGCGACGAACGCTTCCAGCGCTTCCTTCATGCCCGGCTTGACCATGTAGAGAACCGGAGCGACGATGACCTTGTAGCGGCTGAAATCTGCATTGACCGGAATCATGTTGACTGCGATGTTGTGATCGTAGAAATATTTGTAATACTGATGAATCTGATCGACGTAGAGCAGGTCAATATTCGGTCCGCTCGTGTACTCGAATGCCCAGTAGTTATCCCAGTCAAAGATGATGCCGACCTCGGCGCTGTTTGCCGCGCCCGGAAGCAGCGGACTTAACTGCTCAAGCTCCTCGCCGAGCTGCTTAACTTCGCGGAACACGCGGGTATTTTCGGTGCCGACGTGTGCGATGACTGCGCCGTGGAATTTCTCACAGCCGCCGACGCTTCTGCGCAGCTGGAAGAACTGGATCGTATCTGCGCCGTGCGCAACGGTCTGGTAGCTCTGCGCGCGCATCTGGCCCGGGCGCTTGAGGGAGTTGTACGGCTGCCAGTTCTGCTGGCTCGGAGTCTGCTCCATGAGCATGAACGGTTCATCCTTCAGGCCGCGCATCAGGTCATGGCACATGGCGGTGTAGCTCCACGGGGTGTTGTAGCCCGGGTAATTGTCCCAGGAAACGATGTCGAGTTCTTTTGCCCATTTGAAGTAATCGAGGCCCTTGTAGGTGCCCATCAGATTTGTGGTGATCAGTACGTCTTTATTGTAGCGGCGCACGACATCGCGCTCCATCTTGAAGTTTTCCAGCATTCCGTCGGAATTGAACCGGCGGTAATCGACGGAGAGACCGGCAAATGCAGTGTTCTGGTCAGTTTCCATACCGTCACCGAGTGCGTTCGGCAGTACGACCTCATCCCACTCATAAACGGTGTGTCCCCAGAATTCAAGGTTCCACGCCTTATTCAGTGCGTCGATGGTCTTGTATTTCTTTTTCAGCCATACGCGGAAAGCTTTCTCGCAGTTCTCGCAGTAGCATTCTCCGCCGTACTCGTTGCTGATGTGCCAGCATACGACGTGCGGGTTGGAAGCGTAGCGCGCGGCCAGCTGATCGACAAGGGCGGAAGCATATTTCTGGAATACAAGAGAGTTCGGGCAGGCGTTGTGACGGTGTCCGAATTTGTGATGGCGTCCCTGATAATCCGTTCTTGCGACCTCTGGATACTTTTTGAACATCCATGCAGGCAGTGCGCCTGTGGAAGTGGCGAGCACGATGTCGTAGCCCTCTTTGCTGAGCATGTCGATCACATCGTCAAGCTCGGAAAAATTGTATTCATCCTCGGACGGCTGAAGCTTCGCCCAGGAAAAGACATTGACGGTGGCGCTGTTGATGCGCGCATCGCGGAAAATTCTCATGTCCTCGCTCCAGATCTCGCGGCCCCACTGATTCGGGTTGTAGTCCCCGCCGTATAAGATTCGTTTAAATTTACCAGCCATTGAATGGTCCTCCTGTGTGTTTTACTATCGTTATTGTTTCTTTGATTATAGCGGGTCTGGACAGGACTGTGTATAATATGATAAACTTGGCAGTATAACATTCTGAACCTGAAACAGGCTGCAAAGCAACAGGAGGAATTATGTCTATTTATTTTATCAGGACGCCGGTGCGCGAGCCGTTTATTTTTGATTCAATCGGAAATCACTGGGAGCAGGAACATGTCATACGGCCAAACGGCTATCCCCATTACCATTATCTGCAGACCGAGTCCGGGGAAGGAACGGTCAGGATCCAGGGCAGGACGATCCGGCTTGGCGAGGACGAAGGAATTCTGATTGCTCCGTTTGTAAAGCACTCCTATGTGCGGACGGGTGAAACGTGGAATACGCTGTTTGCCACGGTGACGGGAAGCCTGGAGAGCAGTATCGACCGGATTCTGGATGGAAGAAAAATTATTCTGACGGAAAAGAGTCAGGGAATGCGCATCCGCAGAAAAATCGAGGAGACCGTGGAGCGCTATGCGGCGCAGCCGATGGATGAACGGGCACTTTCGGTGTCCTGTTATGAATTCCTGATGAATTTTGCAGACGGCGTACGCGGCGATGAGACGATGGATGATCCGCTTTACCGGCGTTATATCGCACCGGTACTGCAAGAAATTGAAACGCGCTATGGAGAGCGGCTGACCGTCGCGGAGCTGAGTGCCGGGGTCTATGTCACGCAGCAGTATCTGACGCGGCTGTTCCGGCGTTTTCTGGGCTGCTCGGTCTATGAGTACATCACGTCGCTGCGGATCTCGAAGGCAAAGGAGCTTTTGAGCAACCGGCGGCTGGAAATCCAGGCCATCGCCCATCAGGTAGGGTTTGAGGATGCGAGCCACTTCACGGCGATGTTCCGGAAAATGACCGGGATGACGCCGGGGGAATTTCGGGTGATATCATAAATGCCATAAAGAAAAAGATGTAAGATGAGAGGATTGCGTATGCTAAACCGTAAAGGATCTTTCTATAAGAGGCGCTCACAAGCGCAATGAAAATATTTGCTGCGGGATGAAATAATCAGAAAGAGAAAAGGGGAAAAACGAATATGAAAAGAAACGTCAGTCTGGAGGAAATCTCCGACGGAAGACTATACAGCAGAAATGATATGGTGCGCGCGGACTGCGGCGGCTGCAAAGGTTGCAGTGACTGCTGCCACGGCATGGGGGAATCGGTGATTCTTGATCCGTACGATGCCTGGAGGCTGTCAAATGGACTTGGCGTTCCATTTGCCGCTTTGTTGGAGCAGAAGCTGGAACTGCACGTGGTGGACGGCGTCATTTTGCCGAACCTTAAGATGGATCCGAAAACGGATGCATGTGGATTTTTAAATGCAGAGGGGCGCTGCAGCATTCATGGCTTCCGTCCGGGTGTCTGTCGCCTGTTTCCGCTTGGACGGTATTACAGCGAGGACGAGGGAAAGAAGGAGTTTCATTATTTTCTGCAGGTTCACGAGTGCCCGATGCCAAACAAGACAAAGGTGAAAGTAAACCGCTGGGTGGATACGCCGAATCTTGCACAGTACGAAACGTATGTCACGCGCTGGCATTATTTTCTGGACGCGGTGGAGAAAAAGCTGCCGGAGATGGAAGAGGAGCAGGCGCGAAATGCGAACCTTCTGATTTTGAAGTTGTTCTTTTTAAAAGAGTATGTGCCGGAGGATTTTTATGGGCAGTTTGAGGATCGGATGCGGATCGCGGAGGAAGCATTTGAAATTTAACGAGTCAAGCAAGTCATCTAAGAGGTTGTATGTAGTGATAAGCATTGCTTGTATCATAAATGAGATAAATTTGCTTATGATAATGTTTATGAGCAAGTAGAGAAGTGGATTGCGAATATCCGTTTTGATAAAATCATTTCTTGCATTTTATGTCAGGGACGATTAGAATAGAGGCAATCAGCGCGAAGCGACTGCGAAAATACGCTTTTGCGAATGAAACAATCAAAACACAACAGGAATGGAGGACGCTGCGATGCAGTTATTGAAGGACAGAATCCGCAAAGACGGAAAAGTAAAAGAGGGAAATGTACTGAAGGTAGACAGCTTTTTAAATCACCAGATGGATATCAGCCTGTTTCAGGAGATCGGAAAAGAGTTCCGCCGCCGTTTTGAGGGTGAGGAGATCAATAAGATCCTGACGATTGAGGCTTCCGGTATCGGCATTGCCTGTATCGTGGCGCAGTCCTTTGGCGTTCCGGTTGTTTTCGCAAAGAAAACACAGACGAAGAATATCGCAGGTGATGTTTACAAGTCTCAGGTAGAATCCTACACGCACGGCCGCGTCTATGATATCATCGTATCGAAAGAGTTCCTCGGACCGGACGATAAGGTGCTTCTGATTGACGATTTCCTTGCAAACGGAAAGGCTTTGGAAGGACTGGCAGATTTGGTGCAGATGGCAGGCGCACAGCTTGTCGGCGCTGGCATCGTTATCGAGAAAGGCTTCCAGCCGGGCGGCGAGATCGTGCGCTCCAAGGGAATCCGCGTAGAGTCACTTGCAATCGTGGAGAGCATGGACGACAAGACCGGAGAGATTACGTTCCGGGAGTAACAGTCTGGATGCAGGCCGTGAAAGAGGATTGTGAAGGCCTGTTTTACAAAATGGATCTGGCAAGAGCGGTAAGAAATCATTATTGAGAAAAGGGAATGGCAGTGTACATGGCAGAATGTTGTGTACACTGTTTTTTTTGATTATATGTAAAGCAGACAGTTCGTTTTGAAAAATAGCACATAAAAACACATAAAAATCTGACAATAAAACAATATTCTGAATATTATAAAATAACAAAAATAATGTTTGACAAAATAAAAAACATGTGCTATGATAATGTCAACAAAGAGGTAGAGAGAAAAGAAAGAGAAAATCTTCTGACGAGAAAGGAAGATTCAGAAAACAAAACTCACTTCTTAGACACAGGAGGACGGTCCAATGAGATGAGCAGTTTTCCATCAAAACAAAAATAAAAAAGGAGGTACAGTCCAAAAGGAACGTAACGCATTACCTTAAATTTAATGAAAGTCGAAGGTGTAGACAATGAAATTACAGGAAATTCATTAAGAGCCCGATCGAAGAACAAAATTCATCGATCGGGCTTCTTTTATATGTATATGTAGAAACAGTTCTGTACAGCAGCAAAATCTGAATGCAGTCCGGAATAAATTTATTTGTTTCGGACTGTATTTATATTTTGAAACAAAAACACACCCTGCGCCGTCTAATAAGTGAAAGGAGGATGAGAGAATGAAAGATCTTATCGAGCGGTCAAAGCAGCGGGATGCGGACGCATTCACGCAGCTGATGCAGTCTCAGATGCAGAATATGTATAAGACGGCGCGTGCGCTCTTATCAAATGAAGAAGATGCGGCGGATGCAATCTCGGATACCATTCTTGCGTGCTGGGAGAAGCTGGATCAGCTGCAGGAACCGTCCTATTTCCGGACGTGGATGACCAGGATTCTGATTAATAAATGCAGGGATCTGCAGCGCCGAAGTGCCCGTTTTTATCCGGCGGAAGAAGTGCCGGAGCAGGCGGAAGCAGACCGGGGATTTGCAAATGTCGAGTGGAACGAGGTGCTCCTGGCGGTAGATGAAAAATACCGTCTTGTGCTGATGCTGTATTACGTTGATGGCTATAAGACAGGGGAGATCAGTCAGATATTGGAAATACCGGAGAGTACAGTGCGTACGAGGCTGGCGCGCGGACGGGAACGGCTTGCACAGGTCTGCGGGGAGACGAAAAAGCCAAAAGAAGCCGGCCGGTACGAAATTCATATGATGGAAAGGACAAGAACGGTATGAGAGCAAAGGCAGATCCATCGAAAGATTATTCAGATAAGGAGGAGCGCAAAATGGGAAAAGACAGAACACCGGAAGACATGATTCGTATTCTGCAGGAAGAAGTAGAGATTCCACAGATTGTACAGAAAAAGGCGGACGCTGCGTTTCGGCAGATCCGGATAGAAGCGGCAGTTGCGAAAAGCGCTGCAACAAATGCGCCGCAAAAGGCGCGGGAGAATACCACCGGGGATACGGATATGCGAAGACTTGAAAGAGAGAATACAGCAAAGAGAAGAAGCAAAAAAATGCAGAAAAATTCGCACCGTATCTGGCAGATCGGCGCAGCGGCAGCCTGCCTGACCGTCGTGCTTGGAGTCGGAGGAGCAGCGGCATACAGCAGCTGGAGCCGGAACATAGAAAAGGGAATGCAGGCAACACCGGAGCAGCTTGAGCAGCTCGAATCCGAGCAGCATTTAAAGACAGATGGACAGTCCGTGACGGATGCGGGAGTGACCGTGACGGCAAAAGAAATTCTCGTCGATAAAAATTTTGCCTGGCTTTCCTTTGAGGTGGCAGGTTTTATTCCGGAGGATGGAAAACAGCCTGATTTTGCAACCGCCTCTGTGACCGGAAAAGACGGTGAAAACCCGCTGGAAGGCGGCGGAAGCAGCAGCAGTGGTTTCTATGACGGGCTGATTGCCGGAATGGACGGTCGGGCACAGTATGATGACGGAACACCGTATGAGACAGAGGCAGACGGCAGCATTGCGATGCATTACGTGAATGAAGACGGAACGATGGAATACCGCATTGCCATGATGGCGGAAAAGGACGGTTCGTTTATCGGAAAAGAGCTCCATGTAGAGTTTCAGGGACTCGGTGTGTACGAAGAAAAAGCATCGGATGTGGCTGTAAAGGTGGACGGCGACTGGGCATTTGATCTGACGCTTCCGGGCAGCGACCAGGCACAGACCTTTGAGCTGAATGCAGAGCTTGACGGAAGCGGAGCAACTGTTTCGAAGGCAGTGCTGACACCGCTTTCAGCGACCATCTCCTATGATTTCCCGTATGAGGAGGAGACAGAGATTGGAACAAATGAAAACGGGGAAGAAACCGTCAGCCATACGTTTGCAGAGCCGCCGTATTTCCTTGGTTTCCGCATGAAGGACGGCACAGATATCCGCATGATGGGCGGCGGTTCCTCCGGTTACACCGGCGAAAACGATGAGATTTACCAGGTGGTCGAAAGCTATGAACGCGTGGTGGACATCGATCAGATCGACAGCCTTCTGTTTAAGAAGAGCTCGCCGCAGGGGGAGCGGGCGCTGACAGATGAGGAGATGTATATTGTGCCGCTGCGGGGAGAGACGAAGTAAAACGGAGAACTTTCAGGTGACTTTACAGGGTTTGCAGAATCTTTGCAATATCTCCATTGATGCAAACGGACTTCCTGCGGATTTCCTCCGGCGCGTACGCCTCGCCGTAATTCAGGCAGGCGTACGATGCATTTTCCCACTGCGCTGTCATGTGCCAGAATGAATACTTGATGATGCCCGGCGTGTTGTAGCCGACACCAAGTTTCAGAAAGAGGATGCGCGTGTGTTTGTGCCTGCGCAGAAACTCAGAGTAGCGCTCCGAGGCGAGATGCCAGCCCCCATCCTCAACGAAGGTGTCATCAGCGCGGAGGTTCATGGTCATTGGGCGGCCGCATTTTGGGCAGCGCGGGACGAGGGAGGAAGGTATCGTCATTCTTGGGGAAGTGCCGTGTGGGAGTGTCAGGATCTCGCCGGAAATAGTGTGTTTTTGCGGCGGGGGTGTTTGGAAAGCTGTGTGGTCGGAAATCAGATATCCCTGCGCCTCCACCATATCCCGCACCACATCTTCATTATCATACGTCTGCGCATGGCACGGCTAGCTGCACTGGAACAGGCCGTAATCGCCTTGCGTGTAGAACAGCCGCTTCTTGTCAAAGCCGGCTTTCTGGAAGCAATGATCGACGTTTGTTGTCAGCACGAAATAATCTTTCTCTTTTACAAGATTAAAAAGCTGACTGTAGACCGGAAGCGGTGTATCCATATATCGATTAATATAGATATATCGGCTCCAGTAAGCCCAGTGCTCTTCCAGAGTATCGTAAGGATAAAAGCCGCCGGAATACATATCATGAAAATCATACTTTTTTGCAAAGTCAGAAAAATACTGTGAAAAGCGCTTACCGCTGTAGGTAAAACCGGCGGCTGTTGAAAGACCTGCCCCTGCGCCGAGGACGACGGCATCACAGTGATCGAGCAGTTCTCTCAGCTGTTGAATTTTCGGTGAGGAGTCGTTCGTAGATTTCGCGGTCCGTATCTTTGAAAACATTAAAAATCACCTTCTTTACACTGGTCTTGTTTTGCTGCAGAAAGCTTCGCACCGTCTGGATTGCGATTTCTGCAGCTTTTTCATTTGGAAAACGGAATTCACCGGTGGAGATACAGCAAAATGCCACGCTCTCCAGGTCATTTGCTGCGGCAAGTTCGAGGCAGGAGCGGTAGCAGGAGGCCAGAAGGCGGCAGTCGGTATCTCTTAAAGGACCGGAGATAATCGGGCCTACGGTGTGCAGGATATAGCGGCAGGGGAGATTGAATGCCGGTGTGATCTTTGCATGCCCGGTCGGCTCTTCGTATCCCTGTTCCTCCATGAGCGCTTCGCAGGCGAGGCGCAGCTGCATCCCTGCAAACGTATGGATACAGTTGTCGATGCAGCGATAGTTTGGAACATAGCACCCGGTCATGCCGCTGTTTGCCGCATTTACGATGGCGTCGCAGCGAAGCGCTGTGATATCGCCCTGCCAGAGATAAAGGCCGTCAGAGACGGGCACGAGCGTTTCGAGATTCGTGATCGTTTTTCTGGCGGTTTCTTCTTTTAAATAGGTATTCTGGACGCGGAGCAGCTCCGGGTTGCAGGCTTTCGGCGGTCTTACATTCATCAGCCCGCGCAGGAGAATTTTCTGGCGTGCGGAATCGGCGGGGATTTCCTGTCTGCGGCAGGAGGGGCGTTCCGCTAAAAGCGATTGGATTAAATAGAGTCTGCGTTCACTCTGAGTCATGGTCTGAGTTTCCTTTCCGGGAATATAAATTCCAGTGACAGAACAGAACTTCTTTGCTCTGTCATAGTATTTTCCTGGTAATAATTATGTTTTTGCCGTTTCTGGAGCAATCATACAGCAGAAAAAAGAAAAAGAAAAGGAGGCACAATATTGTGACGTAGTCACCTGAATGTAACTGAGTCGGGCAAGGTGAATAAAGATTCAAAGAATTCGGGGAGACTGTCCGAAAACTAGGATGAGTTTTCATCAGAATTGAATTAAGTTTGATTCACTCTTATGGGTGTTCAATATAGATATAAAAAACTGTACATTGAAAACTGAATAAAGTACACAGAAATCATGCATCTATGGTT
>JAQXVT010000007.1 GCA_029225065.1 Lachnospiraceae bacterium | reverse complement strand
AATTATTGCAACAGGTGGTAAACAGTACAAAGTAGCCGAGGGCGATATCATTAACGTAGAGAAGCTTGGTGTAGAAGCTGGCGAGACTGTTACGTTTGATCAGGTGCTTGCAGTAAGCAATGACGGACTGAAGGTTGGCGCTGATGTTGCAGCAGCAACAGTTACCGCTACCGTAGTTAAGAATGCGAAAGCAAAGAAAGTCATCGTTTACAAGTACAAGAGAAAAACCGGTTACCACAAGAAAAACGGTCACAGACAGCAGTACACACAGGTAAAGATTGAAAAGATCAACGGTTAATCTCCGATGATTACATTTACAGTGTGGAAATCTGAGCATCAGTACAAGGGCTTTGAGAGCAAAGGCCATGCGGATTATGCCGAGGATGGTGACGACATCTTATGTGCCGCAGTTTCAGCGCTGACGATCAATGCTGTAAATTCCATTGAGGAGTTTACGGAGGATGCATATCAGGTGGAACAGGCGAAGGATGGCGGATATCTGAAAGTATTGTTTCCGGAGGGACTTTCCGAAAGAGCTGCACTGCTGATGGACAGCCTGGTTCTCGGGATCGAGAATATCGAGGCTGAATACGGAAATGAATATATTACCTTATTACTTGAGGAGGTGTAACTATGTTAAAGATGAACCTTCAGTTCTTCGCTCATAAAAAGGGAGTTGGTTCTACAAAGAACGGCAGAGATTCCGAGTCCAAGAGACTGGGAGCAAAGAGAGCGGATGGACAGTTTGTAAAGGCTGGAAACATTCTGTACAGACAGCGTGGCACAAAGATTCATCCGGGTCTCAATGTTGGACGCGGTGGAGACGATACACTGTTTGCTACGGCTGACGGAGTTGTCAGATTCGAGAGAAAAGGAAGAGACAAGAAAATTGTTTCTGTACTTCCGGTAGAAGCAGAATAAAAATGTTGCAGGCTTCAAATCATCACGTGGTTTGAAGCCTGTTTTCGCAAAAGCCTTCTTCTGCAGGAATGCCGTTGGAGGCTTTTGTTGTATTTATAAAAAGAGAGGTTTTAATATGTTCGCAGACAGAGCAAGGATCATCATCCGCTCCGGAAAAGGCGGCGACGGTCATGTCAGCTTCCGCCGGGAACTGTTCGTGCCGGACGGCGGTCCGGATGGCGGCGACGGCGGCAAGGGCGGAGATGTGATTTTCGAAGTAGACAAAGGATTGAATACATTAATTGAGTACCGCCACAGAAGAAAGTTTTCTGCGGTAGACGGAGAGCCTGGCCAGAAACGAAGATGCCACGGTGCAAACGGCGCGGATATCGTGCTGAAGGTGCCGGAGGGAACGGTGATCAAGGAAGCCGAAAGCGGACAGGTAATTGCGGATATGTCCGGTGATAACAACCGTCAGGTGGTATTGAAAGGCGGCCGTGGCGGAAATGGAAATATGCATTATGCGACTTCCACGATGCAGGCTCCGAAGTATGCACAGCCGGGACAGGAAGCAAAGGAGCTGGAGGTCTGCCTGGAATTGAAGGTGATCGCGGATGTCGGACTGGTCGGATTTCCGAACGTAGGCAAATCGACACTGCTTTCCCGTGTGACAAATGCAAATCCGAAGATCGCCAACTATCATTTTACGACACTTTCACCGAACCTTGGCGTGGTTGATCTGGATGGCGGCGGATTTGTGATTGCGGATATCCCGGGACTGATTGAGGGGGCATCCGAGGGCGTCGGACTGGGTCTTGAATTCCTTCGTCACATAGAGCGTACAAAGGTTATCATTCATATGGTGGATGCTGCATCGGTAGAAGGCCGTGATCCGGTAGATGATATTTTGAAGATCAATCAGGAGCTGGCACAGTATGACGCATCGCTTGCAAAGAAGCCGCAGGTAATCGCAGCCAACAAGATGGATGCGTTATACGGTGACGAGGCAGAGGATACGCTGAAGCGCCTGCGTGACACCTTTGAACCGCAGGGAATTCAGGTATTCCCGATCTCCGCAGTCAGCGGACAGGGGCTCAAAGAACTTCTTTATCATGTGCAGGAGATGCTGCGTGAGCTTCCGCAGGAGACGACGGTATTTGAGCAGGAATACGATCCGGAGCTGCATTTAAAGGCGGATAATCTTCCGTTCACCGTCGAAAAATCAGAAGAAGAGGCAGATACGTACATCGTAGAGGGCCCGAGAATCGAGAAGATGCTTGGCTATACGAATCTCGAATCCGAGAAGGGCTTTCAGTTCTTCCAGAATTTCCTCAAAGACAACGGTATTCTGGAAAAACTGGAGGAGCTCGGTGTCAAGGACGGCGATACGATCCGGATGTATGGACTGCAGTTTGATTATTATAAATGATGCCATGGTCAGAAGGTCAAAAAGCTGTTCGTGCTTGCACGATAAAGCTTTTGA
>JAQXVT010000006.1 GCA_029225065.1 Lachnospiraceae bacterium | reverse complement strand
GGAGAAATCAATGCTCTCTATGCCGAAACCAGTTTCCTGAACGATCTGTCTCATCTGCTCATCCGGCAGTAAATGACTGATATAAATCATAATTCTTTCCTTTCATCACTGCATTTCACAATCCTATTCACTATTTGTAGGATCATAAGGAATCCTCCCGTAAACGGGTCCCTCCTTACGAGATCCCACAAGCGGTTACTTACTTGATTCGTTTAAATGATCTCACTTCATACACCTTTTCATGCAAATTTTCATTTATGAAGCTCCTCATTTACTCCGGACGTTCCAAAAAACTTCACGTCTTTATTCTTCTTAATTTCCCTCAGCCGCTCCTGCACCTTTCCTCCGGTAAAATCCTGATTCACCACATTTTCATGAACGTAAAGCTCACCTTTTACCTCTTCCAGCCCGTCCAGGTTGTGGATATTTGCCTCGCCAAACGGAATGTCGGCCACAAGTACCGCATCTGCGTCCCGCATCAGCTCCAGATTTTTCGCCTGATTCTCCGGGCGCACCGGCTGAAATGCACCGATTTCGACATGCCGGATTCCAAGATAATCGCAGATCTCGTTGTCGTCGCTTCCCTGATTCAGCACACCGGCGGTCACATGGTGGCCCATATTTACGAGCTGTTCAAGCAAGCGCACGCCGCCCTTTTCGCCGCAGATCACATGGATCTTCTTCGGTCTGGAAGCCGGTATCTCATCCATCACACGGATCGGAATGATCTCCGGCTTGCCAAGCAGCGGATTGTTTTTGACGAAAAGCTTCATATCATAAAGCGATTCCATCTCGTCGCGGTTGATGACCTCCTGCGGTGTACCGTCCGCCTTTACTTTTCCGTCCTTTAAAATTACGATGCGGCTGCAGAAGCGCGACGCCAGATTGATGTCATGCAGCACCGCCATGACCGTGATCTGCTCTTTTTCGTTCAGGCCGCGGATCAACTCCATCACCTCGATTTGATGATGCAGGTCAAGCGCCGAGGTCGGCTCATCCAGCAAAATGATCTGCGGCTGCTGTGTGATGGCACGCGCCAGAATGACTCGCTGCCGCTCGCCGCCGCTCAGTTCATTATAGAGCCGGTCGCGGAACTGCTTTGTCTTCGTCAGTTCCATCGCGTGCTCCGCGATCTCGCGGTCTTCCTTTGACTCCCGGTGGCGCAGATCAATGTAGGGATTGCGCCCCATCATCACGATGTCCTCCACCGTAAAGCCATAATCCACGTAGTACGACTGCGGCACCACGGCCACCATACGCGCCCGCTCCCGCGCTTTTAAACGCCGCAGGTCTTTTCCGCAGATCTGCACTTCTCCGCCCTCCAGCGGCAGAAGTCCCGAAACGCACTTGATCAGCGTTGACTTTCCGGTGCCGTTGGAGCCAATCAGCGCGACGTATTCGCCCTTTGTGATCTGAAAACTGACATCACGCAGTACCAGCTTTTCGCCGTAGCCAACCGCCGCATGGGAAAAGGAAAGCATAACCGGATTTTTTTCTGTCATATGGTACCACCGCCTTTTTTGGATTTCCGCAGCAGATACAGGAAAAACGGTCCGCCGCAGATCGATGTGATGATACCGACCGGTATCTCCGCCGTCGTCAGGCTTCTTGCCAGCGTATCGCAGATCACGAGAAACGCCCCGCCAAAGATCAGGGAGACCGGCAGCAGCCTGCGGTGCTTCGGCCCTGTAAAAAGACGCACCACATGCGGTACAACCAGTCCGACAAAGCCAATGATTCCGGTCACGGAAATCACCGATGCCGTCAGAAGGCTCGAAGCAAACAGGATTTTCTTTTTGACAAACTCAATATTGACGCCAAGCTGCGTCGCAGTCTCCTCTCCGGTCAGCATAATATCAAGCTCCCGGCTTGAAAACAGCAGGATAATCAGCCCGACAATCACCCACGGCAGCACCGCCGTAATTTGATTCCAACCTTTTCCATTCAAGGTCCCCATCGTCCAGAACATGATCTGATCCATACTCTGCTTGTTCATCATCATGAGAAACGACATGACCGCAGAGAGCGTCGAGTTGACCGCCACTCCGGAGAGCAGCAGCGTCGCC
>JAQXVT010000005.1 GCA_029225065.1 Lachnospiraceae bacterium | reverse complement strand
GTCTGAAACGTATTATATCCTTCGTAATAGTAGCTGTGGTCGATTCCTTTCATGAAAATCTCCCGGCTGTCCGTCTCGCCGGTAAGCGCGGATTTTAACAGCACTTTAATCTCCACATCTTTGATCGGGCTTCGTTCCATCGCAAGAAGATAGTCTTCCTTATCGACACGGCTCCAGTCCACGACCTGTCTGATTCCGTTTTTCAGCATCAGGCCAAGCCAGATGCGGGTTGCGCGGCCGTTTCCTTCCCGAAATGGATGCGCGATATTCATTTCTACGTATTTTTCAATGATTTCATCGTAAGTAGACTGCGACATTTTTTCGATGTTTGCAATCGCTGCTTCCAGATACATCACCGGTGCAAAGCGGAAATTACCTTTTGCAAGATTCACACTGCGCAGACTGCCTGCAAAATCATAAATATCTTCAAAGAGACTTTTGTGTATCTCTTTCAGTGCTGCAAAGGTTCCAACCGGCAGTGAATCCAATCTCCCGCTTTCAAACAGCCACACAGCTTTTTTCTTACTGATTCGCTCTTCTTCCCGTGCAAGCTCCGCTGAGCTTGTAATTCCAAGCTTATTTTCAAGCGCCATGCCACATCGCCCCTTTCACGTTTTCAATCAAAGCGGATATTCGCAATCCGCTTCGCTACTTGCTCATAACCTCCATCATAAGTAAGCTTGCCTTACTTATGATACAAGCAAGTCCCCACCCACTGCTTATTGCTCCCCACAATTGAAGCAGGTGACTTGCTTGACTCGATTAATCTGCTTTTCACGAAATCAGAAATTCTTCTATTTACTCAGATTCTTCATAACTAAGAAGCTTTGTACTTTATGCTTCCTGCCACTCCTTCATCCGCTCCGCACACGCCCACACATCCTCTTCTCTCATGCACTCAATCGTCCAGGTCCGCTCCTCTGTCTCCGGAAGCAGCGTCAGGACTTCTTTCCATGGAAGATTGCCTTTTCCAAGGCCTGTGTGAGCGTCCCGGTCACCGCTGTTGTCGTGAACATGGACGTGCGTGACGTACGGGGCAAGGTGCTCTGTCCATTCCAGCACATGCAGGGAGGAATAACAGTGCGCATGGCCGATATCGAGGCAGAGTTTAAAATTCGGACGGTTCACACGCTGATAGACATCGAGCAGCAGTCTCCAGTCGTCATCAAAGACATTTTCAAGAACGATTTCCAGTTCCTGATGATCCTGCAGAAATTCGCTCCAGAACGCAGTGACGTGCTCCGCCCAGCCTTCTTTGTAGTAGACGTACGGATTCATTCCGGAATGAAACACGATTTTTTTTGCACCAAGCGCCAGCCCTGCCTGATAGCACTGGTCGAAACGCGTCAGCGTAGCTTTTCGGACGAGACTGTCGTACGCGCAGGGATTCACATCGAGGAACGGACCGTGCAGTGTCAGATGCTCCGTGCCAAATGATTCCAGCTTTTTTCGATATACTTCGATCGATTTTTCCAGGCAGTCCAGATTGTCGGAGATGGAGAAATCAATGCTCTCTATGCCGAAACCAGTTTCCTGAATGATCTGTCTCATCTGCTCATCCGGCAGTAAATGACTGATATAAATCATAATTCTTTCCTTTCATCACTGCATTTCACAATCCGTTTCACTACTTGTAGGTTCATAAGGGATCTGGGCTCATAAGGAATCCTCCCGTAAACGGGTCCCGCCTTACGAGATCCCACAAGCGGTTACTTACTTGATTCGTTTAAATGATCTCACTTCATACACCTTTTCATGCAAATTTTCATTTATGAAGCTCCTCATTTACTCCGGACGTTCCAAAAAACTTCACGTCTTTTTTCTTCCCGATTTTCTCAAGCCGCTCCTTCACCTTTCCTCCGGTGAAATCCCACTTCAGCACATTTTCATGAACGTAAAGCTCGCCTTTCACTGCTTCCAGACCATCCAGGTTGTGAATATTCGCCTCTCCAAATGGGATATCAGCCACAAGTACCGCGTCCGCATCCCGCATCAGCTCCAGATTTTTCGCCTGATTCTCCGGGCGCACCGGCTGAAATGCACCGATTTCGATATGCCGGATTCCAAGATAATCGCAGATCTCGTTGTCGTCGCTTCCCTGATTCAGCACACCGGCAGTCACATGATGGCCCATATTTACGAGCTGTTCGAGCAATCGCACGCCGCCCTTTTCGCCGCAGATCACATGGATTCGTTTTGGCTTCGAAGCTGGTGTCTCATCCATCACACGGATCGGAATGATTTCCGGCTTGCCAAGCAGCGGATTGTTTTTGACAAAAAGCTTCATATCATAAAGTGCTTCCATCTCATCACGGTTGATGACCTCCTGCGGTGTGCCGTCTGCTTTTACTTTTCCGTCTTTTAAAATCACGATACGGCTGCAGAAACGCGACGCCAGATTGATGTCGTGCAGCACCGCCATGACCGTGATCTGTTCTTTTTCGTTCAGGTCACGGATCAGCTCCATCACCTCGATCTGGTGATGCAGGTCGAGTGCCGAGGTCGGCTCATCCAGCAAAATGATCTGCGGCTGCTGTGTGATAGCACGCGCCAGGATGACGCGCTGCCGCTCGCCGCCGCTTAGTTCATTGTAAAGCCGGTCGCGGAACTGCGTTGTCTTCGTCAGCTCCATTGCCCGCTCTGCGATCTCCCGATCTTTTTTTGACTCCCGGTGACGCAGATCGATATAGGGATTGCGCCCCATCATCACGATGTCCTCCACCGTAAATCCATAATCCACATAGTACGACTGCGGTACCACCGCCACCATGCGCGCCCGCTCCCGCGCCTTTAAGCGCCGCAGATCTTTTCCGCAGATCTGCATCTCGCCGCCCTCCAGCGGCAGAAGCCCCGAAACGCACTTGATCAGCGTCGATTTTCCGGTACCGTTTGAACCGATCAGCGCGACATACTCGCCCTTTGTGATCTGAAAACTGACATCCCGCAGCACCAGCTTTTCGCCGTAGCCAACGGCTGCATGGGAAAAGGAGAGCATGACCGGATTTTTTTCTGTCATATGGTACCACCGCCTTTTTTGGATTTCCGCAGCAGATACAGGAAAAACGGGCCGCCACAGATCGATGTGATGATACCGACCGGTATCTCTGCCGTCGTCAGACTTCTTGCCAGTGTATCACAGATCACAAGAAATGCCCCGCCAAAGATCAGGGAAACCGGCAGCAGCCTGCGGTGCTTCGGCCCCGTAAAAAGGCGCACCACGTGCGGTACGACCAGTCCGACAAAGCCGATGATTCCGGTCACGGAAATCACCGATGCCGTCAGAAGGCTCGAAGCAAACAGGATCTTCTTTTTTACAAACTCAATATTGACTCCAAGCTGCGTCGCAGTCTCCTCACCGGTCAGCATAATATCCAGCTCCCGGCTTGAAAACAGCAGGATAATCAGCCCGACGATCACCCACGGCAGCACTGCTGTAATCTGATTCCAACCTTTTCCATTCAAGGTCCCCATCGTCCAGAACATGATCTGATCCATACTCTGCTTGTTCATCATCATGAGAAACGACATGACCGCAGAGAGCGTCGAGTTGACCGCCACTCCGGAGAGCAGCAGCGTCGCC
>JAQXVT010000004.1 GCA_029225065.1 Lachnospiraceae bacterium | reverse complement strand
CTACAATACAGTCCGAATTCATAGTCATTGTGGATATTTATCTCCAAATGAGTATGAGAAACAATATCTAAAGAATCTGGAAATGACTGTAACAAACTTAGCAAGTTAACAATTACATAAAAGGGAAAATTGGTTATATTTAATTTGTACTTTTTCTTGACATAGGACCATTTGTACTGATTCTTTTAAAGGGAGATGTGCTGGCGGGTATTTTCTCTACCGATGAGGCGGTTATCCGAAATGGTTTTGCATACCTGAAGGGCTTCGCACCGGAGACGATTGTGACGGCGATCATGTTCAGTATGGTCGGTTACTTTAACGGAAATAATAAGACGGTGTGGGTGATGGCACAGGGCCTGATCCAGACGCTGCTGGTGCGTCTGCCGCTTGCGTATGTGATGAGCATTCAGCCGAACGCAAGTCTGACGAAGATCGGACTTGCGGCTCCGGTATCGACCGCAGTGGGAATTATTTTGAATGTCGGATTTTATCTTTATCTGAACCGGAAGGAACGGGCAGGTAAAGCGGCATAATATTATTCATTTTAGCTGTTTTTTCATGGCAAAATTCAGTAAAATTGTCCATGGAAAATTACTTGTATATCATTTGAATGGATGTTATAATACAGAAATACTTTTTGCGCTGCATATCAATCTACAGTACAAACTGAACAGGCAGTGGATTTTCCAGGAAGCCGGGCCGGCTAAAGCGGCAGCAGATGAATGATGCATCTGTGGGACAGTAGTTTACTAATGTTCCACAGGTGTTTTTTTATACCTGAAAACGGGAACAAAAAACATCTGGAGAAAAGATTATATTTTGCGGGCATAAAGTTGTCTTGAACAATATGGAGGTAACTGTTATGGAACAAAATGGATATTCGGAGTATCAGGATCCGAAAAAACGGGCTGCGATAGGAAAAATTTCAGGTCTGGTCGGGATTGCGTGCAACTTTGTGCTGGCCGGAAGCAAGATTGCGGTGGGAAATTTCGCCGGTTCGACCTCGATTATGGCGGATGGCATCAACAATATGTCGGATGCCGCGAGCTCTGCGGTCACACTGCTTGGTTTTAAGCTGGCAGAAAAGCCGGCGGACCGTGAGCACCCGTACGGACACGCCAGATTTGAATACCTGGCGAGTCTGGTCGTATCGGCGATGATCCTCGTGATCGGCTTTGAGCTTGCACAGAAATCGATCGAAAAGATCAAAAATCCGGTTCCTATCGAATTTTCCGTGCTGACGCTTGCGGTACTGCTGTTTTCGATTCTGATGAAGACCGGAATGGCGGTCTTTAACAGCCGCGTCGGAAAAAAGATTCAGTCGACGACGCTTCTTGCGACGGCGGCGGACAGCAGAAACGACGTCGTGACGACGACGGCGGTTCTTGTGGCAACACTTGCAGAACATTTCTTTGGATGGAAAGCGGACGGTCCGATGGGAATTCTCGTTTCGCTTTTTATCCTGTACAGTGGAGTGGGACTTGCAAAGGAGACGATCTCGCCGCTGCTCGGAGAAGGAGCGGACGCAAAGCTCCGCACAGAGCTGATGAACCATGTAAAGGAGCATCCGCTTGTGCTTGGGTGTCATGATCTGATGGTACACGATTACGGTCCGGGAAAGTGTTACGCGAGCATTCATGTGGAGATGGATAAGGACGTGGACCCGATGGAATGTCACGATGTGATTGATCATATTGAGCGTGAGTGCCTGGAAAAGTTTGGTGCGAATCTGGTGATCCATTATGATCCGGTAAGTACCAATGATCTGGAGCAGGATAAGATGCGAGAGCTTGTAGAGCAGGCACTTGCCGGAAAGGATGAAAGGCTTCGTATCCACGATTTTCGAATGAAAGAAAAAGAAGGAGAAACGCAGCTGCTGTTTGACCTGGTGTTGCCGGATCAGCTGCAGGGAAAAGAAGCAGAGATTGAAAACATGCTGAAAGAACGGCTTGCATGCGCCGGAAAAAAGAATATCTGCCTGGATGTTACGTTTGATCCGGAAGAGGGATGAATCGGACAGGCTTTCTGCTGTGCGAAAAAACAGGGAGATAAATGTCAGCTTTGCCTGCAGAAGTGTGTATGGTTATAGTTTCGGGCAGAAAACAGGGCTGACGGTTGTGAAAATAAGATACAGGAAAAATATGATTGCGAATATGCGTTTGGATTTGTCAAGATGCCGCCGGAGTTTTAGGTATAGAATTTCGGCGGCATCTTTTTACTGTATTTTGTACTGATTTCACAAATTCTTTTTTGCCCCTTTTCTTTTCATGGGGATTGTAGTATCATATCAATTGCAGTGCAAGTACTGAATATAGTGTTTTTAAAAAATACAAACAACAATATATAGTATATGTTATCATAGACTGAAAAAAGCGGGAAGATTTTATGTTTGCCGCAGATTGCAGCAGTGAGAAAGGACGGAGGAGACAGTTCATGGACAGTACAGTGAAAACGCGTGTAATCAAAAGAAATGGAGAGGAAGTCAGTTTTGATCTTTCCAAGATTATCAGCGCGATAAGCAAAGCAAATCAGGAAGTAGATCCGATTCATCGCATGAATGAATATCAGATCATAGCGATTGCAGAGAAGATTGCGCAGCAGACGGAGGAATCCACGCATGCTGTGAATGTGGAGGACATTCAGAACATGGTGGAGACCGGAATTATGGAGATGCGCGGGTACGAGGTAGCACAGAAATACGTGCGCTACCGTTATAAGCGTGAACTGACCCGCAAGTCAAACACAACAGACAATGGAATTCTTGCCCTGATTGAGCATCTGAACGAGGAAGTAAAGCAGGAGAATTCCAATAAAAACCCGGTGATCAATTCGACGCAGCGTGATTATATGGCCGGCGAGGTCAGCAAGGACTTAAGCCGCCGTGTACTGCTGCCGGAGGAGATCGTGCGTGCGCATGAGGCAGGTATCATCCATTTTCATGATATGGATTATTATGCACAGAAGGAGCACAACTGCGATCTGATCAACCTGGAAGATATGCTTCAGAACGGCACCGTCATCAGCGAGACGATGATCGAGAAGCCGCACAGCTTTTTTACAGCCTGCAATGTGACGACGCAGATTGTAGCGCAGGTCGCTTCCAATCAGTATGGCGGCCAGTCGTTTACGTTATCTCACCTGGCTCCGTTTGTGGATGTGAGCCGCCAGAAGCTGAGAAAAAGCGTCATCGAGGAGCGTATCGAGGCAGGCGAGACACTCGATGAGGAGATTGTCCGCAAAGTGACCGAGCACCGTCTGAAGGAAGAGATAAAAAATGGAATCCAGACGATTCAGTATCAGCTGATCACGCTGATGACGTGTAATGGTCAGGCGCCGTTTGTCACGGTCTTCATGTATCTGGATGAGGTGCCGGAGGGACAGACGAGAGAGGATCTCGCGCTGATCATTGAAGAAGTACTGCGCCAGAGAATGCAGGGCGTAAAAAATGAAAAGGGTGTGTGGATTACACCGGCGTTCCCAAAGCTGATTTATGTGCTGGATGAGGATAATATCACAGAGAATTCCAAATACTGGCATCTGACTGAACTCGCGGCAGAGTGTACGGCAAAGCGTATGGTGCCGGATTACATTTCCGCAAAGATCATGCGGGAGCTGAAGCAGGGCGACGTATATCCGTGCATGGGATGCCGATCTTTCCTCACCGTGGAGGACAGCCAGAGAAATGAGGACGGAAGCCATAAGTTCTACGGACGGTTCAATCAGGGTGTTGTGACGATCAACCTGGTGGATGTGGCCTGTTCGTCGCAGGGTGACATGGAAGAGTTCTGGAAGATTTTGGACGAACGTCTGGAACTGTGTCACAGAGGATTGCGCTGCCGTCATGAGCGTCTGCTTGGAACGGTATCGGATGTGGCACCGATCCTGTGGCAGAACGGTGCGCTTGCCCGTCTGAAAAAGGGAGAGAAGATCGATAAGCTTCTTTACAATGGCTACTCGACGATTTCACTTGGATATGCAGGACTGTATGAAATGTGTGTACGGATGACAGGAAAATCACATACAGATCCGGAGGCAAAGCCGTTTGCACTTGCGGTTATGCAGCGCTTAAATGATAAGTGCCGCGAGTGGAGAGAAGCAGAGAACATCAGCTATTCCGTTTACGGAACACCGATGGAATCAACGACCTACCGCTTTGCGAAATGCCTGCAGCGCCGCTTTGGCATCATTCCGGGTGTGACAGACAAAAATTATATTACAAACAGCTATCATGTACATGTGACTGAGGAAATCGACGCGTTCCACAAGCTGAAATTCGAATCGGAATTCCAGAAGCTTTCGCCGGGAGGAGCTGTCAGCTACGTGGAGGTGCCGAATATGCAGGAAAATATTCCGGCGGTACTCTCCGTGATGAAATACATTTATGAGAATATCATGTACGCGGAATTAAATACAAAGAGTGACTACTGTGAAAAATGCGGTTACGACGGAGAAATCAAGATCATAGAGGATGAGAGCGGAAAGCTGATCTGGGAGTGCCCAAACTGCGGAAACCGCGATCAGAATCTGCTGTCGGTGGCACGCCGGACCTGCGGTTACATCGGAACCCAGTTCTGGAATCAGGGCCGGACGCAGGAGATCAAGGACCGTGTGCTGCATCTGTCGACCGGTACGGTATCAGAGGGTAAGTGCTGAAATATCCGCTTTGATCCGAGGTGGGAGTGAAAGATGAACATAGGAGAAATTTTGACAGCCGACTGTGCGAACGGACTCGGCATGCGGGTGTCGGTGTTTGTGTCCGGCTGTCTGAATCACTGTAAGGGCTGTTTTCAGCCGCAGACCTGGGAATTTGATTATGGAATTCCATATGATGAAGCGGTAGAACAGAAAATTCTGGATGAGTTATCGATGCCGTATTATGACGGCCTGACGGTTCTCGGCGGCGAGCCATTTGAGATTCAGAATCAGGAGACGGTGGCGGGACTGATCCGACGTGTAAAGCAGGAGCTTCCGATGAGGAATATCTGGATGTACACCGGTTATACGTATGACCGGGATCTCGTGCCGGGCGGCTGCCGGTATACGGAATTTACGGATAAGATTCTGGATCAGATCGATATTCTGGTGGATGGCCGGTTTGTGGAGGAAAAGAAAAATTTGTGCCTGAAATTCCGTGGCTCAGAGAACCAGCGGATCATCGATATGAAGCAGACGCGTGCGGCAGGACTGATTGTGCTTAGCCCGCTGAACGACTAAGAAGTGATTCCTTATAAGTCAGGCAGTGAAAGGCAGTCGAAGCGATTCGGCTGTCTTTTTTTCGCTTTGTCTGACAGGGGGAGTAATTGGAGTTTCGTTGTGGAAAAAGGGATTCTGATCGTTTTTGTTTTTTATTGCTTAGGGGAAGGAAAGCATTGCTTTTGAAAGTTGATATGTTATAATAAAAACGCTGTAACATTGCAAAAAAAGAATTGCAGCGGCAGAATAAGAAGGAGAAAAGATTCGCAGGATTTATGTGCGGAAGCAAAATCTGAAGCAGGCAGCGAAGCGGACCTGGACGAGCTGTTTTGATAACAGATACAGCGAAAAGGATTTAGAATATTCACTTCGACAGAGGATGTGGCAGAAAAACGGTCAGCCAGACTGCGGATCAGTTACACAAAAAAAGAGGAAAAAGGAGACGGAGATGGGCGGTATATTTGGAGTTGCGTCAAAAAGAAGCTGTACACTGGAGTTATTTTACGGAATCGACTATCATTCACATCTTGGAACTCGCCGCGGAGGTATGGCGGTGTGCGGAGAGCAGGGATTTCAGCGTGCGATCCACAATATAGAGAATTCTCCGTTTCGTACGAAATTTGAGAGCGATGTCGAGGAGATGGAGGGAAATATCGGAATTGGCTGTATTTCAGACTATGACCCACAGCCACTTCTGATTCAGTCTCATCTTGGAAGCTTTGCGATCACGACGGTCGGAAAGATCAATAATATGGAAGAACTTCTTCAGAAGGTGTATGAAAACGGAAACACACACTTTCAGGAGATGAGCAGCGGACAGATCAATGCGACAGAGCTGGTGGCGGCGCTGATCTGTAAGAAGGATTCGATTGTAGAGGGACTGCAGTTTGTGCAGCAGGCGATTGACGGTTCAATGACGATTCTGCTGATGACGAAGGATGGCATTTATGCATCGAGAGACCGGCTTGGCAGAACGCCGCTGATTATCGGTAAAAAAGACGATGGTTACTGTGTTTCATTTGAGAGCTTTGCGTATCTGAATCTGGGCTACAGCGATTACCGCGAGCTTGGACCGGCAGAGATTGATTATATTACCCCGGATGATGTGAAAGTGCTTGTCGAGGCCGGAAAAGAGATGAGGATTTGTTCCTTCCTGTGGGTTTACTACGGTTATCCGACCTCTGCGTATGAGGGCGTCAACGTGGAGGAGATGCGTTACAAATGCGGAAGCATGCTGGCGCAGCGGGATGCACAGGCAGGAGATGTGCACCCGGATATTGTAGCAGGTGTGCCGGATTCCGGTATTGCACATGCGATTGGTTATGCAAATGAATCCGGGATTCCGTTTGCACGGCCGTTTATCAAATATACGCCGACCTGGCCGCGTTCGTTTATGCCGACGAAGCAGAGCCAGAGAAACCTGATCGCGAGAATGAAGTTGATTCCGGTCAAGGCGCTGATTAAAGAAAAGAAGCTGCTGCTGATTGATGACTCGATTGTGCGCGGCACACAGCTGCGGGAGACGACGGAATTTCTCTATCAGAGCGGTGCAAAGGAAGTACATGTCCGTCCGGCATGTCCGCCGCTGCTTTACGGCTGTAAATATCTGAACTTTTCCCGTTCCAAGTCGGATATGGATCTGATTACGAGACGAGTGATTCAGGAGCGGGAGACAAAGGTGACACAGGAGGTGCTGGACGATTACGCAGATCCATGCAGCAAACGGTATGAGGCGATGCTTGAGGCAATCCGCAAACAGCAGAATTTCACGACGCTGCGTTATCATCGCCTCGACGATCTGGAAAAATCCATCGGCATTGAGCCGTGCAAGCTCTGCACCTACTGCTTCAGCGGAAAAGAGTGACAGGAGACAGAATGAAGGCAACAGATAAAAAAGGAAAAGAGGAAGCGGAGCAGCTGGAAGAGAAGCGGGCGCTCGCGCTTACGATTATCGAAAAATTAAAGCAGGCGTATCCGGATGCGGGCTGTACGCTGGATTATGACGATGCGTGGAAGCTGCTGGTCAGCGTACGGCTGGCGGCGCAGTGCACGGATGCACGGGTAAACGTGGTCGTTGAGGATTTATATAAGAAGTTTCCCGATATAAACGCGCTGGCGGAGGCACAGCCGGAAGAGATCGAGGAGATTGTCCGGCCGTGCGGGCTTGGAAAGAGCAAGGCGCGGGATATCAGTGCGTGCATGCGAATGCTGCGCGACGAGTATCACAGCCAGGTGCCGGATGATTTTGATGCGCTGTTGAAGCTGCCGGGCGTCGGCAGAAAGAGTGCGAACCTGATTATGGGTGATGTATTCGGAAAGCCTGCGATTGTGACAGATACGCACTGTATCCGGCTGACGAACCGCATGGGACTCGTGGACGGGATCAAGGAGCCGAAAAAGGTGGAGATGGCACTCTGGAAAATCATTCCGCCGGAGGAAGGCAGCGATTTCTGCCATCGACTGGTGGAGCATGGCAGGGCAGTCTGTACGGCAAGGACGAAGCCGTACTGTGACCGCTGTGTGCTGCAGGGGATCTGCCCCAAAATCGGAGTGTGACAGAGAAGTAATAAGTGATTTTATGGAAGAATCTTGAAAGTTGTCAAAAAATCATTGAAAATGAGAAAAAAAATCAATAAAAGAAAAGCGCTTGACATTTAAAATGAAATAAAATTAAATGTCAATTAAGGCAAATAAAACCGACAAACAAAATGTTGTATATAACCATATAAAAAGAGTTATATACAACTACCAAAAGTGCGACAAGCAGGAGAAAAGTACGGTGCGTCTGACAAAAGTACATGGTATATTACTTGCGGCAGGGCGTATCGATTGGAACATGGCGTCGCGAAGTCAGTTTTAAGAAGATCAGGAGGTGCAGGATGAAGAAACACAAATTCTGGGCATGGGCTATGATCATATGCCTGGGCATGACAGTTTACACAGGTTACAAACACAAATAAAAAAACAGGAGGAATGAATAATGTGGGATTGCTTTAAGAATATCGACGGAAAGAAAACAGGGATTTTTGCAGCTGGCGTACTTTTCGGTACCGCAGGCATCAAACTCCTTTCCAGTAAGGATGCAAAGAAGGTATACACAAACTGCACCGCAGCAGTGCTTCGTGCAAAGGACTGCATAATGAAAACAGCTACGACGATCTAGGAGAACGCAGAGGATATCTATGCAGATGCAGTAACGATCAACGAGGAGCGTGCAGCAGCAGAGGAAGCATTTGAGGATGAGTGCTTTGAGGAAGAAGCTGCAGAGGAAAACGCAGAAGAGACTGCAGCAGATGCTGAGTAAATAAAAGCGATTACAGATTTGAGAAACACAGCGAGTCTGCGGCAGATACCGGGAGGTGTCAGTTGGCAGGCTCGCGTTCTGTTTAACCGAGTCAGACAAGCAGCGAAGCGGATTGCGAATATCCGCTTTGCCCCGAATCAAATTTATTACGGAGGAGTACTATGAGATTTTGGATCAGACAGGAGTCCAAATGCAGAATGCGTGTCCATCTCGACCAGAAGCGCATGTCATATAATCAGGCGGATATCCTGCAGTATTATCTGGAAAACACGGCAGGAGTGCAGTCAGCAAAAGTGTATGACCGTACGTCAGATGCTGTAATCTGCTATACAGGAGCGCGCAGTGAACTGATCCGCGCGCTGCAGCAGTTCCGTTATGAAAAGACGGAGGTTCCGGCAAACGTACTGGAGCATTCCGGAAGAGAACTAAATGAGACGTATAAGGAAAAGCTGATCAATAAGGTCGTGCTGCATTACGGGCGGAGATGGCTGCTGCCGTATCCGATCAATGCCTGCTATACGGCGATTCATTCTGTGAAATACATTTATAAAGGACTGAAAACGCTGTGGAACCGGAAGATTGAAGTGCCGGTTCTGGACGGCACGGCAATCGGTGTTTCTGTACTGCGTGGTGATTTCACGACCGCCGGCTCGATCATGTTCCTGCTTGGAATCGGAGAATTGCTGGAAGAGTGGACACACAAAAAATCAGTCGGAGATCTGGCGCGTACGATGTCTTTGAATGTATCGAAAGTATGGCTGAAAAGGGATGGTCAGGAGATCCTTGTTTCTGCGGATCAGATCCACGAGGGAGACTATGTGGTAATTCACATGGGAAATGTCATTCCGTTTGACGGTGTTATAAGAAGGAGATGCGATGGTCAATCAGGCATCCCTGACCGGCGAATCCGTCCCGGTGCGCAGAACGATTGCCAATTCCGTTTATGCCGGAACCGTTGTTGAGGAAGGTGAGCTGACCGTTGAGGTCAAAAAGACGGGCGGTGCAAGCCGTTTTGAGAAGATCGTAAAAATGATTGAGGAATCCGAGAAGCTGAAATCCGGTCTTGAAAGCAAGGCAGAGCATCTGGCAGACCGTCTGGTTCCGTATACACTGGCCGGTACTGCACTTACGTATGCACTGACCAGAAATGTGACAAAGACGTTGTCGGTTCTGATGGTTGACTTCTCCTGTGCACTGAAGCTTGCAATGCCGATTTCCGTGCTCTCTGCAATTCGTGAGGCGGGTCAGCATAAGGTAACTGTAAAGGGCGGACGTTATCTGGAGGCTGTGGCAGAGGCACAGACAATCGTATTTGATAAGACCGGCACGCTGACGAAGGCAAAACCGACCGTTGTCAAGGTGGAGTCTTTCAACGGACAGAATCCGGATGAGCTGCTGCGCATTGCGGCATGCCTGGAAGAGCACTTCCCGCACTCGATGGCGAAAGCAGTCGTAGAAGCAGCACAGGCAAAAAATCTGCAGCATGAAGAAATGCATTCGAAGGTAGAATACATTGTGGCACACGGCATTTCGACACGGATCGAAGGAAAGCACGTCGTAATCGGAAGCCATCATTTCGTATTTGAAGATGAGCAGTGCACGATTCCGGAAGGCAAGCAGGAACTGTTTGATTCTCTGCCGGAAGAGTATTCCCATCTCTACATGGCGATTGAGAACAGCCTGGCAGCGGTAATCTGCATTGAGGATCCGCTCCGCGAGGAGGCACCGGAAGTAATTAAGGCACTGCACGATGCAGGACTGAACAAGATCGTGATGATGACCGGAGACAGCGAGCGGACTGCACGTGCGATCGCAGCACGGGTTGGCGTCGATGAGTATTATTCCGAGGTTCTGCCGGAAGACAAGGCAGCATTTATTGAAAAAGAGAAGGCAGCCGGACGAAAGGTGATCATGATCGGAGACGGAATCAACGATTCACCGGCACTTTCTGCGGCAGATGTTGGAATCGCAATCAGCGACGGTGCAGAGATCGCAAGAGAGATCGCGGATATCACGGTTGGAGCGGACGATCTGTACCAGGTTGTTATGCTTCGCCGCTTAAGTGAACTTCTGATGAAGCGGATTCACCGCAACTACCGCTTTATTGTCGGCTTCAATTCAGCCCTGATCGCACTTGGCGTGACCGGTGTTCTGATGCCGACGACCTCAGCGATGCTGCATAATACATCTACACTGGCAATCAGTCTGAAGAGTATGCAGAATCTGCTGTAAAAATACTGCGTGATACCGCGAATTGCAAAAGCCGGACAAATTGAAAAAACAAGAGAAGAACAGGCGATTTACTGCGGGCAGGAATGCACCGCGGTGTCGTCTGTTTTTGCTGTACCGCGGGAAGATTTTCCGCGGAAAAAATGGAATAATAAATGACGGATATGTCACACCGATGAAAAGCATAGTATTTTTGAAGGTGACTCTGAACAGTAACTTGTCTGATAAAATAAGAACAAATGTTTGTAAAAAGTATGGACATTTGCAGGAAAGTGTGGTATTCTGGACGTTAGAACAGGAGTTCAGATAAAAGAAAGGAAATGCTGCGATGGATCATTTTAAGTTAGTATCCGAATATCAGCCCACCGGTGACCAGCCGCAGGCAATCAAAGAGCTAGTGCGCGGATTCAAAGAGGGCAACCAGTTTGAGACATTGCTCGGCGTGACTGGATCCGGCAAGACGTTTACGATGGCGAATGTCATCGCTCAGCTCAACAAGCCAACTCTGGTACTTGCGCACAATAAGACACTGGCGGCACAGCTTTACGGAGAAATGAAAGAATTCTTCCCAGAGAATGCAGTGGAATATTTTGTTTCCTATTATGATTACTACCAGCCGGAGGCGTATGTTCCGTCCTCGGATACGTATATCGCGAAGGATTCCTCGATCAATGATGAGATTGACAAGCTGCGGCTGTCCGCGACTGCTTCACTGGTGGAGCGGAAAGATGTCATTATTGTGGCCAGTGTTTCCTGTATTTACGGTCTGGGCAGCCCGGCAGACTACAAGGATCTGGTGTTGTATCTGCGGCAGGGGCAGGAGCGGGACCGCGATGAGGTGCTGCGCAAGCTGATTGATATTCAGTATGACCGGAATGAGATGGATTTTCACCGCGGTACGTTTCGGGTGCGCGGCGATGTGCTGGAGATTTTTCCGGCAAATGCGGATGATTATGCATATCGGGTTGAATTTTTCGGTGATGAGATCGACCGAATCACGGAGATTGATGTGCTGACCGGCGAGATCAAAAAGGCACTGGATTTCATTGCAGTATTTCCGGCTTCCCACTATGTAGTGCCGATGGATAAAATTTTGAAAGCGGCGGATGCTATAGAGGAAGAGCTGGAGGAGCGTGTCGCCTATTTTAAGAGCGAGGACAAGCTGCTGGAAGCGCAGCGGATCGCGGAGCGGACCAACTATGATGTGGAGATGCTGCGTGAGACCGGCTTTTGTTCCGGAATTGAGAATTATTCGAGGCATCTGGCGGGACTTCCGGCCGGAGCGACGCCGCACACACTGATGGATTATTTTGGCGATGATTATCTGTTGATCATCGATGAGTCCCATAAGACTGTACCGCAGATCCGGGCGATGTACGCCGGAGATCAGTCGCGCAAGAGCACGCTGGTTGATTATGGATTCCGTCTTCCTTCTGCGAAGGACAACCGTCCGCTGAATTTTGAAGAGTTTGAGAGCAAGCTGGATCAGCTGCTGTTTGTCTCGGCGACGCCGGGCGATTATGAGGCGGAGCATGAGCTGCTTCGGGCAGAGCAGATCATCCGGCCGACCGGACTGCTGGATCCGAACGTTGAGGTGCGTCCAGTCGAGGGGCAGATCGACGATCTGATCAGTGAGATCTATAAGGAAACAGCAGCGGGAAATAAAGTGCTGGTCACAACACTGACCAAACGGATGGCGGAGGACCTGACCGACTATATGAAAGAGCTTGGGATCCGTGTGCGGTATTTGCATTCGGACATCGATACGCTGGAGCGGACCGAGATCATCCGGGATATGCGACTGGATATATTTGACGTGCTGGTCGGTATCAACCTGCTTCGTGAGGGACTTGACATTCCGGAGATTTCGCTCGTTGCAATACTGGATGCGGATAAAGAAGGCTTCCTGCGTTCAGCGGTATCGCTGATTCAGACGATTGGACGTGCGGCGCGAAATGCGCAGGGACACGTCATTATGTATGGAGACACCGTGACAGATTCCATGCGGATTGCGATTGATGAGACAGTGCGCAGGCGAGAAATTCAGGAAAAATACAACGAGGAGCATGGCATTACGCCGCAGACGATCAAAAAAGCAGTCCGTGATCTGATCAGTATCTCGAAAGAGGTCGCAAAAGAGGAGAAACAGCTGGAAAAGGATCCGGAATCGATGAGCCGTGCAGAGCTGGAAAAGCTGATCGGCGAGGTGCAGAAGCAGATGAAAAAGGCGGCATCGGAGCTGGATTTCGAGACGGCCGCGCAGCTGCGTGATCAGATGATTTCGCTGAGGAAGTATCTGCAGGAGCTGGAGTGAGCGTGATTGTGGAGGTCAGGGCAGGAAGTTTTCTATCCTTAAAGTAGAAAATTGTCAGAAGAGATATAGTGAAAGCGGTGTGAGGACAGAAGGATGTACCTCTGACAGGAAGCTAAGTGCATTTGATAGATAGATTGTGTGAAAATATCAGATGCAGGCTGAAGCAATGAAAGGAAAACAGGAGAATAGAAACATATGGAAAAAATACACGCAACAGACGACAAAACCAGAATCATGGATAAAAAACAGTACATCCGCATCCGGGGAGCGAATGAGCACAACCTGAAGAACGTGGATCTGGATATTCCGCGCAACAAATTTGTGGTTCTGACGGGGCTTTCCGGATCAGGAAAATCATCTCTGGCGTTTGATACGATCTATGCGGAGGGACAGAGGCGCTATATGGAGTCGCTTTCCTCCTATGCGCGGCAGTTTCTTGGTCAGATGGAAAAGCCGGATGTGGAGAGCATCGAAGGACTTCCGCCGGCAATTTCCATTGATCAGAAGTCCACGAACCGCAATCCGCGTTCGACGGTCGGCACTGTGACGGAGATTTATGATTATTTCCGACTTCTCTATGCACGGATTGGTACGCCGCACTGTCCAAAATGCGGCAAAGAGATCAAAAAGCAGAGCGTAGATCAGATGGTAGATCAGATCATGTCACTGCCGGAGCGCACGAAGATTCAGTTGCTGGCACCGGTGGTAAGAGGCCGCAAGGGTGAGCATGTGAAGCTGTTGGAGCAGGCGCGAAAGAGCGGATATGTCCGGGTACGGATTGATGGAAATATGTATGAGCTGTCGGAGACGATCCAGCTGGAAAAGAATATCAAGCACAACATTGAGATCGTAGTCGACCGTCTGATTGTGAAGCCTGGCATTGAAAAGCGACTGACTGATTCGCTGGAGACGGTACTGCATCTGGCAGAGGGACTTGCGCTTGCAGAGGTGAACGGCGGCGTCGAAAATGGCGGTGAAATGCTGAGCTTCAGTCAGAGCTTTTCGTGCCCGGACTGCGGCATCAGCATCGAGGAGATCGAGCCGCGCAGCTTTTCGTTCAATAATCCGTTTGGCGCCTGCCCGGACTGTTACGGACTCGGATATAAGATGGAATTTGATGTTGATCTGATGATTCCGGACCGATCCCTGAGCATTATGGACGGAGCGATCGTCGTGACAGGCTGGCAGTCCTGTACGGAAAAGAGTAGTTTTACGCGGGCGATTCTTGATGCACTTGCAGAAGAATATCAGTTTGATCTGGCGACGCCGTTCCAGGAGCTTCCGGAAGAGATTCAGGATATGATGATTTATGGAACAAACGGGCGCGCGGTGAAGGTTCATTATAAAGGTCAGCGTGGTGTCGGTGTATACGATGTTGCGTTTGAGGGACTGATCAAAAATGTGGAGCGGCGTTATCGTGAGACCGGTTCCGAGACGATGAAGCAGGAATATGAGAGCTTTATGCGGATTACGCCGTGTAAGACCTGCCGCGGACAGCGCCTGAAAAAGTCTGCGCTGGCCGTGACAATCAGTGGAAAAAATATTTATGAGCTGACGAATCTTTCCATCGGAGATCTGCTTCCGTTTATGGAGCAGCTGCAGCTGACACCGCAGCAGGAGCTGATCGGACATCAGATTTTAAAGGAGATCTGTGCGAGACTTCGCTTCCTTGTGGATGTCGGACTGGAATATTTGAGCCTTTCCCGTGCGACCGGCACGCTGTCCGGCGGAGAAGCACAGCGAATCCGTCTGGCGACTCAGATCGGATCGGGACTTGTCGGGGTTGCTTATATTCTGGATGAGCCAAGCATCGGACTGCACCAGAGAGACAACGACAAGCTGCTTGCGACGCTGGAACATCTGCGTGATCTTGGAAATACGCTGATCGTGGTGGAACACGATGAAGATACGATGCGTGCAGCAGATTTTATTGTGGATGTCGGTCCGGGAGCCGGTGAGCATGGGGGAAACATTGTGGCGAGCGGCACGATCGAGGATCTGACAAATTGCGAGGAGTCTGTGACGGGCGCTTACTTAAGCGGACGTATTCAGATTCCGGTTCCAAAGACGCGCAGAACGCCGTCCGGCTGGATTGAGGTAAGAGGCGCGCAGGAAAATAACCTGAAAAAGATCAATGTTAAATTTCCGCTTGGCGTGATGACGTGTGTGACCGGAGTATCCGGTTCCGGAAAGAGTTCTCTGGTAAACGAAATTCTTTATAAACGACTGGCGCGTGATCTGAACCGTGCGCGTGTGATTCCGGGAAAGCATACCGATGTGATTGGACTGGAACAGCTGGATAAGGTCATCAGCATTGATCAGTCGCCGATCGGCCGGACCCCGCGTTCCAATCCGGCGACGTATACCGGTGTCTTTGACCAGATCCGAGATCTGTTTGCGGCGACGGCAGATGCAAAGGCGCGCGGCTACAAAAAAGGCCGTTTCAGCTTCAATGTGAAGGGCGGACGGTGTGAGGCATGCTCTGGAGACGGCATTCTCAAGATCGAGATGCACTTCCTGCCGGATGTCTACGTGCCATGCGAGGTCTGCAGGGGAAAACGGTATAACAGAGAGACACTTGAAGTAAAATACAAAGGGAAATCGATTTACGACGTACTGAATATGACGGTGGAGGAGGCCATGGAATTCTTCCGGCACATTCCGTCTATTTACCGGAAAATCGAAACGTTAAATGACGTCGGACTATCCTATATTCGTCTTGGCCAGCCCTCTACCGAGCTGTCCGGAGGTGAAGCACAGCGTGTGAAGCTTGCGACCGAGCTGAGCCGGAGAAGCACCGGAAAGACTGTTTACATTCTGGATGAGCCGACGACAGGACTGCATTTTGCAGATGTCCATAAGCTGATTGAAATCCTGCATCGCCTGGCAGACAGCGGCAATACGGTGATCGTGATCGAGCACAACCTGGATGTCATCAAGACCGCAGATTATATCATCGATATCGGACCGGAGGGCGGCGATAAGGGGGGGACAGTGATCGCGCAGGGAACGCCGGAAGAGGTGGCAAAGAGCCCGGTGTCTTATACCGGAAAGTATATTGCGAAATATTTATAAAATAAAACAGGAAAAAGGCTGGTGCCAGGCACCAGCCTTTTTCAGGAAAGAGAAAAATTTGGGTTGAAAAATGTTTGCCCCGTATGGAAGATCCATACAAGTAAATGTTTGAGGGAGTACTTGGCAGCGTGTGGGGGCTGCCAAGTGTGAGTTATGAAATATATTAGCTGTTTGCTAATATGTTTATACTATAATGGATAAATGTGTTGAAATTATGTCCAGATTCTAAAAAAAGAAGGAAGTTCATTAAGAAATCCTATATATCAAATTAACCTTTGTTTATGCGGGTTTGTGCAGTTTCAAAGGTGATGCCGGAAAAAATTCGCGCTTTTTTTGAGTGAACCGGTGACAGTAAAACGTGATGTAACAGTATCTTGGGCTGTTATGAGAAATTTAAGAAAAACAAATTCCAATTTTTCAGATTCTATTATATAATGAAACAATGGGTAAGAGGGAAGAAGAGCGAATCAGTAAAAAGAAGCAGAAAGGGGTATAACATATGGCAGCAACAGATGTCGGAATTGACCTTGGCACAGCAAGTACCCTTGTATATGTCAGAGGGAAAGGTGTTGTTTTGAAGGAACCGTCGGTCGTCGCATATGACCGTGATACGAATAAAATAAAGGCAATCGGAGAGGAAGCAAGGCTGCTGCTCGGACGTACGACTGGAAATATTGTAGAGGTGCATCCGGTGCGCAAGGGTGTGATTTCAGATTATACGATCACAGAGCAGATGCTGAAATATTTTATACAGAAGGCAATCGGAAAAATGTCATTTCGAAAGCCGAGAGTGAGCATTTCCGTGCCGAGCAACGTGACAGAGGTGGAGCGAAAAGCGGTGGAAGATGCGACGTATCAGGCCGGAGCACGGGAGGTTCATATTATTGAGGAACCAATCGCAGCGGCAATCGGCGCAGAGATTGACATTTCAAGACCCTGCGGAAATATGATTGTGGATATTGGGAGTGGTACGTGCGATGTGGCTGTTCTCTCGATGGATGGAATTGTGGTGAGCAGTTCAATTAAAGTTGCCGGGGACGACTTTGACGAGGCGATTATAAAATACGTGAAGAAAAAATATGGTCTGGTGATTGGAGACCAGACGGCGGAGGAGATCAAGATCTCGATTGGAACGGCATTTGAGAAGCCGGAGCCGAAGGTGATGGAAGTAAAGGGAAGAGATCTTGTGACCGGACTGCCGAAGACCATCCGGGTCACTTCCGAGGATACGCGGGATGCGCTGAAGGAAGTGACGGGGCAGATTGTGGACGCGGTACACAGCGTACTGGAGCGCACACCGCCGGAGCTTGCGGCGGATGTGGTGGACCGTGGAATTGTGCTGACCGGAGGCGGAGCTCTTTTAAACGGGCTGGAGGAGCTGATCGAGGCACGGACCGGAATCAATACGATGACGGCAGAAGATCCGATGACAGCAGTTGCGGTGGGAACCGGCCGCTTTGTAGAACTGATGTCAGAAAAACGAAAAGAAGACGAAAAATAAGATGACTGCCGGAAAGAAAGCCGGTGAAAGCCAACTGGAGAACAAATGGAAAAGCTGGAAGGATACGTAGACCACATTATTTATCGGAATGCAGAAAATGGATATACCGTTATGGTAATGCTGGTGGACCAGGAAGAGGTGACGTGCGTAGGAGTCCTCTCCTATATCGGAGAGGGAGAGAAGCTGGAGGCGGAAGGTCAGTATATTGCGCATCCGACGTACGGAGAACAATTCAAAATTGAGACGTATGTGGTGAAGCCGCCGGAGGATGAAGAATCGGTAGAGCGATATCTTGGCTCCGGAGCGATCAAGGGAATCGGCACTGCGCTCGCAGCACGGATCGTGCGCCATTTTCATGCGGATACGTTCCGAATCATCGAGGAGGAGCCGGAGCGTCTGGCAGAGATCAAGGGAATCAGTGAGCGAAAGGCAAGAGAGATCGCACAACAGGTCTATGAAAAGCGGGATATGCGAAAAGCAATGATCTTTCTGCAGCAGTTTGGCATTACCACGGCGCTTGCTGTGAAAATTTTTGAAAAATACGGTCAGCGGATGTATGAGGTGCTGCAGAACAATCCCTACCAGCTAGCGGACGATATTCACGGTGTCGGATTCCGGATTGCGGATGAGATTGCGAGGAAGGCAGGCGTCAGCGCGGATTCAGAGTATCGTGTGAAGAGTGCCATTTCCTATGTGCTGCTTCAGGCAGGTACGGATGGGCACATTTACCTTCCAAAGGATCTGGTGCAAAGCCGGACGGCGCAGCTGCTTGGTGTTCCGATTGAAGACATCGAACAGTATCTGATGGATCTGGCTGTAGACCGGAAAATTGTGGTAAAGCAGGAGAAGGATCAGGAGCGGGTGTACAGTGCTTCTTCCTATTATATAGAGATGAGTACGGCGCGTATGCTCTGCGATCTGAATATCACCGCTGAGATCGACGATCAGGTCATTTTGAAAAAAATTGCAGCGATCGAGAAACAGACGGAGATGTATCTCGATGAGATGCAGAAAAAAGCGGTGATCGAGGCAGTGCGCTGCGGACTGCTGGTCATTACCGGAGGGCCTGGTACCGGAAAGACGACGACGATCAACACGCTGATTTCTTATTTTGAGTCGGAGGGGCTTCAGATTCTGCTGGCTGCACCGACCGGAAGAGCAGCAAAAAGAATGACAGAGGCGACTGGAGTAGAAGCAAAGACGGTGCACCGGCTTCTGGAAATTTCAGGACTTTCGGAGGAGAGCGGCGCGGTGGGCGGTTTTGGTCGAAATGCACAGAATCCGCTGGAAGCAGATGTGATTATCATCGATGAGATGTCGATGGTGGATGCATATCTGATGCATGCACTGCTCGATGCAGTGACGGTCGGGACGCGTCTGATCATGGTAGGAGATATGAATCAGCTTCCGTCTGTGGGACCGGGCAGCGTGCTGAAAGATATGATTCAGTCCGGGTGCATTCCGGTGGTTTCCCTGACTCGGATTTTTCGGCAGGCGCAGGAGAGCGATATCGTCGTAAATGCGCATAAAATCAACCGGGGCGAGCCGGTACTGCTCGATAATAAAAGCCGCGATTTCTTTTTTTTAAAGAGGGATGACGCGAATGTGATTATCAGCATTGTGATTCAGCTTGTGCGGGATAAGATGCCGCGCTATGTAAATGCACAGATGTACGACATTCAGGTGCTGACACCGATGCGCAAAGGACTGCTCGGCGTGGAGCGGCTCAACAAAATTCTGCAGGAATATCTCAATCCGCCGGATCGTACAAAGGCAGAGCAGGAGCAGAATGGTGTGCTTTTCCGCGAAGGCGATAAAGTCATGCAGGTGAAAAACAATTATCAGCTGGAGTGGGAAATTCGCGGACGCTACGGGATTCCGATGGAGAAGGGACTTGGCATTTTCAACGGAGATATGGGAATCATCCGGGAAATCAACAAGCAGACAGAGCGGGTGACGGTGGAGTTTGACGAACAGCGCATGGTGGAATATCCATATTCCGGCCTGGAGGAGCTGGAGCTTGCATATGCGGTGACGATCCATAAATCGCAGGGAAGCGAGTATCCGGCCGTTGTGATTCCACTTTTGTCCGGCCCTAAAATGTTGATGACGAGAAATCTGCTGTACACGGCGGTTACGCGGGCAAAGCAGTGCGTGACGCTTGTCGGAGACCCGTATGCATTTAATCAGATGGAGGCAAACACCGTGGAGCAGAAGCGGTATACGGCGCTTGCGGACCGGATCCGGGAGCTGTCAGAGGCGGGCGAGTAAACGGAAAACAGGAAGGTACCAAATCGGATAAGTTCTTTGAAGAATTTCAGAGAACAGGAAACGATGTGGAGAGTGTATCATAAGAGGAACATGCACCGGAGAGATTTGTCAAACATGTGATAGCGTGTCCGGCTGCGAAATAAGAAACAGAGAAATCATTTACATATCCGGGGAGAGATACGGTATATAAATGAGATTAAATGGAAGTAAGAGAAATCGGATCAATTCAGAAGAACGTCGAAGCGCAGGCGCAAACCTGTTGCTGGCAGCAAAGAAAGCAGGAAATTTGCTTCTGGATCTGCTGTATCCTCCGCGCTGCCCGATTTGTGATCGGATTTTGAACCGAAAAGAGGGGCGGTGCTGTGCTAAGTGCGAAAAGAAGCTGCCCTGGATTGCCGGTCCGACCTGTATGAAATGCGGAAAAATGATTGACCGAGAGGAGGACGAGTACTGCGAAGACTGCGGGAAATATGCGCATGCGTTTACCCGCGGCGCGGCAGCGTTTGCCTACACCGGAGCGCTGCGCCATTCCGTGTATCGGATGAAGGCGGAAAACCGGAGAGATTACCTTGATTTTTATGCAGACGCGATGACACAGGCGCTGGAGACATATTTGGTGCGCTGGCAGCCGGAACGGATTATCGGGGTACCGATGCACTGGCAGAAAAAATGGAAACGCGGCTACAATCAGTCAGAGCTGTTGGCAAAAAAGATAGCGAAGCGAACCGGGATTCAAATGGAAGATGCGTGGGTATACTGCTGCAAAAAGACAAAGGCGCAGAAACTGCTTGGAAGAAAAGAACGCGAAAGGAATTTAAAAGGTTGTTTCGCATTGAAACAGGAGAAAAAAAGATTTCGAAGTGTTTTGATTGTGGATGATATTTATACGACAGGGAGCACAATTGATGAGCTTGCGGGACTCTTAAAAACAGTCGGTGTGGAGCAGGTTTATTTTGTGGTGCTGTGCATCGGAAAAGGTGTTGGAAAAGGTGAAAAGAGAGTATGCACGGGGAAAAATGTGTGCTATACTAAATCTGAATCTGAGTATTTTCGTGGAAGCAGCAGATACTGATGAACGAAAATATCTGTTAAAAAAAGAAAGGAGAGAGCAAAATGAACAGCCTGAAAGTATGGTTGGCAAATGATATGTCCTGGCTTACGATGCCAACCGTTTCAATTACGATTACGGATGTGCTGGAAATTTTCATTTTGGCTTTTCTTGTATACAGTCTGCTGCTCTGGATTAAAAATACTAGGGCATGGACGCTTTTGAAGGGACTTATGGTACTGGTGGTTTGTGTATCACTGGTTTATATTCTGCACATGGATACCCTGATTTTTATTGTGAATCGGGGAATTGATATCGCAATTACGGCGGCGATTGTCATCTTTCAGCCGGAGCTGCGCCGGGCACTGGAGCAGATCGGTGAAAAGCAGATCGTTTCTTCGCTGATTCCGATTGATACAGGGCGTGAGGTGTTGGAGCGGTTCAGCGACAAAACAGTCAATGAAATTACGAAGGCAGCCTCTGAGATGGGAAAAGCAAAGACTGGTGCGCTGATTGTGATCGAGCAGAACGTGCGGCTGGATGAGTATGAGCGGACGGGAATTACACTGGATTCCGTACTGACAAGCCAGCTTCTGATTAATATATTTGAGCACAATACGCCGCTGCATGACGGCGCAGTGATCGTACGGGGCAATCGAATTACCTCCGCAACGTGTTATCTTCCTCTTTCAGATAACATGATGCTCAGTAAAGAGCTTGGAACGCGGCACAGAGCGGGAGTTGGTATCAGTGAAGTGACGGATTCCCTGACGGTGATTGTGTCAGAGGAGACCGGTGGAATTTCCGTGGCTTACAAGGGTGAGCTGAAGCGCAACATCACGCCGGACGAACTGAAAGACCAGCTTGTGCGGCTCCAGAATAAAACGGTTCCGCAAAAGAAATTCAGGATCTGGAAAGGCTGGAATAAAAATGAAGCATAAATTTACCAGAAACATCGGACTGAAGTTTTTATCGCTGATTGTGGCATTTCTGATCTGGCTGCTGGTGGCAAACGTGGATGATCCGACGCAGACGGTGCTATTTAAGAACATCAAAATCACGATGGTCAACACGGAGAGTGTGACGGAGCTGGATAAGGTGTTCGATGTCGTGGAGGATGATGTTTACGGTGACACGGTAATTATTAAAGTGACAGAGCGAAGCAGTGTGCTCCGGACGCTGAAGACATCAGATTTCAAGGTAATTGCGGATATGGAGGCGATCAATGAGGTCGGAGCGATTCCGCTTCGGGTAGAATGCAGCAATCCATCCGTCACTTTAGATGAGATGGAGGTTATTCCATCCGTGATGAAGGTCACGCTGGAGCAGAAAAAACAGAGTGATTTTGTAGTGACAGTCACAACGACAGGCAGCGTTGCAAACGGCTATGAGGTCGGTACGAAAGAGGTTGTGCAGGGCAAGACCGTACAGATTGCAGGACCGGAAAGTTTGCTCAACAAGATCGGAAAGGTTGTGGCGGATGTCAATGTGCGCGGGCTGGATAAATCAGCGCGCAAGACGGTAGAGCTTCAGATTTACGATAAGAACGAGGAAGCACTTTCTGACAGCCAGATGGCGCGTTTGCAGATCAAGGATTCTTCCGGTGTTTTGCTTTCCAACAATGAAGTCATGGTGGATATTACACTGTGGGAAGTTATGAGTGACATTCCGGTAGAGATCCATACGACAGGTACACCGGCAGACGGATATCGGGTAGCCGGTATTTCTACGATGCCGGTAACGGTCAATCTTGTGGGTACGAGAGAAGCACTTGCAAGGTTAAATGGAAAAATTACCGTACAGAATTCGGTATCTGTAGAAGGTGCGACGGAAAATGTATCCGAAGAGGTTGATTTGACGGAGACCTTGAGTGAGTTGGAGGGGATTCGGCTTGTAGCAGACACCGATCCGACGATTTCAGTTACGGTTCAGATTGAAAAGAGCGGGGATCAGACACTGGCAATTCCGCTTTCCGGACTGGAAGTACGAAACAGACCGGATACGGATAAAATCAGCCTGGTAATATCTCCGGCCGATGAGATTCAGCTGACAGTACATGCGGAAGAAGAAGGAGCGGCTCCGCTGAGTATAAGTGATATTAAGGCGGGAGTTGACCTGAAGGAGTGTGCAGAGGAAGGCGTTTATGAGATTCCGGTTGAGGTTCAGCTGCCGGATGGTTATTCTCTGGTATCTCCGGTGAGCCTGGTTGTAACCGCTCAGAAAATTCAGGCGGAATCAGAGACCGGGAATTGAGAAAATGACAGAATGCGGACAGACTGGCAGATATAAAGTACAAAAGGAAACAACGGATCGGACACCTACGTGGAGGGACAGCAGTGGTAAGAAAGAATGTGGTTGTAAAAAGTAAAGCTGGACTGCATCTTCGACCGGCACGTGATTTGTGCAAAAAAGCAATGGAATTCGAATCGACACAGATTATGATTCATTTCCGGGAGAAAGAGTTTAACGCAAAAAGTATGCTTGGTATTCTGAGTGCCTGTGTTCAGCAGATGGATGAGATTGAGATTGTCTGCAATGGAGCACAGGAAGAAGAGGCTGCAGAAGCAATCCGGAAGCTGCTGGAGACAGAGCTGAACGAAGAAGCATAGCATATTTTGGGGGATACGAAGAAACGAGAAGGACCGATTCACGGAGCAGATGTGAATCGGTCCTTTTGGTTCAAACAAGTCATTTGCGAAGCTGCGCAGAGCATAAGCAGTAGGAAGATCCGTTGCGGAATCTCGTAAAGGTCTCTGTTACGGGAGGATTCTGTAAGCAACGAAAAGGATTTTGAATCTTCATTTTGATGTGAAAAATGACGACAGCTGTGCTGATAAAATAAAAAGAATGATTCTGCAAAAAAAACAGAATCATTCTTTTTATATAACAGTACAAATGATGAGATCAGCTAATCCGATTCGTGTGAATCGATCTATTAGCGCACGCTGTACGGATTTACAAAAGTATCCGTCGGATCATAAGTTTTCTTGTCTAAAATAGCAGGTGCTTTCTCAAGGGTAATACCGTAACTTTCAGGAGTTGCAATTTTGTCACGGATCGTTACCTGCGTACCGATCGGAACATTGTCAAACAGCCATTTTGCATGCTTTACAGTAAGGCGAATGCAGCCTGCGGATGCCTGTTTTCCGAGCTTGTTGTATTCCCAGTATTCCAGCGAATACGGATCGTTGTACCGGGTATTCGGTACAGAGTGGAACAGGATGTCGCTTGTGATATGAGAACAGTACTGTCCCCAACTCGGTCCCATCAGCTCATGCCAGTAGAGTTTATCCTTGATCGTAAAAGTGCCGGCCGGTGTGCTGACACCGTCGCGGGCGGTTGAGCACTGAAACCATTTTACCGGAACATTGCCGCGGTAGACAACGACGGAGCAAGGTTGTTTCCGTTGCACTTCAATCCGGTAGGTGCCGGTAATATTGATACCTCCGCTGGTGCCAAAATCATAGGTGACACCATTGATTGTCTTACGGCCGGTATACATCTTACCGGTTTTGGTATCAAAATAATACTTTTTATTATTCTGGGTCAGCCAGCCTTGGTGAGCGTTGCAGCGCGGAGTATCAAAGTAATACCAGCTTCCGCCGATCTTCTGCCATCCGGTCAGTGCAGCGCCGTAGGAATAAGCGCTTTTATTCGGATTCAGGTAGAAATTTGCGCCATTTGCATATACCCAGCCAGTCTGCATAATACCGGTTGACTTGTTGAAAAAGTATTTTCTTCCGCCAATGTTCTGCTGCCAGCCGTAAAGCCGTCTTCCGTTGGAATCGGAATAGTAACGGTTGCTGCCAACATTGATCCATCCGGTCTTAAGAACACCATTTTTATCAAAATAATAATAGTAAGATCCGATTTTACACCAGCGGTTTTCAGCACGTACACCCGTTTTTGAATCGAAGTAATATTTATTGACAACGTTTGAATCGCGTGCTTTTAATGTCTGCCATCCGGTGAGGTGGCGGTAATTGCTGCCGTAGTAGTAGGTTTTGCCGTTAGTTGTAATCCAGCCGGTTCGCGCCCAGCCGCTCTGCGTATTAAAGTAGTAACTCGTATTTCCGATTACCACACGGCCGCGCTGCTGAATTCCGGTGGCCGGATTGAAATAGTAAAGTTTGCTGTTTATCGTCTGCAGGCCGACTCTCAAAATACCATTGCTCTGAGCGTAGTAATAATTGTTGTCGTAAGCAGATTTTGTGTAGGTGCTTAAGCGGCCCTGGGTAGGAGTAACATGATAAAGCTTTCCGGAAACACGGAATGTGCCGAATTTAATTTTCGCATCTGAGCCGGCATAAAACCATTTTCCATTGTATTTTACCCAGGCATTGACTGCAATGGTACCATTGGCGGCTTTTCCAAAATAGTAATAAAGCTTGGAATCGGAACTGCCGATCCGAACCAGTCCGGAATAACCGGTACAGAGCTTTCCACTGCCAGGGTTAAAATAATAAGTAGCTGTTCCAATTTTTACGACACCGGTTTGGCGGTATCCGCGTGCGTTAAAATAATAAGTGGCACCGTTAATCTGCTGACGTCCGGTCACACGCACTCCGTTTTTCAGATAGTACGTGCCGGTACTGTCCTTCTGCCATCCGTTCTGAACGGCTGCCTGAACGGTCGCTGTATTGCCAAGCGGAAGTCCCGTCACAGAGGCTGCTGTTGGCGCTGCAACGACTAGGCCGGCAGCCAGGCAGAAGGCAGAAATCATTTTTTTGATTGTCATGGTTCTTCTCCTCTCCTTTTTGTTTCTTTCAGTTCACAGTCGGTATTTTCACGAAGTCCGACAAGCCGAAAAAATCCGACTCTGACTTGCTTCTATGATTAACAGACTTTTCCTCTTGCAATTATATCTGGTGACAGCGGTAAATGCAAGCAACCAATTTGTAAAAAAATATTAATATTTAGGAAAGATTTCCAGAAATACTTCCAAAATGAATCTTCTGCTTTGATAGTTGTCAATTCGCGGGAAGTGCTCTATAATAGGAGCAATGAGACTTGCTGTTCATGCAGCAGCGGTCAAACATGCTCCAGAGAGGAAATATGAAAGTAGGAGGAAAAGCATGCGAAAAAGAGAACGGTATAAGCGGCTGATTATGTTTTTGGCATCAGTATTGATCATAGCGCTTCAGACGGGGGTATTTGCGTATGCCTGGTTTCACGATTATTACGATAAAGACGTTATTGGAAGGATGTACGGATATTGGGGACACTGGGCGCTGCTCGGTTTGTATGCGCTGCTTGTGATTCTGGTATCGAAGCTGTTTTCCGCATTTAAAGTAGGGTATATGCGGATTCTGGATGTAATTCTGTCACAGGTTTTTTCGGTACTGCTGGTAAATATTTTTGAATATTTTCAGCTGTCCCTGATTGGCCACTGGAAATTCCTGACGAATCTGGAGCCGATGCTGCGGGTGACCGGAGTCAATCTGGTACTGGTAGTGCTCTGGGTTGTATTTATGCGTCTCATCTATGCGAAAATCTATCCGCCGCACGAGGTACTGGTCATTTACGACCGGTTTGGAGCAGATCAGCTTCTGCACAAACTTTCGGAGCGGAAGGATAAGTACCTTGTGACCGGTACGATGGCGCTCTCAGAAGGCGTGGACAAGATCAAGGCAGAGATTCCAAAGTATCAGGCTGTTATGCTGGGCGATCTTCCGGCGCATGAGAGGAATCTGTTTCTGAAATACTGTTTTGAGAAAAATATCCGCTGCTACTGTCAGCAGAAGATTTCGGATATCATGATCATGCATTCGGAGAAAATCCATATGTTTGACACGCCGCTGCTTCTGTCCCGCAACTGTGGCCTGACAGTAGAAAAGCAGGCGATCAAGCGGGCGTTTGACCTGATCTGTTCACTGGCGATGCTTGTAGTGCTTTCACCGCTGTTTCTGGTGATTGCGCTGCTGATCAAGCTGTATGACGGTGGTCCGGTCTTTTACAAGCAGAATCGTCTGACGAAGGATGGAAAAGTGTTTCAGGTCTACAAATTCCGCAGTATGCGTGTGGATTCAGAAAAGAACGGCGCCAGACTTGCGATGAAGGGCGACAGCCGCGTCACACCGGTTGGAAAAGTGCTGCGCAATATTCATTTTGATGAGCTGCCGCAGCTGCTCAATATCATAAAGGGCGATATGTCGCTGGTCGGACCTCGTCCGGAGCGTCCGGAGATTGCGGCGGAGTATACAAAAGAAATCCCGGAGTTTCCGTATCGCCTGAAAGTAAAGGCCGGATTGACCGGATATGCACAGGTCTATGGAAAATACAATACGACACCATACGACAAGCTGAAGCTGGATCTGACGTATATTTTAAATTATTCGTTTCTGCTCGATCTGCAGCTGATTGCGACGACGGTTAAGATTTTGTTTCAAAAAGAGAATACGGAGGGCGTTGAGCAGTGGCAGACGACTGCGGCGAGCGGACATCGAAAGGCAGAGGGTACAGGTGAGGCGAATGTGGATTCTGCCGAAGACGGAAGCCTGGTCTTAGATGCGAAAAGGTCGGACGATTCAGAGAAAAACGAATCGAAAAGTGTAAAAATCCGACAAAAAAATGCTGATGTGAGCAGTATGCCAAAAACAAATTCCGGAGAAGTGAGGAAAAAGAATACCGATTCATCCGGAAAGAAGAAAAGAAAATGACAGGAAATTGCACGCTCAAAGGAGAGATAATGCAGCAGGAAAACGAAGCATACGGGAAAAATGCTCCAATGAAAATAAATCAGGCTATATATAATAAGGAAGAAACACCGATTGTTTCCGTCGTCATGCCGGCGTACCGCTGTGCAAATACGATTGGTCAGGCGATCGATTCCGTGCTTAGTCAGGGCGTACCGCTGGAACTGATCGTGGTGAATGACTGTTCGCCGGACGATCTGGATGACGTGATGCGTCCGTATCTTGATGATCCGCGCGTACATTATATTCAAAATGAACGAAACAGCGGTGCGGCATCCAGCCGAAACCGGGGCGTATCCCTGGCAAAGGGAAGATACGTGGCGTTTCTGGATGCGGATGACTGGTGGGAAGAAGACAAGCTGAAAAAGCAGCTGGAAGTCCTGAAAAAAACCGGTGCGGTGCTGTGCTGTACCGGACGGGAGCTGGTGACACCGGATGGAAAAGAGACCGGGCGGGTGATCGGAGTCAAAGAGAAAATCACTTACCGGATGATGCTGCACCAGAACTGGATCAACTGCTCGTCCGCTGTGATGAAAACGGAGATTGCAAAGGAATTTCCGATGGAGCATGAGGAGGGGCATGAGGATTACATTCTGTGGCTGAAGATCCTGAAAAAGTATGGATGGACAGCAGGAGTGGACGAACCGCTTTTAAAATACCGTCTGACTGCGAAGGGAAAATCCGGAAATAAGCTTCATTCGGCCAAAATGACATACGATTCCTACCGCTATGCGGGACTCGGAAGACTAAAGTCTGCACTTTGCTTCTGTGCTTATGCAGTAAATGGTATAAAAAAGTATGCATCCGCCTATCTCCATACTTTTGGGTTGCAGGGGCGGAGCCGCTGTGATAGAATAGCGAAGAATTAAACCGGGGCAGGCAAGTACCCGGGAGTTGTGCAGAGCAGATTGCGAATATCCGCTTTGAATGAAACCAGACAGCATGAGAAAAAAGAGAAGGAGAACAGCCATGATTCAGAAACTGATTGCAAAGATTCAGAAAACAAATGCACCGATCGTCGTAGGACTTGATCCGATGCTGAATTACATTCCGGAGCAGATCAAAGCTGCAGCGTTTGCCGAGTTTGGAGAGACGCTGGAGGGCGCAGCTGAGGCAGTATGGCAGTACAACAAAGCGATTGTGGATGAGGTTTATGATCTGATCCCGGCAGTAAAACCGCAGATTGCAATGTATGAGCAGTTTGGAATCCCGGGACTTCAGGCATTTAAAAGAACGGTAGATTATTGTAAAGAGAAGGATCTGGTTGTGATCGGCGATGTAAAGCGCGGCGACATCGGTTCCACTTCGGCAGCATATGCGACGGCACATCTGGGACAGGTGCAGGTCGGCTCGCAGCTTCTCACACCGTTTGGCGAGGACTTTGCGACGGTTAATCCATATCTTGGCTCAGACGGCATCAAGCCGTTTCTTGAGGTTTGCAAGGCAGAAAAGAAGGGAATCTTCATTCTGGTCAAAACATCAAACCCGTCCAGCGGAGAATTTCAGGATCGCCTGATTGATGGAAAGCCGCTGTACGAACTGGTCGGAGAAAAAGTGGCAGAATGGGCAGACTCCTGCATGGGAGATCAGTACAGTTATGTGGGGGCTGTTGTCGGTGCGACGTATCCGGAGATGGGTAAGACGCTCCGAAAGGTAATGCCGAAATCCTTTATTCTGGTGCCGGGCTACGGTGCACAGGGCGGAAAGGGTGCAGACCTTGTACATTTCTTCAATGAGGACGGTCTTGGAGCAATCGTAAATTCTTCAAGAGGCATCATCGCAGCGTACAAGCAGGAGAAATATGCGAAGTTCGGCGCAGAGCATTTTGCGCAGGCGAGCCGTGCGGCGGTAGAGGATATGATCGCGGATATCAGCGGAGCGCTGGAGAACCGGTAAGCAGAATCAGACCGAAGGCAGATTGAACATTTCTCGTTTTAACCGAGCAGGGCAAGTCCACTGCTTCAATTGCGAAGGGCAATAAGCAGTGGACTTGCTAATATCATGAGTGAGTAGCGGAACGGATTACGCAGATCCGTTTTACACATTCACAAATCAGAAAAAGGAAGAACATCATGGCAGAAAAATATAAAGAGACAGCGGTCGTCGTCTCTCAGGAGCAGATCGCGGACGGAATTTACAGCATGTGGCTTCAGACAGAGCAAATCGCAGGCGCAGCAAAGCCGGGACAGTTCATTTCCGTGTACTGTCACAGTGCAGAAAAGCTGCTTCCGCGTCCGATCAGCCTGTGTGAGATTGACCGGGAGAAGGGCAGAGTGCGGATTGTCTACCGTGTGACCGGAAAAAATACCGGTACGGAGGAATTTAGTACGTACAGACCAGGCGACCAGGCAGAGATTCTCGGACCGCTTGGAAACGGATTCCCGCTGGAACGAGGAGAGGGAAAAACTTCTTTCCTGATCGGCGGAGGAATCGGAGTTCCGCCGATGGTACAGCTGGCAAAGGAATTAGGTGGAACAAAGCAGGTGGTAGCCGGTTATCGGAATGACCAGATTTTCCTCGGGGAGGAACTGGGAGCGTACGCAGATTTTTATGTGGCGACCGAGGACGGAAGCAGAGGCACGAAAGGAAATGTGCTGGACTGCATCCGGGAGAACGAACTGAAAGCAGATGTCATTTTTGCCTGCGGTCCGACACCGATGCTTCGTGCAATTAAAGCATATGCAGCGGAGCACGGAATCGAGTGCTGGATTTCGATGGAGGAGCGTATGGCCTGCGGAATCGGTGCCTGTCTCGCGTGCGTCTGCAAATCGACTGAGGTAGATGAGCATTCGCAGGTACATAACAAGCGTGTCTGCAAGGAGGGACCGGTATTCCTGGCCTCAGAGGTGGAGCTGTAAGCGCAGAAGCTGGATTTGGCAGAGAGTGAAAAGAGCAGCCTATCAGAAGAGAAGAAAAAGCGACTGTGTTCATGAACAGGCAAAAAAGCGGATTGCGAATGCCTGATTTACAAAAAGCAGAAGAAGGAATCGGCTCAAAACAGGGCAGAAAGAGACAGGAGTGCGGGAAAATGACAGATTTAAGTGTGAAAATAGCCGGAGTAGAACTGAAAAATCCGGTGATGACAGCATCCGGAACATTTGGTTCCGGTATGGAATACAGTGATTTTGTAGATTTGTCGCGTCTTGGCGCGGTAGTGACAAAGGGCGTGGCGAATGTGCCGTGGCCGGGCAATCCGACGCCGCGTGTGGCGGAGATTAAGAGCGGTATGATGAATGCAATCGGCTTGCAGAACCCGGGAATCGATGTCTTCTGCAAGCGGGATATCCCGTTTCTTCAGAAATACGATACAAAGATCATTGTGAACGTATGCGGCAGGACAACAGAGGATTACTGTGAAGTGGCAGAGCGGCTGGCGGAGGAGCCGGTCGATATGCTGGAAATCAACATTTCGTGTCCGAACGTGAAATGCGGCGGTATTTCTTTCGGACAGGACCCAAAGGCTGTGGAAAAGATCACAGCAGAGATCAAAAAGCATGCGAAGCAGCCGGTGATTATGAAGCTCAGTCCGAATGTGACTGATATCACGGAGATTGCGCGGGCAGCGGAGGCAGGAGGAGCGGACGCGCTTTCCATGATCAATACGCTGACCGGTATGAAGATTGATATCAACTGCAGGACATTTGCGATCGCGAATAAGACCGGCGGTGTGTCCGGCCCGGCGGTGCATCCGATTGCCGTGCGGATGGTTTATCAGACCGCACAGGTGGTAAAAGTCCCTATCATCGGAATGGGAGGTGTAGCGTCTGCGGAGGATGCGCTGGAACTGATTCTTGCGGGCGCGTCGGCAGTGGCGGTCGGAACCGCAAACTTCCACGATCCGATGGTGACACTGAAGGTCATCGACGGCATCAAAGAGTATATGGAGCGTTTTCAGGTGGAATCTGTGCAGGAGCTGATCGGCGCGGTACACTGAGACGTATGGAGGAAAGAATGTGTTTCGGCACATTCTTTTTCCGTGAAGTAGACTGTATATGGACTTTTGATTAATCAAGTAAATGACAGGAAACAAATGAAAAATAGTTCATCGAGTCAGGCAATCAGCAAAGAGGATTGCAAATATTCGCTTTGACTGTGGATTGAAATAAGAGGAGAACACTATGAAAAAAGAAGTGCGCGGCGTAATTTTCACGCTTGCAGGGGGCTGCCTGTGGGGATTATCCGGTTCCTGCGGACAGTATCTGTTTACAAATTATCACGTCAATCCCAGCTGGCTGACGGTGGTGCGGATGCTGGTGGCCGGAGTATCGCTCATACTGTTTGCGCTGCTGCGGCAGCGGGATAAGGCGATTGGCATCTGGAAAGTGAAGGGAGACGCAGTGCAGCAGGTAGTCTTTGCGCTTGGCGGGCTCATGTTCTGCCAGTATGCGTATCTGACAGCGATTTCTTATTCAAATGCGGCTACGGCGACGGTGCTGCAGTACCTGGGGCCGGTGCTGATTATGCTGCTGGTCTGCGCAACACATCGCCGTCTGCCGAATCTGCGGGAAGGCGCAGCGATCGTTCTGGCAGTGCTCGGTACCTTTCTTCTGGCGACGCACGGCAATATCGCGACGATGGTGCTTTCGAAACAGGGCTTTACGTGGGGCATGCTTGCTGCGGTCAGTCTGATGTGCTACACACTTCTTCCGGATCGCATCATTCCAAAATGGGGCAGCATCGTTGTGACCGGTTATGGAATGCTGATCGGAGGCATCGTGCTTGCGCTTCTTGTGCGGGTTTGGAAGATTCCGGTATCGCTGGACTTTAAGGGCTGGCTGGCCGTTGGCGGTGTGGCGGTGCTCGGCACACTGGTCGCTTACACGATGTATCTGCAGGGCGTAGCGGATGTCGGGCCGGTGCATGCGAGCATGCTCTCAAGCATCGAGCCGGTCTCGGCGACCTTATGCTCTGTATTCTGGCTGCATACCAGCTTTCAGCCGATTGATTTTGTGGGATTTCTCTGCGTGCTGGCAACGATTTTTCTGCTTGCCAAAAAGAAGGAGGAGCCGAAGCGTGCCGCATAGTGGAGCGGCCAGGCACGCCTGGTACAGATAAAACGCTGCCCGACCTGACAAAATGTCCGGTTGACAGAAAAGCGAAGATAGCGTATAGTTGGAACGATAGCCGATAAAACAGATCGAACCAGTAGGAAAAGAGGATAGAACATGGCGGAAAGACCAGAGGAGAAGAGAATCGCGGAGCTGTTTCTGTATCTGACCGGAATCGACAACGCATCCCTGAAAGAACGCGAGATGGCGGATGCGGTGGAGGCGATCCTGGACGAACTTGAAATACCATACACAGAGGATGACACCTGGAAGAAGACGGGCGGAAATGCCGGAAATATTTTTGCAAAGCTGGAAGGTGAGGGAACTCCGATGCTGCTGTGTGCACATCTGGACAGTGTGGCGCCTGCACTCGGAAAAAAAGCAGTGCTGAAAGCAGACGGTACGATCACGAGCAGCGGCGATACCGTGCTTGGTGCGGATGATCTGGCCGGAGTGGCAGAGATTCTGGAGACGCTCCGTCGATTGAAAGAGGGAAATACACCACATCGTCCGATTGAGGTTCTCTTTACGTATGCAGAGGAGCTGTACGACGTCGGAAGTGAATTTTTTGATTTTTCACAGATCAGCGCGCGGGAAGCGTACGTGCTGGATTCATCCGGCTGCACCGGGACGTTCCTTTACAAGGCGCCGACGATCGTATCTTTTGAGGTACAGATCCGAGGTCTGGCCTCTCATGCGGGATTTCAGCCGGAAAAAGGCATTCATGCGATCCAAATTGCAGCGGATGCGATCGGAAATATTCAGATGGGACATGTGGAAGCGGATACGACGGTCAATGTTGGCGAAATCTCCGGCGGTACGGGAACAAATATTGTGCCGGAGCGCTGCGTTGTGAGAGGCGAGATCCGCAGCTACGTTCATGAAAAGGCGCTGGAGCAGCTGGGCCGGATCGAGGAAGTATTTCGGGCAAGTGCCGGGCGCTATGGCGGTGAGGCGGAGGTATCCTGCCGAATTGGTACATATGCATATGAGACATCGATGGAGAGCAAACCGGTGGAGCAGATGAAGAGCGTCTGCAAAAAGCTGGGATTTCCGTTTCTTCCGCAGGAGAGCTTTGGCGGAAGCGACAACAACGTGCTTGCAGCACATGGAATAGAAGGAATCGTACTTGCCTGCGGCATGGAGCAGGTACATTCCGTACAGGAATATACGACAGTACAGGCACTGGCGGAGACAGCAGAGCTGCTTACCGCGCTCGCGTGCCCGGAAACGGAGGAAAAAGTATGCTGAATCAGTTTTCAAGAACCGCGCTGCTGATCGGCGAGGACGGAATCGACCGTCTCGCGAACAGCCGTGTTGCGATATTTGGAATCGGCGGAGTCGGAGGCTATACCGTCGAGGCGCTTGCAAGGAGCGGAGTGGGGACTTTCGATCTGATCGACGATGATAAAATCTGCCTGACGAACCTCAACCGTCAGATCCTGGCAACGCGAAAAACCGTTGGAAAATATAAAGTGGAAGTGGCGAAGGAACGGATTCTGGAGATCAACCCGAAGGCAGTTGTCAATACATACCAGACCTTTTATCTCCCGGAGAATGCAGATCAGTTCGATTTTACACAGTATGATTATATTGTGGATGCGATCGATACCGTGAGCGGAAAAATCCAGCTTGTCTGTGAGGCGAACCGGGTGGATACGCCGATCATCAGCTCAATGGGAGCAGGTAACAAGATGGATGCCAGTGCGTTCAAGGTAGCGGATATCTACAAGACGTCCGTCTGCCCGCTTGCGAAGGTGATGCGAAGAGAACTGAAAAAACGGGGCATCAAAAAGCTGAAGGTAGTTTATTCCGAAGAAGAGGCAATAAAACCGCTGGAAGCAGAAGGCATGAGCTGCCGCTCCCACTGTATCTGCCCACCGGGCACCCAGAGAAAATGTACGGCGCGCCGCCAGATTCCGGGCAGCAACGCATTTGTGCCGTCTGTAGTCGGGCTGATTATTGCCGGTGAGGTAGTCAAAGACCTGACAGCAGATACAGAAAGCGCGAAAATGAGAGTGAAATAAAACAAAATCGTGAGAAAAGGACCGAAAGCAGCTGCAATCGGTTCTTTTTTTGCTAAAACACTGCTTTTTTCATGGATTTAACCGATGAATCGGTTGAGATTACTCCGAAATCAGGCTACAACTATTTGAGAGTTGCCCCGGCAGCAGAGCATTCATGGAAAAGGTACGTGAGAAACAAAAAGAGACCGGGGATGTTCCTTACTGCATGGCGGCAATCGAAATTGAGCACTTTCGACTGCTCAACAAGATGTATGGAAGGGCGGAAGACGGCAGTATTACGGATCGCTGACGGATATGGGAGCATTCCCGCCGTATGAAGCGGAAAAAGAGAAATAACTTTTGACCCTGCCTGTATTTTGTGATAGTATAAAAAAGATATTGTGAATGTAGTTCGCAAGGCAATTGTGTTTATGCTATTTCATAAGGTGGACTTCGCTTGTGGGAGAAATCCTTATGATCTTGCAAGTAGTGACAGCGAACCTGGAATGTTCGCGTTAATGCAGACAGGACAAGGAGGTTATAAAAACAGATGGAAGCATATAAGCAGGAATTTATTGAATTTATGGTAGATTGTGAAGTTTTGAAGTTTGGCAGTTTCGTGACGAAGAGCGGAAGAAATACTCCGTTTTTTGTAAATACAGGATTTTACCGCACGGGAGCGCAGCTGCGCAGACTGGGCGGCTATTACGCAAGAGCAATCAAAGAAAAATTCGGACTGGATTTTGATGTGCTCTTCGGACCGGCGTATAAGGGAATTCCGCTTACGGTAGCGGCGACGAGCGCAATCAGCGAGCTTTATGATGTAGATATCCGTTATTGCTCCAATCGCAAGGAGGTAAAGGATCACGGTGACAAGGGCATTCTGCTCGGCAGCCCGATCGGTGATGGAGATAAAGTCATTATCATCGAGGATGTGACGACGGCAGGTACTTCGATCCAGGAGACGCTCCCGATCATCAAGGCACAGGGAAATGTAGACGTGCAGGGACTGGTCGTATCGGTAGACCGCATGGAGCGCGGACAGGGCGAGAAGAGCGCGCTTGCAGAGATCGAGGAAAAGTACGGTTTGAAGACAACGGCAATCGTAACGATGGCAGAGGTCGTAGAGCACCTTTACGGAAAAGAGTACAAGGGAAGAGTCATCATCGACGATGAAATGAAAGCGGCGATCGATGCATATTATGTACAGTACGGAGCAAAATAGCAAAATGGCACGGCAAAGTCGGAAGGAAGAAAAAATCATGAATGAAAAAATTTATAAGACGCTGGCGCATGCGGGAATCTGGAACCTCGTGATGGGCATCGTGGTTCTCGTGACGGGCGTTGCATCCGGCGTGCTGCTTCTCGTCAGCAGCGTACGGTTATTAAAAAGCAAGGATGACCTGACGTTCTGATGGCAGCGACAGTCAGAAAGGGAATCAAGATATCCGGTGCCTGCCTGTTCCTGCTCTACCTTACGGGACTGGTGTATTTCCTGTTTTTCGCAGAAGAATACGGACGGGACGCGGCGGTTGTCGGCTACAACACCCAGCCGTTCCGGGAGATCATGCGTTATCTGCGCCACTGGAAAATTCTGGGGCTGCGCACGGTAATCCTGAACCTGGCGGGCAATGTGGTGGGTTTTATGCCGTTTGGCGCGCTGCTTCCGATCTTTTCGAGACAGATGCGAAAGCCCTGGAAGATCACACTGCTCAGCTTTGAGATCAGTGCCATCATTGAGATCTCGCAGCTGGTGCTGCAGGTGGGATGCTTTGATGTGGACGACATGATCTTAAATACGCTGGGCGGACTGCTCGGATATCTGGTGTTCTGGATTTCAAACCGGTGGTATTTCCGGCTCGGAGGGATCTCCGGCGGGGCGGGCAGGCAGAAAGAAAGAGGTTAAGTATGGCAAAGCGGCAGGTTTATTCTTTTGAAGAAAAGAAATATTCCGCAAACAGCATCGCCTCCGCGATCTTAAGCCTTCTGTCGGTGCTGATACTGGCAGGCGTGCTGTTCGTCTCCTTTTTGATGAAGGGAATGGCGAATACCTGGATCGGGGCGGTTGGATTTACCGGTATTGTGATGGCGTTTTGCGGACTCTGGTATGGATTCGCCGGGTTTCATGACGAGTGCAGGTCTTATTTCTGCAGCAAATTCGGAACGATTGTGAGCACGGCAGCAATCGCAGGCTGGTTTTTTATCGTGTGCCTGGGGTTGGTATAATCTCATAAGGAGGGACCCGCTTGCGGGAGGATCCCTTATGAGCTGCCCGCTTGCGGGAGGATCCCTTATGAGCCTACAAGTAGCGGAATATCCGTTTTTTATAGTCAAAAAAAGCATGTCCGGTGCCCCGGGCATGCAGAAAACAGCAGGTGAAGAAATGGAAGAGAATAAAAAAGAAGAATATTTAAAGGAGCGGTACACTCTTGCAATGGAGCGGATTCACGAAATCGGCCAGGAAGAGACAGTCCCCGCCCCTTTTTGCGTTTATTTTAAGAAGACAGCGCAGTTTCTGATTCGGGTGGAGGAACTCTGGACGAAACTGCACTCCGGTGAGACGAAGAATTATACGCTGGAGCAGTGGCAGGAACTCAATCATAAAATGTATGAGGATATCCTGCCGGAGCACTACGATGTGAGCTATGGCAATCCGGATTATGCGGTATCAGAACTTGGAGAGGTGCACGGAAAGCTGCTGAGCTTTCTCTATACGGAGCTGCGCGCGCTGCTGATCTATGCGTTTGAAGATCAGCTGGAGGAGAGCGTTGTCTGCCTGGAGCTGTTCATTGAGATATACAACCGTTTTGAGTCGGAGGAGATTCCGGAGTACAAGGAGATCCAGCAGATCATTTACTGGTTTGTCAGCGACTACAGCGAGCTGTTTGTGACGCGGCGGGTGCAGGAGAGCATCGATCCGGATCTGGATTTTGCCACGAAGATTATTATGGAGTCAGATCTTAAGGATCTGCGCTATCTGTATCAGTACGGAGAGTATGTATCGGAAAACGAGCGTAAAATGGCAGAATTTTTAAATACGCTCTCCGAGGATGAGATCGCGGCGATGGCCGATACGTATACAGAGGGCTATCGGATCGGCTTTGTGCTTGGCGGCAAGGATCTGTCAATCAAGCGCACAGTCAACATCCGTTACCAGCTTGGATTTGAGCGAATGATCCGCAGGGCAATTCAGAATTTTGAGAAAATGGGGCTGCGCCCGGTCATCTACCGCGCGGCAGTGAGCACATTAAACAAGCGACAGAATCTGCGGATCGGCTACGTCGGAGCATGTGCAAATCCGCAGTTTGACTATGATCACCGCGCGGACAACGCTCTTTATCTGGATAAGAAATTCATCGAGCGCAAGCTTGGCGTGATGCGCACTGCCTATGAAAAATGGAAACAGCTTGCAGCATGGCATGCAGGCCCGGCGGTAGTTGAAACCTTCGGTGAGGCACCGTTTGTGCCGGAGACGAAGGAAAATGCGTGCCGCTTAAGCGAGAAGCAGGAAAAACTGATGGTGGCGTACGCGAACGAATCGGCCCAGCTGACGAATCAGTACATCATCGGAAAAGAGCGGAGCTTTACGATCATCGCGTTCCCGCTTCCGGCGATCGGCCCGCAGTTTGAGGAGATCTTCCGTGAGACCGTGAAGATCAATACACTGGATTACATGGTGTACCGCGACCTGCAGCAGAAGCTGATCGATGCGCTTGACCAGGGCGTGAAGGTGCATATCAAAGGAAGAGATGGCAACCGCACGGAGCTGACCGTTGCGCTGCATGAGATGACCGATCCGTCGAAGCAGACGTTATTTGAAAACTGCGTGGCGGATGTGAATATTCCGGTCGGAGAGGTCTTTACCTCACCGAAGCTGGAGGGAACGAACGGCGTGCTCCATGTGAAACAGGTCTACCTTGGCGAACTGAATTATATTGACCTTCAGGTGAACTTTGAGAATGGACGCGTGATATCCTATAGCTGTTCGAATTTTGAGACCGGGGAGGAGAACAAAAAGTACTTCTTTGAGAACGTTATGTACCATCACGACACGCTGCCGCTCGGCGAGTTTGCGATCGGTACAAACACTGTGGCCTATGCGATGGCGAAAAAATATCAGATCGCAGACAAGCTTCCGATTCTGATCGCGGAGAAGATGGGGCCGCATTTTGCAGTCGGAGATACGTGCTACAGCTGGTCTGAGGACACGGCAGTTTACAATCCGGACGGAAAAGAGATCATCGCAAGAGACAACGAGGTGTCGATCCTGCGAAAGGAAGACCCGTCGAAGGCGTATTTCGGATGCCACACCGATATCACGATTCCGTACGAGGAGATCGGCTGCATTGAGGTACTGTGCGCGGATGGCCGCAGGATCCCGCTGATTGAAAACGGAAGATTTGTCCTGCCGGGCACAGAGAAGCTGAACGAGGCACTGGATTCCTTATAATCCCGTGCGGAAAATCAGGCAGAAATCCCGCACAGGCATTGACAAGGCAGGTATTAGTTAGTAGAATGAGTTCGACCCGGGGGCGGAAAAAGCTCCCGGCTGCGCGGACTGAGAAGGTCCGCTTTCCAACAGTAACCAGAAATGGATGACAGAAGCAGAAGGAGAAAGTACAATGGCAAAAGTAGGAATTGTGATGGGCAGTGACTCAGATATGCCGGTAATGAGCAAGGCGGCAGATATGCTGGAAAAGTTCGGAATTGACTATGAGATGACGATCATTTCCGCACACAGAGAGCCGGACGTGTTCTTTGAATACGCAAAGACGGCAGAAGCAAAAGGCTTTAAGGTGATCATTGCAGGAGCAGGCATGGCAGCGCATCTTCCGGGAATGTGCGCAGCAATTTTCCCGATGCCGGTCATCGGTATTCCGATGCATACGACATCGCTTGGCGGAAGAGATTCCCTCTATTCTATCGTACAGATGCCTTCTGGAATCCCGGTCGCTACCGTAGCAATCAACGGCGGTGCAAATGCAGGTATCTTGGCGGCGAAGATTCTCGCGACCTCAGACCCGGAGCTGCTTGAGAAGGTAAAAGCGTATGCGGCAGAGCTGAAGGAGCAGGTGGAGAAGAAAGACCAGAAGCTGCAGGAGATCGGCCACAGAGCATATGTGGAGAGCCAGAAGAAATAATAAAACATACATCGGATTCACAGGGAGGAACGTCATGGATTACAAGAAAGCTGGAGTGGACATTGAAGCAGGATACAAATCCGTTGAGCTGATGAAAGAGTACGTAAAACGGACAATGAGAGAGGAAGTGCTGGGCGGTCTCGGCGGATTTTCCGGCGCATTTTCTCTTACAAAGATCAAAAATATGGAAGAGCCGGTGCTGCTTTCCGGTACAGACGGCTGCGGTACAAAGGTAAAGCTTGCGTTTATTCTGGACAAGCATGATACGATCGGAATCGACGCCGTTGCGATGTGCGTCAACGACATTGCATGCGCAGGCGGCGAGCCGCTGTTTTTCCTGGATTACATCGCGTGCGGCAAAAATTATCCGGAGAAGATCGCAACGATCGTTTCCGGTGTGGCAGAGGGCTGCGTACAGTCTGACTGTGCACTGATTGGCGGCGAGACAGCAGAGCATCCGGGCCTGATGCCGGAGAATGATTACGACCTGGCCGGTTTTGCAGTCGGCGTGGTAGATAAGAAAGATCTGATCACAGGAGAGACGATCAAGGCGGGCGATACGCTGATCGGAATTGCTTCCACAGGCGTACACAGCAACGGATTTTCTCTGGTCCGCAAGGTATTTCAAATGGATAAAGAGACCCTGGATACCTACCATGAAGAGCTTGGAAAGACACTTGGAGAGGCATTGCTTGCTCCGACCCGCATTTACGTAAAAGCGCTGCGCAGCGTAAAAGAATCCGGCGTAACAATCAAGGGCTGCAGCCACATCACAGGCGGTGGTTTCTATGAGAATATTCCGAGAATGCTTCCGGACGGCGTAAAGGCAGTGGTGAAGAAAGACAGTTATGAGGTTCCGGCGATCTTTAAGATGCTTGCAAAAGAGGGCGCTATCGAGGAGCATATGATGTACAATACGTTCAACATGGGTATCGGCATGGTGCTGGCAGTGGATCCGGCCGATGCGGACAAGACCATCGAGGCACTCGCAAAGACCGGTGATCAGGCATGGGTGATCGGTGAAGTCGCAGACGGAGAAAAGGGCGTGGAGTTATGTTAAGACTTGCGGTAATGGTATCCGGCGGCGGCACAAATCTTCAGGCAATCCTTGATGCGATTGACAGTGGGAAGATCACAAATGCGAAGGTCGTAAAGGTCATCAGCAACAGCAAAAAGGCATATGCGCTGGAGCGTGCGGCAAAGGCCGGAATTCCCGCTATCTGCATCACACGGGCAGATCACCCGGAAAAAGAGGACTTTAACCAGACTTTGCTTCGGGAGCTGCAGGAATCCGGTGCAGACCTTGTCGTGCTGGCCGGCTGCCTGGTGGTGATACCGCAGTGCGTGGTAGATGCCTATCCGAACCGGATTATTAATATTCATCCGGCCTTAATTCCTTCATTTTGCGGAACAGGATATTATGGCCTGGGTGTGCATGAGGCAGTGCTGGCGCGTGGTGTGAAGGTGACGGGCGCGACGGTGCATTTCGTGGACGGCGGGACGGATACCGGCCCGATTATCCTGCAAAAAGCAGTGGAGGTACATCAGGGGGATACCCCGAAAGAGCTACAGCTGCGCGTGATGCAGGAGGCAGAGTGGGTGATTCTTCCGAAAGCGATTGATCTGATCGCAAACGGAAAGGTTTCCGTGGAAGACGGACATGTAAATATAGCAGAATAACCGAATCAGGTATTTCCCTGTTTTTATTGCGCAACGCAGGAAGCAGGGCGGCATCAGGAGGAAAAACAAATGAAGGTTTTGATCGTAGGAAGCGGCGGAAGAGAGCACGCAATTGCCTGGAAAGTGGCACAGTCACCGAAAGTAGAGAAAATCTACTGCGCACCGGGCAACGCAGGCATTGCAGAGTATGCAGAATGTGTGGATATCAAGGCAATGGAGTTTGACAAACTGGCGTCATTTGCAAAGGAACACGAGGTTGACCTGACCGTGATCGGAATGGACGATCCGCTGGTGGGCGGAATCGTTGATGTGTTTGAATCGCAGGGACTGCGTGTCTTCGGACCGCGCAAAAATGCGGCAATCCTGGAGGGTTCCAAGGCATTTTCCAAAGATCTGATGAAAAAATATCACATCCCGACGGCGGCATATGAAAACTTTGACCGCGCGGAGGATGCGCTTGCGTATCTTGAGACGGCGAAGATGCCGATCGTTCTGAAGGCCGATGGTCTGGCACTCGGAAAGGGCGTTCTGATCTGCAATACGCTGGAGGAAGCAAAAGAAGGCGTAAAAGAGATCATGACTGACAAAAAGTTCGGTCAGGCAGGCAGCCGCATGGTGATTGAGGAGTTTATGACGGGCCGTGAGGTATCGGTACTTACATTTGTAGACGGAAAGACGATCCGCACGATGACATCCGCACAGGATCACAAGCGCGCCGGAGACGGAGACACCGGACTGAACACCGGCGGAATGGGAACGTTTTCGCCGAGTCCGTTCTACACAAAAGAGATCGACGCGTACTGCAAAGAGCACATTTATCAGCCGACTGTAGACGCGATGCGCGCAGAGGGACGCGAGTTCAAAGGCATCATTTTCTTTGGCCTGATGCTGACTGAGGATGGCCCGAAGGTGCTCGAGTACAATGCACGTTTCGGTGATCCGGAGACACAGGTTGTGCTTCCACGCATGAAGACAGATATCATCGATGCGTTTGAGGCCTGCATTGACGGCACGCTCGATCAGATTGATCTGGAGTTTGAGGACAATGCAGCAGTCTGCGTTGTACTGGCATCCGACGGTTATCCGGTAAACTACAAGAAAGGATATCCGATTGAGGGTCTTGAGAACTTTAAAGGAAAAGACGGTTATTATGTGTTCCATGCGGGCACTTCAAAGGGAGCAGACGGCAGTATTGTGACAAATGGCGGTCGTGTGCTCGGCGTGACGGCGAAGGGCGATGACCTGAAGCAGGCGCGCGCAAATGCGTACCAGGCGGTAGAGTGGGTACGTTTTGAAAACAAATATTATCGTCATGATATCGGAAAAGCGATAGACGAAGCCTGAGCGATCAGGAAAATGAGGAGAGTATCAATGAAAAAGAGAACAGCAGGATGGAAATCATTACTTCTTACCCTTCTGGCACTCGTATGGATCTTTGCCATCCCTGTGCTGGCGGAGGAAGGAGGATCCGGAGATAATTCCCTGTCAACCCTGGGCATCACGACGGAGGGCGTGATGGTATCACCGGATTTTGTATACAGCACAATCGAGTACAATGTAACCGTACCGGCAGGGACGAAACGACTGGAATTAAGCCCGGTTACGTCCAATGAAAATGCCTGGATTGTGGATATCACAGGACAGGATATCGGTGAGGATGGCACAACGACCGTTGTAATTACAGTATCTGCGGAAAACGGCAGCCAGTATTCCTACTATCTGTATGTGACGACCGATGCGAGCACACAGGCAGTGGAGCCGGTGACGGAGGTTCAGACTGAAGCTGCGACAGAAAAGCAGACCGAGACGGAGCCGGAAACGGAGGATCCGCGGTACATCAAGGTGGACCGCAGCTCCCTGGAAGAGGCGGAGAACACGATTGCGACCTTAAAAAGTGAGGCAAGCACTTACCGTGACCGTCAGAGCTTACTGATGAAGATTCTGTACGGACTGATCGGAGTCTGCGTGGTACTTCTGTTCGTTGTAATCAATCTGCTTCTGAAAAAGCGTGACCTGAAGGCAGAGCGGGATTCTTATCTGAGCATGGGCTATCCGCAGGCAGACAGGAAGAATGCACCGGATGGCTATATCGGAAGCTTTGCAGAGAATGGAAGCTATATCGATCCGTCAGAGCAGGGATATGATGCACCGTATGAAGGCGGAGCACAGCAGAATTCCTGTGAAAATGCCTCGGGAAATGTCACATATGAGGATGTTCCATATGAAGATTCCGCATACGAATCCGATCCGTATGCAGCTGATTCACAGGAAGACCAGGTGACAGCAGAGGAAAAACCATCGAAGGAATCCGGAAAGAAAGCGGGCCGCAAAGAGAAAAAGAGCGCGCGTAAAAAGAAGGATGATCCGGCGGACATTCCGAAACCGTCCCGTGCAAAGAAACAGCCAAAGCCGATGCCGGAGTATCAGGAGCCGGAACCGGAGCATGAGTACAATCCGCCGAAAGAAAAGGCAGAGCATGTGGAGATCAATATGATAGACCTGTAAAATGGTCAGAATTACAAAAAGAGACATTCTGTATGACCGTCTGAAATGGCGGTGGAGAATGTCTCTTTTTGTTACTGTTCAGAGCCAAGCAAAATTTTACAAAGCGAACGTAAAACGCTTGCGTTTTTAAGGGTGCTTTTAAAATTTTATTTGGCGGATACGCCACACCGACGAAATGCGGAGCATTTTGGAGGTTGGCTCTGAACAGTAACATTCTTTTGATGCGGTCAGAACCTCAGCTTGACAGAACGTCTTCGGTGTTATATTATGACTATCACAAGGGAGGAAACAGCAATGCTGATAGAGATAGACTTTCAGAGTGACGAGGCAATTTATATGCAGCTTCGCAACCAGATTATACTTGGAATCGCGACATCGCTTCTGCAGGAGGGAGATACCCTTCCGTCGGTCAGACAGCTGGCAGATGATGTCGGCATCAATATGCACACCGTAAACAAGGCCTATTCCGTTCTGCGGCAGGAGGGCTTTGTGACGATCGACCGCAGAAGAGGAGCCGTAGTAGCGTTAGACAACAACAAGGCGCAGGCCATTGCAGAGCTCAGAGACAGCCTGCGGATGCTTCTCGCAAAGGGCATCTGCAAAAATATCACGCGGGAAGAAATTCATGCGATGGTGGATGAGTGCTACGACGACTACGAGCAGTAACCAGATACAGGAGGAGACTTGATGCAGTTAAATTATACAGAAAACGCCAGGCAGGTGCTGAAGTTAGCTGAGAAAGCGGCGAAGCAGGGCGGACACCGCTATATTGGTTCGGAGCATCTGCTGATTGCGCTGGTGCGCGAGCCGGAGGGGACGGCAGGCGCGATCCTGCGGGAAAATCACGTGGAGGAGCAGCGGCTGCTGGAGCTGATCGGCGAGCTGGTAGCGCCGGAGGCGGAGCCGTCAAAGGATGCAAAGGAATGGTCACCGAGGGCAAAAAGCATTCTTCGGGAAAGCGAAGAGATGGCGCATTTTTTTGAGGATACCGAGATCGGCACCGAGCACATTCTGCTGGCGATCCTGCGGGATGTAGACTGTGTGGCGGCCAGACTGCTGCACACGATCGGCGTGAATCTGCAGAAGCTGTACGCAGATATCGCGCAGGTGACGGGGATGACCGATGAAAAATACAAGGAGCTGATCCGCAGCGCGAAAGCGGCGGCGGAAGGCGAAGGCGGGAGTGCAACCCCGCTTCTGGATCAGTACAGCAGGGATCTGACGGATCTGGCCGCAATGCACAAACTGGATGTGACGGTCGGCAGAGAGACGGAGATCGAGCGGATTATGCAGATCCTGTGCCGAAGGACAAAAAACAATCCATGTCTGATCGGTGAGCCGGGTGTCGGCAAAACGGCGATCGTAGAAGGACTGGCGCAGCGGATTGTGAGTGGAGAGGTCCCGGGGCCGATGCAGAACAAGCGCGTTGTGACGCTTGATATGGCCGGTATGGTGGCCGGATCCAAATACCGCGGTGAGTTTGAGGAACGAATCAAACGGATTATCAATGAGGTGGTGGACAGCGGAGATGTTCTGCTGTTTATTGACGAGCTGCATACGATCATCGGTGCAGGAGGAGCAGAGGGAGCACTGGATGCTTCCAATATCCTGAAGCCTTCACTGGCAAGAGGTGAGCTTCAGCTGATCGGAGCTACCACACAGGAGGAATACCGCAAGTACATCGAAAAAGATCCGGCGCTGGAACGGCGTTTTCAGCCGGTGCACGTCGAGGAGCCGTCCGAAGAGGAGACGCTTCAGATTTTACAGGGGCTACTTCCGGCATACGAAAAGCATCATGGCGTGACGATTCTCGATGAGGCGCTGGAGGCGGCAGTGAAGCTGTCGAAGCGCTACATCAATGACCGTTTTCTGCCGGACAAGGCGATTGACCTGATCGACGAGGCGGCATCGAGGCGGCAGCTGGGTTATTATCAGATGCCGGAGCAGACTGTAAAAATGCAGGAAGAATACGATGCGCTGCTTACACAGCGGGAGCAGGCACTTCGGGACGGTCAGATCGAAAAAGCGCGGGAGTTAAATCAGCAGAAGAAAGAGCTGGATGAGAGGCTGGAGAAGCATCACCGAAGGATGCAGCTAAAGCAGGATGGCCGCACTTCAAAAGTGACAGAGGAGGATATTGCACAGATTGTGTCCGTTTGGACGAAAATTCCGGTACAGAAACTGGCAGGTGCCGAGTCAAAGAAGCTTCTTCACCTGGACGCAGAGCTGCATAAGCGTGTGATCGGACAGGAGGAAGCAGTGCAGGCCGTGGCAAAATCTGTGCGCCGCAGCCGGGCCGGGCTGAAAAATCCGGCGCGTCCGATCGGATCATTCCTGTTTCTAGGACCGACCGGTGTCGGAAAAACGGAGCTTTCCAAAGCACTTGCGGAGGTTGTGTTCGGCAGTGAGCAGGCGATGATAAGGGTTGATATGTCTGAATATATGGAGAAGCACAGCGTCTCACGTCTCGTTGGCTCACCTCCTGGATATGTCGGTTACGAGGAGGGCGGACAGCTCTCCGAAAAGGTGCGGCGCAATCCGTATTCGGTCATTTTGTTCGATGAGATTGAGAAGGCGCATCCGGACGTGTTCAATATCTTGCTGCAGGTGCTCGATGAGGGACATATCACAGACGGGCACGGAAGAAAGGTCGATTTCAAAAATACAATTCTGATTCTGACCTCCAATGCGGGAGCGCAGTCTATCGTATCACCGAAGCACCTTGGTTTCGGGGCAGGAAAGGATGAAAAGAAAAATTATGAGGCGATGAAGGGAAGCGTGATGGAAGAGGTGCGCCGGATCTTTAAGCCGGAGTTTTTGAATCGAATCGATGAGACGATCGTATTCCATTCGCTGACGAAAGACGAAATTTTCCAGATCACGGGACTTTTATTATCCGAACTGCAGAAGCGCTGTAAGGAGCAGCTTCAGATTATACTGAAGGTCAGCGGCGCGGTGAAGAAGCACATTTCCGAGTCTGGCTTTGACGATAAATACGGAGCAAGACCGCTTCGCCGGGCTGTGCAGAGTCAGATAGAGGATGCACTTGCCGAGGAGATTCTTGCCGGGAAGGTGAAGGCGGGGGATACGGTGCACGTCGGACTGCAAAAGGGAAAGATCGTTTTTGTGAGCGAGCAGTGAAGCGGATTGAGAAGGTCGTTTTGGAAGTGACCAAATATCCGCTTTGACCAGATTTGCATATGTGGAAAAAGTGCTGGAATTTCACCTCTTTTTATGGTAAAATAGCACAATAATCAAAAGATACAAAGCGACAGACAGACCGGCACACGCTGGTCTGTGAAAAACACATCAGGAGGGCATGAAAATGTCAGGAATTAAAGAGCTCATCCGCATAGAAGAGGATGGCACACTCAGCTTTGGAGCATACGAGCTTGCAGAGAAAGCAAAAAAATCAGATTATGAGTATGAGGGAGATCTTTACAAGGTAAAGACGTTTGATGAGATCACAAAGCTTGAGAAAAACGGAATGTTCGTTTACGAGTCCGTACCGGGAACTGCAGTCCATCACTTCCATTCTACACAGAACGGTGTATCCTTTGAAGTAGAGGGAAAAGAAGATGTGCAGATCATTCTCGGACTGGAAGATAATGCAGAATATAAGATTTACATCAACGACACAAACGTAGGAAAGATGGTAACACAGATGGGCGGCAAGCTGGTGCTGAGCGTAGAGATCGGTGCAGCAGATCTTGTTCCGGTAAAGGTTGTGAAATTATAAATGCCAAAGGCAAAAACTATATTTTTCTGTCAGAACTGCGGGTTTGAGTCCTCCAAATGGATGGGACAGTGTCCGGCCTGCAAAGAATGGAACAGCTTTGCGGAGGAACCGCAGGCTTCGACGAAAAAAACGGCTGCTGGGAGTGTCCGAAAGGACATCCCGCAGCCGAAAACATTATCTGAGATCGAAATGAATCAGACTGCGCGCATGGGCACCGGAATGGGAGAGCTTGATCGTGTGCTGGGCGGCGGTATCGTACAGGGATCGCTGGTACTGGTCGGGGGAGACCCCGGTATCGGTAAGTCGACGCTTCTGCTTCAGGTCTGCCGGAATCTTTCTGCTGCCGGAAAAAAGGTACTTTACATTTCCGGGGAGGAATCGCTGCAGCAGATTCGTCTCCGGGCAGAGCGGATGGGCAGCTTTACGGAGCATCTACTGATTTTGTGTGAGACCGATCTTCAGGCAATCCGGGAGACGATCACACGCCTGCAGCCGCAGATCGTGGTGATTGACTCCATCCAGACGATGTACAATGAAAGTGTATCCTCCGCTCCAGGCAGTGTATCTCAGGTGCGGGAGTCGACAGGCGTGCTGATGCAGATTGCAAAGACGCAGAATATCACAATCTTCATTGTCGGTCATGTGACGAAAGAGGGCGTGGTCGCCGGACCGCGTGTGCTGGAGCACATGGTTGACACCGTGCTCTATTTTGAGGGCGACCGCTACGCCTCCTACCGGATACTGCGCGGCGTTAAGAACCGTTTTGGTTCGACAAATGAGATTGGCGTGTTTGAGATGCGTGGCAGCGGCCTTGTAGAGGTGACAAATCCTTCCGAGTATATGCTGGAGGGAAAGCCGCAGGATGCGTCCGGTTCTATTGTGGCATGCACGATGGAAGGTACAAGGCCGGTGCTTCTGGAGGTGCAGGCGCTCGTCTGCCAGAGCAGCCTTGCGTTTCCGCGCAGGACAGCGGATGGCACAGATTTGAACCGTGTCAACCTTCTTATGGCTGTTCTGGAAAAAAGAGCAGGTCTGCGAGTTTCGTCCTGTGACGCCTACATCAACATTGCAGGAGGCATTCGTATGAACGAACCGGCGCTCGATCTTGGAATCGTGCTGGCAGTGGCATCGAGCATGAAGGATGTAGCGATTGACGAGAAGACGATTGCATTCGGAGAAGTGGGATTAAGCGGAGAAGTCCGTTCCGTGACGATGCCGGAGCAGCGTGTCCGGGAGGCAAAAAAGCTCGGCTTTGATACGGTGATTCTTCCGATGAGCTGTATGAAACAGGCAGCACGCGTGGATGGCATCCACCTGACTGGAGTGCGCAATGTCCGCGAGGCGATCCAGACAATTTTGTGATAAAAAAGATGAGTGAAGAAGACAGGCATTCCCGTGCTTCAGGTGTGTAGTGCACTAAGCGATGGGAATGCGAATGTCCGTTTTACAATGACAAGATTGAACTGCTGAATTTGTCTTAAGAGTTGGAATAATTTCGAATTTTTTGAAAAAACAGTTGACACAAGGGAAAGAGTGTGGTATAAATATAGAGTGTTCAGCAGATATAGGGGATTGGTCAAGTGGTATGACAGGAGTCTCCAAAACTCTTAGTGGGAGTTCGATTCTCTCATCCCCTGCTCATTAAGAGCCTGAAAGCCTTTAAAATCAAGGTATTCAGGCTCTTTTGTTTTATCCGAAAAAGGCAGGGTATCAGAAGTAATACTAAAACTTCCAGAAAGCGTTTTATAAGAAATGATAATTTACAAATATGGAAACAGTCAGGCCAGGACAGTTCTGGTTCAGCCGGTAGGAGATCATGATTTGCCGGGAATAGAAAAGGAGCTTTTGGAAATTCAAAGGCTGACGGAGATGGAGGTTCAGCTGCTTGCGGTGAAAGTAGACAACTGGAATCATGACCTGTCTCCGTGGGCGGTGCCAGCAGTATTTGGCGGGGAGAATTTCGGTGGCGGGATTATTCTCGTTATGGGCGGCATATCAGACCAGTCAGTTTGCAGGCGTTGCAGCGGCCTCACCGTCGCTCTGGTTTCCGGATTTTCTGGAATATATGAAAAGCAGAAAACTTTGCAGCGACTGCATTTATCTGAGCCTTGGAGACAAAGAAGAAAAGACCAGGCATCCTGTGATATCCAAAGTCGGTGACTGCATCCGCGAAGGTTATGCAGGAATAAAGGAAGAAGGAAAGTGCTGTACACTGGAATGGACGAAGGGCGGGCACTATAAAGAACCCGATTTGCGAACAGCCAGGGCATTTGCATGGGTGGTGAAAAATGGACATCCGCAATCCGTTTTACCTGCCTGAAATGAAAATATGAGACCATCAGGAAAATGAGCAGCGGCATGTGTGCAGACATTTTCCAGGTGGTCTTTTTCTCTTGCGATTTGGATGGAAAGAGGCTACAATGAAGTTTGAGAAAAACATCCATTTGGTAATGCAGATAAATGGAAAGGTACAGGGAGGAGAAAGAATGGGAGCAGTCAATTACGGAAAGGTGGTTTTGATCGGTGCAGGGCATGTCGGATCAGCAATATTGGATTCTCTACTTCGCATGAATCTTGCAGATGAAATTGTTGTGATAAATCGAAATGAGAAAAAGGCGCTTGGCGTTGTGATGGATGCGAGTCATACGACGGCATTTGCATATAGCGCGAATGCAAGTATCCGCGTGGGGACATATGAGGATTGCAGGGATGCGCAGATTATCATCAATACAGCAGGACCGAGCATCCAGCCGGGCAATTCAAGAGACCGCATGGTGCTGCTGCAGTCCAACGTGCAGGTGATGCGAAGCATCATGACAGAGATTGTGCGCTATACGCGTGAGGCCGTGATCATCAACGTTTCAAATCCAATGGATATTCTGACGTATCTGGCACAGACGGAATTTGATTATCCGCGCCGGAAAATGATCGGGACCGGTACACTTCTCGACACAGCCCGATTCAATAAAATGGTTGCAGACCGTTGTGGTGTGGACGCGAAAAATGTGACCGGCTTTGTGCTTGGCGAGCATGGCGGAACGAGCTTTATACCGTGGAACGCGGTCAACATTGTCGGGATTCCGTTTGATCAATTTGAGCGGCAGTTTGATCTTCCGGAGCCGATCGACAAGGAGCAGCTGCTCTCGGAGGTGAAGGTGAGCGGACTGGATATTGTCGAGCTGAAGGGCTATACAAGCTCGGGTATTGCGCTGAGCGTCTGCCGGCTGATCGGAGCGATTATGCGCAATGAGCATGCAGTCGTTCCGGTATCGGTCGTGCTGAATGGAGAATACGGACTGCGCGGTGTTGCCATGAGTCTTCCATGCGTGATTTCCAGAAATGGCATCGAGCGTACCTTGCAGATTCCGTTCGACGAGGATGGCCAGGAGAAGCTGAAGACATGCTATGAGTACCTGCATGAAGTGATTGCCAGTATCTCATAATCATAAGGATGGGGATGCCTTATGAGCCTGCAGGTCTGTTCTGCAAAACAGGGGCGATTATTGGGAGTGTCAGCTATTAATGCCAAGGGAGGAGAGATCAAATGAAAAATAAGAGAAGGTTCGGATTGCAGATCATCGCAGCACTGCTGCTTGTCCTGCTGTTTGGAGTTCCGGTCGGCGCAACTCCGGTGTCGGAGCACGGGGCCCTTTCCGTAAAGGGAAGCCATTTGGTGGATGCAAAGGGGAAGAATTTCCAACTGAAGGGTGTGAGTACACATGGCATTGCGTGGTTTCCGGGGTATGTGAATAAGAACGCATTCAAAAGCCTGCGGGATAACTGGGGCGCAAATACAGTCCGCCTTGCAATGTATACAGAGGAGTATGGCGGATATTGCAGTAATGGAAATAAGAGTGCGTTAAAGAAAAAAGTACAGGAGGGCGTACAGGCGGCAACAGATCTTGGTATGTACGTGATTATCGACTGGCATGTGCTCTCTGACCAGAATCCGAATAAACATAAAAAAGAAGCGATTGCATTTTTTAAGGAGATGGCAAAGAAATATAAAAATCAGAAGAATGTCATCTATGAGATCTGCAATGAGCCGAACGGAGGGACCTCATGGAACCAGGTGAAGTCCTATGCGGAGGCTGTGATCAAAGAAATCCGGGCGATTGACCGGAACGCTGTCATCCTGATCGGGACACCGACCTGGAGTCAGGACGTAGACACTGCGGCGAAGAATCCGATCAAAGGCTACCGCAATTTAATGTATACCTTCCATTTTTATGCGGCGACGCACAAGGAGTCTTACCGCAAGAAGCTGGAGAGCGCAGTAAAAGCGGGGCTTCCGGTCTTCGTCAGTGAATATGGCATCTGTGACGCTTCCGGCAGCGGAAGTATCAATCAGACTGAGGCAGATAAATGGTTCACTCTGCTGAACCGATATCAGATCAGCTACATGGCGTGGAATTTGTCGAATAAAAATGAGACAAGTTCATTGCTCAAGAGCAGCTGTAAAAAGACCTCCGGCTGGACTGCCTCGGATCTTTCAAAGTCAGGAACTTATGTTGTGAAGCAGATGAAAGGAAAACTTCCGGGCGGAAACACGACTGCCCCTGCTGCACCAGGCACGCCTTCCAATCCAAAATCGGTAAGGGCGTCATCAAAATACTGTACGGTATCGCTGAAAAAAGACGGGAACTGGCAAAGCGGCAAGCGCTACTATACGATATACCGGCTTACGATCCGAAATAAAAGCAAATACAATATCTCCAACTGGAAGCTTCGGGTCAAATTTAAATATGCAGTCCAGGTGAGTGATAAGTGGAATGGAAGTATCACCTCTAAGACGAATTATGTCACGATTATTCCGACAACCTGGAACAGAAAGATTGCTCCGCAGGGGCAGGATCAGAGTATTGGATTCATCGTAAGCAGCACCCAAAAAACGAACCCTGTCGTATCTGCAGTGTGGCAGTGAAGCCGATGAATAAAATCTCTGAAAGTGTGTTACAGGGCTTGCAAATTACAATGAATTTGTGTATAATATTCTGAAAATAGGGAGCTCAAATGGATGGGCTGAGAGTAGACTTATTAGTCTTGACCTGGAACCTGATTTGGATAATGCCAACGTAGGGAAATACATGTCGCAAATGAATGGACTTATGTGCCGTTGCTCTCTGTTTTTATGTGAACTGGGGGCACCACTTTTCACAGAGGATTTCAGGCGCCGGACAATGCATAAAATGTGTTGTTCGGCGCTTTTTTGATTTACAGGAAATTGCTTTCCGGTAAAACAAAAAAATATGTTGACTGCATAGCTGCCATGGTCAGAGCGGATATTCCTGGTTCGCTTTGCAGCTTGCAGGCTCATAAGGAATCCTTCTACAAGTAGCTCCCGCCTTATGAGATAGATGAAAAAGGAAAGGAGTATGAGCATGGTAAGAATCAATGGAGAGGAGAAAAATCTTGCGGGGAAGAATCTTCTGGAGTATTTAAAAGAGGCCGGATTCAAACCGGAGCAGGTAGTAGTAGAGCGCAATCTTGAGATTGTTCCAAAAGATCAGATGGGAAGCATAATGATTCAGGATGAAGATGCGATAGAAGTGTTACGGTTTGTCGGAGGAGGCTGAAAAGATGACGGAAATGCAGAAAAGAATGCAGGAACTCATTTCAAGGGAAGAACTGGATCGTGCATTTGATGCCAGGTTTCCGAAAGAGATGCAGGAAAAACTGCGGGCGGCAAAAGTCGCAGTCGCGGGACTTGGCGGTCTGGGATCGAACATTGCAGTCATGCTTGCGAGAAGCGGAATCGGAAAACTGCTTCTGGTGGATTTTGATGTGGTTGATGTGACGAATCTGAACCGGCAGATGTACTTTATACCACAGCTTGGCAAGCCGAAGACAGAGGCGCTGACGGAGCTGTTGGTTCAGATTAATCCATATACCGAGTATGAAACGGTTTGTACCAAAGTAACACCGGAAAATGTGAAAGAACTGTTTTCGGAATATCCGATCGTATGTGAGGCGTTTGATAAGCCGGACCAGAAGGCAATGCTGGTACGGGAGCTTCTCACCCAGTGTCCGAAGACGACGGTCGTATCAGGAAACGGAATGGCAGGATATGCGGATACAAATGAGATCAGAACGCAGCAGATGATGCAGCGGCTGTACGTGTGCGGGGACCGGAGCACGGGAGCCAGTGAGGGGAATGGGCTGATCGCACCGAGAGTGGCAGCCTGCGCAGCACACGAAGCGAATAAAGTGCTGCAGGTGATCATGGAATGACCTGCAACTTTAACCGAGCAGCTGCTCGGTTATGAGCAAGTAGCGAAGCGGATTGCGAATATCCGCTTTGACTATAAGCAAGAAAAGGAGACCCAACATGGAAGACAAATTTATATTAGGCGGAAAAGAGTTTCAGAGTCGCTTTATTTTAGGTTCAGGAAAATATAACCTGAACCTGATTAAGGCAGCAGTCGAGCAGGGCGGTGCAGAAATCATTACCCTTGCGCTGCGGCGTGCTAATACCCAGGAGAGTGAGAATATTTTGGATTTTATTCCGGAAGGAGTTACGCTGCTCCCAAATACATCCGGAGCGAGAAATGCAGAAGAGGCCGTGCGGATTGCAAGACTGAGCAGAGCTATGGGATGCGGAAATTTTGTGAAAGTAGAGATTATGCGTGATGCGAAGTACCTTTTTCCGGATAATTATGAGACGGTCAAGGCGACTGAGATTCTGACAAAGGAAGGATTCGCTGTTTTACCTTATATGAATCCGGATTTGAATGTGGCAAGAGATCTGCAAAGCGCCGGAGCGGCGGCTGTTATGCCGCTGGCAGCCCCGATTGGAAGCAACAAGGGACTTGCGACAAAAGAGATGATTCAGATACTGATTGACGAGATTGATCTGCCGGTCATCGTAGATGCGGGAATCGGAAAACCGTCTCAGGCGTGTGAGGCGATGGAGATGGGGGCTGCAGCCATTATGGCGAATACAGCAATCGCGATGGCGGGAGATGTGCCGGAGATGGCGGCCGCATTTAAGCTGGCTATTGAGGCCGGAAGAAAAGCTTATCTGACCGGAATGGGCAGGGTGCTTGCCAGAGGCGGAAGCGCATCCGACCCGCTGACCGGATTTTTGCGCTGAGAGAGGAGCCAGGAAGATGAATGAGGAAAATCAGGTATACTTTGTAGACAGTGATAAGCTTCCACCGGCTGCGCTAGAGCGAAAGCACAGACTGGAGCAGGATCCATCTTTTCGTACGAATCACATGGAGTATATGGAAGGAATGCAGATTATTCAATCGGACATCAAAGAGAAAGTACTTCGGGCAATGGATGAGTACGATTATACTGCTTATACAGCCGCTGACGTAGAGCGGGCACTTTCTCATGATTCCTGTTCAATTGAGGATTTCAAAGCGCTTTTATCCCCGGCTGCTGCGCCATACCTGGAGCAGATGGCAAGAAAAGCAGAGGTACTTACCCAGAATCACTTTGGAAATACGGTGTATATTTTCACGCCGCTGTACATTGCAAATTATTGCCAGAATTACTGTATTTATTGCGGCTTTAACTGCTATAATAATATTCGTCGGAAAAAGCTGACATTTGAGGAGATTGAGCATGAAATGCAGGTCATTGCCAGAACCGGTATGGAAGAGATTCTGATTCTGACAGGGGAGAGCCGTGCATATTCCGATGTGAACTATATCGGAGAGGCTGTGAAAATTGCAAAGAAATATTTTAAAAATATCGGGATTGAAATTTATCCGGTGAATGTGGATGAATATCGGTATCTTCATGAGTGTGGTGTGGATTATGTGACGGTATTTCAGGAGACGTATCATACCGATAAATACGAAACGCTTCATCTGATGGGACATAAACGTGTCTGGCCATACCGCTTTGATTCACAGGAACGTGCATTGATGGGAGGTATGCGCGGAGCGGGATTTTCAGCACTTTTAGGACTGGATGATTTCAGGAAGGATGCACTTGCGACAGCGCTTCATGTCTATTATATCAACCGTAAGTATCCGCATGCTGAGTTATCCTTAAGCTGTCCGCGTCTCCGGCCGATTGTGAATAATGATAAAATTAATCCGAGGGATGTCGGAGAGAAAGAACTTTGCCAGGTACTGTGTGCATACCGTATCTTCCTTCCATTTGCGGGAATCACCGTGTCCAGCCGCGAAAGTGTCGCTTTTCGAAACGGAATTACAAAGATATGTGCGACAAAAGTTTCGGCAGGTGTTTCGACAGGAATCGGCGATCATGAAGAAAAATATGAGGGCAAAGAGGATGCAGACGTCGGAGATGAACAGTTTGAGATAAATGATGACCGTTCCTTTGCAAAAATGTATGAAGATATGGAGCAGGGCGGCCTGCAGCCGGTTCTGAATGATTACATCTATGTGTAGATATGAACATGCCATTGCGATTACAAACCGCACACTGGTACAGGGAGATTTTCTGGAACAAATGCAAAAGGTGATTCATCTGCATCCGCATGCGGTGATTTTAAGAGAAAAGGATCTGCCGGATGATGCGTATGAAGCACTGGCAGAGAAAATTCTGCATCTGTGCGGAGCGGAAGGCGTGCACTGTTTTGTGCATTCCAGAATTTCAGTAGCGCGCAGTTTAGGGTGCAGACGAATTCATCTTTCTATTCCGGTGCTTGAGGCTATGAGCGAAGAGGAACGCGTCGGATTGAAAAGGGATTTTTTGGAGCTCAGTGTTTCCTGTCACAGTCTGGAAGATGTGAATATCGCTGAGAAAAATGGAGCAACCCAGATCATCCTTGGGACAATTTTCGAAACGGAATGCAAAAAAGGGCTGAAAGGAAAAGGAACCGGATTTGTCAAAGAGGTTTGTAAAGCCTGTCAGGTGCCGGTCTATGCGATCGGCGGGATCAGCATGGAGCGCCTGACGCAGGTCATGAAAGCAGGAGCGGCAGGCGGGTGTATGATGTCAGGATTTATGAAACTTTAAGGTTTAGAGCACGGAGGAAGAGTTAAAATATTTGTGAAAATGCAGTGGAACAGGCCGGCTGAGCCTGTGATATGAAAAATAATGGAGAAGCATATGAATGACAAAATGAATAACAAAATGAATAAAAAAGCATATTATCATCTTCCGGGCTTGTTTGAGTTTTATGAATTTTATCGGGTATTTCTGCCGCTG
>JAQXVT010000003.1 GCA_029225065.1 Lachnospiraceae bacterium | reverse complement strand
AACCGTGGGTTTTCACGAGTCTGTCTACTTAAATATGTGGGTATCCTAACCCAAAAGCGCCTGCGGCGGAGAGATCGAGGGGAACCCCTCGAATTGAAAACCGGCGGCATGTACGTCGGTTTTCTTAAAATAAAAAAAGTTTCCTTGGGAACTTTTTTTATTACATTATTCTGTATTTGACCGAAAACAGAGTTTTCGGTCGGCGTGCGGACGCGCACGCCCTAACGCGCACGCCAAATTTTATAATTGTTTACAAATAAGCCTTGAAATCGGACGAAAAATATGATAGAATATAATATAAATAATGCACGGCACAAAATAAATTAACGGGAGGTGAGAGAATGTCCGACCTTGTACTGCGCCTGAAAAAGGGTGACAGGGAAGCATTTAATGAGCTGGTCAGGGAATATGAGAAGCAGGTAATAAATTTAGCATACGGAATGTTAAGCGAGCGTGAGGATGCTTACGATGCTGCGCAGGAGACATTTATACGAATATATAAAAGCATAGGAACCTTCAGAGGACAGTCATCGCTCTCAACATGGATATACAGAATAACGGCGAATATATGCAATGATATGCTGAGAAAACGCCAAAGAAGCGCGAGAACAATCAGCATCTATCCCTCGGATGAGGATGAACACAATTCAGCGGCAGAGCTGCCCGATGATAATCCTACTCCGGAGGAAGCTCTTGAACTCAGTGAGCGTCAGCGCATTGTCAGAGAGGGGATAGCGTCACTTAATCCTGATTTCAGGGCAGTTATAACTCTATGCGACATTGAGGGACGATCTTATGAGGAGGCGGCGGCAATTTTATCCGTACCTCACGGAACGGTTAAGTCAAGGCTCAATCGCGCAAGAAACGCTTTGCGAAAAAAATTATCGGATAATAGGGAACTTTTTTGAATGTTCAGCGTCTAAAATAGTGTATAGGATAAAAGGGGAATGCGGTTCATCTGCAAAAGCGAAAAATTAAATTTGGAAGGAGGATGCCTGTGAATTGCGAAAAATTTGCGAATATGCTGGATAATTATGCCGATCTCAGCGCTGCTGAAATCGCAGAGCTTGAAGCACACGCGGAATTGTGCGAGAGCTGTGCGGCAGATTTGACATTTATAAGGTCCGTTCTGGGTACGCTCAACAGCCTTCCTCCTATCGATACCCCAATTGATTTTCTCGACAGTGTCAATGCAAGGCTCGATGCCGAGCTTGACAGAGAATCCCCGATTGAGCGTTTTGTCCGTCGTTCAAAACCGTATGTTTACCGATACGGATCTCTTGCAGCCTGCGTGGCAATTGCCGCCGCTGTGGGTGTTAATGCTGAGCTTCTCATATCGAGAATGAATAATGACGGCAATGATATTGTAATCGAGGAGAGAACAACTGTCAATGATGCGCATGATGATAAAGCGGCTGACGGTGCTTTGACGGAGTTCAATACGGCAGAGCCGGTGCAGAATACAGCTGCTCCGAGCAGTGCTCCGGCTGTTATCGAAACGGTAAAGCCAACTCAAAAACCCGCCGCTAAGCAGACAACTGCTCCCGCAAACGGAGCGGTTCGGTCAAAGCGCACAGACAGTACTCCGTATGTTTCTCAAAACAGCAGCAAGGCGGAGGCATCCGTTCCTTCTAACCGTTCGGAAGCTCCCGCAAAAGTGACTTTACCCAAGGCTTCATCTGCGCCGCAACCGTCAGATATTGAGCCTACAAAGGTAAATCCTACTCCGGAACAAAAAACGGAAACAAATCCTCCGGCAGAAACTGCGGCAGCGGCATATACCGACGCACCAAAGCAGGAAAATATTCCGGCGGCAGCATCATACGATGCGCCGGCAGCGGCGTCATATTCGCCGGCGGCAAGGACCATGCCGGATGATAAATATGCGGCAGCACCTGCGGCAGAGCCTACTGCTGAAGCGGCAGACGAGGCAGATTATTCAATCGCATATCACGAGATGGATAATTTCAGTGACAATGTAACAGCATATGCGCCGTTAAGCTCTATGATTTCGGTTAAGGCGAAGGATGCTGAGCGTGTCAGAGAGCTTGTTGAGGTTTTTATCACCGGAGCTTACGGAGATTATTACATGATAACTGCTGAGGATATGAATCATCTTCTGGGGCAGTTCGACAGAGAAGGTATCTGGTACAGTGCTAATATAACGGAATCCGGCAATAAGGTTTCGTTTAGAATTGTTACTATATAAACCGGAATAAATTCCGTGTATTTAAATCAGAACTTATTCAAGTTTCCGATTGCATTAAGTACATTATTGATACATAGATTGATTAATGCAATATATGTATACAGTTAAATTAAAATATAAAGGCTTCCGAAAAGCATTACCCTTCGGAAGCCTTATTTATTGCGTTCAGCTGTGAATTATAATTTAGCGGTCATTGCTTGATAGCTGATTTCTTTACCAAATCAGAAAATCCTTGCCGAGTATTCTCAGTATCGCCTCGGTATAGAAATAATCTCCGTAGATGATCTTTTCATGGTGTTTATCCGCGTGATAGCTCACACTGCCGCCGTCAAGTATACCGTCCGTTTCGGGGTTATAGTCACACCATTTCTCGTCCATTGCGCATAGGAGCTTTTTCGCGTTCTCAATATATATCTCCCTTTCGTTCTCCGACACATGCTCCGCAATCTCCAGCAGTCCGCATGCCGACACGGCACCCGCAGTTGTATCGTAGTATACCGGCTCCTTCGGCGCTCTGAAGTCTGCAAGAGGAACATAGCCGGTGAGTGAAGCGTTCGTCATGAAATGAGCGGCGGCGCGCTTTGCCGCGTCAAGATAACGCTCCATACCGGTATGACGGTAGGAAAGAGCGTATCCGTATACTGCCCACGAGAGTCCTCTGGACCATGTCGAGCCGGCGGCATAGCCCTGTCCGCCGGGCGCGGCAATCAGTCCGCCCGTTTCAAGGTCAAATACAAGCTGGTGATTCGATGAGCCGTCCGGACGCAGCATATATTTGAGCATGGTATCAGCATGGCGCATTGCTATACTCTTGAAGCGCGGGTCATGCGTTATTTCCGAAGCAAGGTACAGAAGCGGCAGATTCATGAGCGTATCCACTATCGCCGCTCCCGTCGTATCATATCCCTTTATCCACTGACCGTCCCATGCGCGGATAATTTCAAGGTCTGGATTGTATCGACCCGCGAGTGTTGTTGCCGCGTGAAGCGTTCTGCGCTCGGAACGCTTATTTCCCGTCAGACGGTAATTTGCGCCCGATGTATGCAGCCAGATAAAACCTGCATCATGATCAATGTTTTCAAAGCCGTTCATTGCTTCGTCAAGGCGGTCTTCAGAACGCTGCGCGGTTTTGCGGAATATTTCCTCGCCGGTTGCGTGATAAAGCTGCCAAAGCAGTACCGCCCAAAAGCCGTTTGTCCACCAGTATATGCTGTCCGCATCTCTGTATCTGCCGTCCTCGGCGGGAATATAGGGTATGGCTGTACCAAGCCGCTCCGCCTCCGCTTTAACCTTTGAAACAATTTTTTCAAGTATTAAACCGTAATCCATAATTATCTCCGTTGTTTTGAGAAAAACGCGCCGTTCCCCCGCGTATTACTCGATATTCGCTATTATTTCCTTATAATTGATTTGTTCCTTTATGTATTTATTAATGCACTGTAAATTCTGACACGCGTGTCCTATTGAATTATACCTGCATTTCGCAACATCAAGGGTACAGCCGTCACAAAGGCACATCTGCCCCTTTGTGACGGGTACTGCAATATAATCATGTTTGTTAAGAATTTCTATTGCTTTTTTAAGCTCTGTATTTTCTTCCATTACTTAAACTTCCTTATTCAATGAAATTATGCCGCGTGCTGTTTGAGGTAATGCTCCATTAAAAGATCTGTGTTCCTCTTGATTTCCGCCATAGCTTCCTTATACTCGTTGATTGATTTTGCGATAAGCTCTGCAGTAAGCATCGCAACCTTGGAGTCATGCTCAATAGCGTCAAAGTTTTTTGTTTTGAGTACATCGGAATTCATCTTATATCCGTCCACTAATGCCGTGAGACACTTGCTGATGGTATGCTCGACTGAAATTTGTGTGCTGATTGAGGTTTCATTTGCCTTATCGGCAATTCTGCCGATTTCTTCAACACGTATCTTTAATGCATCGAAATCGTTGCGTAAGGATGTAACTTCTGCGCGTAAAGCAGCGACATCTGAGCTTAATAAATCTACTCTTGCTTCCAAGGAAGCGTAAGCGAGCTTTAACTGATCTACCTCTGTCCTTAACTGCGCTACCTCTGTCTTTAAAACAGCAACGTCTTTCTTTAAAACAGCAACGTCCTCCTTTAAATCTCTGATGTCTGCTCTGATTGGCTCAAGCTTTTCCTCGAGCTTTTCCTCGAGCTTTTCTTCGAGTGTTTCCTCAAGGGTTGTTTTGAAAATCGAAGTAATTAACTGTAAATCTTTTTCATCCAACATTTTTTGTTTCTCCTTTCTGTAAAATAAATGTGTATTATAATTAATCAAGCTTTAATACCGACATAAATGCCTCCTGCGGAACCTCAACGTTTCCTACCTGGCGCATTCTCTTTTTGCCTTCCTTCTGCTTTTCAAGGAGCTTCTTTTTGCGTGTTATGTCGCCGCCGTAGCACTTTGCAAGCACATCCTTGCGCATCGCCCGTACTGTTTCGCGCGCGATGATTTTGCTTCCGACCGCCGCCTGAATAGGAATCTCAAACAGCTGACGCGGAATAGCTTCCTTTAGCTTTTCAGCCATTTTTCTGCCTCTTGCGTAGGCGTTGTCCTTAAATACGATAAACGAAAGCGCGTCCACCATTTCTCCGTTCAGAAGAATATCAAGCTTTACAAGCTTGCTCGGCGCATAGCCGCAAAGCTCGTAATCGAATGAAGCGTAGCCCTTTGTGCGGGATTTGAGTGCGTCAAAGAAATCATAGATAATCTCATTGAGCGGCAGCTCGTAAAATATTTCCGCTCTTGTTTCGTCCATGTAGGTCATGTCCTTGTAAATGCCGCGTCGCTCCTGACAAAGCTCCATTACACTGCCGACATAGTCCTTCGGAACCATGATGGTTGCCTTGACCATAGGCTCCTCCATATGCTCGATTTCAGCGGGATCGGGGAGGTTTGACGGATTGTCACACCATATCATGTCGCCGTTGGTTTTGTATATCTTGTAGATTACGCTCGGAGCTGTGGTAACAAGGTCTAAATTGTATTCCCTCTCAAGGCGCTCCTGTATTATTTCCATGTGCAGCAGTCCAAGGAAGCCGCAGCGGAAGCCGAAGCCTAATGCAACCGAGGTTTCAGCTTCAAACATAAGTGCCGCATCATTAAGCTGAAGCTTCTGTAAAGCTTCCTTTAAGTCCTCGTACTGCGCACCGTCTGCCGGGTAAATTCCGCAGTAAACCATTGGGTTTACCTTTTTGTAGCCCGGAAGCGGCTCGGATGCCGGATTTGCGGTTGCTGTAACAGTATCACCGACGCGGGTATCCTGAATGTTTTTGATTGAAGCTGCGATATAACCTACATCTCCGGCGGCAAGTACGTTTGTCGGAATGAGTCCTGTCGGATGCATTTCGCCAACCTCAACAACGTCAAATTCCGCGCCTGTTGCCATGAAGCGTATGCGCTGACCGGGCTTAAGCGTTCCTTCCTTGACACGGACGTATACGATTACGCCCTTGTAGCTGTCATAGTAGGAATCGAATATCAAGGCTCTTAACGGAGCGTTCTCGTCACCCTCCGGAGCCGGAATTTTTTCAACTATTTCTTCAAGAACATCTGCAATGTTCAGACCGGTTTTTGCGCTGACTCTCGGTGCTTCCTCTGCCGGTATGCCTATAATGTCCTCGATTTCCTGAATAACCATTTCCGGGTTTGCCGAGGGGAGATCAATCTTGTTGATTACCGGAACAACCTCAAGGTCGTGGTCAACCGCAAGATAGGTGTTTGCTAAGGTCTGAGCCTCAATTCCCTGTGATGCGTCAACAATAAGTATTGCGCCTTCACACGCCGCAAGGCTTCTTGAAACCTCATAGTTAAAGTCAACGTGTCCCGGAGTATCGATGAGGTTAAGGGTGTATATTTCACCGTTTTCACGCTTGTAGCGGAGCTTTACCGCGTGCGCCTTAATTGTTATTCCGCGCTCGCGCTCAAGGTCCATGTTGTCGAGGAGCTGCTCCTCCATATCTCTCTGCTCAACCTCGCCGGTAAGCTCAATGAGCCTGTCGGCAAGTGTGCTTTTACCGTGGTCGATGTGCGCTATAATGCTGAAATTGCGGATTTTCTCCTGCCTTGAATTGGGCATATGCTTATTCTCCTCTTTATTTTATATTCTTGCCGCGCCTGTTCTGCGCGCCGCGTCTGCAACTGCCTTTGCGACGTACTCGCAAACTCTCTTGTCGAATGCATCCGGAATAATATATTCCTCGTTAAGCTCGTCCTCTGAAATGATTGAAGCAATAGCCTCTGCCGCTGCAATCTTCATTTCATCATTTATGTCGCTTGCTCTCACGTCAAGCGCGCCTCTGAAAATGCCGGGGAATGCAAGCACGTTGTTTATCTGGTTCGGGAAGTCCGAACGGCCTGTGCCTATGACTCTCACTCCGGCAGCCTTTGCCGAATCCGGCATAATCTCCGGAACGGGGTTTGCCATTGCAAATACAATCGGGTCCTTTGCCATTGAAGCGACCATTTCCTCCGTAAGTATTCCCGGTGCCGATACTCCGATAAAGAGGTCTGCGTTCTTTACAGCCTCCTTGAGCTGACAATCAATGTTTTCGGGATTTGTAAGCTCCGCAAGCTTTGCCTGCTCCGGATTCATCTGCGGATTGCCGCGGTAGAGCGAGCCGAACTTGTCACACATGATTACATTCTTTAACCCTCTTGAAACAAGAAGTCTTGTGATTGCCATTCCTGCCGAGCCTGCGCCGTTTACAACAGCCTTGATTTCGGAAATATCCTTGCCGACAACCTTCAGTGCATTAAGTACCGATGCGAGAACGACAACAGCCGTGCCGTGCTGGTCATCGTGGAATACCGGAATGTCACATTCCTCCTTTAGCCTGCGCTCGATTTCGATACATCTCGGCGCGCTGATGTCCTCTAAGTTAATTCCTCCGAAGCTGCCCGCAATGAGCTTAACGCAGTTTACAATCTCGTCAACATCCTTTGAGCGAACGCAGAGCGGGAATGCGTCAACATCGGCAAAGGTCTTAAAGAGAGCGCACTTGCCCTCCATAACCGGCATGCCTGCTTCGGGACCTATGTCTCCTAAACCAAGAACGGCGGTTCCGTCTGTGATAACTGCAACGAGGTTTGAGCGTCTTGTATATTTATATGATAAATCGACATCCTTTGAAATTTCGATACACGGCTCTGCAACTCCCGGAGTGTATGCTACCGAAAGCTCATCGCGGTTTGTTACGCTCGCGCGTGAAACAACCTCAATCTTACCGTGCCATTTTTCATGCTGTGCCAATGCAAATTCTTTCTTGTCCATTTGTATCTTCCTTTCAGATTAAGTAATATCTATCTATTATATATTATAAGGTGTTTGACGTAATTAGTCAAGTGTTTTTTGCTCGCGGATACGGTTTTCGTACATTTGTCAGTCCGAGAATGTAATCTGTTGAGGTTTTGTAAAATTGCGCAAGCGTTATCAGCGCGTCGAGCGGTATTTGACGCTGACAGTTTTCATACTGAGAATAGGTGTTTTGCTTAATGTTTAATATACGGGCTACCTGAGTCTGGGTTAAATCCATATCCTCCCGTAAATCCTTTAATCTCATGGTTATCACTCCTTTATTTCTCTATTATATATTATCTCGTAATGAGATATTGACATTTATCTCGTAATGTGATATAATTAATTTAAAACAGCAGGGAGGAATACAACAGATGAAGAAAAAATACGAAGCACCGATAATAGACTGCTATATGTTTATTACGGAGAATGTGCTGAATCCCTCCGGCAGAGCAGTGATTACCGAAAGCGATATAGAAAGAGCGCGGTGTGCGTGCCGAGACGCTGAATATTCTATATACAGAAAATGCCCTGAGCCACTCTGACTCAGGGTATTTTTCTCGGAAAAAACATACAAAACAAGTGTATTTTATCTATTTTTCATAACAAAAAACAATAAAAAAACAGCTCTGTCGGTTGATTGGTAGAAATAAATTTTACAAGTTGACGGAGATTAATTTATATGCTATAATGATTGACGGTAGGAGAGTAAAGCGTGACATCGTGAAAAAATAATAATAATTATTAAAATTCCTATTGACAAAATGGGAATAGTGTGCTATAATATAAATACGATAATAAATATCGATTTTTACCGTAAACCAAATATATATGTGAACTTTTCGGTTTCAAAAAGACTTTAAAATTAAATATACATTCTTGAAATCATAGGAGGTACAAGGCTATGAACACAAATGCATGGCAGGGATTTAAGGGACATTTATGGCAGGAAGAAATAAACGTTCGCGATTTTATTCAGAATAACTATACAGCTTATGAGGGCAATGAGGACTTCTTAGCAGATCCGACAGACGCTACAAATAAGCTTTGGGACGAGCTTCAGGCACTCTTTAAGGAAGCAAGAGCAAAGGGCGGCGTGCTTGATATGGATACAGACATTGTATCATCAATCACATCACACGCACCGGGCTACCTTGACAAGGAGCTTGAGAAGATTGTCGGCTTACAGACAGACAAGCCGTTAAAGAGAGCATTCATGCCTTACGGCGGAATCAAGATGGCAGAGGGTGCATTGGAGAACTACGGCTATACTCCGGACCCGTTAATGCACAAGATTTTCACAGACTATCATAAGACACATAACCAGGGTGTATTCGACGCATACACACCCGAGATGCGTGCTGTAAGAAAGAATAAGATTATCACAGGCTTACCGGATACATACGGCAGAGGCCGTATCGTAGGTGATTACAGAAGAGTTGCTCTTTACGGTATCGACTATCTGATGGAGCAGAAGGCAAAGGATTTTGCAAACTGCGGCTGCGGCACAATGACAGATGACATTATCCGTTTAAGAGAAGAAATCCAGATGCAGTACAGAGCGCTTAACGATATGAAGAAGATGGCAGCATCATACGGCTGCGATATTTCAAGACCGGCTGAGACTGCTCAGGAGGCGGTGCAGTGGTTATACTTCGGTTATCTTGCTGCAATCAAGACACAGAACGGTGCCGCAATGAGCGTTGGACGTGTATCGACCTTCCTTGATATCTATATCAACAGGGATTTAGAGAACGGCAGAATTACAGAGCAGGAGGCTCAGGAGTTAATCGACCACTTCGTAATGAAGCTCAGAATGGTTAAGTTTGCAAGACCGGATTCATACAACCAGTTATTCTCGGGTGACCCGGTATGGGCTACATTAGAGGTTGCGGGTATCGGTCAGGACGGCAGACACATGATTACAAAGAATGACTTCCGTTTCCTCCACACATTAGAGAACATGGGACCGTCACCGGAGCCGAACCTTACGGTTCTTTACTCATCAAAGCTTCCGGTGAATTTCAAGAAGTACGCTTCAAAGATTTCGGTTGTAACAAGCTCAATCCAGTACGAGAATGACGATGTTATGAGGCCGGTATGGGGTGATGATTACTCAATCTGCTGCTGTGTATCAGCTACACAGACAGGTAAGGAGATGCAGTTCTTCGGCGCAAGAGCAAACCTTGCAAAGTGCTTACTCTACGCTATGAACGGCGGTGTTGACGCTAAGACCTTCCAGCAGGTAGGACCGGCATACAAGCCGATTACATCGGAATACCTTGACTATGATGAGGTAATCGAGAAGTATGACGCTATGATGGAGTGGCTTGTGGGTATATATGTAAACACATTAAACCTCATTCACTATATGCACGATAAGTACTACTATGAGGCTGCCGAGCTTGCTCTTATCGACACAGACGTAAGAAGAACCTTCGCGACAGGTATCGCAGGCTTCTCGCACGTTGTAGACTCATTATCTGCTATCAAGTACGCAAAGGTTAAGGCAATCAGAAACGAGCAGGGCATTATCGTTGATTTTGAAACAGAGGGCGACTTCCCGCGCTACGGCAACGATGATGACAGAGCAGACGAGATTGCGGTATGGCTGTTAAAGACCTTCATGGAGAAGCTCAAGCACTATCACACATACCGTAACTCAGAGCCGACAACATCAATTCTTACAATAACATCAAACGTTGTATACGGCAAGGCAACATCTTCGCTTCCGGACGGAAGAAAGGCAGGCGAGCCGTTATCGCCGGGCGCTAACCCGTCATACGGCGCAGAGAAGAACGGTCTTATTGCATCACTCAACTCGGTAGCAAAGCTTCCGTATGAGTACGCGCTTGACGGTATCTCAAATACACAGACTATCTCACCGGACGCTTTAGGTCACGATGATGAGGAGAGAACAAACAACCTTGTTAACGTGCTTGACGGATACTTTGACCAGGGTGCGCATCACCTCAACGTAAATGTATTCGGCACAGAGAAGCTCATTGATGCTATGGAGCATCCGGAGAAGGAAGAGTACGCAAACTTCACAATCCGCGTATCGGGCTACGCTGTTAAGTTCATCGACTTAACAAGAGAGCAGCAGCTTGACGTTATTTCAAGAACCTGCCACAAGGAGATGTAAGTTATTTAAGAGGCTGTTGGATTAAGCAACAGCCTCTTTTGGCAGAATGAGAATTTAGCGCGGTAAATTCTCGTTTATCTTATAAACCAATAGGAGGATTACCGCTATGTACGGTTATATACATTCAACAGAGAGCTTCGGTTCGGTTGACGGACCGGGAGTTCGTTTTATAATTTTCGTATCCGGATGTCCGATGCGCTGTCAGTTCTGCCACAATCCGGACACCTGGAAGATCGGCAGCGGGACACCATACGAGGCCGACGCACTGCTGCGCCAGGCTCTGCGCTACCGCACCTACTGGGGAGACAAGGGCGGCATCACCGTAAGCGGCGGCGAACCGCTTCTGCAAATCGACTTTCTGACTGATCTGTTCAAAAAAGCGAAGAAAAACGGGGTCCATACTACGCTGGATACGAGCGGCGCGCCATTTACCGAGGAAGAGCCATTCTATTCCAAATTTCTTGAGCTGATGAAATACACCGATCTTGTCATGCTCGATATCAAACAGATCGATGATGCGATGCACCGCGTCCTGACCGGCCATACGAACGCAAATATCCTGCGCATGGCTCAGGTGCTTTCTGACCTGAACAAGCCAGTCTGGATCCGTCACGTGCTGGTACCGGGCGGAAGCGACAACGACGACTGCCTGCACCGCCTTGCGGATTTTATCCATACACTCCATAATGTAGAACGGGTGGAGGTTCTTCCATATCACACGCTCGGCACATTCAAATGGGAAAATCTCGGCATTCCGTATCCGCTCGAGGGCGTAAAACCCCCGTCACAGGAGCGTATCGAAAATGCCGAAAAAATTCTTGGTATTCGTTCTTGATTTATACAAAATGACAGTTTTTTCTCAAAAAAAGATTGACATTTTCACTTTTTGCCTCGATAATAAGAAGAAAAGGGTACTTCATTCTGACATCAGAGCAAAGTTGTGGAATGTGTTCATTCGAGCCGCATCCCTCAGAAGATGCGGCTCTTTTCTTATGGTACTCTGCCAAATCCCGGCATTCCTTTCTGTCGGCTGATTTTTTCAATTTTTATTCTGTCAATGGGAGAACATTATGGATTCTAAAATACAGGAACTGATCCTGCAGCTTGGCAAAACACATCATCTTCCAGAAGATGCCTATGCCTGTCTGATTCGCGGATGCAGTGAAGAATCTGCTGCTTATGCCGCACAGCTTGCCGTACCTTTGCGGAGGCAAATTTACGGAACTGATGTTTATGTGCGCGGTCTGATCGAGATCAGCAATATCTGCCGCAACGACTGTCTGTACTGCGGCATCCGGCGAAGCAACCATTCCTGCGTAAGGTACCGCCTTTCCCCGCAGGAGATTCTGGAGTGCTGCGAGGAGGGCTATTCGCTCGGCTTCCGCACTTTCGTCCTGCAGGGCGGAGAGGACGGCTTCTATACGGATGCGCTGCTCTGTGAGCTGCTTCGCACAATCAAAGCACGGTTTCCGGACTGCGCCGTCACACTTTCGCTTGGCGAACGAGACCGCGAAAGCTATGAACGTCTCTTTGACGCAGGTGCAGACCGCTACCTGCTCCGCCATGAAACGGCGGATGTCTATCATTATCAGAAGCTCCATCCGCCATCCATGTCCTTTGAGCATCGGATGAACTGCCTGCAGGACTTAAAGGAGATCGGATACCAGGTCGGATGCGGCTTTATGGTCGGATCTCCATTCCAGACACCGGAGACCCTTGCAAAGGACCTGAAGTTTATTGAAACGTTTCGCCCTGCCATGTGCGGGATCGGTCCTTTTGTTCCGCATCACGCCACACCGTTTGCTGATTATCCGCAGGGAAGCCTTGAGCTGACGCTCTACCTGCTTTCTCTGATCCGGCTGATCGCCCCGGATATCCTGCTTCCGGCCACCACCGCGCTCGGCACGATTCATCCGATGGGCCGCGAAAAGGGCATCCTTGCAGGTGCCAATGTCGTCATGCCGAACCTTTCCCCGGTCTCTCAGCGAAAGAAATATGAGCTCTACGACAACAAAATCTGCACCGGAGAGGAATCCGCTCAGTGCCGCAGCTGCCTTTCCTCCCGCATGCACTCGATCGGATATGAGGTCGTCGTCTCACGCGGAGACCAGAGAAAGCTCAGTACTTCCCTGTAACGAATCCATTTATTTAACCGAGCAGCGAAACGGATTGCGAATATCCGCTTTGATCGCGGCTTTGTTACAGACAAACCGTAACTATCAGCAGCACAGACCAGTCATCTGCCTGCTTTACAAAAAGGAGAAAACATATGGCTATTTACAATCCAAAATCATTAAAAGCAGAAGAGTTTATCAACCATGAGGAAATCCTCGACACCCTGCGCTATGCCGAGGAAAACAAGAATAACGTCGAACTCATCGATGCGCTTCTTGAAAAAGCACGCCCGAAAAAAGTCGGAAACGGTGTTCACTGTGAAGGATTGACGCATCGTGAAGCTTCCGTGCTTCTGGCCTGTGACATTCCGGAAAAAATTCAGAAAATGTATGAGGTGGCAGAGGAGATCAAGCTTGCCTTTTACGGCAACCGCATCGTTATGTTCGCCCCGCTGTATCTGTCCAACTACTGTGTCAACGGCTGTCTGTACTGCCCGTACCATCTGAAAAACAAGCATATCGGCCGCAAAAAGCTGACACAGGAAGAGGTCTGTCAGGAGGTTGTCGCTCTGCAGGATATGGGACACAAACGTCTTGCCATCGAAGCAGGCGAGGACCCGAAAAACAGCCCGATTGAATATATCCTGGAGTGCATCAAGACCATCTACGGCATTCACCACAAAAACGGTGCAATCCGCCGTGTAAACGTAAATATTGCCGCAACGACCGTGGAAGAGTACCGGATGCTCAAGGAGGCCGGCATCGGCACCTACATCCTGTTCCAGGAGACCTACAATAAGGAAAGCTACCTGCATCTGCATCCGACCGGACCGAAACACAATTATGATTACCATACCGAGGCAATGGACCGCGCGATGGAGGGCGGCATCGACGATGTCGGACTCGGCGTTCTGTTCGGCCTTGAGCTTTATAAGTATGAGTTTGCAGGCCTTCTGATGCACGCAGAACATCTCGAGGCAGTGCACGGCGTCGGACCGCACACAATCAGCGTTCCGCGTGTCAAGCACGCTGACGATATCGATCCGTCCGCATTCGACAACAGTATCCCGGACGAGATGTTCACAAAGATCATCGCCTGCATCCGCCTGGCCGTTCCGTACACCGGCATGATCATCTCAACCCGTGAGTCAGAAGAGGTACGTGCAAAAGCATTGAGAGTCGGCATTTCCCAGATCAGCGGCGCATCCCGCACCTCAGTCGGCGGCTATACACAGGAAGAGCGCCCGCACGACACCGAACAGTTCGATGTTTCCGACCAGAGAAGCCTCGATGAAGTCGTGCGCTGGCTGATGGAGATGGGATTCATACCGTCTTTCTGTACCGCCTGCTACCGTGAAGGCCGTACCGGCGACCGCTTCATGAGCCTTTGCAAGTCCGGACAGATTCAAAACTGCTGTCATCCAAACGCCCTCATGACGCTGACCGAGTATCTTGTCGACTACGCATCTGAGGAGACAAAACAAATCGGATTTGCACTGATTGAAAAAGAACTGGAGAAGATTCCGCGTGAGAAAACACGTGAGATTGCAAGAAAGCACATCGAGGAAATTAAGACATCGAACAGCCGGGATTTCCGGTTCTGAGTGAAAAGAATCCTGTTACTGTAAATCAGGCAATTCCAAATCCACTGTTTATTTTTTGCAGCAGTCTCACATGGGGATTTGCCTGGTTCCATAAAGAAGCAGTTACAGCCGGTAATCATGCAGAAAGACCTGCAAGTTACCGGCTGTAACTGCCATTATAAAAGAAAGGAGCGTATCTATATGACTCTTCAGAATACCCCATCCTCCGAGCGTGTACACATCGGATTTTTCGGCTGCCGGAACGCCGGGAAATCCAGCCTCGTCAATGCAGTCACCAGTCAGGATCTCGCTGTCGTCTCGAATGTACCGGGCACAACGACTGATCCGGTTCAGAAAGCGATGGAGCTCCTCCCGCTCGGACCGGTCGTCATCATCGATACGCCAGGCTTTGACGACCTTGGCATGCTCGGAGAAAAGCGTGTCCAGAAAACCCGCCAGACACTTGCAAGGACAGATATCGCTGTGCTTGTCGCAGACGGCAGCCGCGGGCTTTCCGCCAGCGACCTGGAGCTGATTTCTCTATTTCAGGAGAAAAAACTGCCATGGCTCCTGGCATGGAATAAAGCCGATCTGACGGACACTCCGGAACGGGATTTCTTCCTTACGCAGCTCCCAGATAATTCCGTATGTTCCGCTCTGCCTGTCAGCCAGGAAATGCAGATCGCGGTCAGCGCGCACACCGGCTACCATATTTTTGAGTTAAAAGAACGGCTTGCACATCTGCAAAAAGAGCTTCCAGAGAAGAAACAGCTCGTCAGAGACCTGCTTCAGCCCGGTTCTGTCGTCGTTCTCGTCACACCAATCGACGAATCTGCACCAAAAGGCCGCATGATTCTGCCGCAGCAGATGATGATCCGCGATGTACTGGATGGCGGCTGCATGGCATTTGTCACCAGAGAAACGGAATTGGAAACCACACTGCAGTCGCTTCGCTGTCCGCCGTCCCTCGTCATCACCGACAGCCAGGCATTCGGATTCGTCAGCAAAGTGCTCCCGCCGGACATTCCTCTGACTTCTTTTTCCATCCTGATGGCTCGATACAAGGGATTTCTGAATACAGCTGTCTCCGGTATCCGGGCGCTTGATACACTTCAGGATGGCGATACGGTACTGATTGCAGAAGGCTGTACGAATCACAGGCAGTGCAACGACATCGGTACGGTAAAGATTCCGCGCTGGCTGCTTGCTTCCACAGAAAAGAACCTGACGATCCGTACCTGCTCCGGCACCGAATTTCCAGAAGACTTAAGCGGAATTTCGCTCGTCATCCACTGCGGCGGCTGTATGCTTGGCGAGCGGGAAGTGCAGTCCCGCATGGAGCGCGCCGTATCACAGCACATCCCGTTTACCAATTATGGTATTTTAATCAGTAAGATCAATGGGATTCTGGATCGTGCACTGCAGCCGCTTGTCTGACCCGGATCAAAGAGGATATTCGCAATCCGTCTCGCTGCTTGTGTAGGGTCATAAGGCATTCTTCCACCGATATATTTATTCACAGACAGATTCCCAAAACAAAATCCGGATGTTTCCTCCGGTTCACAGATCATGATGACACATATTCTCATTTAGAATTCTGTCTCACACATTGCTTTTTTTGCAGTTGTGATATTCTTACCTCTGTTAGCAATGTCTAACTTATAAGTAAAAGCAGTCCTGGTGATACCTTTTTCATCACTTTGGTACATACTGCAAATCACATCCGCAGGCTGTTTTTACCTGCATACAAAGCACAGTCAGGCAAAAGCAGAAGAGAAGCGGGCGTGGGAAAGGATCCTGATATGAAAAATTTAGCAATTGAGAAAGTAATCGGAAGAGAGATCATTGATTCCAGAGGAAACCCGACCGTAGAGGCTGAAGTAACACTTGCAGACGGCACAGTCGGCAGAGGATGCGCGCCGAGCGGTGCATCCACCGGTGAATTCGAAGCGCTTGAACTGCGTGACAATGATAAAGCAAAATTCGGCGGAAAGGGAGTTTCCAAGGCCGTTGAAAACGTAAATACAACCATTGCTCAGGTTTTAAAGGGTGTGGATGCTTCTGATATTTATGCGGTTGACGCTGCAATGCTCAAAGCAGACGGCACAAAAGATAAATCAAACCTTGGTGCAAATGCAATTCTTGCCGTATCTATCGCAAGTGCAAGAGCTGCGGCTGCCGCGCTTGAACTTCCGCTGTACCGTTTCCTTGGCGGTGTCAATGCAAACCGTCTTCCGGTTCCGATGATGAACATCTTAAACGGCGGCGCACACGCTGCAAATACTGTTGACGTGCAGGAGTTCATGATTATGCCGGCAGGCGCTCCGAGCTTCAAAGAGGGCCTTCGCTGGTGTACCGAGGTCTTCCATGCACTGCAGGCACTTCTGAAATCCAGAGGACTTGCAACCTCCGTTGGTGACGAGGGCGGTTTTGCTCCGGACCTTGGCAGCGATGAGGAGGCAATTGAAGTCATTCTCGAGGCGGTAAAGAAAGCCGGATACGAGCCGGGCCGCGATTTCGTTCTCGCTATGGACGCAGCTTCCAGCGAGTGGAAGGGTGAGAAGAAGGGCGAGTACGTTCTGCCGAAATGCGGTAAAAAATTTACTTCCGCAGAGCTGGTTGCTCACTGGAAATCCCTCGTTGAAAAATATCCGATCTACTCCATCGAGGATGGACTGGACGAAGAGGACTGGGAAGGCTGGCAGATCCTGACGAAGGAGCTTGGTGATAAGGTACAGCTCGTCGGCGATGACCTTTTTGTCACAAATACCGAGCGTCTTTCTAAAAGAATCTCTCTTGGCTGCGGCAATTCCATCCTGATCAAACTGAATCAGATCGGTTCTGTATCTGAAACCCTCGAAGCAATCAAGATGGCACACAATGCCGGCTATACTGCTGTAACCTCACATCGTTCCGGTGAGACTGAGGATACTACAATCGCAGACCTCGCTGTTGCACTGAACACCTGCCAGATCAAGACCGGTGCTCCAAGCCGCAGCGAACGTGTCGCAAAATACAACCAGCTGCTTCGCATCGAAGAGCAGCTCGGCGCATCCGCTGTTTATCCGGGAAAGGCAGCATTCCATATCTCCAGATAATTACAGGATTTTACGCACATCAATGAGTGAATGATTGTTTTGACTCCAACTGCTTACTATAATTTTTATCCTCCGGCAACGCTTTCTTGCATACGCCGGAGGATTTTTTTATTGCTCTTTTCCTTATTAGTTTACGTAATTTTTTTATGTAAATTTTAATGTCAAAATTTCTAATTTCATATCAAACATTTTCATCGAACCAGGAGAAATCCCTGTTGCAATCATAGAAAGTAATCGGTACATCTTCGCAAATTTCTCCCGGAAGCTCCGAATGACTATAAAATCAGATATGCTTGCAATTCATTCCTTCAGGTGATAGAATACCTCTGATTTTATCTACATACAATCCCGTATTATCATTACAAACTGGATTATAAATATTGGCTTTGACTTAAACATGTCAGAAAGGTGGACATAATATCGTGGAACAAACTAAAATTAAAATACGTAAATGGACTCCATCGGATCTTTCCTCTCTGATTCAGATCTGGAACGAGGTAGTGGAAGAGGGCAGAGCGTTTCCGCAGCTCGATACGCTGAATCAGGAAACCGGATTCTCCTTCTTTTCCTCCCAATATACGGCAGTTGCCGAAACATCGGACGGAACGATCGTCGGAATGTACATTCTCCATCCCAACAATATCGGGCGTGTCGGCCACATCGCAAACGCAAGCTATGCTGTAAATTCCAAGTGCCGTGGGCTTCATATCGGAGAATTACTCGTTAAGGACTGCCTGAAACAGGCAAAGCTGCAGGGCTATCGGATTTTACAGTTCAACGCCGTAGTTGCATCCAATATTCACGCTTTTCACCTGTATCAGCGCCTTGGTTTTCAGGATCTTGGCATCATCCCGGGCGGTTTCAAAAATATTGATGGGGAATACGAGGATATTCATGTCATGTATCATATTTTATAAGCCAAAATAGAAATTTATCGGAGGATTGGAAACATGAAATAACATTGGCTCTTGATTGCAATTCATTAACTCTAAAAAAGCTTTAAATGTAAATATTTTTCGTAAGTTATAATATACTGTATTTGAATTGAATATGTTTGAATGTATTCGAACATTTTTTCATGGATTTTCCTTTGAAAAGAGCGCCATAGATCTATACGACAAACACATGTTTTTCAAATAGATCTATGAATTTTTCAATAGAATCCTGTTTTTCTGCATTTTTTATTCTGTAGATTTACATAATTTTTTTATGTAAATCTACAGGTTTTATATTTTTTCTTTTTTATTATTTTCCTGATTCTCTTATGCGGATCTTTCTGTTTTTTAGTTCTATTATTCTTTTTTCTCTATGCATATACCTGTATTCTTATCTTATATTTTAGCCCCAATAAATTTTGTCTTTACAGATTCACTTTATAAATCCGTATTTTTTGAAATCCGATTTACTAAGGATTCACTTTGATTTTCACATTCTTATCTGTTATAATTAATGCAGCAAATTTTCAAGGCAAATTAATTGTCTGATCTGTCCAGTTTACATGTTTCTCCATGCTGGCTACGATTGATTTCGAATATGTTCAATACATACCGATTTAAAAATTCGCACGTATAAAATGCATTTTTTTGCCTACTATATTCATACATAAAGGAAGTTTTTTATGGATACATCAAATCTCACCTACCACGATCAGGTAACGATCGACAATGTCCGCAAGCTCCGTGAAGTCCTGCAGACTCTGCCTCCGTTTGCACGCGATTATTTCCGAGCCATTGAGCCAACTACCTCGGCGCGCACCCGGATTTCCTATGCTTACGATATCCGAATTTTCTTCAATTTCCTCCTGACCGAAAATCCAGCATTCAAAGGAAAAACCATGTCTGATATCACCGTCGATGTTTTGGACCAGATCCAGGCGGTCGATATTGAGGAATATCAGGAATATCTTAAGGTTTATGATTCCGCTGAGGACAACCGGCTTCAGACAAACGGTGAGCGCGGTCTCAAACGTAAGCTTTCCGCGCTTCGAAGCTTTTATACCTATTATTATAAAAGGGAACGTATCAAGACGAATCCGACACTTCTCGTGGATATGCCGAAGCTTCATGAGAAAGAAATCATTCGCCTTGATGTCGACGAAACCGCTGAGCTGCTCGATTATATCGAACACGCGGGTGATCAACTCACCGGTCAGAAAAAACGCTATTATGAAAAAACAAGGCTTCGCGATCTGGCAATCGTCACCCTGCTCCTCGGCACCGGTATTCGTGTCTCCGAATGCGTCGGACTGGATGTCACCGACATTGATTTCAAAAACGATGCGATCCGTGTAGTCCGTAAGGGCGGCTCCGAAATGATGATTTATTTTGGCGAGGAGGTGGAAAAAGCGCTGCTTGACTATCTTGAAGAACGGAATTCCATCACACCGGTTGCAGGACACGAAAACGCTCTCTTCTACTCTACCCAGAGAAAACGCATCGGCGTTCAGGCTGTGGAAAACATGGTCAAAAAATACGCGCACGAGATCACTACAACCAAAAAAATCACACCGCACAAGCTGCGAAGCACGTACGGCACCACCCTCTACAAAGAAACCGGCGATATCTATCTTGTCGCCGACGTTCTCGGCCATAAAGACGTCAATACAACCAGGAAGCATTACGCCGCGATGGATGACGAGCGTCGCCGGAAGGCTGCCTCTGCAGTGAAGCTGCGGGAGCCGTGACAATGCCAAAGTTTTTTATTTCCAAGCTTGATTCTGGTCAAAGCTGACTGTCTGCTTTAGAAATCTTTCTGCTATGCTTTTCCATTTTACAATGCCAACTGCTTTTCTGTCCAAACCTGATCAAAGCCCAAGTATCTTTTGTTCCAACTCCCCATGCGGATGCGCCGGATCTGCCTGAAACACTGCGATCCCATCTGCATTCGTACTGCGGTCTGTAAACGCCGGGTAGAGAAAGCCACACTCCGGTGCGCCCGGCTCATAATCTCCATGCACCGGAGCAACCGCACAGATCAGAAATTTGTATACTTCCTCCGAATCCCAAAGTTCCGCTTTATCGCTGCCCTTTAAAGGCACATCGTAGCTTCCGTGAAAAAAGTACACCGCATATGGTCCCTTTGCCCTGTAATGCTCCCCGAACAGCTCATAAATAATGTCAAGCAGCGCGTCATTTTTTAGCTCACAGTCCCGAATTGCCCAAAGCAGCTGGCGGATTTTCTGTGTATTCGCAGACGTAAAACGATACTCCTTCAGCTTTTCATTTGTCTCCGCAAATGGAATTGTCTTGGCAATCGCAAGATTTGTGCTTTGCTGCGCCGGTGAGAGTTTCAGAAAGTGCGTGTTGAACGTTCCATCCACAAATCCCTCCTCATCCAGATAGGCACCGGCGATCCGGTCAAAGCAGTTCCGTTTTACGGTCATTCGCCTTGTCAGCTCCAGCATGTCTTCACGATTGATCCGCCGTATCTTTCTTTCTTCCATCATTTTCTCCTCACGTAACCAACTATTTTTTCAAATGTAAAACGGACATTCACAATCCACTTCGCGACCTGTCAGCGAAAACTTTCAACTCCCACTGATATAAGCCCCTTCCACCGCTTAGTGCTCCGTGCACTTAAAGTTGGGGAATGCTATACCTTACAACAGCCAAACTCCCCTTTACAATACCACATGATTATTGTATACTTTCTTTGGCTTTTATGATAATCTGCAACTGTCCTGAGCCACTATCTGCTCAGCATTCTGGTTTTAACCGAAGCAGGCAAATAGCAAAACGGATTACGAATATCCGCTTTGACCTCTCAACAGTTACAATTATCTTACAGGAATCAATAAAATGCAAGCAATAAAAAAGGAGATCCTGATCATGACATTTGCATACCCTGCAATCCTGCACAAAACACCCCAGAACACCTATACCGCCATTTTTCCTGATCTGGCTGACTGTCAGGCCGAAGGCGATACCTTAAATGAGTGCCTTGACAATGCATACGACGCTATGTATAACTGGCTCTACATCGAGCTGACTGAATTTGAAGGACATCTTCCGCCGGTTTCTCATGCAGAAGACCTGACACTTGCCGATGGCGATTTCGTTCGGAATATTTCTGCAATCATGAGGCTGACCGACGGCTGGGACGAGTAAAATGTACTTTATCACCTGCGTATAAACGTAAATCCTTTCGCATACGCTCTCATAATGAAGCAGCAACGTGCGCTGTCACAATCAAGTCACAGCGTATACTATTACAACAAAAACAGTCCCCTGACTTTTCCAGTTTATATTCTGAAAGTCCGGGGACTGTTATTTTCTGCAATTTATTTGCCCTGCAAATCGATTGCCAGCTTATATATTTTTTATTTCTGCTTTGTATATGACATGAACTCATCCCATGCCACATCCTGAAGCCGCTTGATGATCTCCGGCGCTTTTCCTCCTACCGGGGTCTTATCTACCTCTACAATACGGTTGCACAGCGTTCCGGAGCTTGTGATAATCAGCTCATCCGCATTCATAGCCTCTGTCACTGTAATCTCTTCTGCTCTGGTCGGAATACCAATCTTCTCCGCGTTTTTAATCAGATGCTTGATTGCAATTCCCGGAAGCACCTTATTGTCAAACGGATGATAAACGAGCGTGCCGTCAATAATGAAAGAAACGTTAGAATGTGCCATTTCTGTCACACGGTCACCACGGTGGAAAATAACCTCATTGCAGCCTGCTTCCTTTGCTTTCTGATTTGCAATGACACTCGGAATCAGGTTGAGTGTTTTGATATTGCAGTGCAGGAAACGTGTGTCCTCCAGCGTAATCGTCTTAAACTCTCTGTCACGAGGCACAAGATCCATCGGCATCAGTGTCGCCATCAGGTTCGGTTTTACATCCGGGAAGACATGATTGCGGAGCGCTGTTCCTCTCGATGTCTGCCAGTACAGAATTCCCTTTCCGTCATTTCCGTCAAAGGCTTCCACCAGCTTATAAAGAATCTCCTTCAGTTCCTCTCTGGAATACTGAAATGGAATGCGCAGCAGCCTGCAGCTGTTGTAAAAGCGATCGAAATGATCTTCCAGCGCAAAAATCACTTTATTCTGTACATAAGTGGCATCATAACAGCCATCTCCAAAATACACTGCGCGATCCATAATTGGGCACTGAATTTCCTCAAGTTTTCCTAATGTTCCGTTATAGTATCCTACCTGTTCCATATCCTCAGATTCCTTTCTCCTCTAATATTGATGTTGCCATATCCGCTTTCAGAATTGGCTCTTTCTTCAGTACTTTATATAATCCAATCGTCAATATTGGAAGCAGATACAAAATCATAAATCCATAAGACAGCAGACTGTAACCTTTTTCAATCAAATCAATGATACCGAATTTAGAAAGCACACATGCAGTTACAAGAATAACCACTGTGATAGCAGCCTGCTGTTTCCGATCCAGTTCATTCTTTTTCTTTTCTTTTAATTCTACATTCACGCGGCCAAGCAATGCATGAATGACACCGGTTGATGTCTCGATCAGAGTCCAGCCCATCACAATTCCAAAAATAATACTGAAAATTCCAGGCGCTCCGATACTGCTCATCATCACCAGCCATGGAATGTTGGCACTGAGCACATCCGCATTCGGATAAAAGCACATCAGTGCAAAATATGTCATGAACCACGGTGCCGTCATCAGAACACCTGCCATCAGGCCGCTGATTATGCATTCTTTTCTTGATTCCTGTCTTTTCAGTGAAAACATCGAAGACGGGAAGATGCAGAGGTTATATGCCACATAAATAATACCGGTCCAGAGAATCGCCGGAATGCCAACGTTTCCGCTGTAGCTCATATCCTGTGTCTGCATTACTGTGCTGATGTTGCTGCCTTTTGCGAAAAGAACCATTCCGGTAAAAATAATATATCCTACATACAGTACAATGGTTCCCCATGTCTCAAACCGTTCAATGATCGCATCACCGAAAAAGATCAGCCCACCGGTAATTCCGACCAAAATCACAACACCTGCCCAGTAATTGAGGCCCGTCGTACTCTCTACGATATCGCCGCTGGCGGAAGCCATTACTGCAATAATCACAATCATCGTCAGAACATATACCACATCGAACAGCGGCCAGAGCGGTCCGATCAGTTCTTTAATCATACTCTTATAATCATATACTTTATACAGTCTTGCAATTTCAAATGTCAGTATCGCAACTGCTGCAAATCCGATCAGCACTCCGATTCCAGCAATCCATCCGCCTGCGCCAAATTTCGCGCCATAAGAAACGATCTCACGTCCGGTTGCATATCCTCCTCCAATCAGTACAGACTGAAGAAGCACTCCAGGGAGCAGATATTTTCCATATCTTCCATCAAAAAAACCTCTCTTTTTCTTTTCCATTCGCAGTTCCTCCTTGGTTCCGGACAGACTGAGATTTTTGAAACAAAAAAAAGACAGTGAAATCATTTTCAGACCTCACTGTCTCCGTTTTATCTTTATAATCTTTGTTTGACCGTCTCTGTTTTATGGAACATATTCTATCACTAAAAAAGCAAATGTCAATACCTGTTTTTCATTTTTCTGAATATTCTTCTGTTCGGAGCCAGGCAAAATTTCATAAAACAGCTGTAATACTTGCATTTTTAAAGCTATACATCATCCCACTGTCACATCACAGGAATACGTATTTAACAGATTTCCGTCCGCATCATAGAAGGAAACATCAAACGATACATCACCTGTCTGCCAGAAGGTCGCTGCAATGCTTCCGTCCTCTGAAAATTCCGTCTGCTCAAATGTCACCTGAGCATCATCCGCATTTTCGATTACCGCGTATACTGCCTCAGAACCGCTAAGCATCATCTGACCGTATACCGTATCCCCTGCTTTTACACCCTCGATCGGCTGGTCTAAGTTAAATCCGTAGGAGGAGGTCTGGATCTGCCAGCCTGTACCATCTGTGGCCTCCGTCGTGCCAATACCGTCCTGCGTCTCAAATGCATCCTGAGACAGAGTCACATAATACTGTGTATCCCCCGCAAGCGCCTCATCCAGCAGAATCTTTGCCTGATATCCGGATGTCCAGCCAAGATTTGCAAGAGCACTGTCCGTCATCGGCTCTACCGTTACTTTGGAAGTATCATTCATAAAGATGGTCTGAGCCGTGCCGTCCGCGCTGTTTGATACGGTCAGCGTACCGGAACCGGCAATCAGATCTTCCTGGAATCGGACGGTCAGCATATTGATGCCTGCCGGTACTGCCGCATAGCCATTTGACTCTGACGTAGCCGGCGCAAATACAAATCCATCTGTCGAAATAATTTCCAAATTGTCTGTTGCGATGTCACTTCCGTCAATCTCATCTGCCGGATCGACTACATCCGTTTCAAGCTCCGTAATTCCGTCATCTGTTTCATTGTCTCCGTCAATCTCAATCACATTTCCTTCATCAGCAGGATCTGCCTCATCTGTCTCAAGCTCGGTGATTCCATCGATCTCATCACTTCCGTCTGTCTCGATCACACCGATCTCCTCGTCGGTACCGCTTCCGGCATTTTCATCCTCCGAATTATCATTGGTATAAGAATCAGAAGCTGTAATCTCAAAATCGGAACCGCCAGCCTCATCACTTCCGTCTGTCTCGATTGTCGCTGAAGTTTCCGGAGTCAGCGCTGAAGAATCTGTTGCGTCAAATGTAACTCCATCTCCAAGTGCACTGTCATCCGTATTCATCAAAATACTATCCGCAGTAAGTTCTGTTTCCGTTTCTGTCTCGATTTCAATTGGCTGTGCAGAACTGTCATCGGTCTCTTCCTCTGACCAGCTGTCTGCCTCATCCGGCTCCTCCTCAATTACACTGACTCCGTCTGGCTCCGCTGTATTTACATTCTGCTCTACACGTTCCAGAGTGGTCTTCATGTCTTCATAATCGTAATTCTGCTGAGAAATCTCTTCCAGAAGATTGCTGAGCAGGTCTCGATCCTCCTCTGTCAGGGAGATATTTTTTTCTTCTGCCACATCATTGATGATAATATCAATGTCATTCTGTGTCACGTCATTCCCCTGAATAACCTGAATCTTGCTGTCGTTGACAATTTCTGTCGCCTGCTGCTGCCCGATGGAATTTGCAATCGTTGTCGTAGTAATCATTTCCTGCGTCGCGATCTCTTTTTTCGTCTCATCAAGCTGAGTACCAACTGCCGATTCGTATGCCATCAGAATGCCGGTCAGCGCTCCGGTACCGGAAACCTCAAACGGGGACGCTGCAAGCACTTCACAGTTTACAACACCGGAAGTCGATAAGGTTGTCGCAATCATATTGCTGGTTACCCAGGACAGATTGGCCGTCTTGACCTGAATTCCGCCTGAATTTGTCGGATTAACATATGCACAGCTGTAGGTGTGTGAACCGATCTGCTCAAGTGGCACATACGATCCAAGGTGATCACGCTCATCCTGATTTGTAATCGTCAGCGTCTGAAGATTTTGTCCGGCAACACCGAAGTAACGAAGAATTGCCTGTTTCTGATCATCGGAAAGGTCTGCACCAAGCGTGACGACTCTCTGTCCATCTGCAAAAACCGTGACAGAAGGAACTGCTGCCATCGCACACAGCACACTCATAATCACAGCCATCGTCTTTCTTTTCATATGGATTCCTCTCTTTCTGTGACTTCTTTCCATCTTTCGTCTTCATGGAAAAAATGTCCGTTTGTTTACCAATTATAGCATCCGCCTATGGAGATTACAAGAAAGCAAAAGAAACGGAATTATTAATCTTTTTCAAAGATACAAAACATCTGTTTGCTATTTTTATCATTCTGTGTTATACTAAAGAAAACGCACGTACGGGAGGTACCATATGGAAGAAAGACCTATTTCCAAAAAACAGGAAGAAATTTTAAATTATATAAAAAATGAAATTCTCGAGCGCGGATTTCCACCTGCAGTCCGTGAGATCTGTCAGGCAGTCGGTTTAAAATCCACCTCTTCGGTTCATTCCCACCTCGAATCTCTTGAGCGCAACGGATACATCCGCCGTGACCCGACCAAACCACGCGCGATCGAGATCCTCGACGAATCTTTCAACATGATCCGCCGCGAGATGGTCAATGTCCCAATCATCGGTACAGTCGCTGCCGGACAGCCGATTCTTGCCGAGCAGAACATCGAAGGATATTTCCCGATCCCGACTGAGTACATGCCGAACAAGCAGTCCTTTATGCTCAAGGTAAAGGGCGAGAGCATGATTAATGCAGGCATCTTTGACGGCGATAAGGTTCTGGTCAAGCAGCAGGCCACCGCAGAGAACGGCGACATTGTCGTTGCACTTGTTGATGACTCTGCTACCGTAAAGACCTACTACAAAGAGAATGGTCACTACCGTCTCCAGCCGGAAAATGATTCTATGGATCCAATCATCGTAGACAAGTGTGAGATTCTCGGCAAAGTCTTCGGCGTATTCCGGATTTTCCAGTAAGCCTTTTCTGATCGGGCAAAACCTATAACAATCCATTTTGATTGTACCCATCCCGCTGTTTTCTGCTCTTATGGCAAAGCAGCGGGATTACTAATACTATAATAAACATATATAGCGCAAAAAGTCTCAGGATTGTCTGTCAACTCTCCTGAGACTTTATCTTAACTACACTCCAGAACTGTTTCGTCCTGTTACCTTTTCGCAGCTTACTCTGCGGTGCCAAAACGCTTCGGAAGTCCCTCCAGAAGCTCCTTCGGCATTGCAAGATGGAATCCGGCCGGATTTAACAGAAATCCTTTGGAATCCTTGATCAGAAGCTTTGAAAGGTTTGCAAACGGCAGAGCCAGCGCTTTGAATTTATTCTCACGGTTGAACTTTGCCAGCTCGTTCGGATCCGTGAAAAGCGGCTGCAGAACATCTCCGTTCTTGTTTTTCAGAATCGGCAGACGATACTTCTTTGACTTCAGCTTCTCCATATCCGTCTCCGGTCCATCGAGAAGCTCGATCGGGATAATGTAACGTGCCTTGAACAGATTTGCTGCAAGCTCCTCCTCAAGATCTGCAACATTCTTCTCCTCGTTCGGAATCGGACGCGCCGCCTCCTGCATGAAATACAGTCCGGTCAGCTGCAGCTCCGGATTCGTAATCGGCTGCTGCTCTTTCGGAAGCTTGGAGAAATCCGGACGTCTTACCAGCTCCTCCAACTCAATTGTCTCTTTTCCATTTTCGCCGACAAATACCAGCTCGTTGATACCGATCGTGAAAAGCATGGAAAAGAATGAAAGGAAACGGGCATTCGGATATTTGATGCCTTTCAGCAAAATCTTCTTCTCTGTATACGGTTTTGCAAACTCCTGGAGCTGCGCCTCTGTATCAAAAATCCACACCTGATCGTTAAAGGATTCCTGATCGCACACAACAAACGGCATATTTGTGAATGCACAGTATGCAACGATCATCTCTTCCTTTTTCTGAATGCTTCTCATTAAAAATGTCTTATCTACCGCCATGGTTCCTTCTCCTGTCTCTGGTTTTATTCATAACAGCCCAGAAGCGCAGCGGAACACACAGCGTCCTGAATTGTTACGTCTTTCTTTACAGTTCTTCCGCAGAAATTTCCTTTCCATCTCTCCAGATACGCTCCAGATCGTAGAACAAACGGTTCTCCGTGTCAAAGAGATGCACAATGATATCGCCATAATCCAACAGAATCCAATTTGCGGTACGATACCCCTCTGTCTGCTTTGCCGGATGTCCCGCTTTGTAGAGCGTCTCTTCTACGCTGTCTGCCATCGCCTGGACCTGATTGTGATTTGTTCCGGAAGCAATGATAAAATAGTCGGCAAGAACAGAAACACCTTCGATATTGATAATCTTGATGTCCTGCGCTTTCTTTTCTTCCAATGCCTCATATGCAAGCTTTGCAAGCTCCTTTGAATGTTTGTCGGCCATATTTACGCCTCCTTTTTTCTTTCTTCGATTAACTGTCTGTAGTAATTATAAGCCATTGTTGTCTGATTATCAAGACAGGTTTTTTCCTTTTCCAGATACGCAAGAGTGTCCCTCAGCGTTGTGTATACAGCAAGATCAAGATCCTCAAACGCCAGATGGCGGATCAGCGGCAGATTCTCCGCCTTGGAGCGCATCGGCTCAATATAATCAGAAATAAAAATAATTTTTTCCAGCAGTGTCATATCCGGTTTTCCGGTTGTATGGCACGCGATTGCATCCAGGATCTCCTGGTCCTTCACATCATATTTTTCCCGCGCAATGTAAGCACCCAGCACGGCATGGAGCAGAAACGGCGATTTTTCCTCCACCGCTGATACCGGAATATCATTCTGGCGGCACAGCTTGAGCTTTTTGTCATTTGGAATGCATTTCGCACAGTCATGCAAAAGTCCTGCCACCTGTGCTTTTTCCAGATCTGCGTCATAGCGCATCGCCAGCGCAGCCGCCGTATACATCACGCCAAGTGTATGCACGTAACGCGATTCATCCACGTATTTTTTCAGCTTTTTCTGCATTTTTATCAGATTGTATCCCATTATTTTCCCTCTTTGTAAATCTGATTGTCTCGAATATACGCAAAGACCTCATCCGGCACATAGTAACGGATTGACCGCCCTTCCCGGCACATTTCACGCAAACGGCGCGATGCGATATCCACATCCGGCGTCTGGAGCAGAAAGACCCGCGCCTGATACTTTTCCCGAAGCTCATTCATCTTTTCTGTCAGCATCTCCGGCGCCAGCTGATCCCGCACTGCAACTGCCAGAATACAGTGCGAACAGATACCATCCGGACGATACCAGGTGTCAAACGCCATCAGGGAATCTGCACCGATGATGAAATAATAATCTGTATCCGGATGCTGTGCCGTCAGAATCTCCAGTGTATCATTCGTATACGTATAACCGCTGCGGTACATCTCCTCAGAATCCAGCGCAAAATGCGGATTAGCCTGGATCGCCAGACGAACCATATCAATGCGCTCCTGATCCGATGCCCCTACCCGCGTGCGTTTGTGCGGAGGTTTTCCGGACGGCAGAAACAAAACCTGTTCCAGGTCAAACTGCTCATACGCACATTCCGCCAACATCAGATGTCCGATATGGATCGGATCAAATGTTCCGCCCATCAGTCCCACGCGGTGTCT
>JAQXVT010000002.1 GCA_029225065.1 Lachnospiraceae bacterium | reverse complement strand
CGTTCGACTTGCATGTGTTAAGCACGCCGCCAGCGTTCATCCTGAGCCAGGATCAAACTCTCTGATAAAATGTTTGATATGGTTCAGAATAACTACTTGGCTATTCATTCCCTTTTTACTGTTTTAAAGGTCAGTTCCTTAAAATAAAACTTTTTAAGAATTTTCAAGGTTGTTTCACTGTTCAGTTATCAAGGTTCCTTTTGTTGTGTGCTGATTTGCATCAGCTTTTTGATATTACCACAACTTTTTACATCTGTCAACAAGTTTTTACTTTATTTTTCAAAGTTTTTACTTGGCTTTGACAGAACGGAGAAGGAGGGATTTGAACCCTCGCACCGCTATTAACGATCTACTCCCTTTCCAGGGGAGCCCCTTCAGCCGCTTGGGTACTTCTCCAAATGCCTGATTGCTCAGATTGTTTTATTAAATTGCCAACGGAGAGGATGGGATTCGAACCCATGCGCCCTTTCGGACAAACGGTTTTCAAGACCGCCGCGTTATGACCACTTCGCTACCTCTCCAGTTTCTATCGAAGCGCCTCACCTTGGCGCATGTAGAATATTATCATCTTTGTTTCGTTCTGTCAAGACATTTTTTTCATTTTTTTGATTTTTTCAAATTTTCCTATTATTGATACATTTTACGCACAATCGCACTGGCAAAAACAAGATCCTCCGGCGTCGTGATTTTAATATTATTGTAGGAGCCCTCAATGAGCCAGACCGGTGTATGACTGATATACTCTGCTACCATCGCATCATCCGTTATTTTCACATCAAGGCATCCCTCTTCTTCCATGCGGAGCATTCTGTCGTACGCATCTTTGATCAGAGGATAGGAAAACGCCTGTGGTGTCTGAACGGTCCACAGTCTCTCCCTCGGCAATGTCTGTGCGACGCAGCCATCCTCCGTACTCATCTTGATCGTGTCTTTCACCGGCATTCCAACCACACAGGCAGGATGCGCAGAAAGGCAGTCTATGATCCGCTGCAGCATCATTTCATCAACAAACGGGCGCGCGCCGTCATGGATCAGCACCAGATCGCAGCCATCCGCTGCTTTTAATCCCGCATGAACGGAATGGTAGCGTTCTTTCCCGCCCGCAACGATCGCTTTAACCTTACGAAAGCCGAATTTTTCGCCAAACTGCTCCCGGCACGCCGCCTCTTCTCCTGCGCCGCACACCAGAATCACCTCGTCTATCAGCGGACTCTCCTCAAATATGTGCAGGGAATACCAGAGTACCGGTTTTCCCTCCACCAAAAGATACTGTTTTTTCGTCTTTGTTTTCATTCTGCTCCCGCTTCCGCCTGCAAGAACGATCGCTGTTGTCTTCATATTTATCTCTCTCCCAGTTTCAGATTCGGAATTGCATTCAGATCCAGTCCGGAACGCACTCCTTTTTTGAACTCATAATAGCCTGCTGCTCCGATCATCGCCGCATTATCCGTGCACAGAATCGGGGATGGGCGGAAAAAGCGGATACCATTCTTCTCACACGCTGTCTCCATCGCCGCGCGCAGAGTACTGTTGGATGCCACACCACCCGCAATTGCAAGCTTGTCCATCCCTGCCTCTTTTACCGCGTCAATGGCATGGCTTACCAGAACATCGCAGACTGCTTTCTGGAAAGACGCTGCCACATCTGCACGGTTCACGGTCTCGCCTTTCATTTTGGCGCCATTTAAATAATTCAGGACGGAAGATTTCAGGCCGCTGAAGCTGAAATCATAGGGCGAATCTGCAATTTTCGCTTTCGGAAATGCAATCGCATCCGGATTTCCCTCTTTTGCCAGCTTGTCAATCTTCGGTCCGCCCGGGTAACCCAAGCCGATTGCACGCGCTACCTTATCAAAGGCCTCACCTGCCGCGTCATCACGTGTACGTCCAATAATCTCATAGACACCGTAATCCTGTACCTTTACAAGATGCGTGTGGCCTCCGGAAACGACAAGGCAGATGAACGGTGGCTCCAAATCCTTGTTTTCGATGTAGTTTGCTGAGATATGCCCTTCAATATGATGTACGCCTACTAACGGAAGGTGCTTTGCGTAGCTGATTGCCTTTGCCTCCGCAACTCCGACCAGAAGCGCACCAACCAGCCCCGGTCCGTATGTGACTGCAATTGCATCCAGATCATCCAAAGTAACTCCCGCTGTCTGCAGTGCTTCCTCAATTACCTGATTAATCTTTTCAATATGCTTTCTGGAGGCGATCTCCGGAACAACACCGCCATAAAGCGTATGCAGTGCAATCTGTGAGGAGATTATATTTGACAGTACCTCCCGCCCGTTTTTTACGACAGCTGCCGCTGTCTCGTCACACGAGCTCTCGATCGCAAGTATTAAAATATCTTTCTGCTCATTTGTCTCTTCTTTACACATTTTGTAACTCCTCTACTTTCATTCCGGCAGCCTTTTCCAGTTCTCTGTTTTTCTGCACTATTTCTGCCGTAAATTTACTTTCCGCCTCTGTATTCTTTTCAGTCCGGACTTTTCTATTTTTGCCTCACAGTGTAAGGTCTTCCAGTTTACTCTTCTTCAAAATCCAGTGTCACAGATTTTCCGTCTTTTCCCGGATAGGCCCGTGGGAAAATGCGGCGTACATCCTCCATATAATCCTCCGGACGTACCAGCGACGGGCTGTAATGCGTCAGCCACATCTCTTTGGGCTGCGCCTGTTTTGCAAGGGTTGCTGCCTCTGTAAACGTCATATGTTTATATTCTACTGCTTTCTTTGCTTTTTCCGGCTCTCCATACATGCCCTCGCAGATGAACAGATCTGAACCAACCGCCTGCTGCGCGATCTCTTTTGTCGGACGGGTATCGGTACAGTACGTCACTTTAATTCCTTTTCTTGCCGGGCCGAGCACATCCTCCGGATGCCACAGCGTTCCGTCCTCCGCCTCGATCTGCTCACCTTTTTGCAGACGGTTCCAGAACTGTATCGGAATCCCGGCACTTTTCGCCCGTTCCACATCAAAACGTCCGGCTCGGTCGATCTCGATCGTATATGCGTAGCAAAGTACGTTATGATGAACGCGAAATGCCCGGATCCGATATCCCTTTTCCTCAAACACCTGCTCCGGCCCCTGGATTTCCTCAAAAATGATCGGAAACGGAAGCTCCGGCGCAATGACGCGCAGCGCATTTACCACCCGCTCCAGTCCTTTGGGTCCAATCAGGGTAAGCGGCTCCTTCCGATCTGCGTTTCCCATTGTAAGAAGCAGGCCCGGAAGCCCGCTGATATGATCTCCGTGATAATGGGTGAAACAGATTGTATCGATCGGTTTAAAACTCCATCCCTTTTCTTTTACTGCGATCTGCGTCCCCTCTCCGCAGTCAATCAGCAGCGAGCTGCCGTTGAACCGCGTCATCAAAGCGGTCAGCCATCGATATGGAAGCGGCATCATTCCGCCGCTTCCAAGCAAACAAACATCCAGCATTTTTACTCCTCATTTCTAAAGCCGTATCCATTTTTCGTCTACGGCTCACATTCCAAAATTTCGACCGGAAGCACAAACTGCTTCCGTATCCTGTCATAGCAGACTTCGCAAAGTGAAAACCGGTGCGTTTCCCCATCTTTTTCGGAGAAATAGCCCCACGTCTTCTGTATTTTCAAAAACTCCTCCTGCGCTCCGTGCTTCAAAACGGCCTGCTCTTTTCCGCAGGCATTGCAACGTATCATGTGTTTTTCGGGCATTTCTGATTCCTCCTGGTTTTTCTGGCTTTTCCAATGATATTACTCTGGAATTTCGAAGAATCTGCTTCGTTTTTCACTCCAGAGGAATGATTCACTGCTGCCCTGAACGTGTTTAAAAATGCTCAGGTAATCACCTTTTCAATAAATCTAAGCCATACGTATCTCTTTCTATGGCTACCAGAACGATTATACTGAATTTTACGCAGGCTGCCTACCGGGAGTTTCTGTGTCTGTTTCCTGAATTCGGAAATTAATTGGATCAGGCATGTCCCTATCTGACTGCAAGAAACAGTAAACAACAGATATGACTTTCATTTTTCAGGTTTCAGTATTTATTTTTTACTCTTTCCACATGATCACTGCATCTTCTTTCGGCAGGTCATAAAAATTTTTCCGAATCCCGGCAGACACAAAGCCAAGGCTTTCATACAGATGCAGTGCTGTCTTGTTGCCAACGCGCACCTCCAGGGTAAAGCGGCTGATCCCACGCTCTTTTCCGCCCTCCATCAAAGCTTCCAGCATGGCCCTGCCGACTCCCTGGGAGCGGTATTCTTCCCGGACCGCTACATTCGTGATATCTGCCTCATCAAATGACTGCAGAAGTCCGCAGTATGCGATCATATTTTCACCGTCGCGCACACAAAGATACAGCGTGTCGGAAGATACTATAGACGTCCGGAATCCATTTTCACTCCACGGCATCGAAAATATTCTGGCTTCAATTGCAGCCGCCTCGGCCGCATCTTCCGGGCGCATCTGTTCTATTTTGTATCTATGACAGGAATTTTCCATTTTTTGCCACTCTCCCTGTTTTTATTGCATCTGCCGACACTGATATTCTGTGTAAAGCGGACATTCGCAATCCGCCTCACCAGCGCGTGTCTGAAAAATCATTCCTGCAATCTACGCTCTCCAATTTATGGTGCACATCTTGCAGCAAGCATTTTTCAAACATGCTCTAAGCTGTATACCCTGCATCGCCCGGAATCTGCTTCTGAGCACGCTCGCGCTCTGCCTGAGACAGACGCAGATAATCCGGGGTGTGCTCCGTCGCGGTTTCAAATTTTCCTTCCGCTGCATAGCGCATTCCAAGTGCAGCCACACTCGCCGCTCGCTGCCGGTTCGTATGTGCTGGTGCATACTGATGCGGCACAGTCAGCAGCTGCTCAAGCAGCTCCCGATAAACTGGCACGCCATCGCCTAAAAAGATCACCGGCTCATTTCGCTCATTCAGATTTTTTGCAAGTTCCTCTACTGCCATCGGGGTCTGCTCCATCTCGACGCAGAATCTGTCACCGTCAAAGCGATACAGACCCGTATAAACCTGATTTCTTCTCGCATCCATCAGCGGACAGATCAGTTTTTCCGTGCCGTAAAGGTTAAATGCCAGCGCATCCACCGTCGGAATGTGGATCAGCGGTTTTTTCAATGCAAGTCCAAGTCCCTTTGCCGTCGCTGAACCGATGCGAAGCCCGGTAAATGATCCAGGTCCACCTGAAATTGCTATCGCATCAATCGTATTTAAGTCAAGTTCTGTCATTTTTGCCACTTCATCCAGCATTGGAAGCAGCGTCTGAGAATGTGTTTTTTTATAGTTTACGGTATATTCTGCCTGAAGCGTATCATCCTGCATCACTGCTACAGATGCCACCAGACCAGAACTGTCAAGTGCCAGTATTTTCATGATTTTACTCCATCTTCTTTCTTGTGTAAAGCGGACATCCGCGACCTGTCAGTGGGAAATATCGTTTTTTCTCCGTCTGTCACTGCCGTTTTACTTCTTACTTAATTCTGTGGACTTTTCTGCCCCGTCAAGCTCTTCTGGAAAACGTAATTTTTCGGTAATCAAAACCTTTTTCCAGATCTTTTTCGATTGTAATCCAGACCGTCTGCTCCGGCATCAGCTCCTCGATCAGATTCGCCCACTCCACCAGACAGATCCCCTCTCCGAAAAAGTAATCCTCATAGCCGATCTCATCCATCTCCTCGATATCGCCGATGCGGTAGACATCAAAATGATAGAACGGCATCCGCCCTTCTTCATATACCTGCACAATCGTAAAGGTCGGGCTGCTCACTGGCTCGGTAATGCCAAGTCCCTCCGCAATCCCCTGGGTCAGAACCGTTTTTCCGACACCGAGGTCCCCGATCAGCGCATAAATCTGACCCGGGCGTGCATTTTTCGCAAGCTCCATGCCAAGTGCACGCGTCTCCTGCTCTGAATTTGTCTCTATAATTCTTTCTGTCATGTAGTTTCCTTTCCAACAAATCGGATATATGCCCCATCTACTGCTTCATTCTCCGCTCACTTGAAGCATAGAATGCACTTGAAGCGGAAGAATGCCTATCTGCGTTCAAAAAATAGCTTCGTCCTCACTGTGCTTTTTTATTGCCACCAGCAGCCGGCACGCAGGCTTCCAGAATTTTTTTCACCTCTGCCGCCTGATTTTTGAGCTGCTTTTTCGGCCAGATGCACGCATTTTTTGCTCCGGTATAGACAAAAATGCTTCTTTTATCCTCGCGGATCCGGCGCACGCCGTCCCAGCCGATCTCATTTGTCTGTCCGTCCTGGCTGACCGTAATCCCGTTTTCTGACAATTCATAACCGATCGGCTTTTGAAAAACAGGATTCGAAGTCACTTGCTTTGCCGAACTGATAAACAGTGTCCACGGCTGATATACCAAAAACAGGACTCCAAACAGCGGATACAGGAAAGAACTTTCACGCCCTGTCCCCACGCACCAGAAAAAATAGCCAAGCAATGCAATTCCTGCCACGATACTGAAGATACCGGTAAAACTATGGTAGGAATGGTACATCAGAAAATTGTACATGTCCCGATTCGTCATCTTGATCTCGAATTTTGCCTTCATTTTTTCCTCCATTTGCTTTTTCCCTCCACATCTCCCGCCTGCAGAAATTCGAATGGTTCTTTATCATGCAGAAAATGCATCAGCATATAGGAGCAGACAATCGCTACGCGCTCTTCCTTTAAGATTCTGCGTACCTCGTCCCGGTCCGCAATCACTACCTCCAGATCTTCCGTGTCCTCCAGACCATCAAGGCTGATCGTTCCATCTGATACGCCATAGACCGTCGCACAGCATTCATCTGTCATTCCGATGGTCGTATAATACGGTTTTGCATAGAAATTGTCAACCGGAATCGGGTGAAGATTCAACCCGGTCTCCTCTTTCATCTCCCGCACCGCCGCGTCGTGATAATCCTCTCCAGGCTCTACCAGCCCGGCCGGAAACTCATAAATATATCCGTCGATCGGGTAGCGATACTGGCGCACCAGAACCACTTTATCCTTTTTTTCTCCATAAAGGCTGTAAATAATCACGCCATCCGGCTTTTGCTGCTTTCTGACCAGTTCCAGATCCTCCGTGTGCTTCGCGCGGGAAGCCACGTAATAGCGCCCCGGATGACCTTTCCGGTCCTGGGTCTCAAGCTCATATAGATTCAAATGCGGATTTTCTGTCAGCTGTACCGCCTTTTTTATTCTTCCCATAAAAAGAAACCGTCCTTTCTTTGTCCATGATGAATTTCGAAATCCTTCTCATAACCAAAGTTTCATTCAGCTGTGTACTGTGAACCATTTGCAATCCCCCCTGCCGCCGGATTTAAGGCAAAGTCCACTCATTGTCTTATTGTACCATGTTCTGGCATTCTGTCAAACAGAGATTCCAGTGCAAAAAGAACTTGCAAAGAAACGAAAAAGTGATTATACTGTATTCGTATTTGAGATTTGTTCTTCGGGGCGGGGTGTGATTCCCCACCGGCGGTATAGTCCGCGACCCGCTTAGGCGGCTGATCCGGTGACACAATTTGTGAATTCCGGGACCGACAGTATAGTCTGGATGGTAGAAGAAGGCAGAAAATTTCAGCTTGTCGATTTTCATCACCCGAAGAGGATATGTAATGTACATATTTTCTTCGGGTGTTTTCGTACAGCGCTCCGCGAATAACGAAACCAGTCATGCAGGAGACGGATGTACGGATAAAAACCGCAGGCGCAGGGGTTCTCTGCGGCAATCTGAAGAGCTTTTCTTGAAAAGGCAATTGCCAATATTTTTTCAGAAAAGGGGAAATGAATTATGGGAAACAATCTTTTACAGTCAATCGGGGACAACCTGCAGTTTATCCTGGTATGTGCGGTGGTCATCGCTGCCATCCTCGCCGTATCGGAGCTCATGGAACGGACGATTTTAAAAGACAACATCGGACATCCAGGCAAAACACACACGATCACGATCTGCGGAATGCTTGGTGCGCTCGCCGGTATTTTGTATCTGTTTGATTTTTCGGTTGCGTTTCTCGCTCCTGGCTTTTACAAGCTTGACTTCAGCGAGATTCCGGTTATGATCGGTGCGTTTTATCTTGGACCGGTCGGCGGTGTCGTCATTGAGCTGGTCAAAGTGCTCTTAAAGCTCGTAGTCAAAGGCACCTCCACCGCTTTTGTCGGCGATCTTGCCAATTTCGTGGTTGGCTGCGCATTCATTGTTCCGGCTGCAATCGTTTATCATCTGAAAAAGACGAAAAAAACAGCCAAACTTGCACTGCTCACCGGTACTTTATTTATGGCTGTATTCGGAAGTATTTTCAATGCCGTTTATCTGATTCCGGCATTTTCTTCCCTCTACGGAATGCCGCTTGAGGCAATCGTCGGAATGGGAACCGCAATCAATCCGGCCATCACAAGTGTTGCAACGCTCGCGCTCTTTGCGGTTGCTCCGCTGAACCTCTTAAAAGGTGTGATGATCTCCGTACCGACCATGCTGCTGTACAAACGAATCAGCAAGGTGCTTGCGCAGGCCGGCGCCGGAAATGTACGCAGAGCGGCAAGCGAGACCGAGTAAAAATGAAAATCAGACAGTAAGCTGCTGTTTTTGGAAAAAAGGCTCCGGGAAGAAATACGTTTCCCGGAGCCTTTTCAGGTTTAATTGTTTGCTGCCGCTCGAAACTGTTAGATCACATAGTCGTTCACGCGGGCGGCCTGCCAGTCGAGGAGGTCGGCAAGCGTAATGTTGTCGACAACGCCGCTGATCGCATCGTTTAATTTTTTCCAGATCAGCTTTGTCACACAGTCTTCCTCACGGTCACATGGCATTGCTGTATTTTCCACACACTCGACCGGCGCAAGGCTGCCCTCCGTCAGACGCAGAATCATGCCAACCGTGTATTCTTCCGGACGGCGCGTCAGAACGTAACCGCCCTGCGGGCCGCGGATACTCCGCACAAATCCTGCTTTATTTAATATGGATATGATTTGTTCCAGATATTTTTCAGAAATTTCCTGACGTTTCGCGACATCCTTCAGCCTGATCGGATCTCCGCAGCAATTTGTCGCGAGATCAAGCATCAGACGCAGCGCGTAGCGTCCCTTTGTTGATATTCTCATGATAGTCCCCTCCGTGCTATGATGCAAGACCAGACGAGTAAACCCGATTCAGCCAGCCTTTTCCACAGAGCATGCAAATATACTCTGACACCATGCTTTGTATTTATTATAAAACATCTTTCCTATTATTTCAATATGAATTGTATGTTGTAACAGAAATCTTTCTTTCCCTGTCAAAGCGGCTATTTCAGGTCCGCTTCGCTGCTTGTAGAATCATACGGAATCCAAGCTCCCCTTGTGATATTTCGCAACCACTATTATGAGTGAGTTTATCTTATGATACACGCAAATCATCTGTTGCTTATTATTTCTCGTATCCCAGAAGGGAATGCCTGACACGGTTAAAACGTGCCTGAAAAATGCTTATGTACACGCAAAAAACAGGCTGCAATTCTTTCTTTTCAAAAGAATTACAGCCTGTATGCCGTTTACTGTACTTTTACTGATCCTCTAACGACAGCTTCCTACTCTGCTACTGCCTTAAATGCCTCGTCCAGATCCTCGATGATATCTGCCACATTTTCAGTACCGATTGACAGACGAATCGTGTTCGGCTTGATACCCTGATCGGCCAACTCCTCGTCGGTGCACTGGCTGTGCGTTGTCGTTGCCGGATGGATAACCAGTGACTTCACGTCTGCTACATTTGCAAGCAGTGAGAAGAGCTCCAGATTGTCGATGAATTTCTTTGCTGTCTCAGCATCGCCCTTAATCTCAAAAGTGAAGATGGAACCGCCGCCGTTCGGGAAGTACTTTTTATACAGCTCCTGCTGTACCGGATCGTCTGAAACAGACGGGTGATGTACTTTTTCTACCTGCGGATGATTATTCAGGTACTCTACTACCTTAAGTGCATTCTCAACATGACGCTCCACGCGAAGAGACAGCGTCTCAAGTCCCTGCAGGAACAGGAAAGAATGGAACGGAGAGATTGTTGCTCCCGTATCACGCAGCAGGATTGCACGGATCTTTGTGACAAATGCTGCAGCTCCGACTGCCTTTGTGAAGCTGATGCCATGGTAGCTCGGGTTCGGCTCAGTCAGTGACGGGAATTTACCGGATGCCTCCCAGTCAAATTTGCCGCCGTCCACGATGACACCGCCGATGGTCGTGCCGTGTCCGCCGATAAACTTCGTCGCAGAATGTACCACAATATCTGCGCCGTACTCGATCGGTCTTACAAGATACGGAGTTGCGAAGGTGTTGTCAATTACAAGCGGAATCTTATGCTCATGTGCAACCTTTGCGATTGCTTCGATATCAACCACATCTGAATTCGGGTTGCCCAGCGTCTCAATAAAGATCGCTTTTGTGTTGTCCTGAATGGCTGCTTTTACTTCATCCAGATTGAATACGTCTACGAATGTCGTCTTTACGCCAAACTGCGGGAAGGTATGTGCCAGGAAGTTGTAGGTGCCTCCGTAAATGTTCTTTGCAGATACAATATGGTCGCCTGCCTGTGCGAGATTTTCAAATGTATAGGTGATTGCGGCCGCTCCTGATGCAACTGCAAGCGCTGCTACGCCGCCCTCGAGTGCTGCAATTCTCTGCTCGAATACATCCTCGGTCGGGTTTGTCAGTCTTCCGTAAATATTTCCTGCATCACGCAGTCCAAATCTGGCTGCTGCATGCTCGGAATTGTCAAATACGTAAGAGGAGGTCTGATAGATCGGCACGGCTCTTGCGCCGGTCACCGGATCCGGATGCTCCTGTCCTACGTGAAGCTGTAAGGTTTCAAATTTAAAATTGCGCTCTGCGCGTGTCTTCTTGCTCATATCCTGATCTCCTCTCTGGGATTGTTTTTATTTCCTATCGGTTTACGGGTGTTATTATAGCCTGTGCGCCTGTTTCTGTCCAATATACAAAACTTTTTTCTTGCTATTGGTTTTTCCTATAGCAAAAAGTGTCTATACAGCGGATATTCGCAATCTGCTTCGCAGGTTGACTCAGTTAAAAAATTCTTTCTGCAAATTGTGACGCGCAGATTGCGGGAATGGCCTTTCAAACAGGCTCTAACACATAACCTTCATACTTTCGCAGCTCTTCCAGATAGCGCTCTGCCAGAGGACTGAGCATCATGCCGCTGCGCTTAATGTAACCAATCTCCATCTGCTCCTGCTGCGCAAGCGGAACAGCGCAGTAATCGCTTCCGTTTAATTCTTCACAGATAATACCGGAACACAGGGTATATCCATTCAGTCCCACCATCAGATTCAGCATCGTCGCGCGGTCATTTGCACGAATCACCCGCTTGTAATCATAGGTACTGAGCACTTCCTCCGCCAGAAAGAAGGACGGATTATCCCCCTGGTCAAAAGCAAGACACGGAAATTCCGAAAGCTCTTCCATACTGATCTGCTCTTTTTCTGCCAGCGGATGTCCTTTCCACAGATAAGCGTACGTCCCGCACGGAAAAAGCGGATGAAATTCCAGATTATTTTCCTTCAGTATTTTGCTGATCGCCTGCCCGTTAAATTCATTTTCATAGAGGACACCGATCTCACTGCGGAAATTACGCACGTTGGAAATGACTTCCCCTGTCTTCGTCTCGTACACGGCAAATTCATACTCGTCCATGCCATACTGCTTGACGAGTTCTACAAACGCCTTTACCGCAAACGAATAGTGCTGCATCGACACGCTGAATTTTTTCTTTACCCTCGTTCTCCGGATAAAACGGTCCTCCATCAGCTCATACTGGTTGAGCAGCTGCCTTGCATAGCCGAGAAATTCCTCGCCCTCTGGTGTCGGAAGCACACCCTTGTTTGTCCGTTTGAATATCTCGATTCCGGCTTCCTCTTCCAGCTCCTTCACCGCGCCGGAAAGGCTCGGCTGGGACACAAACAGCGTCTTAGCCGCTTCGTTCATGGAACCGCAGTCGGCGATGGCGGTTACGTATTTTAATTGTTGTAATGTCATTCGCGCTCTCCTTTCCTGTTTTCCTGGGCAAACCAATTAAACTTCTCTCATTCTATTCTATCCTCTTTTGTTTTGCAACGCGCAGCCCTCTTTTTTTCAAAGTAAAACTGACATTCTCGCTCCACTTTACCGTCCATAACATTACCATTAACGATAACAGCTCTCATCGCTTTCATGCTATAGGTAAGTTCTCATCTGCTCTTTATTGTTATTTTTACGCTCTGACTCTGTCAAAAAGGGATGCCCGGACAAGTCAGGCACCCCTTTTAAGAAGGATATATTTTTTGTTTTATTTGCCCTGGAACAGCGGTGTAGAATAATAACGGTCTCCACTGTCCGGAAGCAGTGCTACGATTGTTTTTCCTTTGTTCTCCGGACGCTTTGCAAGCTGAATTGCTGCCAGCAGCGCTGCGCCTGATGAAATACCGGTCAGGATTCCCTCTTTCTTTGTGAGAAGCTTGGAAGTCTCAAACGCATCTTCATTCTCAATCTTGATGATCTCATCATAGATACCGGTGTTGAGGGTATCCGGTACGAAGCCTGCTCCGATTCCCTGAATCTTGTGCGGGCCTGCCTTGCCCTCAGAAAGTACCGGTGAAGTTGCCGGCTCTACCGCTACAATCTTCACTTCCGGCTTCTGCGATTTCAGATACTCGCCGGTGCCGCTCAATGTTCCGCCGGTGCCGACGCCTGCTACAAAGATATCCACTGCTCCGTCTGTATCATTCCAGATCTCCGGTCCGGTTGTCGCCTTGTGTGCCTTCGGGTTTGCCGGATTTACAAACTGTCCCGGAATAAAGCTGTTCGGAATCTCCTTTGCCAGCTCATCCGCACGTGCGATTGCCCCCTTCATTCCCTTTGCGCCGTCGGTCAGGACAACCTCTGCACCGTAGGCTTTCAGAATATTCCGGCGCTCTACGCTCATCGTCTCCGGCATCGTCAGAATGATGCGATAGCCCTTGGATGCTGCGATCGACGCAAGACCGATTCCGGTGTTGCCGGAGGTAGGCTCAATAATCGTGGAACCCTCTTTGAGGAGTCCCTTCTCTTCCGCATCCTCAATCATGCTCTTTGCGATACGATCCTTTACACTTCCGGCCGGATTGAAATACTCCAGCTTTACAAGCACTCTTGCTTCCAGATTTTCTGCTTTTTCGATATTTTTCACCTCAACCAACGGGGTGTTTCCGATCAGTTCCAGTGCGCTTCCATAAATCTTTGCCATGCTATTGTCCTCCTCATTTTTTCTATGTTCTGTTTTACCGAATTCTGCAAGACTGCGAATATCCGCTTTCCCCTGCCAGTTGCTTTGCAGTAATTCAGGCGTGCGATTCCTTTTTAGCGTCTACTTTAATTTCTAGTTTTCATATATTTCCTAGTTACTTACTAGATTAACTGGATTATAAACCAGATTTTTAAATTTGTAAAGAGGTTTCTGAAAAATTTTTCCGTTCAGAGCCAGGTAAAATTTCATAAAACACTCGCGTTTGGTGGCTACGCCAAACCGATAAAACGCGAAACGTTTTGAACACAGGCTGCGAATGTCCTCTTTACAGCTGGCTCTGAATGAAACTAATCAAGAAAGAGCCATAAAAGAAGCATTTTTATGCAGCCTCTTTTACAGCCCTTTCATATTTTAGTTATTCTTTTTTATCCCAGCAGCTCCGCCAGATCTTTCTCCGGCGTCGTGATCGATTCGATTTTGTACGTGTCGACCAGAAGCTTCCGCACATTCGCGGAGAGAAAGGCCGGAAGCGTCGGTCCAAGCTTAATATTTTTGATTCCAAGATGCAGAAGCGTCAGCAGAATGCTCACTGCTTTCTGCTCGTACCAGGAGAGCACCATGGAAAGAGGAAGCTCGTTGACCTCACAGTCAAACGCCTCAGCAAGCGCCACTGCAACGCGGATTGCACTGTACGCATCGTTGCACTGTCCCATATCCATCAGACGCGGAAGGCCGTCGATTGTGCCGAGATCCAGATCATTGAAACGGTATTTGCCGCATGCAAGCGTCAGAATGATCGTATCCTCCGGCGTCTGCTTTACAAATTCCGTGTAATAATTTCTTCCGGTGCGCGCGCCGTCGCAGCCTCCCACCAAGAAGAAGTGACGGATTTTCCCTGCCTTCACTGCCTCTACCACCTTGTCAGCCACAGAAAGAACCGTACCGTGTCCAAATCCCGTCGTCACTTCCGTTCCGCCGTTGATTCCGGTAAAAACATAATCCTCCGGATAACCGCCAAGCTCCAATGCCTTCTCAATCACCGGGGTAAAGTCCTTGTACAGCTTACCATCCATTTCTTTCTCCGGAATGTGCACCATCTCCGGATAGGAAACTACTTCTGTCGTAAAAATGCGGTCCGCGTAGCTTTTTTTCACCGGCATAATGCAGTTCGTCGTAAACAGCACCGGCGCCGGAAGACCGGCAAATTCTTTCTGCTGATTCTGCCATGCCGTACCGAAATTTCCTTTCAGATGCGGATACTTTTTCAGCTCCGGATAGCCATGTGCCGGGAGCATCTCGCCGTGCGTATAGATATTAATGCCTTTTCCCTCGGTCTGTTCCAGAAGCAGCTTCAGATCATACAGATCATGACCCGAAATCACAATAAACGGACCTTTTTCCACAGTAAGGGGAACCGTCACCGGGGACGGTGTACCAAATGTCTCTGTATTGGCGCGGTCCAGAAGCTCCATGCAGGTAAGATTTACCCGTCCGACAGAGAGCACCTCCTGCAATAGATCTTCCGCACTGAAGTCCTCTGCAAGCACAGCAAGGGCACGGTACAGAAATTCATTTACCTCCCCGCTTTCATATCCGAGCACCATCGCGTGGTAAGCGTAGGCCGCCATTCCGCGGATGCCAAATAAAAGCAGTGATTTCAGAGAACGAATATCCTCGTCGTTCGACGCCCAGATCTGTTTCACGTCATAATCATCGGTATTTCCGCAGCGCGCCATACACGTGCTGCAGCCAGGCGCAATCCGGTTCTTTTCGTCCCTGATCTCCTGAAGCTGCTTTTTCAGCGCTTCTTCATCGAAGCTTACGTTGGTCAGCGTCGAAAAAAGTCCCTCAATCACCAGGCGATCCGTCCGATCTGTTTTTTTCTGGCTCATGCAGGTGCGTGCCAGACCGATCAGTGCACCGGTCAGTTCATCCTGCAGTGCTGCGACCTCTGCGGTCTTTCCACAGACCCCTGCAGCCTTTGTACATCCCGTACAGCCCGCCGTCTGCTCACACTGGAAGCAGAACATTTCTGTCTTTTTCTCTGTATTCATATAGTTTCTCCTTACTGATCTGATTTTCTCTTCGAGAACGCGTTTGAAAAATGCTTTCTGCAAATCATGATACACAGATTGCAGGAATGGCTTTTCAAGCATGCTCTGGCTTTACTATATCTGATTTTCAGGATTTTATCCGTGGTTATAACCACATTTTCTTCTGATTTACAGTCAAGAGTTTCTCTATCTCAGACATGCCAAATACCTTTCGACTGTTTCTTAAATCAAAGCAAATATTCACAATCTGCTTCGCTGCCTGACTCGGTTAATAATAGCGAATGTCACTCACTACATCTGATGCCGCACAACAAGATACTCATCCCCGCAGCGGTAATAGGGACAGCTGTAGTGAGTGTCGGACATCAGGCGTACGTACTCATCCTCGTCCATATCGCGATCACAGACGTATGCTTCGTAATCTTCATCGTATGTAAAATAGGTGCAGGTTTCGCAGTTGCTCGGTTTCTTTTCCTGATTCGATTTCATTTTTTCTCCTATCGTGCTGACTATAAGCAGACTTTTACTTTTCCGGGCATTTCGCTTCTGTATTCTTATTATTCCTCAAAATCGTGGTTCTGTCAATCGCTCTGTCTCATCTCAAATCCTGCCTTCTTCCTTCCATCTTTTCAGGACACCCTCTCGCCCCTGCTCCTGTTTTTTTCTCTGTCGTACTCCCCGATTGCTTCCCTCATCATCTGCGCATCCGTCTTGCAAGCGAGTGATTTTCCACAGATCTGCTGAAATTTTTCACTGCCTCTTCCCAAAAGAAGCACCAGCGTCTTCTGCCTGCTCTCCGCTGCCAGAGAAACAGCCTGCCGTACGGCTGCATTTCGATCTTCGATACAGGTACAGCTGCATCCTGTCATTTCCACATAGCTGCGGATCTGATCTGCGATCACCGTCTGGCTTTCCATGCCCGGATCATCAGTCGTGACAATCACCTGATCCGAAAACATGCCGGCAATCACTCCGAGCTCCCGCCTGCGGTTGAGCGCCTTGCCGCCCGGGCAGCCAAACACCGTGATAATCCTTCGGTACGATGCATACTCCTGAAAGGCAGCATCAAACAGCTTTTCAAAGCTTAAGCGGTTGTGTGCAAAATCAACAATTCCGCAGATTTTTCCGTCCTCGCTGACGAAATTTTCCATCCGTCCCGGCACCTTTGTCTGACACAGCGCCCGCTTCATGCATTCAACCGGAATCCCGTACACGTATCCGGCCGTAATCGCCGCCATTGCATTTTCAATATTGAAACTCCCCTTCATTCCAAGCGTAAAATACTCTGAAAACCGATCACAGGTCACACGAAACGAGATCTCGCCATAATTCGCCCTGATCTCGCTGCAGCGCACATCCGCCGTTTTCTTTTTTCCAAACGTCACGATATGATCGGCCTTATGCGCAGCTTTCAATATCCGGTCCGCGTGGTCACAGTCGAGATTGACGCAGGCCGTCTCAGTCTGACGGAAAATCGAAAGCTTTGCGCTGAAATAGTCTTCAAAATCCACATGCTCCTTCGGGCTGATGTGATCCTCAGAAATATTCAGAAAGATTCCCACCTGAAACCGCAGCTCCCGCACGCGCTTGTATTTCAGTGCCTGACTGGAAACCTCCATTGTCATGTAACGGATCCCCGCGTGTTCCGCATTTGCAAGCAGTTCATGGAGCCGCGGTGCTTCCGGCGTTGTCATCACTGCATCACATCGCGCCATCCCGTCATAATTTTCCACCGTCGAGATCAGTCCGGTCTCCGGTCCTTTTCTTATTTTCTCCCACTCATCCAGCATGGCCTTTAAGTACCATGCGGTCGTCGTTTTCCCTTTTGTACCGGTAATCCCGGTCAGCGTCGGATGACCAACCCGGTAATCCCAGAACCACGCCGAGGCTGCCGCCATCGCCTTTCGGATATCTTTCACAATTAATCCAGGCACCGGCACCTCCATCTTTGTCTCGCTGATGTAAGCTACCGCGCCTTTTTTCACTGCATCCAGCAGATACTGTGGTTTGAACGCCGCTCCCTTGCAGATAAACAGCGTATTTTCTGCCACTTCCCTGGAATCGCAGGTCAGCCGCACAAGCGGAAGCCTGTCCGCAGCTTCTCCGCTCACTTCCTTCAGCAGATCCCTCTGCAAAAGCACCCTTTTTATATCCCCCAGTGTTTTCATCTGTTTTCTCCTTCTCTTTTTCCCTTGCGGCAGGCACGCGCATTTTCTCTTCTTCCACATCATTTCAAAACGGATATTCGCACTCAGTCTCATAACCGTCAGCATGGATTGTTTATCCCTCTTATGATACAAGTACGTCTAATTCCCCTGCTTACACAAAATCTGCCTGTTCCGGTTAAACATTAGACGTTTAAAGCGCCGTTTTCGTCCCCCTGCCCGCATATTTTTTATTATAGCGTGGATCCTCTTCCCATTCTTTAAGGCGATATAAAGCACTTCTTAAAAAAGACTTAAGGCCTTAAATGCAATGAATGATAAATCCGTTCGACACGTTCCCGCAGAAGCTCTTTTTTTCTGGCTGCTTCTTCCGGATTTTCTTCTGTCGCCTGACGACGGTTTGTTTCTGTTAAATTTATCTTCTGTAAACCTTTTTGCTCCATATCATTTTCATCTGTCTCTCTTTTCCAAAGCGTTTTTTCTAATCTCTCCATGGTATCTCCCAACTCACACTCCCTTTAAGACCACATCAAAAATCCTCTCTGCATAATCCGCAGAACTGCTCTGCGTTTCTTACAAAAAGGATTTTAACTTGTGATTGTATCAAAATAATCTCATTTTTGTATCAGAATTGTATCCTGACAAAAAAACTCAGTGAAGCCAATTAAAGCAATGACCTCTTCGGATGGGAAACCCTCCAGACAAAAGAAAGGAGGGATGCCGATGTACGCTACATCTACTGATCTCTTTCAGTTTAGTATCTTCATCGTTGCTCTCGCAGGATTGTGCTATACAGTCTTCGGGCAAAAAAACAGCCGCCCACTACTGCCAATAGTGGACGACTGGTGCTGAAAAGCATTTAGTAAGTTCATCATCAAGGGTAGGCCGTGTTCTCCGGTTTTCCTTTTTTATACGATAGCATGCTTCTTTATTATTCAAGCATTTTTACACTTTCGAATCGCGAATCAGCTTTTATCTTTCACGATTTCTTCTCCTCCGCATCCATCGTCACCCCCACTCCGTACGGATCGTCGAACCAGCTCTCAAACGCTGCTACCGTAAAGTTCAGCCCGAAGCAGTCTGAGACGAACTGTCTCCAGGCATTTGTTCCAAGTGAGACATCCATGCCATAGCCGCTCCAGTCACTGGCGATCATTGCGATTTCGGCGTAGCCGTCAAAGGTGTCGTAATTCAGGACAAATTCCCGGTGACTTCTCGGATCGGTGTATGTTTCCTCCACTTCTCCGTTTTCCTCCTGCTTTTCTTCGCAGGAAACAGCACTTGCGGCACTGGCCAGATTCTGCCATTTATCCGCCGGAAAATACGAATTCATATCAAAGTTCCCGGCATAATAAGCATCCATCATATCACTATAGGAATCATATGATTTGGGTCCGATGCGCTGCGCCATCGCATCCCAGTAGGGCCGCCCGAACACTGCCACATAATACAGCAGATCCCGGTCCGCATCCATGAGCAGAAACAGCATGTCGCTTCCGTCCTCGCCGCCTACCGCGATACAGCACACACGCAGCACCGACTGGCCAACGATAATCCGGATCATCGTTCCCTCCACTGTAAACGCTTCTTCCGAGCTTATCTCCACGTCCTGTGTGCCAGAAACATCGGTTTCTGCCTGCGCAGGCTCCTGAATCTGTTCGATCAGCGTCTCCGTTTCATCCGGCAGGATGCCATAATCCACCCATTCACCTAGCAGCCGCTGTGCCTTTTTCAGAAGCGGCTCCTCGCTCCCGTCCACAAAAAGAGTATCCAGCTCACTGTAATTCCAGTCCTGCAAAACGGTCTCATCCTTCAAAAGCTTCATTCTCCCAGCAATATCGAGCGAATTCACATCCAGAAACTGAATCGCCTCACGCGTAGACAGAACCGGATGGTTAAACTGTTCCGAATCATGCAGCTGTGCATAAAGATCCGGCAAAAACCAGGCCGCAAGCACCGCCGCAACCAGCAAAAGCACACCGATCTCATATTCCAGGATCGTTTTCCACCGTTTCTGCCTTCTCATCCGTTTTCTCCTTTATCTGCCACTCTTCTGGCTGTGCCTGCTTTGCGGCGCACCCGCCTCGCCGGCATCTCCGGCTGCCAGAACCGCACCGTCACCGCAAAGCCCTCTCCGGGACTTCCGTAAAACCGCCAGGCAGCCCCGTGTAGCTCCACAATCTTCTTACACAGCGCCAGTCCAAGTCCTGCACCGCCTTCCTTTCTGGAACGCGATTTATCCACCATATAAAAAGCCTCCGTGATTCGTGCCAGCTCCTCCGGCTCGATTCCTCTTCCCTCGTCCTGCACGGTGATCTGGTAACCATCCTGCAGACGGTCACCAAGCAGCCAGATCCGACCGCCCGGATTTGAGGCCTTGCGCGCATTGTCGATCAGGTTTAAAAACAGGGAAAGCAGCAGGTCCCGGTCTCCAAAAATACTGCCGCTCTGTGCATCCACAATCAGCGTCAGCTGTTTTTCGGTCAGAGAGACTGCCGAAACGCGTTTCAGTTCTTCGACAAGCTCCGGTATCGGAATCTCCTTTCGCTCCAGCTTCTGCGCATCTGCCATCGTCATCTCCAGAAGCTTGTAGGAGAGCGTCTGCAGCCGTTTTCCCTGCCGGAATATGTAATCCGCACACATGTCCGTCTCTTCTTTGCTCAGATCCATCTGCCGGATCGTGTCCGCATAACCGATGATCGAGGTCAGCGGTGTCTTCAGCTCGTGTGCAAACGCAGCCGTAAATTCCTCCTGACGGTGTACCTCCTGCTCCAGCTTTTTCATCTGAAGGCTCATTTCACCCGCCATCCAGTTGAAGTCCTCGGCCAGCCGTCCCACCTCATCATTGCTGTGAATGTGAAGCCGCACGTCGTATTTTCCGCCTGCTAACTGGCGTGCCGCCCTTGAGAGCTTCTGCATGCCACGCATGACAAAAAACAGAACGACCAGAATAATTCCGCCGACCAGAACTGTGATGGCAATCATCCCCATCTGATATCTGGAATACATACTGTCACGGTTCTCATAAATTTTTGTGATATTTCGCACGGTTTCGATATAGTCATTAAATCCGCTTCGGCAGACTACCACCACATAAATACTACCGCGCTGCGGAACAATCTCATAGCCGACGTTGTTCGTCTCGTTCAGCTGACTTCGCACCGACGATGTGATTTCCAGCGCATTGTCCTGATACAGCACATTTCCGTCCGCATCATAAATCCGTGCATTTCCGTTTTTTTCCTCGCGTCTTTTATGGAAGCTCTCCACTGCCTTTTTGATTGTCATCTGCTCCCACTGCTCATTTGAGAGCGAATTGCGTGTCAGCTCGTAGGAATTCTGAAAGGTCTGATTTTCCGCCATGCACCGCTCAATCTCCTGATCGAGTCCGCTCTGGAAATTGTCCTGAATGATCCAGGTGCCAAAAAACGTCAGAAACACCACAAAGATCGGTGTCGTAATAAAAAACAGTTTCCACGAAAGGTTCATCGCATCCTCCCGTCAGCATTCCAGCCGGTAGCCGACCTTGTAAATTGCCACAATGTGTTCCTCCAACCCCAGCTTCTTTTTCAGTCGCTGCACGTGCAGATCCACCGTCCGGCCTGTGCCGCTGTACTCGCCGCCCCACACGTTTTCGTAGATCGTCTCCCGGTAAAGCGCCCGGTTTTTGTTGCGCAGAAACAAAAGGAGCAGCTCGTACTCTTTTGTCGTCAGATCTGCCTCATGCCCGTCCTGCATGACGGTGTGCGAATCCGTATCGATATCGATGTTCAGAAAATGCAGCTTCCGCTCCGTCTTGTGGTAGCGGCGCAGCACCGTCTCCACGCGGGCAAGCAGCTCCGCAATCTCAAACGGTTTCGCTATGTAATCCTCCGCACCGAGACGCAGCCCCTTTACTTTCTGCTGCGTCTCGCCCATCGCGGTCAGAAAAATGACCGGAATTTCCATCGTTTTCGCGTATTCCAGTACCTCATAGCCATTCAGCTTCGGAAGCATAATATCCAAAAGCACCAGATCAAACGTCCGCTCGCTGATGGCATCAGCTGCCGCTTCTCCGTCAAATGCGTTTTCACACTGATATCCCGCTTTCACCAGATTCATTCGGATCAGATTCGCGATCGACTCCTCATCCTCCACGATCAGTATCTTTATCATCTCTTTTCATCTCCCGTTTTTTTCTCGTCATCAGTCCTCCGATCCGTCCCGTCTCCTTTGCAGAAAGGGATTTCCAGCCTTCGCGTTTTACTTTTTCCAGCAGGCCGAGTTCCTCTGCAATCTCATATTTCATCCGGTCGTCCGGGCTGAGCTCTTCCCAGCGAAATTTTTTTTCTTTCCGTTCCAAAACAGACCACGCTCCTTTCACCAGTACGTCATTTTTCAAAGAACGATGTACTAGAAGTATGGCCTGTTTTTTTTCATTTATACAATATACAGCAAAGAGGGCAGAGTTAAATTTTTTCTCTGCCCTCCTACCATATCATACCGCCTGAAAATATGCCAGCATATTGTTACTGTTTACTCCATCGGCATCAGAATCGCTGCCGCGATGTAGAGAATGATTCCGATGTGTAAAAGTCCAAGCACAACGAACACAAGCCGTACCACGGTTGGGTCCACGCCCAGATATTCTCCGATTCCTCCGCATACGCCGCAGATTTTGCGGTCGTTATAAGATCTGCATAATTTTTTCATACTGCATACTTCCTTTCTCTTTATTCAGCGCATAGTCATAGCGGATTGCGAATATCCGCTTTGACCACCAGAAGTTTTTTATAAAGCACCATCATTTACTGCCCTCAAAGTCAATCGAAATGCTTCCGACACCGCACTGCACATCGATCTTTTTCTTCGACCTGTTTGTGATCTTTTTGTCTGTTCCGAACCCGGAATACTCCATATCTCCGATCTGCACTGATCCGATGCCGCATTCGACTTCGTAATCAAAATCGCTCTCTTTTCCCTGCAGATTCAGTGCAATCTCGCCGACGCCGCATTCCACATCCGCATCTTTCGAAAGATCCAGGTTCAGTGTACAGCTTCCTGCGCCAACGTCAAGTGCCAGTTTTTCGCAGCTTATCAGACTGCCATTCTCCATCGCTACCTCCCCGGCGCCAATGTCAAGATCGGTCTCCTTCAATTTGGCGTTCTTCGGAATATAAATCTCAATTCCGGCTCCACCGCTTCCGCCAAAGCCAAATCCCCAGAAATGGTGCGTATTTCCGCTGATCTTCAGAGTACCGCCGCCCGCTTTTACTTCAAAATCAGACGGCACATCTTCACCGACTACCTTCCATTTTCCATCATCTGAAGGAAGAATCCGGCAGCTCGCCGCCCCGATCTCAAGCTTTAATGTATCAATATCCGTGTAGGCTTCCGAAAAATTTTTTGTTTTCCCGGAAAAGAAAGCGTTTCCGCCTCGAACCTTTCCAAGCGCATCCGACAGCTGATCCCGCTCAAATCCCAGACAAAATCCGGCAATGCAGAAGGCTGCGCCGATCACCGCAAAAAGCAGTGTGATTTTTAAAAGAATTCTTGTTGACCGTCTCACTGTGCCTCGCCTCCTTTTCCAAACATCTGACGAACCTTATCACGGAGCCAGCCAGCTGCGCAGCAAACCGCTGACCATGCCGTGCGAAACGCCCACGGAATCACCGTGCCAAAGCCCCATTTCATCAGCAGAAAACAGAGCATACCGACTGCCAGCATCAAAAATCCGCCGCCGATCATCACAAATGCCATCGGCAGTGACGCCAGATTAGCGATGCCTGCCCCGATCATGGCTGCTCCTGCCGATACCGCACCGATCGCTGCGGCACAGGCTGTGACTGCAAGGCCGAATAGTCCGCAGAAAATTCCAAACAATGCGCCAAAGAGCGCTGCAACAAACGAAAATCCAGTTCCAAGGAGCACACCTGCTGCCGGAATTCCAAAAAAGAGCAGCAGGATCAAAAATAAAATACCATGGTTGCTTTTTTTGCGAACCGCTGTCGTCTGCGCCGCTTTTTCGCTATCTTTTCCGCTTCGTGCAGCGCGGCTTTTGACCTCTTCCCAGGCATTTTCCGCCTGCGTACCCCACTCGCCCGTCCTCGCATCGTCCCAGGCCTGCTTCGCCCGTTTTCCAAAGCCATCCTGCTTTGCTTCTTCCCAGGTCTGGCGCGCCTGTCTGCCAAAGGCTTCAAACCGCGCGCGGTTCCAGGCCGTGCCTTTTGCTTTTTCCGTCTCTTCTTCTGCGCGATGCTCTTCGGACGTTTTTTTCGATTCCTGTGCGGCTTCCTTTTTCATCAGCACCGTATAGCGGTCCGGTATCTTCGCCGCTTCCTCCAGACGCTCGTCGCGGTAGCCGGACTCTGTAAACTCCCCGGCATCCACATCCTGCTCCAGCCCCATCCGAATGCCCTCGGCCACCTGCCTGGGCGTACCAAGGCGTTCTATCACCTGCGGCTCATCTCCTGCCTCTTCCAGATAATCCTGATAATACGCAAGAGCCTCTTCCCGCTCCTCCTTCGACAGATCCGAAAGGCAGGCTTCCAGTTCCGCCAAAAATTCCTCTTTACTCATAACACGCGCTCCATCCTGCCCGGCTGTTTCCTTCTTTCTTCTCTCCGCTTCCGGGCGCTTCCTTTCTTTCATATCTCTTTCTCATTTTCTTCCCTGTGCCCCTGACCGGAAGTCCCACCGTAAAGCAGGATGCCTGAAATCTTTTCTGAATACCTGCTCCACTCTTCCCGGTACATGCCAAGCTGTGCCCAGCCCTGCTGCGTGATCTTATAGTATCTGCGGTTCCGTCCCCCGTATTCACGGTCGTACACACTCAGGCAGTCATCCTTTTGCAGCCTGCGCAGCACCGGATACAGGGTGGACTCTGACACATTCAGCACACTGCGCACCTCCTGCGTGATCCGGTAGCCGTACGTTCCCTCCGGCTCAGTCGACACCACGGACAATACGATCGCGTCGAGAAGTGCCGCTCCTGTATTGAATACCATTTATTGATCTCCTTATAATATTATTTTTTCTTTTATATTATATGTCGTATAATATTATAATACTTTATATTTGTCAAGAAAAAATACCGTGGATCGCATGATAGATCAGTACATATCAAAAATCCACGGTAGCATAGTTTTATTTTTCGTTTTGATGATATTTTCTGCTCAAATCTCTTCCTTCTTTTTTGCATGATACGAGCTCGGTGAAATTCCCGTCTGCTTTTTGAATATCCGGCTGAAATAATAAGGGTCCTCATAGCCGACCTGCTGGCCGATTTCCGCAACCGGACGCTCCGGATATTTCAGCAGAAGACGCTTGGCCTCGTTGATGCGAAGATAGATCAGGTACTGAAGCGGCGTAATTCCCATTTGCTTTTTAAATGCGCTGCCTATATAGGAACTGGAGAAGTGAAATTTTTCTGCCAACTCTGCGATCTGAATATCTTCTGTATAATGTTCCTGGATATAACGCTGGATCGCGCGGATTCCAGCCTCCTGTTCTGTTTCATTTCCGGTTTCTTCCTCTGTTTCAGGCATCTTTCCCGTGATCTGCTTCTCCCGTTCCACCAGACTTTCCTGCGCGGTCTGCTCCCTCACCTGTACTCTGACACGGACTCCGTTGATTGTCTCGGTCAGTAATTCTGTCTGTACAGGCTTGAGCAGGTAATCAAAGACGTGATAGCGGATCGCCTGCTGTGCATACGTAAAATTGTCAAATCCGCTTACAATCACCACTATAATTTCCGGAAATTCTTCTGACAGCGATTTTGCAAGAGAAAGCCCGTCCAGAATTGGCATCTGAATATCCGTCACGACCAGGTCCACCTTCCGTTTTCGGATGTAAGCAAGTGCATCTCTGCCGTTTCCGGCCTCCCACGTGATTTCAATATCGCTTCCACATGCTTTTATTTTTTTTATCATATTCTTTCGGATCAGAATTTCATCTTCCACTACCGCGCACCGCAGCATCTTTTTCTTCCTCCCTTTTTCTTGCTCCAAGTATGATTTTGCTTCCGTCTTTTTGGCTCACAATCTCAAAGATCCGATTTCTTCCGAAAAACAGAACCATTCGTATATAAATGTTAAGGACTCCCATTCCATTGATCTGCATTTTGGGAATCTTGTCCGTCTCATCAAATTCCCGCATTTTTTTCTTCAGTGTTTCCAGTGCGGTCTCTTCAAATCCGGTACCGCTGTCTTCCACACTGATCCACCATTTTTCGTCCGTCTCCTCCCCTCTGATCTGAATCTTCCATGGTGGATCACTGTTCAGCCCATATTTTGCTATATTTTCCACAAGCGGCTGCAGAATCAGCTTGGGCACAACAATCTGTTTCATTGCTTCCGGCAGCTTTACCTCCAGAGAAATCAGTTCCTCATATCGGATTTTCAGACAATTAAAATAGCACATGGTATGCTCCAGCTCCTCACCAAGTGTAACACCTTTCCGCTCGGAAGCAGAGATATAACGCAGCATAGAAGTGACATCCTGGCACATGCAGACGATTTTGTCATTCATATTTTCTTCCGCCATAATTGAGATTGTTGTCAGATTATTATAGAGAAAATGTGGATTCATCTGGTTCTGAATTGCCAGCATCTGAGCCTGCACCTGCTCAGTGTTCGCTTTCAGCAGTTCATTCACTGATTTTACAATTCGCTTCTGCATCCGGTTCAGTGCTCCTGTAATTCTCTGTATCTCATCGAGTGAGCTTTCAATATGAATCTCTTTTGGCACCTCCAGGTCAGAATCACCTATGTTCATTTTTTTCAGAGCCGCGTCCAATTCTCTAAGTGGTTTTGACAAAATCTCACTTAAGAAAAACGAAAGCACAAATACGATAAAAATGGAAAGAACAATAGCAAGCGCCAGCATCTTCTGCAGCTTTACCATTCGATCTGTAAGCACCTCAATTGGCTGTAGCAGGATAATGTTCCATCCGTTCTCTTCATTTCGAATTCTGGTAAACAAAGAACTGCCCGATTTTCCGCTTGTTTCTTCTCCCAGCTTTCCTGTATCAGTAAGTAATTCCATGGAAGTCTCACTTTGCTCCGATTCTCGGTACGGATAAACACATTGATTATTTTCATTATAAATATATACTTCCTCTAAATCAGCTTTTACTGTATCGACATATGCAAAAAAATCTCCGTAATCCTCCGCGGTTTCCACATATCCGTAAGAAAACGCACCTAAATTGTTCAAGCTTCGTATCACAGAAATCTTGCGTGTATTTTCCGGATAGTCTTTCAGCCATTCAAACTGATGAATCGCTGTAATAGAACTACGCGCACTTTTCTGCTGCTCTATTTCCTTCCGCCAGATAATTTTTGAAGCATCCGCCATATGATATCCAGAATATTCCCCGCTGCCAAGCACGTTCATATTTTGATCATACACATTGATCTGGGCGATTTCCTGGTTATAGCCGCGCAACTCCGTGAGCTTATCTGTACAATATCTGGCATTTAAATACAGCTCATTTCCACTGCTTTCCTTCTTTAAAAGCTGCGCATGGCGGATCAGATAGCCCTTCAGTTCCAGAGAATGCAGTGCATTTTTATTATACGCATCCATTGAATTTAATTTCTGACTGATCACGCTGTCAATCGAGAGACACGTATTTTTCTGCTGCTCCATCAGCAATGTCTCACTGTTTTTATAGTTGTACGCATAAATCACAAACTCCAGAATCAAAAAAATGCTCAGAAATAATACAGAATATCCCCAGAATAGTCTTGCATGGATTGTATAAAACGGTGAGACTGCATGCTTGATTTTTTCTTTCAATAGCCTGTTTTTTGAACTTTTCATTTTTCTCTATCCCCTTTTATCATGATTTTGTCCAAATCATTCCCATATTTTGTCCATTCCTTATTTATTTTGCCATGTTATAATTTAAATATCAAGTAGATGCGCATCACTTTCTTGTATTATTCTTATAATTGCAATTCAAAGTATTATTTATCGTGACAAGTATTCTTTTGAATTGCCATATTTCTTTTACATGGGAGGTTCTTATGAAATTCAAAAAATATACATCTGTTCTTCTTTCTCTTATTTTTGCTGCAGGAATGGCACAGTCTGCACTTGCTGATGATTCCATTACCCTGACGCTTGGCTGTTCACAAAGCCAGCTTCCTGCTTCCGGTATTTTTGAGCAGCTGTGTGAGGAATACGAGGAAGAAAGCGGTGTTCACATCGATATTCAGGTAACTCCAGATGATCAGTGGTCCGATGTACTCCGCACAAAACTCAGTGTAGGAGAAGCTCCGGATATCATCTGGTCCGATGCAGACGGTCTTAGTATCATTGACCGTATCAACCCAGTAGAAAACTGTGTTCCGCTCGACGATGCAGCATGGGCTGACCGCCTTGAAGAAAATGTACGAAATGATCTTACCGTAGACGGGAATCTTTACGGCATTTCTTTTAAGGGTCCAAAATTCTGGCTCTATTATTACAATAAAGATGTCTTTGCACAGTACAACCTCACACCACCGACCAATTTCGAAGAGTTCCGCGCGATCTGCCAGACACTCTATGATAACGGTGTAACTCCTGTTTATGAGGCAGTTCAGGAAGGCTGGCATCACGGCCTGATGTGGTATGAGGTGGCCGGTGTTTACCAGAAAGAGGTGCAGGATCTCTACGAAAAACTGAATACCAATCAGATAAAAGTAACGGATGTCAAATCCATGCTTACTGTTTTGGAACAGATGCAGGATTTTGCTCAGTCCGGTTTCTATGGCCCGGATTATATGTCCAACAGCATCACAAACGATTTCGGCGCGATTGCGGACGGTTCTGTTGCCATGACCTTCGAATCAAACGGCTGGGAGCAGCAGTTACTTGACAGCTATCCGGAAATGGAAGGCAAGATCGGTTACTTCCTTCTTCCGTGGGGTGACAATGATACCCTCGGCATTACACCGACTCAGAACGGTCTCTTTATCAACAAGAACAGCGAACACATCGACGAAGCAAAGGCCTTCTTTGATTATCTTGCTTCTCCTGAAAAGCTTCAGGAATACCTCGACGGAGAAACACAGATCTATTCTGTATGCTGGCCGGAAATCGACAGCAAGTATCCGGAAGAATTGCAGGACTATATTAGCAACTTTGATACCTCAGTTGTTCTTCAAAGTGGTGTCAAATTTGTTGGCGGACAGTGCTTTGAAATTGAAAAGCTGATGGCCTCCATGTTCCTGGATCAGCTGACACCGGAAGAATGTCTGCAGCAGATTGCTGATATCATGGATGAGCAGGGCGAGCTTCAGCAGGATCCTTACTGGGTAGGTTAATGCTTTCACATCTCATTTGATTCTACTTACAGGCTCATTGAAAAATGAGCCTGTATTACTAAAGGAGAACCTTTATGAAACGATCTAAAATTTATCCTGGATATTTTATCCTTCCGGCTCTGCTCCTTATCACTGCTTTGTATCTGCTTCCTTCTTTTTTAGGAATTGCTTATTCTTTCACAGACTGGAGCCGCTACTCCTCGGAGCTCCATTTTGTCGGATGGAAAAACTACATTAAGGTATTTTCCGGTGGTGAAAAATACCTCGGCTATATCAAAAATACGATTTTTTTCACCCTTTTTTCTGCTATTATAAAGCTTGCTCTCGGTCTGGCGCTGGCGATTCTTTTCACTAGCTCCCGTATCCGTCTTCGCAACCTTCATCGTACCATTGCATTTGCTCCTCAGGTTTTTTCCGTACTGATCATCGGTATCACCTTCAAAGCAATGCTTCATCCTTCTACCGGATTCATTAATACGCTCCTGCGTAACTGTCATCTTTCCTTTCTTGCCCACGACTGGCTTGGAAGCATTGATACAGCCTTCGGCTCCATTATCGCGGTCGATGCCTGGCGCGGTGCCGGATACGCAATGGTTATCTTTATTGCGGGGATCCAGAATATTCCTCTGATTTATTATGAATCTGCCTCCATTGACGGGGCTGGGTTCTGGGCAAAGCTGCTCCATATCACCATTCCGAGTCTGCTTCCAACCCTTACCGTAAATCTCGTTCTTAGTATTACCTATGGACTCCGCGTCTTCGACATCGTTTATGTACTGACAAACGGCGGTCCGGGAAATGCAACCGATGTCATCAATACAGCCACATTTATGAATTTTTCAAAAGGAAATTACGCAATGGGAACGACACTTTCTTCAATTCTTGCCTGTGTCACCGTTATCATTGCACTCTTTATTGTTCGTTTTATGGGAAAAAAGGAGGATAATCAGTGAAAAGAAAGCTTCAAACCATTCTCCAGAATCTGGTTGCCTGGATTTTTTCTGCAATCATCGTTGTACCAATTATTATTATTGCGCTGAATTCCTTTAAAAATGTCAGAGAATCCAACAGCATGGATTTTCATCTTCCCTCCGTCTGGGAATTTTCGAACTATCTTGATGTAATAAAGCGCGGTAATCTTCTGATCGGATTTCGAAACAGCTTCAGTTACGCATTGATCAGTACTTTGATTCTGCTCGCTGTGACACTTCCCTGTGCCTTTGTTCTGCAGAGGCGCGCCAGTCGTCTCTACCGCATTCTCTATTATGTACTGATCATCGGCATTGCCCTGCCACTCAATAACATTGCCTTGATGAAAGTAATGGTCGGTCTACACCTGATGAATACAAGAACCGGTATTTATCTTCTGTATGCAGCAATTGGTCTTCCACTCTCCGTTTTCATCGCGCACGGCTTTATGTCCGGCATTCCGCGAGAGCTCGATGAAGCGGCCGTAATCGACGGTTGCAGCTCAGGAAAGCTTTTTCTGAAAGTAATACTTCCGCTTTTAAAACCGGTCGCTTCCACGTTATTCATCCTGAATTTCTTAAATACCTGGAACGACTTTACTATGGCAATCTATTTTCTGAACGGCTCTGACAAAATGCCGGTTACCCTGTCCGTCTACAATTTCTTTGGACAGTATCAGAAGTCCTGGAACCTGGTATGTGCCGATATCATGCTCACTGCCCTTCCAGTTCTTCTTGTTTACCTGTTCGCACAGAAATATATCATCCAGGGACTGACGTCCGGGGCTGTCAAGGGATAAAAATAAGTCTCCTTTCTTTCGGGAGACTTATTTTTTATCCTTCCTATCTGTCAACATAACAATTCCCCACCCGCAGGGGGCTTTCCTGCCCGGTTAAATTTTTATCCTGGTCCACTTTCCGCTTAAAAACCGCAGGGAACTAAGCACCAGCCGGCAAAACTGGTCGGCAACGATTCCCATCCAGATTCCGTAAATGCCAAACCCAAATACATAGCAGCAAACGTAGGAAACGATAGTACGAATGAACGTTACGCTGATGCAGGAACTGATCATTGTGTAGACCACATCACCTGCTCCCCGAAGACAGCCGGTAAAGATAACCTGGCAGATCTGGAACAGGACAATGATCGTGATCGTTCGCGCAATCCCCACACCGATTGCGATGATTTCCTCCTCACGGAAAAACATTCCGTAAAGTGTCCGGCCAAACAGAAGATAAAAGACGGACATCAAAACCGCCATAATAATTCCGATCTTCTCACACAGCAGACCGCAGGCTTTTGCCTCCTGCGGCTTTTTTTCTCCGAGCTTCTGGCCGATCAGAGAAACAGCTGCTGCCTGCATGCCATCTCCAAGCGAAAATGAAAGGCTCAGGGCGTTCATGCCGACCTGATGCGCAGCAAGCGCTGCCGTTCCCATATCAGCCGCCATGATTGAAGTCGACATAAAACCGATTCGCATCAGCACCTGCTCCACAAACGTACTGACTGCAAGACGGCAGATCACGCCGACCGAATCCAGCCGTTTCCACAGCCTTTCCTTCAAAACAAGCGGCAGGCTCAGGAACGAATCCTTTCGAAACAGAGAAAGAATGCTGATCACACAGGCAATCACGGTACCGAACACTGTCGCAATCGCTGCCCCACGGATGCCAAGCGCAGGAAACCCAAAATGGCCACCGATCAGAAGATAATTTCCGATGATATTGATCACGTTTGAAATCGTATTCGTGTACATCGCAATCTTTGTGTTTCCGGCACCTCGCTGTGCCGCATTGATGACCATGGAAATAACATTGAACATCATACAACCCATGATAATCTGGAAATATTCGACTGCCATGCCATGTGTCTCATCCGCTGATCCACACAGATGCATGATGGTATCGGCAAGCCAAACACAGGCAGCACTGAGCACGATTCCTGCAAGGACTGTCAGAAGCAGCGCGTTTACAAGCGTCTCGTTTGCCTTTGTCTGATTCCGCTCTCCCTTTCTTCTCGCCACGATCGCAGCGACCGCCACATTCATAGCAATAAAGACGGCAAGCCCAAGAAATTTCGGCTGTGTCGTAAGACCAACCGCAGCCACTGCCTCCGGGCCGATGCTGCTCACCATCAGCGTGTCGATCATACCGGCCAGCGAAATAAAAAAGGATTCAAATACAGCCGGCCAGGCGATTTTCAGGACACCTCCAAGGCCGATTCCCTTATCCGTCTGCTGCTTCCTGTTTTCTGCTTCCTTATGCCCTCCGCGATTCGCTGCCTGTGCGAAAGCAGCTTCTTTTGTTTTCTTTGAAACTTTCGTTTTTTTCATGCTGCACTTTCTTCCCCCTTCTTGCAAAATAAAGCGCCTCTTTCACTGTTCTGCAGATATATCATATCACAGAAAAAGAGACGCTTTCCATATCTATTTTTCATCTAAGTGTGTATGCTTTCCTCCTGTCCAGAAAAAGTGCAAAGCTGAAGGTTGACTTTGGACAGGCCACTTTTACCACCAGATCAGGTAATACAGCGTCAGCATAAATCCGATGCACAGAAGCAGCAGTGCAAACGAAAGGCTTCGGCCAATCACCACATTGTTTTCTTTCAATTCCTCCCGCTTTACTGCCAGATAATGGACGTAATCGCGCTGCACCGGCTGTTTTCTTCGGATTGTATCGTTCAACAGATTTCGGAAGAAATTGCCGATCGTTCCAAGCACCTCAGTCAGCACATTGCCCTCCGG
>JAQXVT010000001.1 GCA_029225065.1 Lachnospiraceae bacterium | reverse complement strand
GTAAATAAATGGGAAAAGGGAAATACATATCCCGATATCTCATTACTTCCAGCTTTGGCACGACTATTGAAGATTGATATGAATGAATTGTTTTCGTTTCACGAAGAATTGACAGAAAAAGAGATTGGACAATTTGTGAATGAACTTTCGGAAGTTTCATTGGACAGCTTTACAAAGGCTTTCGAGATGGCAGCCCGTAAAATACAGGAGTATCCTCATTGCGACTTATTAATTTATACGATCGCGACCGTTTTGAATGGAGCTTTGACTTTGTCAAATCTTAATGACGAAGAACGAGCAGAATATAATACAGCGATCATTGAGTGGCTGGAACGAACAGCAGATAGTCAGGATGAAAGAGTGAGAAATTCAAGTGTTTTTATACTTGCAACGAAATATGTCCAAATGGAGAAATATGAAAAAGCAAATGTCTTTTTGAAAAAAATTCCTGATACTGTAATTGATGCAACGATTATGAAAACAAGTGTATTAGCATATCAGGAAGGAACAGATACTGCTGCGTTATTTTTGGAAGGGAAATTGCTACAGGCAGTTATCAATATTCAAAGCTACTTGTATAAGTTAATAGAAATAGAAGAAGAGACAGGAAATCATGATAAAGCAGAGAAAATTGCTGAGATTACAGATCACATGATATCACTGTTTGGACTATGGAATTACGGCAACACAGTGCCATATCTGTTGATTGCCGGATATCGAAAAGATGTAGAAAAATGTGTTCAGTTAATTAAGCAATTATTAAGTGAATCACAGAAGTCTTGGAATATGACACAATCCCCTTTGTATTACAGGTATGAAGATACTGCACAGGGAAAAGCCTTTTCGGGACTTGGAAAAAATTTTGTTCGTGAATTGTATTCGGAAATTGAAAATAAGAAAGAGTATGAATTCTTGAGAGGGAATAAGGAACTCGAATCAATTTTTGAGGAACACTTGAAATAGGTTGTAACAATGTATGGGAATAGATGTAGTTGAGAAAGAAGAAAATTTTTGACATTTCCACAGATGCGTGCTAATCTAATTATAGAAAAAGAGTGTTACCGATAGACGGTTAGTCCATTTTACTATTTAGAATATCTATCAAAGATAACCGCTTAGTTTGCAGACAGGGCGGTTATTTTTGTGGTTTATGATCATCTTTGCCTAATGTATATCCGATACTAAAGCAGGTTAAGCCGAAGCTCACTACTGCTATGAAGTCAACAATACTCATTGGCTTAGCCCTCCTTTCCACTGGATTCCTTTACAGGTTTCTATGTAATCAGAGGGTCACAGGTCTCCGTTTCACTTCGGTCGTTGCAAAACGAGTGCCGCTGGCACTCTGCAACCTTCTGGAGAAGGACTAACCGCCTACCGTTATGGCAGCACCCATGTTTCGATTATAACAGTTAAAAACTACCGGTGCAGTATAAGGTTGGTATCATGTGATACCATTGTGTCCAGGCGTGAGATGCCCCGGAGCCGTAAGGCTTCCGGGGTTTTTCTGGTACCCGGAAATTGAAAAATTACTATTTATGCCATCGTTTGAACGATGACAGAGCGGAGATTTTTATGGGAAACTATGCATTGCTTCCTGTTTTGAAGAGATAGGAATAGCACTTTAAAACGAGTTATGATAAAATAAGGCAAAGCGAAACCGGAAGCAAGAGAGGAACAATACGGATGTCGAGAACGGAAGAAGTCGAACTTACAAATATGTGCATGATTTGTGACGGAAAGGGAAATGTACTGGTGCAAAACAAGAAGAATCACCCCACATGGCATTGAAACAATCAAAAGAACTAATCGACGGATTTGAAGAAATGCTGTCCGTTTTTATTTCAGATGAAATCAGCGAAGTTTTTTATACAGACAGTGAAGATACGGTATTCTGCTGAACAGTAACAAAAATAAAGGAGATACAGAAAAATGGAAATTAAAACAGTTGCCGTTCTCGGCGCAGGGGCAGTTGGCTCTTATATCATATGGGGACTTTCCGGACAGAAGGATATCAGACTGGGCGTGATCGCAGAGGGAGAGCGCGCAGAACGGATGAAAAAAGGCTGCATGATCAATGATGGTACCTATCGCCCTGAGGTATGGACGCCGCAGGAAGCAAAAGGGATAGATCTGCTGATTGTATCTTTAAAATACGGTGCATTGCCAGGCGCACTGGAGGACATCCGCGCGATCACAGGTGAGAATACGACTGTTATGAGCCTTATGAATGGAGTAGACAGTGAAGAGCTCATTTCTGAGAAAATCGGAGCTTCCCATGTTCTGCATTCACTGATCAAAATCGCTTCTCATAAAGAGGGGAATGGATATTATTTTAATCCGGAGACGACGATCGGAATCATTTTTGGGGAACTTACTGCGCCGTATCAGAGTGAGCGCGTACAGGCAGTCGAAGCTCTTTTTAAAGACACCGGTCTGCATTACCGCGTTACAGAACATATCAGAGAAGAAATCTGGAGTAAATTCCGGCTGAATGTCTGCAATAATCTGCCGCAGGCAATTCTTGGCGCAGGGGTGGGATGCTATCAGGACAGCGTACATATGAAGCAGATAAGCGGAGGCCTCAGACGGGAACTGGAAGCGGTCGCGGCAGCAAAAGGAATTGACATCAGCAAAGCAGACGATTCCTCCAGCCATGGAAGTGCGGTTCCGCCATCTGCAAGATATTCTACCTTACAGGATCTGGATGCAGGCCGCCATACAGAGATCGACATGTTTTCCGGTGCACTGATCCGGATGGGAAAAGAGCTTGGAATCCCGACCCCATATAATGAATATACGTACCATATGATCAAAGCATTGGAAGAAAAAAACGACGGGAAATTTGATTACAGTAAGGATGGCAGGGTGACCTGTGCAAAGTAAGGCAACAAAAGCGGATTACGAATATTCACTGCAAAAAAATAGGATATCAGAGAACTGGAGAGCGGGTATTCTGTTGCGGGATTGCCTTTTTCAAGAAGAGATGTCTGGTGAAGGCGAAAGAGGAAAGTCAGGGAGATACTATGGCAACAATCAAGGAAATCGCAGAAATCGTAGGCACCAGCACGACCACGGTCTCGAATGTTCTGCACGGAAAATTGAATAAGGTCTCGAAAGAGATGGTGGAAAAGGTACAGCGGGTTGTGGATGAGCAGAACTATGTGTTGCCGATGGGCATGAGCGTGCTCACATCGAAACGCTCGGCAATTATTGGTGTCGTGATTTGGATTCCGACGCATTACGAGTCGCAGATTCTGGCGGACCCGTTTTACGGGAACGTGGTGGGTGCGCTGGAGCGGGTCATCAGTGATGCCGGATATTATATGATGCTGTACTCGTCGCGGTCGATGAACGATATTTACCGGATGGCGAAGGCATGGAATGTGGACGGGCTGATTGCATTGACGTTCAACTATGAGAAGTATCAGAAATTGACGGCGATGGTGAAAAAACCGGTCGTTGCGATTGATATCAGCAGTGATCTGCGGGAAAATGTGTATAACATCGGTATTGCAGATGAAGAAGGTGGATATCTCATGACGCAGTACCTGATTCGCTGTGGTTTTGAAAAGATATTCATTCTGGCAAAGACGGATGCGGCGATGGATCATCTTCGTTACCGCGGATACCGCAGGGCGCTGCAGGAAGCGGGAATCCCAAATAAAAAGGAGAACTTTATTATACTGAGCGATTATGCAGAGAAGCGAAAGAAGAACTACGACCGCATGATTGAGAGTATGGAAAAGGACTGTGCACTGTTTTTCCTCTCAGACATGCTGGCGATTGAAGCGATGGGGCATTTCCAGAAGCGCGGGCTGCGGGTACCGGAGGATGTGTCGATCGTGGGATACGATGACATTGAACTTGCGTCCATGGTGACGCCGGCCCTCACCACGGTGCGGCAGAATGTGAGCCAGAAGGGCGAGGCAGCGGCGCGTATGCTGCTCGATATTCTGGACGGAAAGCAGGTGGAGGAACCGTTTGTGATGCTGCCGGTGGGGCTCAGCATCCGGGAGTCGGTGCGAAAGCGAAATAAAATAGAAGATGGTATGTGATGTGGAACAAAAAAGGAATGCAGTGACTTTCATGAGTCTGGAAAGTTCTTTTGCCTCAATTACATGGAGTAATCTTGTATCATGGACAAGCGGTGAGCCGGGCTGCGAATAGTATAAAAAAGAGAATAGAATCAGGACTGAGATGTGAAAAAACGAAGCAGTGGTTTTTACATCTCTTTTTTTATGCAAATGCAATAAAAATCGAGCTTTTTCGATCTGTTAAAATTATCTAAAATAGAGGTTATGTACATAACCTTTGCAAAAGCCCACTTTTTATGCTATGGTTGATTTATAGGTTATGTACATAACTAAGGAGCAAACAGCACGAGAGGAGAAAAGAAAAATGGTGAAAAGAACGAAAACGATTCTTGCAGCAGCAGTGACAGCAGCGGCAGCTGGCTGTATCGCGATGCCGGTAAGCGCAGAGCAGGCAAAGGTTGACATTTTCCAGAATAAGTCAGAGTTTGCAGAGCAGCTTCAGGCAGCGGCAGAGCTCTACATGGAGTCTCATCCGGATGTTACGATCAATGTAGAGAGCGTACAGGGCGGAGACTACAGCACATCTCTGAATGCAAAGCTTCTTCAGGAAGACGGCCCGGAAATCTTCGGTGCGGAGCTGACAGACATGGCAGGATCTTTCAAAGATCTTCTGGAAGATCTTTCAGATCAGCCGTGGGTAGACGCAATGTCAGATGAAATCAAGTCAAACTGCAGCGTAGACGGAAAAGTTCTTGCAATCCCGGTCAGCGTAGAGGGCTACGGACTTGTATATAATAAGGAAATCTTCGAGGCAGCAGGCATCGATGCGTCCACACTTACAAGCTATGATGCGATCGACGAGGCGTTTGCTTCTCTGCAGGAAAAGATTGACAACGGAGAGCTTGCAGATCAGTTCCCGGTACTCGAAGCAGTAGAAGAGTACGCAGCAAAAGAGACATGGCTGCCGGGCTACCATACGGTAAACGTAGCGCTGCAGGCAGAGCTTGGCGATGCGCCGACCGCACTGGTAACACCGGAGATCGAGCTGACCTACGCAGACGGCCTGAAGGATCTGTTTGATCTTCTTACCAAATATACTGCTTACAGAGACAATCTTTCTATGATCAACGCAGTAGATTACGCAACCCAGATCGGTGGCGGTCTTGCAATCGAGCGTGTTGCAGTCGTACAGCAGGGCAACTGGATTGCGCCGGAGATGCAGAATATTGCTCCGGATGTAGCAGAGAAGCTGGATATCCTTCCGATTCCGCTCAAGGGCACAACCGAGGACAGCATCGCAGTCGGCGTTTCTGTAACCTGGGGCGTAAATGCAAACTCCAGCGACGTAGACAAGGCAGCTGCAAAGGATTTCCTGAACTGGCTGTTCCAGTCTGATGAAGGAAAGCAGATTGTTGTAAATGAGATGGGCTGCATCCCGGCCTTCAACAACTACGATGGCATCGAAATCACAGAGCCGCTTTCCGCAGCAGTAAAGCGTTACATGGACGAGGGAAAGACCATGGGCTGGACCATGAGTGGATGGCCGTCTGGATTTGAACCGGTATCTGCAGCAGAGTTCCAGGCATACCTTGGCGGAGATATGACATGGGATGAGTGTGTAGAAGCAGTTAAGAACGACTGGGCATCTTTGCGATAATTACCCGCAGGAGGGGATAGGATGAAAAAGCCAAAATGGGGGTTCTGGGCCTTTACAGGCCCGGCGCTCTTCGCCTTTCTGATTGTACAGGTTATACCGACGCTGATGGGCATTTATTATTCATTTACCGACTGGAGCGGCGTCGGTGCCAATAAAAATTTTGTCGGACTGAAAAATTATATTACCGTCTTTACCAATGATCCGAAATTCTTCCATGCATTCTGGTTTACATTTGCGTTTGCCATCTGTGCGGTAATCGGAATCAATGTGGTAGGCTTTGCGCTGGCGTTGCTGGTGACACAGAAATTCCGTGGTGCAAATCTGATGCGCGGCATCTTTTTTATGCCGAACCTGATCGGTGGGATTCTGCTCGGCTTCACCTGGCAGTTCATTTTCGTGCAGGTATTTTCAGCACTCGGAAAAACGTTTGGAATTCCGGCACTGATGGGCTGGCTTTCAAATATGCAGACTGGTTTTGCCGGTCTTCTGATTGTGCAGATCTGGCAGTTGTCCGGCTATATGATGATCATTTACATTGCGCAGCTGCAGAGTATCCCGGATTCGGTGCTGGAGGCGGCAAGTCTCGACGGAGCGGTTGGATTTGCAAGGCTTCGTACGATTGTGATGCCGCTGATGATGCCGGCCTTTACAATCGGACTCTTCCTCTCTATTTCCAATACGTTCAAGCTGTTTGACCAGAACGTAGCGCTGACAAACGGCGGACCGGCCAACAGCACGCAGATGATTGCGCTGAATATTTACAATACGGCGTTCGCGGAAAACAGCTTTGGGCTGGCACAGTCAAAGGCCGTCATTTTCATGATTGTAGTTGCTGTTATTTCGCTGATTCAGCTGAATGTGACGAAGAGTAAAGAGGTGGAGATGTGAAAACGAAAAAGTTTAGTATTGGAAAGCTTCTGCTGCTTCTGATCGGAATCATCGCAGCCCTTCTGTATCTGTCACCGGTGCTGATTTTGGTGAACAGCTCGTTCAAAACATTAAAAGAGATCTATTTGAATATTCTGGCATTGCCGGAGACGCTGTCGTTTGCAAACTACAGCGCAGCGTTTGCAGCACTTGATTTCGGGCAGACATTTTTGAACTCTGTCGTAATCACAGTAACTTCTACGATTTTAATTCTTCTGGTCTCTTCGATGGCAGCCTGGGCGCTTGCCAGATACAAGACGAAAACGAGCAAGGTTCTTTTTATGATTTTTGCGTCAGCACAGTTGATTCCGTTTCAGTGCGTGATGCTTCCTCTGGTTGATTTTATGGACAAGCTTCATCTGATGAACCGTCCTGGCCTGATCTTTATGTATGTGGGCTTCGGCTGCAGTATGTCAATCGTACTGTTCCACGGGTTTATTTCAAACGTGCCGAAGGAGCTGGAGGAAGCAGCAACGATTGACGGTTGTAATTTATTTCAGACATTTTTTAAAATCGTTCTTCCCTTACTGAAAACGATTCTTGTGACGGTGGCGATTCTGGAAGTAATGTGGATCTGGAATGACTTCCTTCTTCCACAGCTTGTTATCAACAAGACGGGCTGGCAGACGCTTCCGCTGAAAACATACCTGTTCTTTGGACAGTTTACCAAAAAATGGGATCTGGCAACGGCCGGACTCGTGCTGTGTATGCTCCCAATCGTTATTTTCTATCTGCTCTGCCAGAAACATATCGTAAAAGGTGTCACAGAAGGCGCCGTGAAATGACGGAGTAAGATAAGACGTCAGACGGACATCCTCTGGATGTCCGTTTTGTGTCTGGATTGTGAAGATTCAGCAAGTCTCATTTTGGGGAGAATGGTATAGCTGTGGAAAACAGGGAGCTGTTTGGACACAGATCAATATAGTTAGAAAACTTTAATAGGAAATCAGCAAATAGAGATACTCGGATCAGGTGAAAACAGTTGCCTGCTTCCGGGAAAAAGAAAGCGAGAGACAATATGAAGAAAACCTGGTGGAAAGAAAGTGTCATCTATCAGATTTATCCGCGCAGTTTCTGCGACAGCAACGGCGACGGAATCGGCGATCTGAACGGAATTACATCGAAGCTGGATTATTTAAAAGAACTCGGTATTGATGTGATCTGGCTGTCGCCGGTCTATGCATCACCACTTGATGACAACGGCTATGATATCAGTGATTATCAGGCGATCCTTGGTGATTTTGGTACGATGGAAGATTTTGATCGTCTTCTTGACGAGGCGCACAAACGCAGTATCCGGATTGTGATGGATCTGGTGGTTAACCACACCTCAGACGAACATGCCTGGTTCCTGGAGAGCCGAAAAGGCGGGGAGGACAATCCATACAAAGATTATTATATCTGGCGGGAAACGCCGCCGAATAACTGGGAGGCCTATTTCCAGGGCTCTGCATGGGAATACGATAAGGTGCGGAAAATGTATTACCTGCATCTGTTTTCCAAAAAACAGCCGGATCTGAACTGGGACTGCGAGGCAGTGCGAAAAGACGTTTACAAGATGATGAACTGGTGGATGGAAAAAGGAATCGATGGCTTCCGTATGGATGTTATTAACCTGATTTCCAAGGCAGAGGGTCTGCCAGACGGGGAAAAGACACCGCTCGGCTATACGGAAAAGAGGGATTTTGTTGTCTGCGGTCCGCATTTTCATGAATATCTTCAGGAGATGGACCACGAGGTGCTCTCAAAGTATGATCTGATGACCGTTGGTGAGTGCATCGATGTCAGCATTGAGGAGGCGCAGAAGATTACCGGTGAGGATCGTCATGAACTGAATATGGTATTTACGTTTGACCACATGGATGTCGGCAACGAGGGTGGCTGCAAATGGAATACAAATCGGTTTGCCTTAAGTGAACTGAAAGCAATTTTGAACTGCTGGCAGATGGGATTGAAGGAAAAGGGCTGGAACAGCCTTTACTGGGACAATCATGACCAGCCACGTGCCGTTTCCCGCTTCGGAAATGATGAGATGTGGTGGGAAGAATCTGCCAAAATGCTGGCAACCTGTCTTCATATGATGAAAGGAACACCGTACGTATTCCAGGGTGAGGAAATTGGTATGACCAATATTCGTATGGATTCCATTGATGATTATCGCGATATCGAAACATTGAACGCATATAAGGTCTACACAGAGCAGATGGGCTATACGCCAGAGCATATGATGGACTGTCTCTATGCGAAGAGTCGTGACAACGCCCGTACGCCAATGCAGTGGGATGCGTCTGCGAATGCCGGATTTACGACCGGTACGCCGTGGATTCGAGTCAATCCGAATTACACAAAGATTAACGCGGAAAGTCAGCTGCGGGATGAGGCGTCTATTTTCAACTATTACAAAGAGCTGATTCATCTGCGCCACGGGTCAGAGTTGATTGTTTACGGAGAATTTGAGCTGCTCTGCCCGGAAGATGAGAAGATCTTTGCATACCGCAGATATTTAGGAGACGAACAGCTGCTGGTTATCTGTAATTTCAGCGCAGACGAAGTGCAGTTCACAGTTCCGGATATCCTGAAAGAGAAAAAAGCAGAGCTTTTGATCGGAAATTATGCTGAGGCAGCGTACAGCGAGGAACTGACGGTGCGGCCGTATGAGGCGAAGGTATACTATTATAAGAAGTAATGGATAAAAAACAGCATCCTGCGTGCAGAAAGAAAACTGCCGCAGGGCGCTGTTTTATTTGTGTGCAAATATTGTCGAGTCGGTGATTTCACAGAATATTATCTACGAGTATTTAGCTGAATCAGGCACGAACCCTGCAGGAAGCAGAGATTTTAATTAAAAGCCCATGGTTCAATATAGCACTTGGATGAATAGGCGAACCCGTTCTGGTATTTCACCGTCAGATACAGCATCTCACCTCCGTTTTTGATTTTCACGTAGCAGACACCATCCTTGTCGAATTTGTCAGTGATCTCGATTTTCTGATTCTGATAGTAGACCCAGATGCTTCCGTCCGCTTCATATTCGACGTCCGGGGCATTCAGCTGTTCCAGAATTTCCTGCTCACTGGCAGGATGTTCACTGCCATCCGCGCTGAACGAGACGCCGCCTCCGCCAACGGTCTTTTCTTCACCGTTTTCATCGGTATAATCCATCTGATACGAACCATCTCCGCTGATTTCAAGCGTGGCGGTGGTCTGATCGCCATGAATCCAGGTCTGGACTGTGCGCTGAATGCCGCCGATATTTGCGGCATATGCTGTTCCGGTGCCGCCGACGAGGATACATCCGCTGACGATCGCTGCTGCAAGTTTCATTTTTTTCTGTTTCTGTAATTTTATCATATGTTCTGCCTCCCATGATAAGCAGTCAGAGGGTTGTAATGCAGAAAAAGCCATTTTGTACTTTTCTTTATTTGTCATCGTCCCATTCCTCCTTCAATACATTCCGCAGCAGCGTTCGCCCGCGCGTCAGCCGTACCTTTACATTGCTTTCCGAAAGTTTCAGGATATCGGCGATTTCACGCACGGAATAATCTTCATAATAAAACAGATGAATCACAATCCGGTATTTTTCCGGAATCTTCATGACTTCCTCAAACAGTTCTCTGGACTGCGGCGTTTCAAACACCAGTGTTTCTATATAATCCTCAAGTGAACATTTATTGCGCCGCCAGAAAGTAAGATTGCAGTTCTTTGCCTTATTAATAACACTACGAATCAGCTATGCACGGATATGCTGCTCATCGTCAAATTCCTTTTTGCTTGTGTAATACTGGAGAAACACCTCCTGCACGATATCTTCTGCGTCCATCTGATTTTTGCAGACATTGAAAGCGGCCGCGTAAAGATTCTGCTGATAATGTTCAACCAGCTTTTGTATGGGTTCTCTCATGAGTGCTCCTTTGATTGTGATTGAGGTACCTTCACTAATAATACAAATAAAGAGGGCAAAAGGTTACAACTTTTTTGAAGATTCTTTATGATTCTACAAGTAGTGAAGTGAATCGTGAATATCCGTTTTGATGTGGCGGAGCAAGTCATACAGTAATAAAAATTACAGCCGGGAATAGCCAGCCACAGGAAAAGGTAGTATAATAAGGCGCAGAGAGCAAAGAATACGTAAAATTGGCAGCCATAACCTTGCAGGAATCGTAAAACCCAGAATGTTTACTTATGATCCTGCAAGCAGCGAAGCGGATTGTGAATATTCTGCGCTCTAATGAAGAGAAAAAGAGGGAGAATCATGGAAAACTTTATCAAGGAATCTGCAAAAAAATGTGTGGGCAGAGTTTACATACTGGGACGTTGGCTGCTTCTGGCCGGCGTATGTGGTGTGGTGCTTGGATTTGTTGCAGGTTTGTTCGGACACTGTATTACAATCGTGACCGGATTTCGCCAGACACATGAATGGATGCTGTATCTGCTTCCGCTTGCCGGGCTGGTGATTGTTGCTATGTATCGTTTCGATCCCTACAAAAGCGATACCAACCGGGTACTGGAGGGCATTCAGTCAGGCACCTATGTGCCGCTTCGCATGTCTCCGCTGATTATTGCATCTACGATTCTGACGCATGCGTGTGGTGGTTCTGCCGGAAGAGAAGGAGCTGCACTGCAGCTTGGCGGAAGCCTTGGTGGCACAATCGGAAAATGGCTGAAGCTGGATGAATATGACCAGAAGGCAATGATTATGTGCGGTATGAGTGCGGCGTTTTCGGCACTATTTGGTACGCCGCTGACGGCAGCAATCTTTGCAATGGAAGTGATCAGTATCGGAATTATGGAATATGCGGCGCTTGTACCATGTGCGATTTCAGCCTTGATTGCCAGAGAGATCGCCGAGACAGTGGGTGCACACGGGGAACATTTTACAGTTCCCGCGTCGGTAAATTTTGATCTGAAAAATGGTGCGCTCATTGTTCTGCTGGCACTGCTGTGCGCAGGAGTGAGTATACTGTTTTGCGAGATCCTGCATCGGACAGAGCGCTTTTTTAAGACGAAAATAGAGAATGCGTGGCTGCGTGTGGTAGTTGGTGGCGTATTAATCATTGCACTCGCAAAGCTTTTACATACGACGGATTACCTGGGAACCGGTATGAATATTGTAGAGAAAGCAATTTCCGGAGAAGCGGTACCGGAGGCTTTCTTATTAAAAATGATTTTTACGGCGATTACGCTGTCTTGCGGTTTCAAGGGGGGAGAGATTGTTCCGACCCTGTTTGTCGGAGCAACTTTTGGCTGCCTGTTTGGACAGATCACAGGAATGTCTCCGTCTCTTACGGCCGCCTGCGGTATGGCCGCTGTATTTTGCGGGGTTACAAACGCACCGATCTCCTCGCTGCTGCTGAGTTTTGAACTGTTTGGGTTTGACTGTATGCCGTTTTTCCTGATCGCAGTGTCGGTCAGCTATCTGGAATCCGGCTATTTCGGACTCTACCACAGCCAGAAGATTATGTATTCCAAGACGAAGCTGCAGTTTATTAATGAAAAGACGAAAGAGTAGAGAATGGATGCAAAACCTCTTCGATTTGAAATGGATTACAATCCCAAACATGGCAGCTGGCTCAACAGCGCAAAGACAGAGCTCAGTTCACTGCAGAAGCTGTCATGTTTTGCTGCGGTTTTAATTTTTACAGGTTACTAGCAGCGCGTGGTAGTAAAAAGTAATTCAAAATGATGAACGTTGCTGCCGCATCTTCATCAAAGGCTGTGTTGGAGAGGACTACGCTGACTTCTTGCAAGCAGCCGATTACATGAGCACTATCATATGTGCGTGCTCCAGAACAGTATTGTATTAGCGCTACTACTTTTACTGAGACTTCACTGAAACAGAAATTAAATAGTTTGAAATGTATAAAAAATAGATACAAAATATAAAATACAAAAAATTTGAAAAATTTCAAAAATAAGTGTTGACATCTGAGGACAGGAGTGGTATTATGTAACACGTCGCTGCGGAAGACACCGCAGAGACACAGAAAAGCCGGCTGCAAAGCTCAGGAATGAGAACAGCACCGACAAACAAAAATAAAAAAGTTGAAAAAAGTTGTTGACAAACCGAAAACACTGTGATATGATATCAGAGTTGCTCCGGTAGAGAGACAACAGGGAAACAACTTAAGAACCTTGATAACTGAACAGTGAAACAACCTTGAAAATTCTTAAAAAGTTTTATTTTTAAGGAACTGACCTTTAAAAACAGTAAAA